>NZ_JABVZR010000001.1:2082421-2776562 GCF_017163935.1 Novosphingobium terrae | reverse complement strand
CGGGCAGCTTCGACCGGCAGTTGATGCATGATGTCCAGTCGGTGATCGCGCGCGAGGTGCGGGCGCGCGGCGTGCATCTGGCGCTCTCGCCGGTGGTGGACATCGCCCGCGATCCGCGCTGGGGCCGCATCGAGGAAACCTATGGCGAGGACCCCTATCTCTGCGGGGAAATGGGCGTCTCCGCCGTGCTGGGCCTGCAGGGTGAGGGGCGTGAGCTGCCCCCGGGCAAGGTGTTCGCCACGCTCAAGCATATGACCGGCCACGGCCAGCCCCAGAGCGGCGACAACATCGCCCCCGCGCCGATCTCGCAGCGCGAATTGCGCGAGAACTTCCTGCCGCCCTTCCGAGAGGTTGTAAAACGCACCGGCATCGGCGCGGTGATGCCCAGCTACAATGAGATCGACGGCGTGCCCAGCCATCAGAACCGCTGGCTGCTCACGCAGGTGCTGCGTGGCGAATGGGGCTTCGATGGCGCGGTGATCAGCGATTACGGCGCGGTGCCGGAGCTGGATACGATCCACCATGTGGCCGCCGATCTGGAAGCGGCGGCGCGTCATGCTCTGGCGGCGGGCGTCGATTGCGAGCTGCCCGATGGGTTGGCGTTCCGCACGCTGGTGCAGCAGGTGCGCGAGGGCAAGGTCCCGCAGGCAGCGGTGGACACCGCCTGCGCGCGTATGCTTACCCTGAAATTCCGCGCCGGGCTGTTTGAAAACCCCTTCGTCGACAAGGAATTCGACCGGATCACCGGCAATGCCGAGGCCCGCGCTCTGGCGCTGAAGGCGGCGCATCGCTCGATCGTGCTGCTCAAGAACGATGGCATTCTGCCGTTGACGCCCGGTGCTCACAAGCGTGTGGCGGTGATCGGGCCGAATGCCGCCGTGGCGCGTCTGGGCGGTTACAGCAGCACGCCGCGTCAGGCGGTATCGTTGCTGGAAGGCGTGAAGGCCCATCTGGCAGGCAAGGCGCAGGTGGAGTTTGCCCAAGGCGTCTTCATCACCCAGAGCGAGGACCGCTCCAGCGACGAAGTGCTGCTGGCCGATCCTGCCCGCAACCGCGACTTGATCGCCGAGGCGGTCAAGCTGGCCCAGACATCCGACATCATCCTGCTGGCCATCGGCGACACCGAGCAGACCAGCCGCGAGGGCTTCGCCAAAAACCATCTGGGCGACCGCACCAGCCTCGATCTGGTGGGCGAGCAGAATGATCTCTTCGCCGCGCTCAAGGCTACGGGCAAACCTGTGGTGGTCTGCGCGATCAATGGCCGCCCGCCCAGCTATCCTGCCGTGGCGGCAGGCGCCAACGCTCTGCTGGAATGCTGGTATCCGGGGCAGGAGGGCGGCACGGCCATGACCGATATCCTGTTCGGCGCGGTCAATCCCGGTGCCAAGCTGCCCGTCACCGTGGCGCGCAATGCGGGGCAGATCCCCATCTTCTACAACCGCAAGCCCAGCGCCCGGCGAGGCTATGTTTTTGAAGACATTTCGCCGCTGTATCCCTTCGGCTTCGGCCTCTCCTACACCAGCTTCGAGATGAGCAAACCGCGCCTTTCCGCGCCGCAGATCGGCACGCAGGGGCAGGTGATGGTCAGCGTCGATGTGCGCAACACCGGTTCCCGCGCGGGCGATGAGGTGGTGCAGCTTTACATCCATGATCAGGTGGCCTCCGTCACCCGCCCCATCAAGGAATTGAAGGGCTTCGAGCGCGTCACCCTGGCGCCGGGCGAAAGCCGTGAGGTGCGCTTCACCCTCGGCCCCGATGCCTTCTCGCTGTGGGATCTGAACATGGTCGAGCGCGTCGAACCCGGCCGTTTCGACATCATGGTCGGGCCAGACAGCGAAACCCTGCAAACCGTTACTCTCGACATCGTCTGAACAGGATCAAAGCCATGCCCATCATCACAGGCGCCAAGGTCATCGTGACCTGCCCCGGCCGCAATTTCGTTACCCTCAAGATCGAGACCGATGAGGGCGTTTACGGGCTTGGCGATGCCACGCTCAATGGCCGCGAACTCTCGGTGGCGAGTTATCTGCAGGATCACATCATCCCCTGCCTGATCGGGCGTGACGCGCATCGCATCGAGGATATCTGGCAGTATCTCTACAAGGGCGCCTACTGGCGTCGCGGCCCCGTCACCATGACCGCCATTGCCGCGGTCGACACGGCGCTGTGGGACATCAAGGGCAAGATCGCCGGCCTGCCGCTCTACCAGCTGCTGGGCGGGGCGAGCCGCGAGGGCGTGATGGTCTATGGCCACGCCAATGGCACCAGCATCGAGGATACGATCAACGTCGCGCTGGAGTATCAGAAGCAGGGTTACAAGGCGATCCGCCTGCAATGCGGCGTGCCGGGCATGGCCAGCACCTATGGCGTCTCGAAGGACAAATATTTCTACGAGCCCGCTGACTCCGATCTGCCCACGGAAAACGTGTGGAACACCAGCAAATATCTGCGCGTGGTGCCCGAACTCTTCAAGGCCGCGCGCGAGGCTTTGGGCTGGGATGTTCATCTGCTGCATGACATCCACCACCGCCTCACCCCCATCGAGGCGGGCCGTCTGGGCAAGGATCTGGAGCCCTACCGCCCCTTCTGGCTGGAAGACGCCACCCCTGCCGAAAATCAGGAGGCCTTCAAGCTGATCCGCCAGCACACCACTGCGCCGCTGGCCGTGGGCGAGATCTTCAACTCGATCTGGGACGCCAAGGATCTGATCCAGAACCAGCTGATCGACTATATCCGCGCCACGGTGGTGCATGCGGGCGGTATCACTCATCTGCGCCGGATTGCGGCGCTGGCGGATCTCTATCAGATCCGCACCGGCTGCCATGGCGCCACCGATCTCTCGCCGGTCTGCATGGCCGCTGCGCTGCATTTCGACCTCTCGGTGCCCAATTTCGGCATTCAGGAGTATATGAAGCACACGGCGGAGACCGATGCCGTCTTCCCCCATGCCTACACCTTTGCAGACGGCATGATGCACCCGGGCGAGAAGCCGGGCCTCGGCGTGGAGATCGATGAAGAGCTGGCCGCAAAGTATGAATACAAGCGCGCCTTCCTGCCGGTGAACCGGCTGGAAGATGGCACGATGTACAACTGGTAAGCGCGCATGGAGCAGGCCAAACCTTCAGGCAAAATCCGCTGGGTGGTCTGCGCCCTGCTGTTTGCCGCCGTGGTGCTCAGCTATATCGACCGGCTGGTGCTGCCCACGCTGAAACCCGATCTTCAGGCCCGCTATGGCTGGAGCGAGACCGGCTATGCCAGCCTCGCGATCTGGTTTCAGGCGGGATACGGCGTGGCCTATGTGCTGTTCGGCCGCGTAATCGACCGGATCGGCGCACGCGCAGGATACGCATTGGCAGTAGGATTGTGGACGCTCGGGCATGTCATGCATGTCTTCTTCACCACCACCGGAGGCATGCTGCTGGCGCGCATCCCGCTGGCCATCGGTGAGGCAGGGACGTTCCCCGCCGCGCTGAGCGCCACCAATGAATGGTTTCCCCGGCGCGAGCGGGCTCTGGCCATCGGCATCTTCAACGCGGGCTCCAATGTTGGCGCGATCGTTACGCCGCTGCTGGTACCGGTGATCGCGGTGACCTTGGGTTGGCGCTGGGCCTTTATCCTCACCGGCCTGCTGACGGTGGTGTGGCTGGCGGCATGGCTGGCGATCTATCGCCGCCCGCGCGACAAGGTGGGCCTTTCGGCGGAAGAACTCGCCTGGATCGAGGCCGAACCTGCAGAGCCTCAGCGTTCCGTGCCATGGCTCAGCCTGTTTCGTCATCGCCAGACATGGGCCTATTTGATGGGCCGCTTTCTGATCGATCCGGTGTGGTGGACCTTCCTGTTCTGGCTGCCCGATTTCTTCAACCGGCAGTATCATGTAAAAATGCTCGATTTCGGGCCGCCCTTGATCGCGGTTTACCTGCTGGCCGATGTCGGATCGGTGGCGGGGGGCTGGCTGTCCTCGCGGCTGATGGGGCGCGGGTGGTCGATCAACCGAGCGCGCAAGGGCGCGATGTTCTGCGCCGCGCTGTTTGCCCTGCCGATTGCCTTTGCCGCTCAGGCGCCCAGCCTGTGGGTGGCGGTGCTGCTGATCGGCCTTGCCTGCGCCGCGCATCAGGGCTTTTCGGCCAATGTTTACGCTCTGCCGGGCGATCTCTTTCCGCGCTGGATGGCGGGCTCCGTCATCGGCATCGGCGGGCTTTCGGGCGCGCTGGGCGGCATGCTGATGGCCAAATATGCCGGCATGATTCTGGAAACGGTCGGCAGCTTTCAGCCCATCTTTATCCTCGCCTCCTGCGCCTATCTGGTGGCGCTGTTTGTCCTTCACCTGATCGTTCCGCGTTACGCGCCGGTCTCGCTTTCGGAAACAACCGCATGAAGCCCCTTCGCCTCCATCCTGATCGCCTGTTTCCGGCTGAAACGCGCACCCGCGATATCGCCCGGGCGCTTTACGCCACCGTCAGCGACCTGCCGATCATCAGCCCGCACGGCCATACCGACCCGGCGTGGTTCGCCTATAACGAGCCTTTCGCGAACCCCTCTGATCTGCTGATCGTGCCGGACCATTACGTCTTCCGTATGCTGATGAGTCAGGGCGTCGGGCTGGATCAACTGGGCATCCCGACGGTCGATGGCAGCCCCACCGAAAGCGATTCGCGCGCCATATGGGATCGCTTTGCCGCCCATTACCATTTGTTCGCGGGCACCCCCTCGCGCATGTGGCTGGACTATGTTTTTACGCAGGTTTTCGGCATTGATGTGCGGCTGGAACCAGCCACCGCCAGCCTCTATTACGACACCATCGACGCCGCGCTGCAAACCCCCGAATTCCGCCCCCGCGCCCTGTTCGAGCGCTTCAACATCGAGGCCATCGCCACCACCGAGGGGCCTCTGGACCCGCTGACCCACCACAAGGCGATCCGTGAGAGCGGCTGGGGCGGCAAGGTTGTCACCGCCTATCGCCCCGACCCGGTGATGGACCCGGACGATCCGCGCTTTATCGAAAAGGTGACAGCCTTCTGCGCCATGACGGGCGAGGATGTCGGCAGCTTCGCCGGTTACTTGCGCGCTCATGAAAAGCGCCGCGCCGATTTCCGCGCGGCGGGCGCCACCAGCACCGATCACGGCCATCCCACGGCCTTCACCGCGCATCTCTCGCGCCCCGAGATCGAGGCGCTTTACGCCAAGGTGATGGCAGGCCCCGTCAGCGCGGCGGAGGCCGAACTCTTCCGCGGCCATATGCTGGTGGAAATGGCGCGCATGTCGATCGAGGACGGCATGGTGATGCAGCTTCACCCCGGCGTCTGGCGCAGCCACAACGATGCGGTTTTGGGCCGCTTCGGGCGTGACAAGGGCGGTGATATCCCGATGCCGGGCGAGTTTGTGCGCGCTTTGAAGCCGTTGCTGGACCTCTATGGCAATGATCCGCGCCTGACGCTGATCCTCTTTACGCTGGATGAGGATGTTTATGCCCGCGAACTGGCGCCGCTGGCGGGGCACTATCCCGCGCTGAAGCTGGGTCCGCCCTGGTGGTTCCATGACAGCCCGGAAGGCATGCGCCGCTTCCGCGAAAACGTCACCGAGACCGCCGGTTTCTACAACACGGTGGGCTTCAACGACGATACGCGCGCCTTCCTCTCAATCCCTGCGCGGCATGATGTGGCGCGGCGGATGGATTGCGGCTTCCTCGCCCGTCTGGTGGCCGAACACCGCATCGAGGAGGACGAAGCTTTCGACTTGGCCCATGCGCTGTCCTATGGGCTGGCCAAGCAGGCGTATCGGCTGTGACGCGTCTTTCCGAAGCCACGCTGAGCCAGCTGCCAGGCGATGTGCTGCGCCCCTCCTATGATCGCGGCGCGGTGAAGACCGGTGTCATCCATCTGGGCATCGGCGCTTTTCACCGCGCGCATCAGGCGGCAGTGTTCGATGATGTGCTGGCCGCTGGCGATCTGCGCTGGGGCATTGTGGCGGCGTCCTTGCGTTCGCCCACAGTGCGCGATCAGATGGTGCCTCAAGATGGGCTTTACACCATGCTGGTGCGCGATGGCGCGGCCCTGACCGCCCGCATCATGGGCGCGGTGCAAAAGGTG
Organism: Novosphingobium terrae; assembly: GCF_017163935.1. Lineage (NCBI taxonomy): Bacteria > Pseudomonadati > Pseudomonadota > Alphaproteobacteria > Sphingomonadales > Sphingomonadaceae > Novosphingobium > Novosphingobium terrae. The sequence goes on along the minus strand of NZ_JABVZR010000001.1, from coordinate 2,770,476 downwards.
CTGATCGCGCCGGAGGCTCCGGCGGAATTGCTGGCCGTGATGGCCGCGCCGGACACCCATATCGTCACTCTGACCATCACCGAAAAGGGCTACAAGCTGGACCCATCCAGCGGCGCGCTGATCGAGGATGATGCGCAGCTGGCGGCAGACCTCTTGTCGCTGGAAAAGCCGCAAACCGCTTTGGGCTATATCGTTGCAGCATTGGCCATGCGCCGGGCGGCGGGGCTCAAGCCCTTCACCGCGATCTCCTGCGACAATCTGCCGCACAATGGTTCGCGGCTGCGCGGCGGGGTGCTGGCTCTGGCGCGGCATCACGATCCTGACCTTGCCGTGTGGATCGAGGCCTATGGCGCTTTCCCTGAAACCATGGTGGACCGCATCGTGCCTGCCACCACGGAGCAGGATATTGCCGATCTGGCGCAGCGCCTCGGCGTAGAAGACCGAGCCATGGTCAAGACCGAGCCCTTCACCCAATGGGTGACCGAGGACCATTTCTGCGGGCCTCGCCCTGCCTTCGGCGCGGGCGTACAACTGACCGCCGCCGTCGCCCCATGGGAGGAGGCTAAACTGCGCTTGCTCAATGGCGCGCATAGCGGCATCGCCTATCTGGGCGGTCTGGCGGGCCTCGCGCATGTGCATGAGGTGCTGGAACGCCCCGAGGCCCGCGCTTTTGTCGAACAACTATGGGATGAGGCGCAGACCACTCTGTCGCCCCCGCCGGAGCTGGACATCGCCGCCTATCGCCAAGCGTTGATGGCGCGCTTTGACAATCCCACGTTGATGCATCGCACGCATCAGATCGCCATGGATGGCTCTCAGAAGCTGCCGCAACGTCTGCTGGCGCCGATCGCCGCAAGGCTGGCGGCGGGGCAGGGGATCGAGGCCTTGTCTCTGGCGGTGGCGGGCTGGATTCGCTGGCAGGCCGGGCGCAATGACAGGGGTGAAACCTTCGCCATCGATGATCCGCTGGCCGGGGTGATCGCGCAGCGTCTGGCCGGGGCCAAGGATGCCGAAGCCCGGGTGGATGCCGTGCTGGGGCTTGAGGCCGTCGTGCCGCTCGCGTTGCAAAACCATGCAGCATTCCGCGCAGCATTGGTCCGCTGGCTCACCCTTCTGGAAACGCAGGGCGCGCTGGCCGCGCTGGCTCTTTGCAAGGATGTTTCGTGATGAAATTGCTGTCTTGTGCGGCGGCCCTTTCCCTGGTCGCAACGCCCGCTCTGGCCGATGCGCCCAGGCTGGTGAAACAGGGCACCGCCACCCAGTTGCAGGTGCAGGGCAAGCCCATGCTGCTGCTGGCTGGCGAACTCGGCAACAGCAGCGACACCAGTGAGGCCTATATGGCCCCCCACTGGAAGCGCCTGCGCGCCATGCATCTCAACACCGTGCTGGCGCCGGTCTCCTGGGAGCTGATCGAGCCCAAGGAAGGCCAGTATGACTGGTCCAGCGTCGATACGCTGATCCGCAACGCGCGGGCCAACAATCTGCATCTGGTGTTTCTGTGGTTCGGGGCGTGGAAGAATTCCATGTCGACCTATGTGCCTGCCTGGGTGAAGCGGGATCAGGCCCGTTTCCCGCGCGCTCAACTGCCGAGCGGGCAGGGGGTGGATATCCTTTCCTCCATGGCGCCCGCGACCCTTGCGGCGGATCAGAAGATCTTCGCCGCGCTGCTCGCCCATATCAAGGCGGTGGATGCCCAGCAGAACACCGTGCTGATGGTGCAGGTGGAAAATGAGATCGGCATGCTGCCGGTGGCGCGCGATTACAGCGCGCAGGCCGATGCCGCCTATCGCGGCCAAGTGCCCGCCGAGCTGATGACCTACCTCCAGCAGCATCACGATACGCTGGTCCCCGCCATGCGTCAGCGCTGGGAGGACAATGGCGCCAAAACCAGCGGCACATGGGCCGAGGTGTTCGGGCCGGGCACGGCGTCGGAGGAAATCTTCACCGCATGGCATTACGCGCGCTTCGCCGATGGGCTGACGCGCGCGGGGAAAGGTGCTTACGACCTGCCGATGTATGTCAATGTGGCGCTCAACCGGCCCGGACGCGCGCCCGGTGAATATCCCAGCGGCGGCCCCTTGCCGCATCTGATCGATGTCTGGAAGGCCGCGGCGCCTGCGCTCGATTTTCTGGCGCCCGATATCTATTTCACCAACTTCGTTGATATCGTGAACACCTACAAGCGGCCCGACAATCCGCTGTTCATTCCCGAAGCCAACAATGCCGATCACCCGCAGGTGCCGGGCAATGCCTTCTATGCCATCGGCAAGCTGGATGCGATCGGCTTCGGGCCCTTCTCCATCGAATCGGTCGATGAGAAACCGGGCGCTCTGGCCGGGGCCTATGACGTGCTGGAGCAGATCTCGCCCGAGATTCTCGGCGCGCAGGGCTTGGGGCGCATGTCGGCCTTCCGACCGCGCGCGCTTTACGATGGCACGCTGATCTATGAGCCCGTTACCGAGCGGATCGGCGATTACCGCTTCACCGTCAGCTTTGCCGATATCGTCAAGCCCGAGGCCACGCCTGAAACCGGCAAGGCCGGGGCGGTGATCGTGCAGACCGGGCCGGAAGACTATATCGTGGCAGGGCAGGGTGTTACCGTTACCTTTGAGCCTGTCGGGCCCGGTGGGCGCCTTGCCGGAATCGACAGCGCTTGGGAGGGGCATTTCGACGCCCAACACCGCTGGATTGCGGGCCGTCTGCTCAATGGCGACCAGACTCACCAGGGGCGGCACATCCAGCTCGCGCCCGGGGAATTCCAGATCCAGCGGATAAAATTGTATCGCTACCAATAGGCTTGCGATCTTTGCTTGACAGGCGGAGTGGTCGGAGTAAACACCAAGCAGTGATAGCGCTATCACAAACCAGTACAAAGGCTCGAAACAGACAGGGCCGGGGATAGCGCTCAGGAGAGGCCGATGTTCAGCAAACACCAACGCACCTGCGTTCGCTCCAGCCTTGTTCGCCGCCTTGCCGGGAAGGGACCCCTTGGCATGCGTCTGACAGGGAAGGGCGCCGCCTAGAGGCGTTCGGCCTCACACGGGTCGCCTGACGACAAGGGCTTCACACAGGCCCGATCGTCAGGCCGCCGATCATCAGGACGTAACCATCTGCAACCCGCACGCTGAAACATCAGGGGGCGGAGGGCTGTCGGCGCGTGTGCAAGCGGGCCGGCCATAATGAAATCGGGCGCCCGGGCTGGTTCAGGCCCGCCATCCGCGCCGCACATGCATGGGAATCAGGGGTAGGCATATGACATATAAGAAAACGGCCATCATGTTGGGCCTTGCGACGGGTGTTTCCAGCTTCGGCTTTCTGGCCATGCCGGCTTTTGCTCAGGCGCCTGCCGCACAGGCGAGCGCTCCGGCTGCGCAGCCCGATCAGGATGCGGCCAATGAAATCATCGTGACCGGCTATCGCGCCAGCCTTCAGCGCTCTGCCGAGATCAAGAAGAACAACATCGGCCTGACCGAAACCATTCTGGCCGAAGACATCGGCAAGTTCCCGGATTCGAACATCGCTGAATCGCTGAGCCGCGTGCCGGGCGTGACCATCAACCGCGACAATGATGGCGAGGGTGTGAACGCTGCCATTCGTGGCCTGGGTTCTGCCTTCACGCAGGTGACGCTGAACGGCGCGGCGATCATGATCGGCTCGACCGGCACCGCCGATGGTTCGGGCACGGGCCGTCAGGTCGACCTCAACTATTTCCCGACCGAGCTGTTCACCTCGATCACCGTCGAGAAAAGCTCGCGCGCTGACATTCTGGAAGGCGGCGCCGCCGGTTCGATCGATCTGCGCATGGCGCATCCCTTCGACAAGCCGGGCACGCATTTCAGCCTCTCGATGGACGGGCTCTACAACACCAATGCCAAGACGCCCGGCTATAAGGGCGCGGCGGTGTTCAGCAGCACCAAGGGCGAGTTCGGCATTCTGATCGGCGTTTCGGGCATCAGCAATCAGGTCAATTCCAACGGCTTTGAGTCGGTGGGCTGGACCGAGCCGAACCTGTCCGCCGCGCAGAACACCACCTCCTCGCGCAACAACATCAATGGCACCGGCAGCAACGGCAGCACCTGGAGCATCCCCGCCACCGTTCCGGCAGGCGCGGGCAATGGTCTGGTGACGGGCAGCGCGCTCAATCAGGCGGCGCTGCTGGCGCTGAACCCGGGCCTGACGATCACCCAGCTCAACCAGGCACTGATCCCTCGTCTGGGCCGCGAGTTCAACGAATGGGGTTCGCGCAAGCGCATCACCGGCGTCGTCTCGCTGGAGTATAAGGGCGACGACAACGGGCTGCATCTCTACCTCGACAGCATGCTGTCCAAGGCGCGCAACCAGGAACAGCGCATCGATATGGACTGGGTGGGCCGCAATGGCAGCGCCATCCCGATCGGCCTGCAGGTGGACAGCAATGGCGTGGTGACCTCGGGCACCTTCGCCAATTCGCAGTCCTTCCTCGAATATCGTCCCTATGACGAACAGCTGACCTATTACGGCTTCAATCCGGGCGGTGAGTATCAGATCACCAACCATCTGAAGATCGATGTTCGCGGTGATGTCACGCACAGCAGCTTCTACCGCCAGTCGCCTTCGGTGCTGGTCTCGACGGTGCTGGGTTCGGGCGACACCGTCAATTACACCAACAACAACGGCAACATCAACATTGCCTCCAGCACGGATCTCGACAATCCGGCGAACTTCAACTGGAATGGCGGCCGCGTCAATCTGCAGGACGAACGCCGCCAGACCACGACCAAGGGCATCCGCGGCAATCTGCGCTGGGATCACGGTGATATCGTGGTGCGCGTGGGCGCCGCCTATGATGACAATTACCGCAACATCTACGCCATGGACAACAGCACGCTGTGGCAGAATGCGGTTTGCGGCAATCAGCCCAATGTGGCGATGCAGTCGCCCAACACGCAGCCTGCCTGCCTTGGCCTGAATGCGCCGGGTTCGGCCGCAGCGCTGTATCCGGGCTATGGCACGGGCGCGACGGCGGGGGCGACGGGTTCGGTCCAGTATCTGGGCTCGCTGATCCCGCAGGCCTCGCTGGCCAACTATCTGATGCCCGGGCCGCGCGGTTTCATCACCGTCAACTGGCCGGCCTTTGCTGCCGCGTCGAACTATGCCCAGTACAATGCCAGCGCGCCTTTCTCGACCGCCTCGAACACCGGCGCCAATTCGGGCCAGTATGAGGAAAAGAACTTCGGCGCCTATATCGAAGCCGATGACAAGTTCGAATTCGGTGACAACACGCTGCGCCTGAACGGTGGCGTGCGCTTCATCCACACCAACCAGCGCATCGGCGGCTATGTCGCCAATGGCGCCATCACCCAGCAGAACGCTTCGCTGACCAGCGGCGGTTATTACCCCACGGTGGGCATTGGCGCCTTCAACTTCATCAACACCTACAACAGCTACAGCTATGCGCTGCCGGCCTTCACGGCGGACTTCGCGCTGGGCCGCCATGCGGTGTTCCGCGCATCCTGGTCCAAGACTTTGACCCGTCCGGACCCCAATGCGATGCTGCCGGGTGTGAACTTCTCCGACATTTCGGCCTATCAGGCTTCGATCGGCAATCCGGCGCTGGCGCCCTATCTGTCAAAGAACCTCGACCTGGGCTTTGAATATTATACCGGCAAGGAAGGCTACATCGCGGTTGCCGCCTATCGCAAGTCGATCACCGGCTTCACCCAGTCGGCCAACATTGCCAGCACCTTCAGCGCTTTGGCTCCCTATGGCGTCAACATCAACACGGTGACCACCGGACAGGCGACGATCCTCAACAGCTACCCGACCGGCGCTGCCAACTCGCCGATCAACATCACCGAGCAGGTCAATGCCGGCAATCTGGTGATCAACGGCGCTGAATTCACGGTTGTTCAGCCGCTGGACTTCATCCTTGCGCCGCATGGCCATGGCATCAAGGGTCTGGGCGTGATCGGCAACGTCACCGTGATCGACCAGTCGAGCGCCAGCGTGCCCGCCGTGATCGCGACGGGTGTGGCCCACACGACCTACAACCTGACGCTCTATTACGATCACAAGGGCGTGTCGGCGCGACTGCTGTACAACTTCACCGGCGGTTCGCTGGCGGCAGCGGGCCCCCAGAACGGGCTCAACAATTTCGCGATCTACAATGACGTGCACAAGGAGCTGGATTTCTCCTCCAACCTCGACCTGCAGAAGATCTTCGGCGGCAGCACGCTGCTTCCCACGGTCTCCTTCAACGTCACCAATCTGACCAAGGCGCATATCCGCACCTATCTGCAGTATAAGAACGTGACCTATTCGGACTACAATCCGGGCACGACCTATTCGCTGGGTCTGCGCGAGAAGTTCTGACGATCCGAAGAGTGTGAAAAAGGGAAGGGCCGGGCGTGAAACCCGGTCCTTTCCGTATGCCGGAGGTGATGCTGATGAATCCTGCCCTGCGCGCCGCGCTTGCTTCGGTGCTGGCCCTGTCGCCTTTCGCGGCCCATGCGGCGCCATGCGCGCCGCAATGGGTGGCAGGCTGGGCGTCCTCGCAGATGGTGCCCACGGGGGACAATGCCTTGCCTGCTGGCAGTTTCGGCGGGGCGACGCTGCGGCAGATCATCCGCCCTTCCATCGGCGGGACGGGGCTGCGCATCAGGCTCTCCAATGTGAATGGCACGGCGCCTTTGCGCATCGATGGTGCCACTCTGGCCCGTGCGGTGAAGGCGGGCAGCGCGGCGATCGATCCGGCCTCGCTGATTGCGCTGCGCTTTGACGGGCAGGCGGGCGTGACCATCCCCGCCGGGGCGGAGTATCTTTCCGATCCCGTCGCTCTGCCCATCCGCGCTTTCGACGATCTGGCAATCACCCTGCATTATGCGCAGGATCCACAGGGGCAGACCTCTCACCCCGGATCGCGCGCCACCTCATGGCTGCTGGCGGGCGATCATCTGGGTGATGCCGATCTGGCAGGGGCAAAGACGTTCCAGCACTGGTTCACGCTTTCCGGGCTGGAGGTTTCACGCTGCGAGGCGCCGCGCCTGATCGTGGCGCTGGGCGATTCCATCACCGACGGCCATGGCGCCACCGATGACGCCAATGACCGCTGGACCGATGATCTGGCCCGCCGCCTGCAGGCCGATCCGGCGACGCGCGGCCTCGCCATCGTCAATCAGGGCATCGGCGGCAACCGGCTGCTGCATGACGGGCTGGGCCCCAATGCGCTCTCACGGCTGGACCGCGATGTGCTGGTGCAGCCGGGCGCCGGCTGGGTGGTGGTGCTGGAAGGCATCAACGATATCGGCACGCTGACCCGCGACGCTCCGGTGGATGAGGCAGCGCATCAGGCGCTGGTTGCGCAGATGATCGGCGCCTATCGCCAGATCATCGCGCGGGCGCATGGGCGGGGGATCAAGGCGATCGGCGCGACGGTGCTGCCCTTTATGGGCAATGCCTATTACCACCCCGATGCGCGCAATGAGACGGACCGGCAGGCCGTCAACCGCTGGATTCGGGAAAAGGGCCATTTCGACGCGGTGGTGGATTTCGATTCTGCCATGCGCGATCCGGCCCGGCCCGACCGCCTGCTGCCCGCCTATGACAGTGGCGATCATCTCCACCCATCGCCCGAAGGTTACCGGGCGATGGCGAAGAGCATCCCTCTGTCTGTGTTCTCCCAGAATTAAACAAGCAAAGTCTGGCGTTCCAGAATCTTGCGACGCAAGGCCTCGATGGCGTTTTCGATCTGTGAGGCGGCGGGCAGGATCGCGCCCAGATCCAGCCCCTCGACCAGCGTCAGCAGGCCATGCGCGGCTTCGGCCAGTTCGACATCCTTTTCCGCCAGTTGCCGCAGCGTTTCGGCCTCATTGCGGTAGCGCTGGGTCATGAAATCATTGCCGGGCACGGGCAGGTGAGCGATCTGCCCGTCCAGCGCGCTGACCGCGCCCGCCAAGGCCTCCAGCCGCCGCGCGTCGGCCTGAGCTTCGGGCGGCGGGAAGGGCTGGGCGCGGCTGGGCGCGGGGAAACGCTCGCGGCGATAGCGGGCTTCGGCTTCGCTCAGCGCCTTGCGGCTGCGTTGCAGGAGTTCGCTGACCATGCGGCGGATGCGCTGATCATCGGCGCGCAGCTCGTTTTCCGTGCGATAGTAGGTGTAGCCGTAACCGTGGAACAGGTTGGTCGCGATCTGGCGCAGGGTTTCCCCCGCGCCAGTGCCCGTATCCTCGCTCACGATGTGACGCCCACTTCCGGCCCCAGCGGATAGATGCCGGTGGGCTGGCCGCCGATATGGAAGGGCAGGCCCGCCGCCGCATTGGGGGCCGAAACCAGCCCCTTGTCGGCCATCTTCAGCGCCAGATAGTAACGCACCGCCTCGATCGGCGAGAGGCCCAGCGCCTGAAGCGAGATCAGCTCGCGCATGCGCTCGTCTCGCGGCAGGATCAGCACCTTGAGGTCATTGAGCATGATGCCATAGACCTTGAGGAACTCGGCCAGATGGCCCTTCACCGCCTCGCGCACCTCACCGATATGCTCGTTGATGTTCTCCAGCTTCGTCACCTGCACGATCTGGTTGATCGCCTGCTCGATGGCGGGGCCGGCGTAATCGGCCACTTCGTTCGTATCGATCACCGTGCCCGCGAAAGGCATATGGGTGATGAGGTCCAGCGCTTCCTGCTTGCTGTCGATATGGATGTAATAATCCACCACATAGGACACCTCCGCCATCTCCGCCGAGGTGGCGATGCCGCTGTTGCGCACCAGCAGCTTGGAGCGGTTGATGTAGATCACCTCATAGACCCAGGGGCTCGATCCGCCGAAGAAGCCCTTGGCCAGCGTGCCGATCAGCGGCTTGTCGGGTGTTTCGATGGCATATTGCCCGGTTTCATAGACATCGAGCACCGCGCCGCGCGATTTCAGCACGCAGAAATGGTTGCTTTCCACCGTCAGCAGCGAGCCCGAGACGATGCTGTCGTCCGCGATCTTGTAGGCCAGCGTGCGCGTGCCCAGCACATCCGAGCCGTCGGACTGAAGCGTGGTGATGACTTGCCTGGTGATGGCCAAAGGAACTCTCCCGATGGTGGTGTTGTAAGGCTGGCCTATCGCGGCGAGCAGAGGCCGGGGCCGTAGAGCGTGCGATAGAAGGATCGTGCGTGGCGGGGGCGGTGGCGCGGGGCGGGGGGATCGACGGGGATGTCGTCGTCGCCCTCGATCACCTCATCATCATCCTCATCCTCGAAGGATGGCGGCGCGGCGCGCGTCCGCTGCGATGTCAGCCGCTGTGCAACAGGGCGGGCCGGGGGCGGAGCGATCCTGCGGGGTCTTCTGTTCAACACATAGAACAGGCCGAAGATCAGCAGCAGGATCAGGACATGGGCCAAGCGCTGTATCCTCGATAGCAGAGCATATCTTGAAGCAACTTCGCTCTCATCTATCAGGAATTTTATGAAGTTTATATAAATTCTCTTCCTTGGCCCGGCATCTTGAAGCCGGGGACGCTGAATGCCACATCAGGCCCATGCAGTCTCACACAAGGGCCCTGGTGGCCGCCTCCGCCTATGCTGTGATCTTTGACCGGAAGGTTGCGGGTCTCTATGATTTCACCGCGCAGGAGCATCTGCGCGTTGCCGCCGAAAGCCGAGAGGGGCGGGTGCAGGGGAATTACGAGGGCCGCCCGGGCCTGTTCGGCGGCACGCTGCCCGAACTGTTCGATGCAACCGATCAGGCCTTCGTCTCGCTGGAGGTGGATGGCTATAAGGTCAAAGGTTATGACCGGGCGTCCGGCCACCACTATGAGGCCGAGATCCTGCCGCGCCTGATCCAGCTCTACGATCATGGCGCGCAGGCATGGTTCTCGTTCGAACCGCAGATCGCCTGAGCCCGATGGTATGAGGAGGCCGGGGGGAGGCTGGCAGGGCCTCCCGATCAGGCGCCTATGCGCTGGCGCTGCGCTCGATCACGATATGGGTGGCCAGCTCCGAGGGCGTGGAGCTTGTCACGCGATAGCCCAGCGCTGACAGATCCAGCCCCGCGAACATCGCCTCGCCCCGGCCCAGCAGCACGGGCGAGAGCGCGAAATGCAGCTCATCGATCAGCCCGGCTTGCAGATATTGCCGCACGGTCGAAACCCCGCCGCCGATCTTCACATCCAGATCGCCCGCCGCCTCACGCGCCAGATCCAGCGCTTCATGAATGCCGCCGGTGACGAAATGGAAGGTGGTGCCGCCTTCCATGGGGATCGGATCGCGCGCATGGTTGGTGAGGATGAAGGTGGGGGCGTGATAGGGCGGATTGCTGCCCCACCAGCCTTTCCAGCTGTCGTCCGGCCACTCCCCGCGCACCGGGCCGAACATGTTGCGGCCCAGGATGAAGGCGCCGAAGCCGTCCATCGCGCGATGGGCGAAATTTTCGTCGATGCCGTCCACGCCGTCCTCCTTGCCATGCATGGCGCGGAAGGTTCTGGTGCCGAAGAACCATTGGAAGATTTCAGGCCCGCGCTGGCCCAGGGGGGCGTCGAGGCTTTGTTCGGGGCCTGCCCCAAATCCATCGAGGGACAGCGAAAACCCTGCGACTCTGACACGTCCCATTCCAGCCTCCTCAAGCGTTTGCGCGATGCTGCCCTGTTGCGGAAGCATGCGCAACGCGGAACATCTTGCCTGAGGCGCTTGCCCAACACGCTTGCCACACCGCAGGGGCAGCGCCTATCGCCATGATCCATGGACTCGGCTGCCCGAAAGACCTTGACGATGCTGCGCTATGCTCTCCCGGCCCTGATCGCGACGATGGGCGCAGCTCTGCCCGCCCATGCCGGCGACACGGTGAGCATCGATATTTACGCCATCCCCTCGCGCCCGGTGGTCGATGCGGTGGCGCAGGCCAGCAAAAATCTGGCCAAACGCGGGATGCAGACTTTCTATGCACAGGGCCATGCCGTGCATGCCACGCTGTATCTCACGCAATATCCGGCCAGCGCGACGCCTGCGCTGAAGGCCGCGATCGCCCGGCTGGTGAAGAGCAGCAAGCGCTTCCCGCTGAGAGTGAACGGCACCGAGCGCACCGCCTCCAACTGGCTGTTCCTGAAGGTGCAGCGCAGCGCCGAACTGCAGAGGCTGGCCGATCAGGTGACTCTGGCTGCCGAGCCTTTTCGCGATCATGGCGTCTCCGCGCCGGGCTGGATGAAGGATTACCCCGCCAAGCTGCCCGCCTTCGAGCGCTATGGCTCGCCCAATGTCTTCGCGCAGTTCGAGCCGCATCTCACCCTGCTGGCCAATGAGAGCAACCCCGGCCTCAGCGCCTTTGTGGCCGAGGCGGAGCAGAACCAGCCTGCTGCCAGCGGTCAGGTGGAAGGGATCGGCATCGGGATCGTGGATGCCAATGGCCAGATCGTGAAGACTCTGGCGGAATACCATTTCCGCTGATCAGCCCAGCAGCCGCTCCTGCAGCCACAGGATGGCAGGGTAGGCGCAGATCCAGATCCAGAAGAAGCGGTTGAGCCCGAACAGGCAGGCATTGGCGCCATGGAACAGCGCCGCGATGGCCAGCCCGGCCAGCAAGGTGGGACGCGTCAGGAAGGCCAGCGGGAAGGCCAGTTCAAAGCCCATCACGGCCCAGCCCATCGCCAGCAGCAGGCGGGGGTTCTCGGCCCAGCGCCGGATGTTTTCCCCGGCGGGATAGGCGGAGAACAGGAAGACATCGCGCAGCGCCTGCCCGTTGCGCCAGTCCGGGTTCACCACCTTCACCCAGCCCGACATGAAATAGGACAGCAGCAGTTGCGCCCCCAGATAGCCGAAGGCCAGCTCTCGCCACGGACCGGAGGCCAGAGCGCCAACATGCGGCAGGTTGAAGGCGGCGGTCAGGCAGAGCAGGATCAGCAGGCCCATGCGGTCGGCACCGCCATTGTAGGGGCCGTTGAAGAAGGGCAGGATCAGCAGGTGGTTGATCACCAGAGCCAGGGTGAGCATGCCCGGCGTCAGACCGGGCAGTTGCGCGCCGAGACTGGCGGCGAGCAGCAGGATCGACAGGACCAGCCTTGGCGCAAACAGCAGCCGTTCCTGCGGGCGGACGGCGGGGCGCAGATGCTCAAGGCTCTGCTGGATAAAGGCCAGTGCCATCATGCCGCTGGTCAGATCGAGGGCGCGCTCCAGCATCATGCGCTCAGCAATCCGTTGATCGAGCAGGGGGCGGAGAGGTAGATGATCTCGCCCCCGTTTTCCTCACGCGTCACCTCGCGCGTCACCTCACGCGTCACAAGGCGCAGGCGGATTTGCAGGCAATCGCCGCGATAGGCGAGGCCTTCGCGATCCAGATGCCGCGCCACGCGCAACAGCAATTCGCGCTGGCTATGCGCCACCGTTTCCGGCGACACACCATGCATCAGCCGTTCCGAAAGGCTGACCAGAAACAGCGTTTCATTCCACTGCGGGTTCCAAAAAAGGCGGCGCAGCATGGTGCCCAGGCTCAGCACGGCGGGGCGTGGGCAGAAGGCATGCCATGGCCCGGCCTCCGCCTCAGGGGCGGGCAGCAGAGCGTAATCCAGACGCGGGCTGGCGCTCACCGCATCGAAAAAACGCCATGAGGGCATGATGGCGGGAAACAGCAGCCGCAGACCGGTGAAGGGAAACACGATTGGCCCGCAGCCTCCTGAAAATCAAACATTTGGCGGGGCCGCATCGCCATCCCCCGGCGCCATCATAACGAATTTGCCCGATCGCGCGCCTGTGTTTTTTCATCTTCAGATTGGACAGAGCGGTCAATTGCGTGCAGTCGCCATCGCCAAGGCGGGAGCGGACAGCGTTTCCGCAGCGAATGTCCCGAGCAGATGGCCATGCCGAGGGGTGGATGATGATCGAACGCGATGTGATGGAGTATGATGTGGTGATCGTGGGGGGCGGCCCGGCTGGGCTGGCCTCGGCGATCCGGCTCAAGCAGCTGAACGCCGACCTGTCGGTGTGCATTCTGGAAAAGGGCAGCGAGATCGGCGCGCATATCCTGTCGGGCGCGGTGGTCGATCCGCGCGCGCTGGATGAATTGCTGCCGAACTGGCGCGAAGACGGCTGCCCGATGGCCGAAACCCCGGTGACTGACAATTGGCACTGGGTGCTGACCAAGACCGGCAAATTCGCCATGCCGCATGCCATCATGCCGGGCTTTCTTTCGAATGATGGCAATTACACCGGCTCGCTGGGCAATCTGTGCCGCTGGCTGGGCGGCAAGGCCGAAGAGCTGGGCGTGGAAATCTTCCCCGGCTTCCCCGCTGCCGAGGTCCTTTACGGCGATCAGGGCGAGGTGATCGGCGTGCAGACCGGCGATATGGGCGTGGACCGCGAGGGCCAGCCCAAGGGCGATTTCCAGCCCGGCATGAACCTGCTGGCCCGCTACACGCTGTTCTGCGAGGGCGCGCGCGGCCATCTGACCAAGCGCCTGAAAGCGAAGTACGATCTGGAGCGCGATTGCCAGCCGCAGGTCTACGGCCTTGGCATCAAGGAGCTCTGGGACATTCCGGCCGACAAGCATGTGCCCGGCCGCGTGCTTCACACGCAGGGCTGGCCGCTGAGCGAAAGCAACAGCTGGGGCGGTGGTTTCCTGTATCATCAGGCAGGCGGTCAGGTGGCGCTCGGCTTTGTGACGGCGCTCGATTACAAGAACCCGCACGTCTATCCCTTCGAGGAATTCCAGCGCTGGAAGCAGCATCCCGAGATCCGCAAGGTGCTGGAGGGGGGCAAGCGCGTCTCCTATGGCGCCCGCGCGATCAATGAGGGCGGCTGGCAGAGCGTGCCGCATCTGGCCTTCCCGGGCGGCGTGCTGGCGGGCTGCAGCGCAGGCTTCGTCAATGTGCCGCGGATCAAGGGCAGCCATACGGCGATGAAGTCGGGCATGCTGGCGGCCGAAAGCATCGCCGCCGCCGTGGCGCAGGACCGCCGGGGCGATGCTCTGGAGGATTACGATGCCGCCGTGCGGAGCAGCTGGATCGCCGATGAACTGAAGCTGGTGCAGAACGCCCAGCCGATGGTTTCCAAGTTCGGCGGCGGTCTGGGCACGGTGTTGGCCGGCGCGGATATGTGGCTGCGCAACCTGTTCGGTTTCGGCATCGCCGGGCCGATGAAGCATCACACCGATGCCTCGGCCACGATGCGCGCTGATCTCTACAAGCCCATCGCCTATCCCAAGCCCGATGGCGTGATCACCTTTGACCGCCTGACCAGCGTGGCCTTCTCCTTCACCAACCATGAGGAAGATCAGCCCTGCCATCTGCGATTGAAGGATGCCACCGTGCCGACGCGCGTCAACCTGCCGGTCTATGCCGGGCCGGAGGCGCGTTACTGCCCGGCGGGCGTCTATGAATTCGTGGGCGAAGAGGGCGAGAAGCGCCTGCAGATCAACGCGCAGAATTGCGTCCACTGCAAGACCTGCGACATCAAGGACCCCACCCAGAACATCGAATGGGTGACGCCCGAGGGCGGCGGCGGCCCGAACTACCCCAATATGTGATTGGCAGCGCGCCTTATCCCGTTACGTCGAACGGAACGGATAAGGCGCGCGCGACTGCCGCATCTGGTGGAAATCCAGGGCGCGGGTGATCGGCGGCAGGGAGCGGTCCATGCAGTCGGCCCGCTCGCACAGATGGCAGGCCGGGCCGATCGGCGTGACCGTCGCCGTCTGCGCGCCGATGGCGATGCGGCTGGCATGGCGCGCTTCGCAGCCCAGCACGATCACCACTGGCTCGCGGCCATGCGGCTGGGGCAGGGCGCGGGCCCAGGTGAGATAGGCTGCCTCGTCGGGCATGGCGACATGGTCGACGATGGTTTCACCCATCCGCCGCAAGGCGCGATGGATGCGCCAGCGTGGACAGCCGCCACCGAAACGCGCGAGGGGGATCGTCTCGCTGCCATAGCGCTTGGCGACATTGCCCGAGGCGTCCAGCTTCAGCAGAAACAGCGGCACGCCGCGCGCGCCCTGCCGGTCCAGCGTGGTGAGGCGGTGCGCGGCCTGCTCGTAAGAGACGCCGAAGCGCGCCATCAGCAGGTCCATGTCATAGAGGCTGTCTTCGGCTGAACTCTGGAACTTGCCATAGGGCATGATCAGCGCGGCGGCGGCATAATTGGCCAGAAAGCGCTTGGTGAGCAGGCTGGCCTCGGCATCCGGCGCCTGCGCCGCATCCAGAGCGGCGGCCAGCACGCGGCGCATCTCGGTGGCGGCCAGCCTTTCGGCCAGACCGAACAGGCGGTCATGCGGGGGCAGGCTTTCGGCCAGCATCAGGCGGCGGCGATGCGCGTCATAATGGCGGTTGGCGTCCGGCATCTGATCCTGTGTCACGATGCGCACGGTGATGTCATAGCGCTCTTTCAGGCGCTGGATCATACCTTCGCGCCTGGCATCGGCGTGATCGCCCAGCGCTTCGGAGAGCGCCTCGGCCTCCATATCGATCTCGTGGAAATAGTTGCGGCGGGCGTAGAGCCAGTCACGCAGCCACGCCACCGCCGAGGACACTTTGGTGCCGGTGGCCCCGGCGGATTCGACTCGCTTGGGCACATCGCGCAGATCGCTGAGCGCACGGTAGAAGCGGCCGATGGCCTCGGCGATGGCCGGGTAATTCTCTGCCACTTCAAGCACTTCCTGCCGGGGTACGCCAATGTCGCGCACCAGCGCATCGGCGAAGATCTCGTGCAGATCGCTGCTGGCGGCCTCATTGGCGGCGGCGGTGAAGCTGCGCAGATCGACATCATAGGTGCTGGCCAGACGCAGCAGCATCTGCGCCGTCAGCGGGCGCTGGTTGCGTTCCAGATGGTTGAGATAGCTGGGGGAAACGCCCAGTTCCTCGGCCATTTCGGTCTGGTTCAGCCCCAGCTCGCGCCGCAGCATGCGCAGGCGGGGGCCAAGATACAGCTTGCGATCGGGGTTGGTGCTCATGTCTGTCAGATTGTCACAGTGTGACTAGCGTGACAAGTCAGATCATGTCTCCTTGTCACCCTTAGCCCTGTCGCAATGCAGCAAAGCGGCCCATTTCAGCGTCATCCCCACTGCAACGACAGACAACAGGATGCTTGAGACCATGACCTATCAGACTCTCCTCAACGATGCCGATCGCACGATCGACGCTCAGGGCTCGGCCTGGAACGGCATCGCGGCTGAGGCCGTGACGCGCATGCGCCTGCAGAACCGTTTCCACACCGGGCTCGATATCGCGCGCTACACCGCGAAGATCATGCGCCAGGACATGGCCGCCTATGATGCCGATCCGGCGAACTACACCCAGTCGCTGGGCTGCTGGCACGGTTTCATCGGCCAGCAGAAGCTGATCAGCATCAAGAAGCATTTCGGCACGACCAAGGGCAAGTACCTCTACCTCTCGGGCTGGATGGTTGCCGCGCTGCGTTCCGAATTCGGCCCGCTGCCCGACCAGTCGATGCATGAGAAGACCAGCGTGCCCGCGCTGATCGAGGAACTCTACACCTTCCTGCGCCAGGCCGATGCCCGCGAGCTAGGCATGCTGTTCCGCGATCTGGACAAGGCGCGCGGCGAGGGCAATCGCGCCAAGGAAGCCGAGATTCAGGCTCAGATCGATGGCCACCAGACTCACGTGGTGCCGATCATCGCCGACATCGATGCCGGTTTCGGCAATGCCGAGGCGACCTATCTGCTGGCCAAGAAGATGATCGAGGCGGGTGCCTGCGCGCTCCAGATCGAAAATCAGGTCTCGGATGAAAAGCAGTGCGGCCATCAGGACGGCAAGGTCACCGTGCCGCATGAGGACTTCATCGCCAAGATCCGCGCCTGCCGCTACGCCTTCCTCGAACTGGGCGTGGAAGATGGCATCATCGTGGCGCGCACCGACTCGCTGGGGGCCGGGCTCACCAAGCAGATCGCCTACAGCCGCGAGGCGGGCGATCTGGGCGACCTCTACAACGGCTTCCTCGATTGCGACGAGATCAGCGATCTCAAGGGCCTGCGCGGCGACGTGCTGATCGAGCGTGACGGCAAGCTGGTGCGCCCCAAGCGCCTGCCCTCGAACCTCTATCAGTTCCGCAGCGGCACGGGTGCGGATCGCTGCGTGCTCGACTGCATCACCTCGCTCCAGAACGGCGCGGACCTGCTGTGGATCGAGACCGAGAAGCCGCATATCGAGCAGATCGCATCGATGGTGGACCGCATCCGCGAGGTGATCCCCAATGCCAAGCTGGTCTACAACAACTCGCCCAGCTTCAACTGGACGCTCAACTTCCGCCAGCAGGTCTTCGATGCCTGGAAGGAAGCGGGCAAGGATGTGTCTGCCTATGACCGCGCCGCGCTGATGAGCGTTGTCTATGACAGCACCGATCTGGCGCATGAGGCCGATGACCGGATCCGTACCTTCCAGCGCGATGCTGCCAAGCGTGCGGGCATCTTCCACCACCTCATCACTCTGCCGACCTATCACACCGCCGCCCTGTCCACCGACAATCTGGCGCGTGAATATTTCGGCGAGGCCGGGATGCTGGGCTATGTCGCGGGCGTGCAGCGCAAGGAAATCCGCGAGGGCATTGCCTGCGTGCGCCACCAGAACATGTCGGGCTCCGACATTGGCGACGATCACAAGGAAGCCTTCGCCGGTGAGGCCGCGCTGAAGGCGGGCGGCGTCCACAACACGATGAACCAGTTCGCCTGATCAAACAGGCAAATACAGAGAAAGGAGAAGTATCATGACCACTCAGACCGCAGAACGCACTGAACCCACCCCGGCTCGCCCGATCTTCTCGACCGCCGATTTCAAGCTGCTGCGCACCGCTGTGCTGGCCTACATCCATCAGGTGGAAGATTCGCCGGAATCGCAGGCTTACAGCCACCTGTACCACCGTCTGGGTCGGCTGCGCTAAGCAGCCGTCAAGCCGGGCATAAGGCCCGGTGACCTGTACGATGCGATAAAACAAAAGGCTGGAGCGGTTGATCCCATCGATTAGGATCAGCCGCTCCCGTCGCAATCGGAAGTGAGAGATGACCATGACAGGATACACCAACCGCGCCGGCCTGTCGGTGGCCGAGCCGCTGGCCAGCTTCATCGAGGAGCAGGTTCTCCCCGGCACGGGAATCGAGCCGCAGCCCTTCTGGTACGGCGTGGCAGGCATCTTCGGCCGCTTCGCCCCGGAAAACGAGGCCCTGCTGATCAAGCGCGACCGCCTGCAGCAGCAGATCGACAGCTGGCACGAACAGCACCACGGCCAGACCATCGATGGCGAGACCTATCAGGCCTTCCTGCGCGAGATCGGCTATCTGGTGGCCGAACCCGCGCCTTTCTCGGTCGATCCGCGCCATGTGGATGAGGAAGTGGCGCTGCGCTCCGGCCCTCAGTTGGTGGTGCCCGCGCTCAACGCCCGCTTTGCGCTAAACGCCGCCAATGCGCGCTGGGGCAGTCTTTACGATGCGCTTTACGGCACCGATGCCATCCCCGGCACGCCCGAGGGCAAGGGCTTCGATGCGGCACGCGGCGCGCAGGTGATCGCCTATGCCAAGGCCTTCCTCGACAAGGTCGTGCCGCTGGCGCATGGCTCCTGGGCGCAGTGGAAGGGCGGGATGCTGCCGTTGGCCAATCCGGGGCAATGGGTGGCGCAGGATGCGAAGCGCATTCTGCTCTCCAACCACGGGCTGCATATCGAGATCGTGATCGATCCCACGCACCCCATCGGCAGGGACGATCCGGCGCATATCGCGGATGTCATTCTGGAATCGGCGCTGACCACCATCGTCGATCTGGAGGATTCCATCGCAGCGGTCGATGCTTCGGACAAGGTTGCGGCCTATGCCAACTGGCTCGGCCTGATGAAGGGCGATCTGGAAGAGAGCTTCGAGAAGGGCGGCAAGACCGTCACCCGCAGCCTGAACGCAGATCGCACCTATGCCGCCCCCGATGGCACCGATATCGTGCTACCGGGCCGCAGCCTGATGTTCGTGCGCAATGTCGGCCATCTGATGAAGACGCCTGCCGTCAAGCTGGCCGATGGCAGCGACGCGCCCGAGGGCATTCTGGACGGCATCGTCACCAGCCTGATCGCCATGCATGATCTGCGCGGCAATGGGCGTTTCAAGAACAGCCGCGAGGGTTCGATCTACATCGTCAAACCCAAGATGCATGGGCCCGAAGAGGTCGATTTCTCCGACCGGCTGTTCGATGCCATCGAGGACACGCTGGGGCTGGCGCGTCACACGATCAAGATCGGCGTGATGGATGAGGAGCGCCGCACCTCGGCCAATCTGGCGGCCTGCATTCATGCGGTGCGCCACCGGGTTGTCTTCATCAACACCGGCTTCCTCGACCGCACGGGCGATGAAATCCACACCTCGATGCGTGCGGGCCCGATGCTGCGCAAGGCCGAGATGAAGGCGGCGGAATGGATCGCGGCTTACGAGGACCGCAATGTCCAGATCGGTCTGGCCTGCGGCCTGTCGGGCAAGGCGCAGATCGGCAAGGGCATGTGGGCCGCGCCCGACCGCATGGCCGATATGCTGGAGCAGAAGGTGGCTCACCCCAAGGCGGGGGCCAGCACGGCATGGGTGCCGTCTCCCACGGCGGCGACGCTGCACGCAACGCATTACCATCTGGTCCATGTCCCTGTGCGTCAGGCCGCGCGCAAGGCCGAGCCGGTGGTGCCGCTGGGCAAGCTGCTGATGGTGCCTCTGGCCTCCGGCCACAACTGGTCGCCCGAGGAAATCCGGGAGGAGCTGGACAACAATGCGCAAGGGATCCTGGGCTATGTGGTGCGCTGGGTCGATCAGGGCATTGGCTGTTCCAAGGTGCCCGATATCCACGATGTCGGCCTGATGGAGGACCGCGCGACGCTGCGCATTTCCTCGCAGCATCTGGCCAACTGGATGCTCCATGGGGTGGCCAGCGCCACCGAGGTCGAAGGTGCGCTGCGCCGCATGGCCGCCAAGGTGGACGGGCAGAATGCGGGCGATCCGCTCTATCAGCCGATGAGCGGGCAGGAAGGCACCAGCCCCGCCTTCCTCGCCGCCCGCGCTCTGGTGTTCGAGGGCGTGGCCCAGCCCAATGGCTATACCGAGCCGCTGCTGCACGCATGGCGCGCCGAGGTGAAGGCCGGGTAACAGACAGGGCGGGGGTGTAATCGGCATCCCCGCCCTGATGGCCTACTCACAAATATCGTAGGGGATGGGCCCGCGCCGCCGTGTATCGATGGAAATCTGCTTCTCATTGGGCGGATAGGCGCGCTGATGGCAATCCATGCGAGGACAGATGCGGCAGGAAACGCCGATCCGGGTGAAGGCCTCCTCGCAAGCCATGTTCAGCGTATCGGCATAGACGAAATCGCCCGCCAGAGACGCCTCCCAGCCCAGCACCAGCGCATGGCGGCGCGGCGGCAGGAAGTAGCTGTCCGAGGGTTTCAATTGCCCGCGCGCCAGAAAGACATAGCGCCCGCCCTCGGCCATATCGGCCAGCTGCAGATGGATGCGCTCGGGCACAGTCACCGCCTCATGGGCGATCCACAGCGGGCAGGCGCCGGAAAAGCGCGCCAGTTGCAAGCCATTGGCGGCGTGGCGCTTGGTGATGTTGCCGCCCATATCGATCTTGCAGAAGAACACCGGCGTGCCGCGCATATGCGGGCGCTGCAGCGTGGAAAGGCGATGGCAGGCCTGCTCGAAGCTGACGCTGAAAATCTGCCGCAGCCGGTCGACATCGTGGCGCAGTCGCCGCGCCGCATCGCGAAAGCCGCGATAGGGCATCAGCAGGGCGCCCGCCGCATAATTGGTGAGGCCCACCGTCAGCAGATGCCGCGCGGTCTGCATGGTGAGGTCGGAGGCCTCGACGGTCTCGCGGATTTCCCGGGCCAGAGCGATGGCGCAAATCTGGAAGGCCATCTGGAAGCGCAGGCTTTCCAGCGGCTGGTTGGCGTTCAGAACCAGTTGCTTGCCGGCCTCATCATAGCTGCGCATCAGCGATGTAGCATCGAAGCGCAAGCTGATCCCGCGCTGCGTAAACCAGTCCGACAGTTGCGCCGTATCGGGCGAGGGGGCGCCATCGGACAGGCTGAGGCCAATCGCCTCGGCGCCGGTGTCGATCAGATGGTTGTAATTGTCGGCGCGGTTGAACCAGTCGCGCACCTCCTCCCATGGCAGGCGCCCGCCCGAAAGCATGTCCGAGCCCAGCGCCTCATCCACCGCCTCCAGCCTCTGCGCATTGGAGCGGTAGAGTCGGTACAGCTGGGCAAATTGCGCGGCAAAGGCCGGGTGCTGCTGGGCAATGCGCTCGATCTGATCTTCCGGCAGAGCCTCGCGCAGGGCGGGGTCGCGCGTGGCCTCCAGCAGGCTTTCGATCACCGGTTCTTGGCGGTTGTCGGTCCTGTCGGCCCAGTCGTGCGGATAAAGCGCGCGCAGCCTTGCCATGAGGCGCGGGGTGAGCGGGCGGCTGTCGCTTTCCAGCTGCGAAAGATAGGGCGGGCTGATGGAGAGCTGCGCGGCCATCTCGGCCTGTCGCAACCCATGGGCGCTTCGCAGGTTCTTGAGAAAGGGGCCGGCATAAAGCCGGCGTTGGGTGGGGGGGGGGGGCATGAAGAATTTGCTAAGTCATGCATTGCAAATTAGCAAGATTGCATTGGACACAGCCGAAGAGGGCTGCGAAAGCAGCAAAAATACCTCAGGAGAGCTTTGCATGAGCGCCAATGTCGCCGAAATGGAAACCCGCCGCGCCGCCGCGCGCGCCGGTGGCGGGCAGCGCCGTATCGATGCCCAGCATGCCAAGGGCAAGCTGACCGCGCGCGAACGCCTCAAGGTCCTTCTGGATGAAGGATCGTTCGAGGAAGTCGACATGTATGTCGAACACAATTGCGTCGACTTCGGCATGGCGGACAACCATATCCCCGGCGATGGCGTGGTGACCGGCAGCGGCACGATCAATGGCCGTCTGGTCTTTGTGTTCAGCCAGGATTTCACGGTCTTCGGCGGGGCGGTTTCCGAGCGCCACGCCATGAAGATCTGCAAGATCATGGATATGGCGCTGAAGGTGGGCGCGCCGGTGATCGGGCTGAATGACAGCGGCGGCGCGCGCATTCAGGAGGGCGTCGCCAGCCTTGGCGGCTATGCCGAAATCTTCCAGCGCAATGTGCTGGCGAGCGGCGTGGTGCCTCAGCTCTCGCTGATCATGGGGCCCTGCGCGGGCGGCGCGGTCTACAGCCCGGCCATGACGGACTTCATCTTTATGGTGAAGGACAGCTCCTATATGTTCGTGACCGGCCCCGATGTGGTGAAGACCGTCACGAACGAGGTCGTCACGCAGGAGGAGCTGGGCGGCGCCGTCACGCACACCACCCGCACCAGCGTGGCCGATCTGGCGCTGGAGAATGATATCGAGGCGCTGCTGGCGGCGCGCGAACTCTTCGATTTCCTGCCGCTGTCGAACCGTGCCGAACTGCCCGACCGCCCCACCAGCGATCCGTGGGACCGCCGCGATGACAGCCTCGACACGCTGATCCCGGCCAGCGCGGCGCAGCCCTATGATATGCACGAAGTCATCCGCAAGGTGCTGGATGAGGGCGAGTTCTTCGAAATTCAGCCCGCCCATGCCGCCAACATCCTGTGCGGTTTCGGCCGGATCGAGGGGCGCACCGTGGGCGTGGTGGCCAATCAGCCGCTGGTGCTGGCGGGCGTGCTGGACATCAACAGCGCCAAGAAAGCCGCGCGTTTTGTGCGCTTCTGCGATGCGTTTGATATTCCCATCGTCACCTTCGTCGATGTGCCCGGCTTTCTGCCCGGCACCGCGCAGGAGCATAATGGCATCATCAAGCATGGCGCCAAGCTGCTCTTCGCCTATGCCGAGGCGACCGTGCCCAAGATCACTGTCATCACCCGCAAGGCCTATGGCGGCGCCTATGACGTGATGGCCTCCAAGCATCTGCGCGGCGATCTGAATTACGCGTGGCCGACGGCAGAAATCGCGGTGATGGGCGCGAAAGGCGCGGTGGAGATCATCTTCCGCGGCCTGTCGCGTGAGGAGATCGCTGAAAAGACCAGGGAGTACGAAGACCGCTTTGCCAATCCCTTCGTGGCGGCGGCCAAGGGCTTTATCGATGAGGTGATCCATCCGCACTCCACCCGGCGCCGCATCGCGCTGGGGCTGCGCAAGCTGCGCGGCAAGGCGCTGGAAAACCCGTGGAAGAAGCACGACAACATTCCGTTGTGACGATGGACTGGTTCTTCATCCTCTTTCTGGCGGTCGCCTGCCTTGTGGCCATGCATCAGATATCTCTGGGCATTCAGGCGATCCGCACCGGAGAGACGGTCTATTATTTTCGCTACCATTATCGTCGCGCGGATCAGCCGGTGATGTTCTGGTGGGTGACGATCGGGCGGTTGGCAGGCCCTCTGCTGATGGTGAGCATGATGTTGATCGGGCTGCGTGCGGTTGGAGTGATAAGGCTATGAAACTGGGACGTTTGAACCATGTGGGTGTGGCTGTGCCGTCGATGCAGGATGCCATCGCCTATTACCGCGACGTACTGGGTGCCGATGTCATCACGGAGCCTTTCGATATGCCCGAACAGGGCGTGAAGGTGGCCTTCGTCCATACGCCGGGCGAGCAGGGCACATCCGGCACGCAGATCGAGCTGATCGAACCCTTGGGGGCAGACAGCCCCATCGCCAGCTTTATCGTCAAGAACCCGGCGGGCGGACAGCATCATCTGTGCTATGAGGTTGCCGATATCGCGGAGGCCCGCGCATGGTTTGAAGGACAGGGCAAGCGCATCCTCGGCCCCACGCGCATCGGCGCGCATGGCACGCCGATTTTCTTCCTGCACCCCAAGGACATGCTGGGCCAGCTGACCGAAATCATGGAGACGCCCCGTGAGCAGCACTGAAAATCCGGGCATCGCAGACTGGGAAAAGCTCTCCGCCAAGGAGGTCAAGGGCCGCGATCTGACCTGGCACACGCCAGAAGGGATCGACGTCAAGCCGCTCTACACCGCCGATGATGTGACGGCTGACCCCGGCTTGCCCGGTTTCGCGCCCTTCACGCGCGGCGTGCGCGCCAGCATGTATGCGGGGCGCCCATGGACGATCCGCCAATATGCCGGTTTCTCCACCGCCGAGGAATCCAACGCCTTCTACCGTCGCAATCTGGCGGCAGGGCAAAAGGGCCTGTCGGTCGCTTTCGATCTGGCGACGCATCGCGGTTACGATTCCGACCATCCCCGCGTGGTGGGCGATGTCGGCAAGGCGGGTGTGGCCATCGATTCCGTCGAGGATATGAAGATCCTCTTCGACGGCATTCCGCTGGGCGAAATGTCGGTCTCGATGACGATGAACGGTGCGGTGATCCCGATCCTGGCCTTCTTCATCGTCGCGGGTGAGGAGCAGGGCGTTGACCGCAAGCTGCTGGACGGCACCATTCAGAATGACATTCTGAAGGAGTTCATGGTCCGCAACACCTATATTTATCCGCCCGAACCCAGCATGCGGATCATCAGCGACATCTTCGGCTACACCAGCCGCGAGATGCCCAAGTTCAACTCCATCTCGATCTCCGGCTACCATATGCAGGAGGCCGGGGCGACGCAGGTGCAGGAACTGGCCTTCACCATCGCCGATGGCATGGATTACGTGCGCTACGGCGTGGCGAGCGGACTGGATATCGACAAATTCGCCGGACGCCTCAGCTTCTTCTTCGCCATCGGCATGAACTTCTTCATGGAGATCGCCAAGTTGCGCGCCGCCCGCGTGTTGTGGCACCGCGCCATGACCCAGCTTGGCGCGCAGGACGAACGCAGCAAGATGCTGCGCACCCATTGCCAGACCAGCGGCGTCTCGCTTCAGGAGCAAGACCCCTACAACAACGTCATCCGCACCACGGTGGAGGCCATGGCCGCGATGCTGGGCGGCACGCAGAGCCTGCACACCAACGCGCTGGACGAAGCCATCGCGCTGCCCACCGATTTCTCCGCGCGCATCGCCCGCAACACGCAGATCGTGCTGCAGGAAGAGACCGGCATGACCAAGGTGGTCGATCCGCTGGGCGGCAGCTATTACATTGAATCGCTGACGCAATCGCTGGTCGATGAGGCATGGGCTATCATTGAGAAGGTGCAGGCCGAGGGTGGCATGGCGCAGGCCGTCGCCGCCGGCTGGCCCAAGGCGATGATCGAAACCGCCGCCGCTGCCCGTCAGGCCCGCGTTGACAAGGCCGAGGATGTGATCGTCGGCGTCAACAAATACCGGCTGCGCCAAGAAGACCGCATCGAAACGCTGGAGGTGGACAACCACGCGGTGCGCGATGCCCAGATCGCCCGCATCAAGGCCACCAAGGCCGCGCGCGATGAGGCGGCCTGTCAGGCGGCGCTGCAAGCTCTCACCGAAGGGGCCAAGGGCGAAGGCAATTTGCTGGAACTGGCCGTGGAGGCTGCCCGCCACCGCGCCACTTTGGGCGAGATCAGCGCGGCGATGGAAGAGGTGTTCGACCGCTATGGCACCACGCCCACGCCGGTGAAGGGTGTTTATGGCGCGGCCTATGCTGCTGACAATCGCTACCAGCAGGTGCTGGATGGTGTTGAGGCTGTCGGTCGCCGTCTGGGGCGCAAGCCGCGTCTGCTGGTGGCCAAGATGGGGCAGGACGGGCATGATCGCGGCGCCAATGTGATCGCCAGCGCCTTCAGCGATATGGGCTTCGATGTCACCAGCGGTCCGCTGTTCCAGACGCCTCAGGAAGCCTGCGATCTGGCCTTGGCCTATGAGGTGGACGCGGTGGGCGCCAGCTCTCTGGCCGCCGGGCACAAGACGCTGATCCCTGAGCTGATCCGCCTGCTGCGCGATGCCGGACGCCCGGATATCAAGGTGGTGGCGGGCGGCGTCATCCCGCCGCAGGATTACGATATGCTGCGCGATGCCGGGGTGCAGGGGATCTATGGGCCGGGCAGCAATGTGGTGGAATGCGCAGCCGATATGCTGCGCCTGCTGGGTCATAACATGCCGCCGGTCGATGCGGTCTTGGCATAAACGCGGAAGTTGGGACGAGAGACGAGATGTTCAAGAAAATCCTGATCGCCAACCGTGGCGAAATCGCCTGCCGCGTCATCAAGACTGCGCGCGCCATGGGGATCGCCACCGTGGCGGTCTATTCCGATGCTGACGCTCGCGCGCCCTTCGTGCAAATGGCGGATGAGGCGGTGCATATCGGCCCGTCGCCCGCCGCGCAGTCCTATCTGATCGCGGACAAAATCATCGCGGCCTGCAAGGCGACCGGCGCCGATGCCGTCCATCCCGGCTATGGCTTCCTCTCCGAACGCACCAGCTTTGCCGAGGCGCTGGCCGCCGAGGGCATCGCCTTTGTCGGCCCGCCGGTGAATGCCATTGCCGCCATGGGCGACAAGATCGAGTCCAAGAAGCTGGCCAAGGCGGCGGGCGTCAATGTCGTCCCCGGCTTTGTCGGCGAGATCGAGGACACCGAGCATGCCGTGCGCATCTCGGGCGAAATCGGTTATCCGGTGATGATGAAGGCCTCGGCGGGCGGCGGCGGCAAGGGCATGCGTCTGGCCTACAGCGAGCAGGACGTGCGCGAGGGCTTCGAGGCGGTGAAGCGCGAGGGCCTCAACTCCTTCGGCGATGATCGCGTGTTCATCGAGAAATTCATCCTCAACCCGCGCCATATCGAAATCCAGATCCTGGGCGATCAGCACGGCAACATCCTCTATCTGAACGAGCGTGAATGCTCGATCCAGCGCCGCCATCAGAAGGTGGTGGAAGAGGCCCCGTCACCCTTCGTCAGCCCCGCCATGCGCAAGGCCATGGGCGAGCAATGCGTCGCTTTGTCGCGCGCGGTGGGCTATTACAGTGCGGGCACGGTCGAGCTGATCGTCTCGGGCGCCGATCCCACGGGCGAGAGCTTCTACTTCCTCGAAATGAACACCCGCCTGCAGGTGGAGCATCCGGTTACCGAGGCGATCACCGGCATCGATCTGGTCGAGCAGATGATCCGCGTCGCGGCGGGCGAGAAGCTGGCTTTCACGCAGGATGACATCGGCATCGACGGCTGGGCCATCGAGAACCGCGTCTATGCCGAAGACCCCTATCGCGGCTTTTTGCCCAGCACCGGTCGCCTCAGCCGCTATCGCCCGCCTGTCGAGGGCTGGACCGATGATGGCGCCGCCAATGGCCGCCGCGGCGTGGCGGGCGTGCGCGTGGACGACGGCGTCTATGAAGGCGGCGAGGTCTCGATGTTCTACGATCCCATGATCGCCAAGCTGGTGACTTGGGGCGCCACCCGCGACGAGGCTGCCGACCGCCAGATCGCCGCGCTGGATGCTTTCGAGATCGAGGGGCTGGGCCACAACATCGATTTCGTCAACGCCATCATGCAGCATCCGCGCTTCCGCAGCGGCGAGCTGACCACCGGCTTTATCGCCGAGGAATATCCGGAAGGGTTCCACGGCGCGGCGGTGTCGGACGAGCTGCTGCGCGAACTGGCGGCGATTGCGGCCTTTGTGGCCACGGCGCGGGCCGATCGCGCGCTGGAGATTTCCGGGCAGCTCGATGGCAAGCTGACGCCCGATCTCGATTGGCAGGTCAAGCTGGGCGGCCAGAGCTTTGCCGTCGCGGTGGATGAGGATGAGATCACCGTCGATGGCGAGGTGGTCGATCTGGCGATGGAATACACGCCCGGCGACCGTCTGATTTACGCCGAAATCGGCGAGGAAGCGCTGACGGTGAAGATCGAGCCCACCCGCAGCGGGCTGATCATCACCACGCGCGGCGCCATCCACAAGGTGCAGATCCTGCCCGCGCGACTGGCCGCTTTTGCCGAGCATATGATCGAGAAGATCCCGCCCGATCTCTCGCGCTTCCTGATCTGCCCGATGCCGGGGCTGCTGGTGTCGCTGTCGGTCGGTGTGGGGGACCGTGTGGAAGCCGGGCAGCCGCTTGCCGTGGTGGAGGCGATGAAGATGGAAAACATCCTGCGCGCTGGCAAGTCGGGCACGGTGAAGGCTGTCAACGCCAAAGTTGGCGACAGTCTGGCGGTGGACGCCATCATTCTGGAAATGGAATAAAGCCAAGCCTCCCCGGCGCTATGCCGGGGAGGCTTGCGCATCAGATCACACGTTGGCGATCACCACCGCGCGGGTGTTGAGGTAGGCATCGACCGCCTCGGGCCCGCCCTCGGTGCCGTAGCCCGAATCCTTCAGGCCGCCGAAAGGCAGTTCTGCCGAAGGGGTGGCAGGCGTGTTGACCCACAGCATGCCCACTTCCACGCGGCGCGTCAGCAGATCAGCGTTCGCCAGAGAGCGGGTGAAGGCATAACCCGCAAGGCCGAAGGAGAGGCGGTTGGCCTCGCTGATGGCCTCCTCAAGCTTGTCGAAACCGCGCACGCCCGCGACCGGGCCGAAGGGCTCATCGTTGAACAGGCGGGCCTCCAGCGGCACATCGGTCAGCACGGTGGGCTGCCAGAAGTTGCCTGTCTCGCCGATGCGGCTGCCGCCGGTCAGCACGGTGGCGCCCTTTTCCACGGCATCCTGCTGGAACTCGGCCATGGCGGCCAGACGGCGCGGATTGGCCAGCGGGCCCATCTGCGTGCCTTCCGCCGTGCCGTCGCCCACCTTGATGCCCTGCGCATAGGCGGCCAGCGCCTTGGCGAACTCATCCTTCACGCTGTTGTGAACGAGGAAGCGCGTGGGCGAGATGCAGACCTGACCGGCATTGCGGAACTTGGCCGTGCCCACGCTGCGCACCGCCAGAGCGATGTCCGCGTCCTCGGCCACGATCACCGGGGCATGGCCGCCCAGCTCCATCGAGACGCGCTTCATATGCTGGCCCGCCAGACCCGCCAGCAGCTTGCCGACAGGGGTGGAGCCGGTGAAGGTGATCTTGCGGATGATCGGGCTGGCGATCAGATATTCCGAAATCTCTGCCGGATTGCCGAAGACGAGGCCCAGCACGCCCTCGGGCAGGCCCGCGTCCTGAAACGCCTTGATGAGGGCGGCAGGGCTGGCCGGGGTTTCCTCCGGCGCCTTGACGATCAGCGAGCAGCCTGCGGCCAGACCCGCCGAAATCTTGCGCACCACCTGATTGATCGGGAAGTTCCACGGCGTGAAGGCCGCAACGGGGCCGACCGGATCCTTGATGACCATCTGGCGCGTGGCGATGTCGCTGCGGTGCGGCACCAGGCGGCCATAAACGCGGAAGCCTTCCTCGGCGAACCATTCGATGATGTCACCGGCGGCCATGGCCTCGCCCTTGGCCTCGATCAGGGGCTTGCCCTGTTCCTGCGTGAGCAGTTTGGCGATGTCGTCGGCGCGCTCGCGCATCAGGGCGGCGGCCTTGCGCAGGATCTTGCTGCGGGCGGCGGGGGTGTAGTCGCGCCAGATCTCAAAGCCGCGCTGGGCGGCGGCCAGCGCCTTGTCGAGGTCCGCCTTGCTGGCATGGGCGACGCGACCGATTTCCTGACCCGTGGCCGGATTCTCCACCGCCAGCGTGCGCCCGTCGGCGGCATCCTGCCAGACGCCATCGATGAAAAGTTGCGTGTTGGGATAGGTCATCTCGGGGGACTCCGGATCAGAGGGGGCAGGGAGGGAGAGATCCCTGTCTGAGTTATTGCGGCGCATCATATCGGAAGGGGGCGGGCGTGGGGCAAGCAGGACCAAGGCCGGGGCTTGTCGGCATGCGATGGTCCGTTGTTCATGCGGGATCATTGGTTGGCATGCTGGCCCTATCCTTGATTTTCGGGCGCTCCATACCAATGATAAGCGGGCATTAATCATCCTTTGGCTTGGCAGGACGCGGTATGAAAAAGATCGGTTTTCTCTCTTTCGGTCACTGGTCGGATCAGCGCGGATCGGCGACGCGCTCGGCCAGCGATGTGCTGTTGCAGTCGATCGATCTGGCCGTGGCGGCGGAGGAACTGGGGCTCGATGGCGCCTATTACCGCGTGCATCATTTCGCGCGGCAGTTGGGCTCGCCTTTTCCACTGCTGGCGGCTGTCGGTGCGAAAACCAGCAAGATCGAGATCGGCACTGGCGTGATCGATATGCGCTATGAAAACCCCTTCTATATGGTCGAGGATGCCGGGGCCGCCGATCTGATCGCGGGCGAAAGGCTGCAACTGGGGATCAGCCGCGGCTCCCCCGAGCAGGTGATCGAGGGCTGGCGCCATTTCGGCCACCAGCCTGCCGAGGGCGAGAGCGAGGCCGATATGGGCCGCCGCCATGGGCAGATGTTCTTCGATCTGCTCAAGGGCGAGGGCTTTGCCAAGCCCAACCCCAGCCCGATGTTCCCCAACCCGCCGGGGTTGCTGCGGCTGGAGCCTTTCTCGCCCACCTTGCGCGATCGCATCTGGTGGGGATCGGGGAACAATGCCACGGCGGTCTGGGCGGCGCAGCAGGGGATGAATCTGCAAAGCTCCACGCTGAAGGCCGATGAAAGCGGTGAGCCTTTTCATATCCAGCAGGCCAAGCAGATCCGCCTCTATCGCGAGGCCTGGAAGAAGGCCGGGCATAAGCGCGAACCGCGCGTCTCGGTCTCGCGCTCGATCTTCGCCTTGGTGAACGAGATGGACCACGCCTATTTCGGGCGCGGTGAAAGCAGCGACCAGATCGGCGTGATCGACAATATGCGCGCGGTGTTTGGCCGCTCCTATGCCGCCGAGCCTGATCGCCTGATCGAGCAACTGCGCGCCGATGAGGCCATTGCCGAGGCCGATACGCTGCTGCTCACCGTGCCCAACCAGCTTGGGGTGGACTACAACGCCCATCTGATCGAGGCGATCCTGACCCATGTCGCCCCGGCGCTGGGCTGGCGTTAAGCGTAAGCCATAACATCATGGTATGATCGACCCATATAGGATGGCTTACCTCGCCGCGCGGACAGGCGCATAATCGGCAGGGTCAGTCATCCAGCAGGGGTCAACCTTATGTCGTCCAACGCCATCGCCACGGTTTCGCTCAAGGGCACCTTGCAGGAAAAGCTGGTGGCGGCAGCGGGCGCCGGCTTCCCCGGCGTGGAGATTTTCGAGGCCGATCTGATCGGCTCCAGCCTTTCGCCCACCGAAGTGCGCAAGCTGCTGGAGGATCTGGGCCTCACCTGTGATCTCTACCAGCCCTTCCGCGATTTCGAGGGCATGCCCGGCGCCCTGCGCGCCCGCGCCTTCGACCGCGCCGAGCGCAAGTTCGACCTGATGGGCGAGCTGAACACCAACCGCATTCTGGTCTGCTCCAACTGCCAGCCCCACTCGCTGGGCGAGCGCCAGCGCATCATCGACGATTTTGCCGAGCTGGGCGAAAGGGCGGCCAAGCGCGGCATTCTCGTGGGTTATGAGGCGCTGGCCTGGGGGCGCCATATCTATGACCACCGCGATGCGTGGGAGGTGGTGAAAGCCGTCGATCATCCCAGCATCGGCATTATTCTCGACAGTTTCCATTCGCTTTCGCGCCGCATTCCTAACGCCAGCATCGCGGACATTCCGGGCGACAAGATCACCTATGTCCAGCTGGCCGATGCCCCGCTGCTGGAGATGGATTTGCTCTATTGGAGCCGCCATTTCCGCAATCTGCCGGGGCAGGGCGGGTTGGATGTGGCGGGCTTCGTCGCGGAAATCCTGCGCAGCGGTTACAAGGGCCCGCTCTCGCTGGAGATTTTCAACGATCGTTTCCGTTCCAGCTCTCCCGCGCTGGTGGCCGCCGATGGCTATCGCTCGCTTGATTATGTGCGCGATGCGGCGCTGACGCGGTTGGACCAGCCCACCAGCATGCCCGCGCCGCAACCTGTGCTGGGCACCGAATTTATCGAATTTACCGCCGAGGGCGAGGAAGCCGAAACGCTGAAGGAGACCTTCGCCAGCCTCGGTTTCGCCAAGGCGGGCAAGCACCGCAACAAGAAGGTCACGCGCTGGCAGCAGGGCGGCGTCAATCTGGTGGTCAATGCCGAGCCCA
Organism: Novosphingobium terrae; assembly: GCF_017163935.1. NCBI lineage: Bacteria > Pseudomonadati > Pseudomonadota > Alphaproteobacteria > Sphingomonadales > Sphingomonadaceae > Novosphingobium > Novosphingobium terrae. The sequence goes on along the minus strand of NZ_JABVZR010000001.1, from coordinate 2,738,611 downwards.
AGGGTTTCGCCAAGACCTATCGCACGGTGTTCGGCACATCGATCTGCGCCATCGGCCTGCGGGTGGCCAATGTGCAGGCCGTGCTGGACCGCGCCACCGCGCTGGGCATCCGCCATTACAAGCCTGAGGGGCGCCCGGGCCGTCTGGCCATGCCTGCTCTGCGCGGGGTGGGCGGTACGCTGCTTTACCTGATCGCCGACGATGATGCCGAGGCGCTGTGGCATCGCGAATTTCCCAGCGCGGGCGAGGGCTCTTCCGCGCAGGCCGTGCAACGCGTCGATCATCTGGCCAGCGTGGTGCATCATGACGAGTTCCTGTCATGGCAACTCTACTGGCGCGCCCTCTTCGGTCTTGAGGCGCTGAGCGAGCAGGATGTGATCGACCCTTCGGGTCTGGTGCATAGTCAGGCTCTGCAATCCGCCGATGGGGCCTTCCGGGTGACGATCAACGCCTCGGATGCGCGCGAAACGCTGTCGTCGCGCTTTCTGGCGCGGGGGATGGCGGGCGGCTTCCAGCATGTGGCGTTGGCCAGCGACGATCTGGCCGCCAGCAGCGCGGCACTTCGCGAGCGCGGCGCGGCCCTGCTGGAAATCCCCGCCAACTATTACGAGGATCTGGGCGCCCGCTTCGGCTTCGACGAGGCGCAACTGGCCGCGATGGAACAGGCCCACCTACTCTATGATGAGGATCTGGCGGGCAATCGCTTCCACCAGATGTACAGCCGCGCTGTGGACCGGCGCTTCTTCTTTGAATTCCTCCAGCGCGATGCGGGCTACAATGGCTATGGCGCGCCCAATGCTGGCGTCAGGCTGGCGGCGCAGGCGCGGTTCCGCCCGGCAGACCCTATCGATTAAAGTTTGGGCCGGGGCAGGCTCAGCAGCACCTTGCGGGCGATCTCCTCGAAGCTTTCGCCGATGATCGCGCGGGGGGCTTCCAGATTGCGGTTGAGATAGACCGGCAGGCTGGCGGGCTGTTCGAATTCCAGAAAGCGCACCGTCTCGGCATGCGGCTGCATGGCGGTGAAGCTGTCGACCAGCGCCACGCCCATGCCCTGCGCCACGAAGGCCACCGCCGTTTCGGCAAAGCGCAGATAGCTTGCCACCTTCAGCGTGCAGCCGGCCATGGCGAACATCGCCGCAATCGCATTGCCATGCGGCGTATCGGGCGGGAAGGAAAGGATTTGGTCCCCGGCAATCTCCTCCACGGTGATCCTTTCGCGCCCGGCCAGCCGATGGTCGGCGGGCACGGCGCAGATCAGCCGCCCCGATGCAATGCGGTTGGAGAGCACATTGGGATGATCGATGGGAAAAAGCGTCAGCGCATAGTCGCCGCGCTGGGTGGCCAGATAGCCCGTCGCCTGATCGACTGAGAGAATATCGAATTGCAATGTCAGCCCCGGAAAGGCCGAGGTCAGCTTCGCCAGCATGGCGGGCAGGATCGAGTGCCCCAGCGAGGGTGAGGCGCCGACACGAAAGATGCGATCCTCACCCTTGGCAAGGCGACGCACCGTTTGGTCCAGCCCGGCCAGCCCATCGTAGAGGCGCTGGATTTCCTCGAACAGCACCTGCGCTTCATGGGTGGGCATCAGCCGGCCCTTGGTGCGATCAAACAGGCGGAAGCTGAGATGGTCTTCCATATGGGCCAGCATGCGGCTGATGCCGGGCTGGGAGGTGCTCAGCAGCTTGGCGGCGCCGCTCACCGTTTTGGTGATCATGACGGCGCGAAAAATCTCGATCTGGCGCATGGTAAGCGTGGGATTGAGCATGGCGTTGAGCATAGGGGCCGCATAACACAGCCCATCCGCCCCGAACACCATGGATCAGGACGCGGAGTCCCCCGCCTTACAGGATGGTGACGATCCGGCGCGCGCCCTCGTCTGAAAGGCGCAACCGGCCCTGAGCGTCTTCCTCCACAAGGCCTTCCCTGATCAGGATGGAGATCCAGCGCTTGTCCATATCGCTGCGCTGCGCGCGACCGGCAAAGAAGAGTTTCAGCTCCGCCCCCTTGCGTGACGGCGGCCGGGCCGACAGCGCTTCGAGCAGGATTTTGAGAGGCCGCAGGGACTGGTCGATCACGCCGATCCCTTCGGAAAGGGCGCAGACCTTTTCCAGCATCTCTCGCGCTTTTTCGATTTGCTTCTGAGTGATGCGGTCGGCGGCATCAGTCATGCGGCGTTCCTTCCACTCTTCGTGCGTGGCGCATGCTGTAGATCGCTTCGCCGCCCACGATCAGATGGTCCACCAACTCTATGCCGATGGCCCGGGCGGCGTCCTGCGCGGAGCGGGTCGATTGATAATCCATGGTACTCGGTTCTGGCTGTCCGCTCGGATGATTATGGGCGAGGATAAAGGAGCTGGCCCCGCAACGGATCGCCGCGCGCAGCAGGCGCCGAGTGCCCAGCGAAACCTCACGCGCGGCGCCGTAAGCCAGAATTTGGACATCGATGCAAGTGCTGTCCGGACCCAGAAACAGGGCCAGCAGCGCTTCGTCCTCGCGGCTGCCCAGCGTCTGCACCAGATAGGTGAACAGCCTGCCGTCGATGCGGGGCAGGGGAGGCTCGACACCGGCCAGAGCGATCAGCTTGCGAGCCAGATCGGCCTTGGTGGAGGAGGGTACATCGAGACTGTCGATCAGGGCGCGGAAGATGCCCGCCAGCGACTGATAACGCCCCAGCAGGCGGTCCGCGACGGCCTGTGGCTGGGCTTGATCGGCACCGGCATCGGCGCTGGCGATCAGGGCGGTGAGGAATTGCCCTTGCGGTTCATCGGGCTGCTCGCCGGATGGCGGCGCTGACGATGCCGGAACGAGATCGTCCCGGCCAGCAGAGCGAAACTCTGGATATAGGACGGGACCCTTGTCATGATGCCATAGGCCAGCCCGGCTTCCCCCGTGAGCAGGTAATGCACCATATGGCCCAGAAGAGCGACGACCTGCGCTGCGCAAAACCATAAAGTCCAACTTCGTCTGGTGGTGAGGGCCAGATAGAAGCACGCCGGCGTGGCCAGAGCGTCGATCAGGCTTCCTCCCAGATCCAAATCCAGATGATGGGCGGTGTAGGGCAGCTTCAGAACCGCCGTGCCCGCCGTGATCCAGAGAAAGATCGAGGCCCCGATGCGTTCCGCGCGCCCGCCCGCAAGGACGGCGGCGCCGGAACTCAGGAGCCAGAGAATCAGGAAAATGGCGGTACGCATGGCCGTCCCATCGCATGGAGGGAGCGGCCATGCACGCCTCGAATAAGGCCGAAGCGCTTAGACCGCCAGCCGCGCGGTCTCGGTCAGCGTGGCGGAACCGGAGGGGCAGTCGCCAATGTCGGCCAGCCCGGTTTCCTGATGGATCTTGCGCAGGCGGCCATGGGCCTTGGCCACTTCGCCGCTGGCGCTGATCAGGCCTTCGATGGCCTTGCCGACATGCTGGATCGCCATTTCGCCGGTGCCGGGGGCTACGCCTTCGGCGCTGCGCGCGGCAACCATCGAATTGAGCAGCGTGGTCAGCGCCATCAGCGCCTGATCGATATCTTGTTCGGCCTGAGGCAGCTGACGGGCCAGGCGGGCGGTGGCGGCGGAAATCGTCATGGTCATGATGCTTACTCCCTGAAGACACAGGGGAGCGGATCAGCGACCGTGGAAAATCCTCGTCATGCCTTCTCCGGCAGCCACCGCGACCAGGATCATCACCATGATCGCCGCAGCCAGTGCGAAGATTTGCAGCAGACGTGGAATAATGTCCGGTTGAGCCGGGTCCGTTCCCATCCAGGCCGGTTGCGGAGCCTTCCGCGTTTCACCGGGTGCCGTGGCGGCATCGGCGAAACTGAGCAAGGGCCCCTCTGGCGAGGCAGGGCCAGTAAGCGGATTGTTGTGATCTTGCGCCAGCATGAGCGGTTCATATACGAGCCGTTCGGGTATGGCAGGCGGGGCCATATTGCTGAAATCGCCGGATTCGTCTGCACTCTCTGTGGTGGGCTGCATATCCCGCGCGCCGTCCCCAAGCGCATGATATGCCAGCGATTCAGGTATGCCCTTGAGTTTCGCATAGAGGATGGCCGCCTCATGCCGGGTTGCCGCGCCCAGACGCTGGCGCGCGCTGTCCAGCCGCTGGTTGACCGTATGGGGGGAAATCCCCAGCTCCAGCGCGATCTGCTTCGAGGTCAAATGATGCAGCACGAGTTCCAGGCACTCGCATTGCTTGGCCGTCAGGCTGTCGAGACTGATCCTGTCGTTCATGGCCGTATGGTTCATGGCGAGCGGTCCTCCGGCATCATGCTGCTCAGACCGCGCTGCGGCCCCTCACCACAACCTTAACGCATATGTCGGACCAGCGGCACCCCCCATCAGAGCCGATATGGATTTGGTATGACTGAAGCTGCGCCTGAGCGTTTTGGCCCGCGATCAGGCCTGAGCCTGCGCGTTGTTTGCGGCATCCAGCTTCTCGACCTCTTCGCGCACAACGTCGATGGCCGCGGCGACATGGGCCGCGGCAATATGCATGTCCGATTGGTCGAGATGGGCAAGAACCCATTCCAGCATATCCAGCGCAACAAAGGGCAATCGGTCTCTCCTGATACACCATATATTAGGGTTTTTCGAGAGGGGTGACAAGTTGCATCATATCATCTGCGCTGCTTTGATTCGTTTATCGTAATGCGATGAATCGTGATTCTATTCATTTTGGTAAAATCATGTCTGCTTCGGCTCTGATATCTGTCGAAATATTGCTCCGGATTTATGCGTAGAATGCTGTTGCAAGAGATCGCCGCGCATATGTCCGCGATTGGGACGGCTCATGCGGTCCGTCGCAAATTGTCGCAAAGCCACTAGGCGCGGCGATGTAAATCGTTACAACTGTTTGAATGGGTGGGGGCATCCATACATTTTAGACTTTTTGATCCGGGCATGGTCGCGCCCGGGGGGGACTGTATGGCTGTGGCTGCTGGTTTTTCAGCATGGTTGGGTTTTGCACTGTTGACGCCTGCAGGAACGGCTCCGGAGGTGGCGCAAGTAACGCCGCCGACGAATGCCGCGCCTGCGGCCTCTGCCCAGATGCCGTCTTGCGGCGCAACCTGCACGGAAAGCGGGGAAACGGACGCGCAGACAACGCCCGCAACGCAGCCGGCCACGCCCGCGCCCTCCGCGTCGTCCCCCGGCATGTTCGATGACGACGATCTTTACGACATGCTGCCGCCTCCGCCGCCGACCCTGCCCGAAGTGCAGAAGCAGGATGTGCAGGATGAAACCACGGATATTCTGGTCTCAGGCCACCGCCATGTGCGTTACGATCCGCTGGAAAAGGTGAACAAGGTCTCCTTCGATGCGGTGCAGGCCGTGGATCGCGCGGTGGTCTCGCCGCTGGCCAACACTTACGAACGCATCATTCCCGAGCCCGCGCGTGACGGCATCCACAATATGGTCCACAATCTGCGCGAGCCCTATATCGCCATCAACTTCCTGCTCCAGCACCGCGTGGGCAAGAGCGTGGAGACCGTCGGGCGCCTGATCATCAACTCCACCATCGGGGTGGCTGGCCTGTTCGATATCGCCAAGCGCAAGCCCTTCCATCTGCCGCGTCGTCCCAACGGCTTTGCTGACACCATGGCCTTCTATGGCGTGAGGTCGGGGCCCTATCTCTTCCTGCCGCTGGTGGGGCCGACCACCATTCGCGATCTGCTGGGCAACACGCTGGACCGGCTGGTCATCCCGCTTTCGATCGGCCGGGTGGCGCGCAATCCGCTCTATGGCGCGCCGCTGGTGGTCTTCGGCGCCATGGACCGCCGCCTGAAGAACAATGGCCGGATCGAGGGCGCCCGCAAGGCCGCCGATCCCTATGCCGCCATGCGCGAGGATTACATGCTGCGCCGCCGCCTTGAGATCGAGGGCCTGCATTACCACCGCCCCCGCAAGGACAAGCCCGCCAAGCTGCCGCCCCGCGTCAGCGAGGTGAAACCGGCGGAAGGAGCGGCGCCCACGCCGTCCTAAGTCGCTTGCCAAGGCCGGATAAGTGGTGAACATGCCCGGCATGGATGAGGCATATGACGGACAGGAACGCCGCAGGCTGGATGCGACCCAGAACGCGGATCTGCTGCACACCACCGTGGCGCGCGATCTGGGCATCGCCATTGTGCAGGGCCGCTATGCTCCCGGCGAGATGCTGCCCAGTGAGCTGACCGCGATCCAGTCGCTCAAGATCTCGCGCCCCGCCTATCGCGAGGCGATCCGCATGCTGGCGGCGAAGAATCTGGTCGAGATCCGGCCCAAATCCGGCACCCGCGTGCTGCCCCGCCGCCAGTGGAACCTGCTGGACCCCGATGTGCTGGGCTGGGTGCTGAAGAATGCGCCCACGGACACCTTCCTCACCGCCCTGTTCGATGTGCGCATGATTGTCGAGCCTGCCGCTGCGGCTCTGGCGGCCCAGCGCCGAACGCAGGCTCATCTGGAGCAGATGGCCGATGCTCTGGATGTGATGGGGCGCCATCAGCATGACAGTCCCGAGGGGCAGGCGGCTGATGAGCTGTTCCACCAGATCCTGCTCGATGCGGCGGACAATGAAATCCTCTCGCAGCTTGCCTCGCTGATCGGCGCCTCGGTGAGCTACATCGCCGAGTTCAAGCGCGACCGCCATGTGCGCCGCGATCCCAAGCCGGATCATGATGCCTTGTTCCGTGCCATCGCGGCGCGGCGCAGCGAGGCGGCGCGGTCGATCGTTCTGAACCTGATCGAGCATGCTCGGGAGGATACCGAGGATCTGTTCGACGGGGGGGAACGGTAGAAGGAAAGAGGGCATGCGAGGGTGTTACACCCTCGCGCTCCCATTCATGTCTACGTTGCGCTTCGGGTTCGGCCATAGAGTAAATTTGCAGCGCCGATGGTATAAAACGGTGGTGTTGTGTTGGTGGTTTTAAAGCCTGCGGCGCTTGTTGTTTGTGATATGCCCGGCTTGGACCAGTGGAGGGTGGCATGGAGTCTCAAGCATTGTTGATAGGGGGAGTGATCTCTCTTTCCGGTTTGGCCATGCTGGCGTTCTCCCGGAAGCAGCGTCTGGCTGCGGTTCTGCGAAAGGCGCAGCTCGCGGCAGGAGAGTCCGAGGCCTATTTCGAGGAAGGCCGCTCCATCCAGACTTATCCTACCTCCGCATGGAGGCTGAGAGGGGTTTTGCTGACCTTCATCGGCATCATCATGCTGATCTTCGCATATGTCCGCTGACCCGCACATGACGCAGGCAAAGAGGTAAGGCGCCACGATGCGGCACCACTGCCCATGCGCCGGAAGACGTCATGGGAGCGCGAGGGGGTAACCCCCTCGCATCGATCTTCCATCCTGAACTCCCGAACAAAAAATCCCGCCCACATCACAAGGATGCAGGCGGGCAGGGAGGAACCGAACCAAACTCAGAAGTTCGAGCGGATACCGATCGACACCACGCGTCCCAGCGGGTTGGCGCTGTTCGAATCGTAGCCCACGGCGCCATTGTTGGCGGCCTGGTTCACGAAGGGCGGGTTCTTGTCGAAGAGGTTGGTGGCATCGACATAGACATTGGCCTTTTTCAGCGCCCCGAAGTCCTTCAGCGTGTAGGACACATGCAGATCGACGGTGGTGAAGGCGGATACATGATCGCCGCCGCCGATGGGCACGCCTGCAGCATTGCGCACGATGGGGTTCATCACGCCCGATCCCCACCACATGTAGGGGCCCTCGTAATTGACGCCCAGCACGGCGTTGAAGGCGCCCTTGTCATAGCCGATGTTGGCCCGGCCTTCGGTCTTGAGCGAGGGGAAGGTGGTGTTGAAGCCTGCCGTGCCCAGCACGCTGAAATGCGTGCCGTCGGTGCCGAACCACTGCTCGAACTTGGTCTTGCGGGTGAAGGAGCCATCGAGGGTGAAGTTACCGATGCCGGTGTTGAAGTGGTACATCGCCTCGAAATCGATGCCTGCCACATTGAGGTTCAGCACGTTGTTCTGGGTGTAGTTGTAGATGTAATAGACCGCGCTGGGCGTGGCGCCTGACTGGGGCAAGGCGCCCTGTGCCGCCGCGATCTGTGCCGAAGTGGCGCCGCCCGGATAGAGCGTCAGCAGATTGGAGAGGCTGGCCGCGCCAAAGGCATAGGCGCTGGTGGGCGAGGTGATGCCGTTGCGCAGCGCGTCGCTCCAATAGGTCATGCTGATGCGCAGGCCGGGCACCTGCACGGGTGTGAAGTCGAAACCGACGCTCCAGTCGGTGCCGGTCTGGGGCTTCAGCTTGGCGTTGCCGCCCTGAATTTCCGCGCCGAAGACATTGTTGAGATTGCAGGTGGTGGCATTGCACACAGCGCCGGGAATGGCCGAGGCACTGGGATAGAGCGAGAGCGGCACATTGCTGAGGCCACCCGCCACGCCGGTGCCGGCCTGATAGGAGAACACCGACTCGCCCGTCTGGCCCGAGGAATTGGCGCCGATGCTCATCAGCGAAGGCGCCACGAAGGAGCGCGACCAGTTGGCGCGGAACTTGATGCCGCGCACCGGCTCGAAATTGGCGCCGACCTTGGGGTTGGTGGTGGTGCCGAAATCGCTGTAATGATCGAAGCGGCCCGAGACATTGACGGCCAGCGACTTGACGAAGCTGTCCTTCACCAGCGGCAGATACAGCTCGCCATAGGCCGACTGCACATTGCGCCCATATTTCAGCGGGATGTAGACCGAGGAGGTGCTGGCCCCGCCAAGGCCGTTGAGCGCGGTGTGCGACTGGTCGATGCCATAGCCCAGCAGCTCGCCGCCCACGGCCAGCTTCACCGCGCCGCCCGGCAGGTTGAAGAGGTCGCCGCTGATCTTGGCATAGGCGTTCCGCACGGTCTGCACGGTGTTGTAGAAGGTGGTGCTGTCAGTCAGTGCGGCCAGCGTGGCGGCGGAGGTGCGCCCGTTGAAGGGATCGAAGGCATTGGCCGTGGTCAGCAGCTGCGAGACCGACTGGTTGTTGCCGTTGATCGAGGCTGAGGTGTAGCCATTGACCGCCAGATTGAACGTGCCCGAATTGATCGTGCCTGCCGAGATCAGCTGAGAGCGGTCCCGCCCGATCAGCCCGCCGACATTGATCGACCACACAGGGGTCAGATCATAGGTCGCGTCGAGATGGGCGTAGAAGTCCTCCGCCGTGCCGGTGCTGGTGGCGCCTTTGCCGAAGAGGGCATTGCCGTCGAAATTCACCACCGCCGATGTGGCGCCGCTGCCGGTGAAGAAGGGGTTGATCGAGGAGCCGGCAGGCGGGGTGGAGCCCAGGCCATAGATCGTCGCCGTGGCGCTGCCGCGTGAGATGTTCTGCACATCCTTGCGATAGGCATAGTCGAAATCGGCGGTGATATGCAGCTTGTCGCCCACATCCTGACGGAATTGCAGATAGGCGGTGTGGCGCACCTCGCTGGGCAGCAGATCCCATGCGGTGGGCGAGCAATTGGTGCCGGTGATGCCCGTGGCGCTGGGGGTCAGCGTGCCGCATTTGTTGGTGGACTGGTTGGTGCCGCCATAGGGCGTGAGGTTCAGGCTGCTGGAATAGGGCCGCGCCGATGCGGCCAGATTGGACCTTTGCGAAAAGCTGTAGGCCGCCAGAATTGAACCCGTATCCCACGTCTTGCCCCACATCGCGGCGGCGCTGTTGGTGTGATAGGAGCTGCCGAAGCCATGCTGGGCATCGACCTCGAAACCGTTGAAATTCTTGCGGGTGATGAAGTTGATCACGCCCGCGACCGCATCCGAACCATAGACCGAGGAGGCGCCGTCAGCCAGCACCTCGACGCGCTCCAGCGCGATGGTGGGGATGATGTTGGGATCGGCCAGCGCATGGTTCACGCCCGAGGTCGGCAGGCGATGACCGTTCATCAACACCAGCGTGGAGTTGGAGGCCGAAGCACCCAGCCCGTGGATCGTGGGTGCATTGGTGCCCGAGCCGTCCGCCGAGCCCGAGCTGCCCTGACTGGGCGCCTGCAGGCCGGTGACGGCGGGCACGGATTTCAGAATTTGCTGCACCGATTGCGCGGCGGTGTTCTCGATCTGGGCATGGCCCAGCGTGGTCAGCGCCGAGCCGACCGGGGCCACGCCCTTCAGGCTGGAACCGGTGACGATGATGTCCTTGTCGCCCTGTGTGGTGGGGGCGCCCGTCGCTGCCTGATCCGCCGGGGCGGATTGAGCCATGGCGATGGCAGGGGTGATGAAAATCGCTGCGCTTGCAGACGCGAGCCAAAACGCACGGCGTGCCGGCATTGTCCTCTCCATATGTATTTGTTCTTGTCTGACCAGAATTGCGATTCGAGCGGATAATGTCAACATCATTGCCACTCTGTTGCGGATGAATCTCAAAATGTGGCCGGTTTGCCACGGTATTCTGGCGGATCAGGGCGATCACGAGATTTCTGAAAATCCATCTTGCCGGACAAGATGCGGTGAGGCAGGATACAGGGAATCGCGGCAAAACAGGCATGAAGCCGGATGCCGCGCAGCCGGATGGCGGCGCGAAAGAGGATGATATGGGCGCGAAATTTCTCAGATGGGCGGCATGTCTGGCCATGGTGGCGGCGAGTTCCTCGGCGCTGCTGCATGCCCAGCCATCGGTGCCTGCTCCGGCCGCTTCGCCTCAGGCGTCAGCTGCGGGCGATGCCGATGGCCAGTTTGTCGAAACCACCTGCAGCACCTGCCACCCCATCGCTCAGGTGAGGGCCAAGCATAAAAGCGCCGCCGACTGGGCGACCACCGTCGACAAGATGATCGGCCTTGGTGCGCAAATTACCTCCGAGGAGGATCGCGACAGGATCATCGCCTGGCTCGCGGCGCATCAAGGGGCCTGATAACAGATTTGATCGGACACAAGCAGAATGACCAAGGTAATCCACGTTCTGAACGGCCCCAACCTCGGGCTGCTCGGCGTTCGTCAGCCCGAACTTTATGGCACCGCTACGCTGGCCGATGTCGAGCAGGAATGCCGCGCCATCGCCGAGGCCGCCGGGTTCGAAATCCTCTTCCGCCAGACCGATGCCGAACATGAGATGGTGCATTTCATCCATGACGCGCGCGTGGGCGCGGCGGGCATCGTCATCAATCCGGCCGCCTTTTGCTATGCGGGCTATCCGGTGCTGGATGCGCTGAAAATGTGCGACTGCCCGATCGTGGAGGTGCACATCACCAACATCCACAACCGCGAGGCCGAGTGGCGCTCCAAATCGATCCTCACGCAGGGCGTGACGGGGATGATCAGCGGGCTTGGCATCGATGTCTATGGGCTGGGCGTGCGCCATATCATGCGCGCACGGGCAGGGCGGTGAACGGCCCGATGCCCGTGTCGGATCAGGCCTTGCGGCAGAGGCCGACGCGGGCGCGTCTGGCGGTGCTGGCGCTGGTGACGGCGGCCACGGTGCTCAACTACCTCGACCGCAGCGTGATGAGCGTGGCGGCCAAGCCGATGAGCGGCGAGCTGCATCTCTCCCCCGCCATGCTGGGCATCATCTTTTCCGCCTTTTCATGGACCTATGCGGCGGCGCAGATCCCGGGCGGATTGCTGCTCGACAGGCTGGGCACGCGGATCACCTATGCCTGCTCGCTCACCCTGTGGTCGGCGTTTACGCTGCTGCATGGCTTTGCGGGCAGCATCGGCACGCTGATCGGGCTGCGCTTCGGCCTCGGTCTGGCCGAGGCGCCCTGCTATCCCTGCAACAGCCGCATTCTGGCCTCATGGTTCCCGCAGGGCGAGCGGGCACGGGCGACGGGCGTCTATTCCATCGGGCAGTATTTCGGGCTGGCGTTTCTCAGCCCGCTGCTGTTCTGGATCGTGGGCAACTGGGGCTGGCGCAGCCTGTTTTTGCTGGTGGGCGGCATCGGGATTGCCTTTGGGCTGGCGTGGTATGGCGTTTATCGCGATCCTTTGAATAGCACCCGGGTCAATCAGGCTGAACTCGCGCATATCGCGGCGGGCGGCGGCCTGAATGCCAAGCCCGCGCCGCCTTTCTCATGGGGCCGGATGCTGCGCCTGCTGGGCAAGCGGCAAATTCTGGGCGCTTCGCTGGGGCAGTTCTGCAGCAATTCGGCGCTGGTCTTCCTCATCACCTGGTTCCCGACCTATCTCTCCACCGAGCGGCATCTCGACTTCATCAAATCGGGCTTTTACGTGGCGCTGCCCTATGTGGCGGCCTCGGCGGGGGTGCTGTCGGGCGGGTTGGTGTCAGACTGGCTGGTGCGCCGCACCGGATCGGCCAGCATCGGGCGCAAGGGGCCGGTGGTGGCGGGGCTGCTGCTGATCTCTACCATTCTGTCGCTGGGTTTTATCCGCGACAACAATGTGCTGATCGCGGTGATGTCCGTGGCGGCCTTCGGGCAGGGCATCTGCAATCTGGGCTGGACGCTGATTTCCGACGTCGCGCCCGAGGGCGAGATCGGTCTCACCAGCGGGCTGTTCAACCTTTGCACCAACATCGCCGGGATCGTCACGCCGATGGTGATCGGCTTTGTGGTGCAGGCCAGCGGGTCTTTTCACGGGGCACTGGCCTATATTGGCACCGTGGCCCTGCTGGGGGTGGCATCTTACCTGTTTATCATCGGCGATGTGCATCGCCTGCCCGCAGAGGGCTGATTTTCAAAACAAAACGAAGGGCGAGAGGATGAAACTGATCTTGCGAAGCGGTGTCAGCGCGATGCTGATGGCGGTAGCAACCGCCGGGATGGCCGCTCCGGATGCGGACTGGCAGCGCCCCAATGGCGACGGTGCGGCGACGCGCTTCTCCACCGCCAGCGAAATCACCCCCGCCAATGTCGCGCATCTGCAGCAGGCGTGGGTCTTCCATATGAAGCCCAATGCCGCCGCGCCCGTCGCCGGACCCAGTGCCGCTGACAAAGCGCAGGCCGCCGCCGAGCAGGCCGGCCCTCCCGCCGGAGCGCCAGCGGGCGCCCCCCGCCGCTTCCCCAATTTCTTTGGCAATGGACGCTTCAGCGCTTCGGAAACCGCGCCGCTGGTAATCGATGGGGTGATGTATGTCGCCACGCCCTACAACCAGCTTGTGGCGCTGAACGCTGCCACCGGCGAGAAAATCTGGGCCCATGATCTGCCCAAGGGCGCGCAGCCTGCGAGGCGCGGCATGGATTACTGGCCCGGTGAAAACGGCAAGGGCGCCGCGCTGTTGTTCGGTGCCACCGATGGGCGGCTCTATTCCTTCAACCTTGCCGATGGCCAGCCCAGCGCGGGCTTTGGTGAGAATGGCTCGATCAACCTCAAGACGCCCGAGGTGATGGTTACGGGGATGACAAAGCCCTATTCCATGACCTCGCCGCCGCAGGTCTGGGGGAATCTGGTCATCACCGGCGCGGCGGTGGGTGAGGCCATCGGCGGCGCGGTGGGCGATGTGCGCGCCTGGGATGTGAGGACCGGAAAGCTGGTCTGGACTTTCCACTCCGTGCCGCATCAGGGCGAGCCCAACACCGGCACATGGGCGGGCGACAGCGGCAACAACCGCTCTGGCGTGAACGTCTGGGGCATGATGAGCGTCGATGCCAGGCGCGGCATCGTCTATCTGCCCTTTGGCGCGCCTGCCGACGACCGGGTGGGCGTCGATAGGCCCGGCAACAATCTCTACAGCACCTCGGTCGTTGCGGTGGAGGCGGCGACGGGGCGTTACCTCTGGCATTTCCAGATCGTGCATCACGACATCTGGGACAATGATGCCGAAACTCCGCCCACGCTCTTCGATGTGAGGAAGGGTGGCAAACTGATCCCGGCGGTGGGCATCCTTTCGAAAAACCAGATGCTGTTCATTCTCGACCGCGTGACGGGCAAGCCGATTTACGGCGTCGAGGAAAGGCCCGTGCCCAAGAGCGATGTGCCGGGTGAGGTGACCTCTCCCACCCAGCCTTTCCCGGTGGCCCCGGGGCCGCTGGCGCAAATGTCGCTGACATCGGATGGCCTTTCGAAGATCACGCCGGAACATGAAGCCTTCTGCCGCAAGCTGGTGGATGACAATAAGATGGCGCTGGGCGGCCCCTACAACCCGCCGACCTTCAACCGCCCGATGGTCTATATGCCCGGCACGATCGGCGCGCTGTTTGGCGGTAGTTTCGACCCTGTGCGCGGGCTGTATCTCATCAACATCTCGCCGCTGGGGCAGATTCAGGAGATCGTTCCCAACGGCAGCGGCGGTTACGCCAATCAGGGCGAGCTGAACGGGCGCTTCTGGGACCCATCGAACCGCATGCTTTGCCAGAGCGGATCATGGGGCGATCTGGTGGCGGTGGACGTCAACACCGGTAAGGTGGCGTGGCGCAGCCGCCTTGGCGTGACCGACAGTCTGCCCGCCGACAAGCAGTTGACCGGCCGCCCCTCGGCCGGCGGACCGACCAGCACGGCAGGCGGTGTTACCTTTATCGGCGGCACCGACGATGCCCGTTTCCGCGCCTTCGACACCAGAACCGGCAAGGAATTGTGGAGCGAAAAGCTCCCCGCCGCCGCCCATGCCGCGCCTGTCAGCTACAGTGTGAAGGGCAAGCAATATGTCGCGATTGTCGCCACGGGCGGCAGCTTTCTGGGCACGCCGGTCACCAGCGATAGCCTGATCGTCTACAGCCTGAAGTGAGGGGAAGCCTTATGAAGACACTCATCAGCGCCCTGCTGCTTGGGGCTTGTGCCACCGCCGCTTCGGCCCAGACGGGCAATCCGGGCGGGCCGATCAACGATCATCTGGGCGACTACGATTACGGCGTGTGCCGGGGCGTCGATCCGGTGTGCTATCACGATTGGGCGCGCGCGCCGGTCAAGCAGTATCGCGTGCTGCTCTACACCCATACCGCCGGGCCGCGTCATGCCAATCTGGGCACGCCTCTGGCGCCGGGGCTGAACCCGGCGCTGGCCGAGAACAATGTGGTGCAGCGCGAAATGCTGCGCATCGCCGGGGAGAACGGCTGGGCCATCGATTACACCGAAGACCCGTCGCAGATGGCCAATCTCAGCGGCTACAATGCGGTGATCTTCATCTCCACCTCGCGTGAGGCGCTGGACGACACCGGCAAAACTGCGCTGCGCCAGTATATACGCGCGGGCGGTGGCTTTGTGGCGATCCACAACGCGTTCGGCACGCTCTACAACTGGCCGTGGTATGAGGGCTTACTGGGCAACGCCAATTTCTACGATCATGGCCCGGCGCGCCCTGCCGATGTCGTGGTGGTGGATGGCAAGAATGCCGCCACCAAGGGCCTGCCTGCGCGCTGGCGCTTCCATGACGAATGGTACAATCTGGTGCCGTTCCCCACGAAGGTCCGCTTTCTGGCGACGGTCGATGAAAAGTCATGGGGCGCCGGGGATGTGAGGGCCGAGCCGCTGCCCATCGGCGCGCCCAATGGCCCGCGCCCGGCCAATCTGCCGCCTCTGTCGCGTTATCCTTCGGTGGTGGGGCGCAGCCCGGGGCATGGCAGCTTCCACCCGGTGGCGTGGTGCCAGTATTACGATGGCGGCAAGGTCTTTGCCACCACCTTGGGCCATGACGCCAAGGCCTTCGAAAAGGATGGCGAGCCGGGCGCGAGCCAGTTCCAGTCGCTGATCGTGGGCGGCATCAAATCGGTGATGGGCGCCGAGCCCTTCTGCCGCTGAAGAGGATTTTGCATGCTGAAGTTTGTTGTGCCGGTTCTGGCATTGGGGGCGATGGCGTCCGGCGCTCAGGCGGCGGGGGATGCGAAGGCCGGGGCGGCGCTGGTCAAGGCGCGCTGCCAGATGTGCCATGTGCTGGCCAAGGGGCAGAAGCCCACACCGATGGCGCCCAATCTGAGCGGCGTGGTGGGTCGCAAGGCGGGTTCGAGCGATTATGCGCAATATTCCGCGGCTTTGAAGGGCGCCAACATCACCTGGACGCCCGCCAGACTGGATGCCTTCCTTCAGGCCCCCGGCAAACTGGTGCCCGGCACGAAAATGGTGATTGCCGTGCCCGATGCCGCCCAGCGCGCCGATGTGATCGCCTTTCTGGTGAGCAACAAATAGCGTGAGTGTCGGACGGGGGCTGGCGGCTGCGCTGTTGATGGGGCTGGCAGGATCCGCCCCGGCGGCAGAGCCTGCAACGGTCACGCTGGAAAGGCTCGATTGCGGCACGGTCTTTGTGCCCGATCTGGATTTCCTGTCCGACAGTTTCCGCTTTTCCGGCCAGTCGCGCATGGTGGCGGTCAGTTGCTATCTTATCCGGGAGGGCGCGCGCTGGTTCCTGTGGGACACCGGCCTGCCGCTCTCGCGGCTGGGCGCGGGCAAACTCAGCGTGGGCGGAGGCAAGGCGCAGTTGAGGCGCTCGCTGATCGATCAACTCAAGGATCGCGGTATCGATCCGCACACGATCACGCTGGTCGGGCTGAGCCATGACCATTCCGACCATAGCGGGCAGGCGGCCAGCTTCCCATGGGCCACGCTGATGATCGGGGCGGAGGATATGGCGGTGGTGCGAGGTACAGGCGCGGCCTTCAATCTCGATCGCGCGGAGTTCGCGCCTTGGACCCAGGGCGGCGGCAAGGTGGATGAAGTGACCGGCGATCGCGACGTGTTCGGCGATGGCAAGGTGATCATGCTGGCCACGCCGGGCCATACGCCGGGCCATCATTCCTTGCTGGTGAGGCTTGCGAGTGGCCCGGTGATCCTGACCGGCGACCTCTGGCATTTCCGTGAACAGCGCGAGGTCCATGGCGTGCCCAAAATCAACACCAGCCGGGCCGAGACGCTGGCCTCGATGGACCGCATCG
Source organism: Novosphingobium terrae (assembly GCF_017163935.1). Taxonomy (NCBI): domain Bacteria; kingdom Pseudomonadati; phylum Pseudomonadota; class Alphaproteobacteria; order Sphingomonadales; family Sphingomonadaceae; genus Novosphingobium; species Novosphingobium terrae. The sequence continues at coordinate 2,721,912 of NZ_JABVZR010000001.1, read as the reverse complement.
AACAGGTCGCGGCGAACCTGCATGCGCGCATGGTGATCGGCCATGAGATGCGCGATGTTGATGAAGCTGCTCCCGGCACGCCGTAATGTACGAAATGGTATAATGTCTTGAATTGCCCCCCGGGCGGTTCTATCGTGCCGTCACAAGGATCGGCCACAAGAGCCGGTCTTATACAATGGGGGATGCGATGCGCTCGTGGTCAACGACGTCGCAGGATGGTGCCAACCGGCTGGGTTACTGGCGGGATGCCATTTGCGAGGCTATCTTCGAACTCGATTTCGCCAGCGCCGATGAAAAGATCGAGGCGCGTATGCGCCAGCATGATCTGGGCCCGTTGCAGCTGAGCGATATTTCCATCGGTAGCGCGCATAGCGTCACGCGCTCTTCCCGCGCGGCTTCTCGTGAACGCCAGCCGCATCTCAACCTCAACTGGGTGCGCGGCGGGGCGTGGCAGGTGGAGCATTACGGGCGGCTGATCGATCTGGCGCAGGGCGATATGGTGCTGCTCGACAACCGCCAGCCCTACAGCGTCACTGCGCGGCAGGGCAGCCTGCATATGGTGGCGCGCCTGCCCATCGAATGGATCAAATGCTGGCTCCCCACGCCAGAGGCCGCCGTGGCCCGCCCGGTGCGCGCGGGCGATCCGTGGCATGGCGCGCTGGTCGCCACTTTGGGCGAGGCGATGCGCGACGAGCGTGACGATACGACATGGCGCAAGCTCTGCACCCAGCAGATCGGCGGCGCTCTGGCGCTGACTCTGGGGGCGAGCGAGAGCCGCCTTTCCAACCATACACGCCAGCTGTTCCGCCGCATCCAGACCGCCATTCAGGAGCGCTTTTTCGAGCATGATCTCGATGCCGCGATGATCGCCGCCACGGTGGCGATTTCTCCGCGCTATCTGCACAAGATTCTGGCGCAGGAGGGCACGACCTATGTGCAGGAGCTGTTCTCCGTCAGGCTGCATCACGCGCGTGATCTGCTGAGCGATCCGCGCTTTGCGGGTCTCTCGATTTCGGAGATCGGCTGGCGTTCGGGCTTTTGCGATCCCAGCCATTTCTCGCGCCGTTTCAAGGCGCAGTTCGGCCAGACGCCGGGCCAGTGGCGGGGGCATGACCGGGCGCATTAAGGGCCTTTTGCATTCTGGCAGACAAGGGAATTGTTCACGCTGAAACAGCGCTCCGGCCCGGCCGTGATGTTACCCCTGAGGTGGAAGGCCAAAGGGAAGGGCCAAGGGAAGGGAGCGCATCGATGGCGTTGAAGGGGCAGGCATTCATCATCATGTGGCATGACATCACGCCGCAGGGGGATGCCCAGTATCATCAATGGCATACGCGCCAGCATATGCCCGAAAGGCTGGATCATCAGAATTTCCTGCGCTCGCGCCGGGGGGTGAACCGGGGGTTGGAGCGGCAGATCTATTTCACCCTCTATGAGGGGCAGAATCTGCAGGGCTTTACCGGCCCCGATTATACGCAAAGCCTGAACCATCCCACCGAATGGACTCAGTGGATCGCCCCGCATTTCCGCAACTTCCTGCGCATGTCCTGCGAGGTGCTGCACACCAGCGGGCGCGGCGTGGGCGGCGCGGTGGCGACGGTGCGGCTGACCTTGCCCCAGGGAATGAATGAGGCTGAGGCGCAGGCCGCGCTGGCCCCGGCGCTGATAGCCATTGAGGCTCTGGATCAGGTCACCGCCGTCCATCTGGCCGCCGCGCGCCCGGATTTCACCAGCGGCGAAACCTCCGAAACCCAGCTTCGTCCGCCCATGAGCGAACAACCCTTCGATCTGGTGGTGGTGGTGGAAACCATGGGGCTGGCCGAAGCCGGGGAGGCTGGGCCCGCTGTGCTGGATCATCTGGCTCAGGCCGGTTTCCCCGATGGCCTGTTCCAGCCCTATGACGTGGCCTACACGCTGGAAAAGCGGGAGGCGCAATGACCATGCTGGCCCCATCCTCCCGGCCCACGCACAAGCGGCATGTCATGCTGGCGCTGGTGGCCTTTGCCACGGCGCTCAACTATCTGGACCGTACATTGATGGGTGTCGCGGCCCCCTCCATGAGCCGCGAACTGGGCCTGAGTCCGGCGGAAATGGGGCTGGTCTTCTCGGCCTTTTCATGGAGCTATGCGCTGGCGCAATTGCCCGGCGGCGTCTTCCTCGACCGCTTTGGCACGCGGCTGACCTATGCGCTCTCGCTGGTGGTGTGGTCGGCCTGCACGGTGAGTCAGGGGCTGGTGCGCTCGCTCTGGGCGCTGATCGGCGTGCGGCTGGGGCTGGGCGTGGCCGAGGCGCCCTGCTTTCCCGCCAACAGCCGGGTGCTGGTCGCATGGTTCCCGCGCGGCGAGCGGGCGCGGGCCAACAGCATCTATTCGGTCGGCATGTATTTCGGCATCGCCTTTCTCAGCCCCGTGCTGTTCTGGATGGCGGGGCACTGGGGCTGGCGATCCCTGTTCTGGATCGTGGGCAGTGTGGGCATCGCCTATGGCTTTGTGTGGCATCGCCTGTACCGTGATCCCGCCGATCACACAGGCATCAACGATGCCGAACTGGCGCTGATCCGCGAGGATGGCGGTATCACCCAAGCCCCAGTTCCGCGCCCCTTCCGCTGGGACGATGTGGGCTGGCTGCTCAGCCAGCGTTCCATTCTGGGGGCGGCCATCGGTCAGTTCGCCACCAACTCAACGCTGGTGTTCTTCCTGACGTGGTTCCCCAGCTATCTCACCACCGAGCGGCATATGGACTGGCTGAAAAGCGGCGTCTTCGCGATGGTGCCCTTTATGGCGGCCTCGCTCGGCGTGCTGTCGGGCGGGCAGCTTTCGGACCGGCTGGTGCGCGGCGGCGTCTCGCTGGCGGTGGCGCGCAAGACGCCCATTATCGCCGGTCTGATGATGTCGATGATGATCGTGCTGGCCATATGGTTGCCCAGCGATATGGCGGTGATCGCGGTGATGTCGGTCGCCTTTTTCGGGCAGGGCATGTCCAATCTGGGCTGGACGCTGATTTCCGAGATCGCCCCGCAGTCGCTGGTGGGGCTGACCGGGGGGCTGTTCAACCTCTGCACCAATCTGGCCGGGATCGTCACGCCCATCGTGATCGGGCTGACGGTGGGGCGCACCGGCTCTTTCGTGTCGGGGCTGGCCTATATCGGGGCGATGGCGGCGCTTGGCGCACTGTCCTATGCCTTTGTCGTCAACAAGGTCGAGCGGCTGGTGCGGGACTGACACCAAATCCCGTCAGCAGGAAGGCTGCATGGGCTCCCGGCCATGCAGCCTTTTCGCGTGTCAGGCGTCCACTTCATCGTCGCGGAAGGTCAGTTCCACCTTGATGCCATTGGGGTCGAGCAGGTTGAGCTGATGCATCTGCCGCGCGGGCAGGGGCTGTTCGCGAAAGGCGATGCCGCCTGCCGTCAGCCTTTCGCGGCAGGCCTTCAGCCCCGAACAATCGAAGGCCACATGGTCCAACCGGCTGGTCAGCCCCTCAGGCGCCGCGATCTCATCCGGCAGCGGGCCGTTGACATGGATCAGCGGAAAGCCCTGAGCATCGTAAAGCCACACATTGTCCGCGCGCCACACCGCCGAGACGGCATCCCCCCGGCGCAAGCCCAGATAGGTTTCGTAGAAGACCAGTGTCTCCTCCACCAGAGGGGTGCGGATGTTAACGTGGCCGATACGCTCGACATGCATGCGGGGCTCTCCATGAGGTGGCGGGACTCTGCCGGCCCCGCGCTTATGCGCTTCCTTGATAGCGATCAAAGACGGTGTGTACCAGATGGTTCATCGCTGCGATCAGAGAGGAGTTCGATCGCATGCAAGACACAACCATTCCCGGCACCACCCTGTTCGATGGCGCGGCAGCCTCACGCGGGCTGGCGCTCAACGCCATGTGCTTTTCCTTCAACGAGGCGGCCAACCGCGACGCCTTCCGCGCCGATGAAGAAGCCTATTGCGCCAAATTCCACCTGACCCCGCAGCAGCGCGAAGCCGTGGCCCGGCGCGACGTGCCGGGCATGATCGCGGCGGGCGGCAACATCTATTACCTCGCCAAGCTGGCGGGCATCTTTGGCCTGACCGTGCAGGATGTCGGCGCCATGCAGACCGGCATGAGCGTCGAGCAATTCCGCCAGTTCCTGCTCGATCAGGCCCTTCCCAAGCAAGCGGAGGCCTGAGCCATGGCCAAGATCGTCGGCGCCTATTTCACCAGCCATGTGCCCGCCATCGGCAAGGCCATCCATCGCGGCGAGCAGCAGACGCCCTATTGGAAGCCCTTCTTTGATGGCTACACCAAGGTCCACGCATGGCTGGCGCAGGTCAAACCCGATGTCGCGGTGGTGTTCAACAATGACCACGGCCTCAACTTCTTCCTCGATGCCATGCCGACCTTCGCCGTGGGCGCGGCGGCGGAATACCACAATGATGACGAAGGCTGGGGCCTGCCGCTCTACAAGAGCTTCACCGGCCACCCCGCCCTCTCATGGTATATCATCGAGCAACTGATCGCCGATGAGTTCGACATCACCACCTGCCAGTCGATGAAGGTTGACCACGCCCTCTCGATCCCCTTCGAACTGGCATGGCCCGGCGCCGAGGCATGGCCGGTGAAACTGGTGCCCTTCGCGCTCAACACGGTGCAGCATCCCTTGCCCTCGGCGAAGCGCTGTCTGGCCCTTGGCCGCAGCGTGCATCGCGCCCTGCAAAGCTGGCAAGGCGCGGAACGTATCGTCATCATTGGCACCGGCGGCTTGTCGCACCAGCTCGACGGCGAGCGCTCCGGCTTCATGAACCCCAGCTATGACCGCTTCTGTCTCGACCACCTCGCCAGCGATCCCGATGCGCTGACTCACGATTCCATCCATGAGATCGTCCGCAAGGCCGGCACGCAAGGGGTGGAAATCTTGAACTGGATCGCGGCACGCGGCGCGCTGGGCCCCCGGGCACGCGAAATCCACCGCAACTACCATCTGCCGATTTCGAACACGGCGGCGGCGACGTTGTTGCTGGAAGGGGAAGAGGTTTCAGCGATGCAGGCGTGAAGAAGGAAGATGCGAGGGGGGCCTTGCTGGTCGCATGTCTCAAGAGACATGCTCCGGGCCCTTGCACTCCCATAACGTCTTCTGACGGAAGGGCAGCGGCACCGAATTGATGCGCCCAGCCTCTCCACCTGCGTAACTTGAAGCGCCGCAGGCAATCGCATCATGCCCATGGACTGCGTCCGCATTGTCAAGCCTGCGGCGCTGCGATGTTGCCCCACCGCCGAATCCGATGCGCAACGCAGACAAAAATGGGAGCGCGAGGGTGTAACACCCTCGCATGTCCTTTTCCTTCTTCCCGCCCTTCATCCGTCTTCCGAGACGTGGCATTCTCCCGCAAATCCTGTAGTTGCTATTTTCGATAGCGTTAGGGATGCTGTCGCTACAGAGCGCGTGATGGAGTATGACGTTGGGGGATGATGTGAATGAGACCGCGGTGAACGCAGACGCCGATCACCCGATGAGCGCCCTGCCGGGCTTTACCCTGCGCCGCGCGGCCAATGCGATGATGGCGGAACTGGCGGGGCGTCTGGTGGCGCTTGATCTGAAGATTTCGGACGCTTCGGTGCTGCTGCTGGTGGGCGGCCGCGCGGACATGACCTCCAGCGATATCGGGCGGCTGCTGGATATTCAGCGGGCCAATATGGTGCCGCTGCTCAACCGGCTGGAGGGGGCCGGGCTGATCATGCGCGAGCCGATCGACCGCAAGTCGCAGGCCATTGTGCTCACGCCGGAGGGCGAGGCGAAGCTGGAGGAGGTGCGCGCCACCACCGCCCGTTTCGAAGGCGATCTGATGGCGCGCATCCCGGCAGAGCATCGCGAGCATTTCCTGCCCGCTTTGAACGCTCTGCTCGATTAAACCTTACCGCTTCTTCTCCATAGTGGGGAGGAATGCGGTAAGCAGGCCGATGGCGGGCAGGAAGGCGCAGATCTGATAGACCGCCTCGATGCCCTCCCGGTCGGCGATCCAGCCCAGCACGGCGGCGCCAAGCCCGCCCATGCCGAAGGAAAAGCCGAAGAACAGGCCGGAGATCATCCCCACCTTGCCCGGCACCAGCTCCTGAGCGAAGACCACAATGGCGGGGAAGGCCGAGGCGAGGATCAGGCCGATGATCACCGTCAGCGGGCCCGTCCAGAACAGGCTGGCATAGGGCAGCAGCAGGGTGAAGGGCAGGGCGCCAAGGATCGAGCACCAGATCACATATTTGCGCCCGAAGCGGTCACCCAGCGGGCCGCCGACCACCGTGCCAACGGCCACCGCCGCCAGAAAGGCGAAGAGGTGGAACTGGGCATTCTGCACCGAAACGCCGAAGCGGTGGATCAGATAGAAGGTGAAATAGCTCGTCAGGCTGGCGAGATAGACATATTTCGAGAAAATCAGCGCCAGCAGGATCGAGATGCCGCGTGCCGCGTCACCGCGCGGCAGCTCCACATGGCCCGCGCCTCTGCCGATCTTCAGCCGCGCCAGCCCGTGATGACGATACCATGTCGCGACATTCCACAGGATCGCGCCCGAGAGCAGCGCCAGCAGCGCGAAGAACGCCAAGCTTGACTGGCCCCAGCGCACCACCACCAGCGCAGCAGCCAGCGGACCCAATGCCTGCCCGGCGTTGCCGCCGACCTGGAACATCGACTGCGCCAGCCCATGCCGCCCGCCCGAGGCCATACGCGCCACGCGTGAGCTTTCGGGATGGAACACCGACGACCCCACGCCCAGCAGCGCCGCGCCCAGCAGCACCAGCGGATAGACATGCGCCACCGACAGCACCGCCAGACCCGCCAGCGAGAACAGCGTGCCGCCCGGCAGGGCCATGGGCGTGGGGCGCTTGTCGGCATAGAGGCCCACCAGCGGCTGCAGGATCGAGGCGGTGATCTGATAGACCAGCGTGATCATGCCGATCTGCCCGAAGCTGAGGTTCAGCTCGCTTTTCAGCCCGGGATAGATCGCGGGCAGCAGCGACTGCATCATGTCGTTGAGCAGATGGCAGAAGCTGATCGCCAGGATCACGCTGAAGACGGTGCCTTCCACGCTGGCTGTCGGCTGGGGGGAGGGGACGGCGCCGGGGGGGCTCGCCGTGGCTGTTTGACGCATTGTGTTTGCTCCTCTTGGCGACAAGGCCTAGACCGATTCGCGCTGTCCCGCTTTGGGCGATGGGTCATTCATGTTTGAGAGCAGGACATTTCGGAGTTGGAGCGGCGATCCCCCGTTCTATGATCAGCGCGATGAGTCGATTCCTCGCGCGGTGATGGCGATCGGCCATGACTATCCGCCCGATTTCGAACTGGCGCCGCATCGCCACCGGCGCGGGCAGTTCCTCTATGCCGTGAGCGGGGTGGTGACGGTCAGCACGCCCGAGGGCGCATGGGTCGCCCCGCCCGAGCGCGGGGTGTGGATTCCGGGCGGCACGCCGCATGCGGTGCGGATGGTCGGTGCGGTGCAGACGCGCAGCGTGCTGCTCTCGCCGCATCCCGATCTCTCACCGGAGACGGGCTGCCGGGTGGTGTCGGTCTCGCCGCTGCTGCGCCAGTTGCTGGTGACGGCGGCGGATCTGCCCACGCTCTATGACGAGGCGGGGCGCGACGGGCTGGTGATGCAGTTGCTGGTGGCGGAGATCGCCGGTGCGCCCTCGATTCCGCTGTCGGTGCCCTTTCCGGCGCATGGGGCGCTGGCGGCGCGCTGCCATGCCTTTCTGGAGCGGCCCAGCGCGGCTGCCACCATCGATGAATGGGCCGATGCTCTGGTGATGAATCGGCGCCGCTTCACCCGCCTGTTCCGCCGCGAGACGGGGATGAGTTTCGCGCAATGGCGTCAGCAGGCCTGCCTTTCCGCCGCGCTGCCAAGGCTGGCGGCGGGCGAGCCGGTGACCGCCATCGCGCTCGATCTGGGCTATGAGGGGCCGGGCAATTTCTCGACCATGTTCCGGCGGGCGCTAGGGGTGTCGCCGAGCCGGTATCGGCCTTAGAGTCTGTTTGAAAATCCGGCGGAAGAGCCGGATTTTGCGGCACCGCCCGCTCCCCCGGCCCAGCCCCCACAGCATGCCACCGATGGATGGCCGGGCCGGGGGAGCGGGCCGGTGCGGATCTTAACCCACCACGCGGTCGATCAGGCTGTCGTCAGGCTCGATCTGGCCGTCGAGCATCAGCATGGCAAGGCCATGCACCAGCGCCCAGGCCTGCACCGCGCGCACGCCGGTTTCACCGCCATGGTTGGCGGTCTGCGCCGCGGCATTGGCGCGCAGCATCATAAAGGCTTCTGAATCCAGCGTGCCGCCTGCCTTGGCCGCTTCCAGCGCGGGGGAGGCGAAGATCAGGCGGAACAGCGCGGGATTGGCCAGAGCGAAGCGCACATAGGCCCGGCCTGTGGCGGCAAAGGCTTCCTTGCCGCCACCTGCGGCTTGCGCTGCCGCTTTCTGGGCCACGCCCAGCTGCGTCAGCCCTTCCAGCGCCAGCGCGGTGAACAGCGCTTCCTTGTCGGGGAAGTGGCGATAGACCGAAGTCGCACTGACACCGGCGGCGCGCGCCACCTCACGCAGAGAAAGCGAATCGGCGTCGCGCTGGGCCAGCAAGGCGAGGCCCTCTGCAATCAGCGTCGCGCGCAGATCTCCATGATGATAGGGCTTTTTATCGATGTTGACGCTGTTACCATTCTGAGTCATGATAACAGTGTAAACATTGGAGGCCGAGATGGAAACCCTGATCCGATCCGCAGTCACCAAAGGCGTGGAAGCGCTGGCCGAGTTCAACCGCAAGCGCCTGCCCGAACCCGAAGGCGGCAACCCCTTCCTCACCGGCATCCACACGCCGATGGAGGGGGAAGTGACCCTCACCGATCTGGCGGTAACAGGCACGATTCCCGAAGGTTTGAACGGGCGCTACATGCGCATCGGCCCCAATCCGATCGCCGCCGATCCGGCCTCCTACCACTGGTTCACCGGTGACGGCATGGTGCATGGGCTGGCCATCGCGGATGGCAAGGCGCAGTGGTATCGCAACCGCTGGATCCGCTCCAACGCGGTGGCCAAGGCGCTGGGCGAGGAATCCGCACCCGGCCCGCGCCATATCTTCGACAATGTGAACACCAATGTCGTGAAGATCGGCGAACGCAGCTTCGCGCTGGTCGAGGCGGGGTCCTATCCGGTCGAACTGGGCGAGATGCTCGATGCGCAGCGCTACAATCCCTTTGACGGCACGCTGAAGGGCAGCTTTTCAGCCCATCCGCACCTCGATCCGCGCACCGGCGAGAACCACGCCATCTGCTACGAAGGCCGCGATCCCGGCACCATCCGCCATGTGGTGGTCGATCGCGCGGGGCAGGTGGTGCGCGAGGAACCCATCTCCGTGAAGCACGGGCCGATGATCCATGACTGCGCCATCACCGAGCGCTTTGTGATCGTGCTGGATCTGCCCGTCACCTTCTCGATGAAGACACTGATCGCCGGGCACAGCTTCCCCTATCGCTGGAACCCCGATCATCAGGCCCGCATCGGCCTGATGCCGCGCCATGGCTCTCAGGAGGAGATCATCTGGTGCGATATTGCGCCGGGCTTCGCCTTTCATGTCGCCAATGCCTATGACGATGCGGATGGCCGCGTGGTGATCGATGTCTGCGCCTATGCCTCGATGTTCGGTGAGGGCGCCCAAGGCCCCGATGCCCGCAACCGGGGGCTGGAGCGCTGGACCGTCGATCCCGAAACCCGCAGCGTGGCGATCACCACGCTGGACGCCGCCCCTCAGGAATTCCCCCGCTGTGACGAGCGCTTCTTTGGCCAGCCCTATCGCTACGTCTGGAGCATGGCGCTGCCCTCCGATCCGGCGGATCGCTTTGTCGGCGCGACTGCGCTTTACGCTCACGATCTGGCGAGCGGCACACGGCAGGTGCATGATTTCGGTGCGGGCCGCCATCCCGGCGAATTCGTCTTCGTCCCCGAACACGACACCAGCCCCGAGGGTGAGGGCTGGCTGATCGGCTTCGTGGTGGATATGAACAGCCAGACCACCGATCTGGTGATCCTGAACGCCCGCTGCTTCGAGGAAGCACCGGTCGCCAGCATCCGCCTGCCGCATCGCGTGCCCCCCGGCTTCCATGGCAACTGGATTGCCGCCCAGACTGCTGAGGGAGACGCCCGGTGACCGCCCCCAGCCTGCCCGCTTCGGAGACCGCCATGAACCGCTCGACCATCACCCACTGGCTGCGTGACAATGGCCCGGCCTTTGCGCTGGATGTGGCCATCAACATCCTCGCCCCGCTGGGTATCTATCACGCTTTGCAGGGTAGTCAGGGGCAGGTGCCGGCGCTGCTCGCCTCCTGCCTGCCGCCGCTGGTCTGGAGCGTGGTCACCTTCTGGCGCAGCCGCAGCGTCGATGCGCTGTCCATGCTGGCTCTGGTGGGGCTGGGGCTCTCGCTGCTGGCCATGGCGGGGGGCGGCTCGGCGCAGTTCCTGCAACTGCGTGAGAAGCTGGTGACTTTGGTGATCGCTCTGGCCTTTCTGGGCTCGGCGGCGATCGGCAAGCCTTTGGTCTATCCCTTGGCGCGTGCCACCATGGCCCGCGAATCCGCTGAATCGCTGGCCGATTTCGATGCCAAGCGCAATGATGCCATGGTGCGCCATACGGTGATGGTGATGACGCTGGTCTGGGGCTTTGGCCTGCTGGCGGATTTCCTGGTCAGCGTGGGCTTGATCTACGTCCTGTCGATTGAGGCTTATCTCCTTGTCGGGCCGGTGATCGGCTATGGCACGATGGGCGGTCTGGCGCTGTGGACGATGCTCTATCGCCGTTATCGCCAGCGCCATGCCAATGCCGTTCGCGCCGCGCGGGAAAACACCCAGACCCCCTGAAACGGGCGGAACATTCCGCCTGTGCCCGCGTTTCACACGCGCAGCAGGCGCGCCCGGGGCGCCAACGGGCGGGATGCATGACCGATCTCAAGATGATTTCCACCGGCAACGCCGGCCTCGATACCGTACTCAGGGGCGGCATTCCCGCCAATCGGCTCTATCTGCTGGAAGGGGCGCCTGGTTCGGGCAAGACCACGCTGGCCCTGCAATTCCTGCGAGAGGGCGTGGCAAGGGGTGAGCGGGTTCTCTACATCACCCTTTCCGAAACGCGTGAGGAATTGCGCGTGGTGGCCGCCTCCCATGGCTGGGCGCTGGATGGCTTCGATGTCTTCGAACTGGATTCCACCGAGGGTATTTTTGGTGACGGTCGCGAACAATCCATCCTCCACCCCTGGGAGATGGAGCTGGGCGAGACGATCCGCCTGATCCAGGACGAGGTCGAGCGGGTCAAACCGGCCCGCGTGGTCTTCGACAGCCTTTCGGAAATGCGGCTGCTGGCGCAGGACCCGCTGCGCTATCGGCGGCAGGTGCTGGCGCTCAAGCAGTTCTTTGCCGGGCGTGACAGCACGGTGATCCTTGTCGATGACATGACCGGTGCGGCCGATGCGCGCGATGCCCATCTCCACAGCCTCTGCCATGGCGTCATCACGCTGGAGCGGCTGACGCTGGATTTCGGCGCGGCGCGGCGGCGGATGCAGGTGCAGAAATTGCGCGGGGTGGATTTCACCGCCGGTTTCCACGATCTGGTGATCCGCAAGGGCGGGGTGGACATCTTCCCGCGCCTGATCGCCTCGGACCACCACGCCAGCTTTGTCGGCGATCCGGTGCCCAGCGGGATTGCCGAGCTGGACGATCTGCTGGCGGGCGGCCCCTTGCGCGGCACCAGCACGCTGATCACCGGCCCGGCGGGGGCGGGCAAGACCACCATCGCGCTGCAATATCTCCATGCCGCCTGCGAGCGGGGCGAGCCCTGCACCATCTTTGAATTCGATGAGCGTGTCGGCACGCTGATGGCGCGCGCCAGGGCGTTCGGGCTGGATATCGCCAGCCATGTCGATGAAGGTCGCTTGGCGATCCAGCAAAACGATCCGGCGGAAATTTCTCCCGGCGAATTTGCCGCCCGCGTGCGGTACGAGGTCGAGCAGCGCGGCGTCCGCATGATCGTGATCGACAGCCTGAACGGCTATATGGCCGCCATGCCTCAGGAGCAGCAATTGCTGCTGCAGATGCATGAGCTGCTGTCCTATCTCAATCAGCAGGGGGTGGTCACCTTCCTGGTCAGTCCGCAGAGCGGGCTGGTCGGCACGATGACGACCAGTCTCAACATCTCCTATGTGGCCGATGCCGTGCTGCTGCTGCGCTTTTTCGAGGCGCAGGGGCGCATCCGCAAGGCGATCTCGGTGCTCAAGAACCGGGGCGGCAGCCATGAGGATGCCATCCGCGAGTTCCGCATCGATGCCAAGGGCTTGCGCGTGGGCGATCCGCTGGAGCATTTCCGGGGGGTGCTGACGGGAACGCCGGAATATCTGGGCGGATCGGCGCCGCTGATGGATGAACGCGCCCGTGGCGGATGAACGGCGGAGCGCCAGACAACAGGACGCCGGGCAACAGGCCCGTCAACAGGAAGGCCGCCGCATTCTGGTCTGCGCGCCTTACGGGCGCGATGCGGCCAGCGTCACGGTGCTGCTGGAAAGCGAAGGCTATGCGGTCGGCATTTGCGCCGATATCGAAGCGGTGGGCCGCGCTTTCGATGAGGACATCGGCGCGATCCTGCTGACCGAGGAAGCCCTGCGCGGCGGCCTTGCGCCCTTGCGCCGGGCTTTCGAGGCGCAGCCGCCATGGTCTGACGTGCCCTTTGTGCTGCTGAAGGCGCCACGTTCCGGGCGCATGGCGGATGAGGGGGCCAGCCCGATGCGGCTGGTCGATTTTATCACCAACGCGGTGGTGCTGGAACGGCCGCTGGGCGCCGCCTCGCTGCTTAGCGCGATCGCCTCGGCGATGCGGGCGCGGCGCAAGCAGTTCGAAATGCGGGACCGCATCCATGATCTGGCCAGCAGCGAGAGCCGGTTGCGCCTGGCCACGGCGGCGGCCAACATCGGCACATGGGATTACGATCCTGTCGCCAACCGCCTGCGCTGGGATGAGCGCTGCAAGGCGATGTTCGGTCTGCCTGCCGAGGCTGAGGTCAGCTATGAAAGCGCCTTCCTGCGCGGCCTTCACCCCGATGACCGCGCCTTTGCGGACACCGCCGTGCAGGCCGCGCTCGATCCGACGGGCGATGGGCAGTACGACATCGAATATCGCACCATCGGCCTTGAGGACGGGGTGGAGCGCTGGATCGCGGCGCGCGGCGCCACCGTTTTTGAAAGCGGGCAGGCGGTGCGCTTTATCGGCACGGTGATCGATATTTCGCAGCGCAAGCGGGCCGATGCGGCTTTGACGGCCTCCGAGGCGGCGCTGCGCGAGGAAAGTCTGGCGCTCGATATTCTCAACCGCACCGGGCAGCGGGTGGCGGCTGAGCTTGACCTCGATACGCTGGTGCAGGCGGTGGTCGATGCCGGGCGCGAGCTGACCGGAGCGGAAATCGCCGCCTTCTTCTACAACCGCGTCGATGACGATGGAGAACGCTATCTGCTCTACAGCCTGTCGGGCGCGCAGATGAGCGATTTCGAGAAATTTCCCATGCCGCGCAACACGCAGGTCTTCAGCCCCACCTTCGCGGGTGAGGGCGTGTTGCGCTCGGGCGATATCACCAAGGACCCGCGCTATGGCCGCAATGCCCCGCATCAGGGCATGCCCAAGGGCCATCTGCCGCTGGTGAGCTATCTGGCGGTGCCGGTCACGGCGCGCTCGGGCGAGGTGATCGGCGGGCTGTTCTTCGGCCATATGCAGCCCGATCGCTTCGATGAGCGCTCCGAAAGGCTGGCGCTGGGGCTGGCGGCGCAGGCCGCCACGGCCATCGACAATGCCCGTCTGGTGCAGGCCCAGCAGCGCCTCAACCAGACTTTGGAGCAGAAGGTCACCGAGCGCACGCAGGCGCTGGAAAGCGAGATGGCGGCGCGCGCCAGCACCGAGGCGGCGCTGCGTCAGGCGCAGAAGATGGAAGCCGTCGGCCAGCTGACCGGCGGCATCGCGCATGATTTCAATAATATGCTTTCGGGTGTGATCGGTGGGCTGAACCTGATCAAGCGGCGTATTGCCTCCGGGCGGCTGGAGGATCTCGACCGCTTTATGGAAGCGGCGACCACCTCGGCGCATCGCGCGGCCTCGCTCACCTCGCGGCTGCTGGCCTTTTCCCGGCGGCAGTCGCTCGATGCGCGCTCGGTGGACATCAATGCGCTGACCGAGGCGCTGTCCGACCTGCTGGCCCGCACGGTGAACGAAAACATCGCCCTGCGCATCGAGCCGGGCGAGGGCTGCCCCCATGCCATTGTGGACGCCAACCAGTTGGAAAACGCCATCCTCAATCTGGCAATCAATGCGCGCGACGCCATGCCCGAAGGCGGCACGCTGACGGTCTCGGTCAGCACCGCCGAGCTGGAGGCCGGGGCCGGGCCGGAGATCGATGCAGGCCGCTATGTGGTGATCGCTGTGTCGGATACCGGCGTGGGCATGGCGCCCGAGGTGATGGACAAGGTGTTCGAGCCCTTCTTCACCACCAAGCCGATCGGGCAGGGCACGGGTCTGGGCCTGTCGATGGTCTATGGTTTTGTGAGGCAGTCGGGCGGGCAGGTGCGGGTTCACAGCGAGCTGGGGCAAGGCACGAGGGTCAGCCTCTATCTGCCGGTCAGTGACTCGGATGCCGATATCATCGGTGACCCCGGCGCCATCGTGCGCGAGGGGCAGGGGCAGACCGTGCTGGTGGTGGAGGACGATCCCTCCGTCCGCCTGCTGGTGCGCGAGGTGCTGGAGGAACTGCACTATGTCGCGGTGGAGGCCGGGGATGCGGCGCAGGCGATCCCCATTCTGAAATCGGGCCAGCCGCTCGATCTGATGGTGTCCGATGTTGGCCTGCCGGGGATGAACGGGCGCCAACTGGCCGAGGTGGCGCGGGAGCATCGCCCCGATCTGCCGATCCTTTTCGTGACGGGCTATGCCGAGAATGCCGCGATCCGCGCCGGTTTTCTGGGCACCAATATGGATATGATCACCAAGCCTTTCGCGCTGGACACGCTGGCGGGCAAGATCCACGAGATGATCGCGCATTAAAGCGCTGTCTGATAGGCTGGCCCTATGTATCAGATTCGCAAGGACGACCTTTCGAGCGAGCCGACCCGTGCTCTGTTGGCGCTGCATCTTGCGGGCATGCATGCCAATTCTCCGCCCGAGGCGGTTTTCGCGCTGGATCTTTCCGGCCTTCAGGTGCCCGAGGTGACGGTGTGGAGCGCATGGCAGGGCGACAGGATCGCCAGCATCGGCGCTTTGAAAATGTTGAGCGCGGAGCAGGCCGAGATCAAATCCATGCGCACCCATCCTAATTTTCTGAGGCAGGGCGCAGGCGCGGCGGTGCTGGCCACCATCATCGCCACCGCGCGGGAACGCTCCCTCAAACGGCTGAGTCTGGAAACCGGCAGCGGGCCGTCCTTCGATGCCGCGCTGACGCTGTATCGGCGCCATGGCTTTGCCAATGGCCCGGCTTTTGGTGGCTATGAGGCCAGCGCCTTCAACCAGTTCCTGCATCTGGAGCTGTAACAAGGGCCGTTTCCCCCCTTGCCATGGCGGGGGAAAGGTCCACATTGCGCGGCATGACTTCCACCTTTTCCGGTTCGACCACCGCTGCTGCCAAGATTGCCGATGCTCTGGGTGAGGGTGGTTTCGTCCATGTGCCCGCTCCCGGTGTGCAGCAGGCACTGGGCTGGAGCGAGATGGAATGGGCAGCTTTCGCCGCCAGTTGGGATGAACTCGGCCCCGATGGCTATATGGCTGATGGCGGGCGCTATCGCCTGCGCCGCCATGCCACCTTTGCGGTGCAAGGCGCGGAAGCGCAGCGCAGGCCGCATCAGCCGCATTTCCAGTCGCGCGACTACAATCCGCTCAACGGCGGGGTGCAGCGCTGGTTCGAGCCGATGAAGGATGCCGCTGCCGAGAGCCCCGTGCTGCGCGCGATTTTTGAAACGTTCACGCCGATCTTCACCGCCCTGGATGGCCGCGATCCCGCCACCAGCTGGCACAGCGAAGTCCATCAGTTCCGCATCGAAACCTCGCCCACCGAGACCGGTCGCCCCACACCTGAGGGTTTTCACCGCGACGGTGTCGAATGGGTGTTGGTGATGTTGATCGACCGCCGCAATGTGGAGCAGGGCGAAACCGAGATCGCCGATCTTCACGGCGCTCCATTGGGGCGCTTTACGCTGGGCCTGCCGGGTGAGGCGGTGCTGCTCGATGACCGGAGGATCATGCATGGCGTCACGCCGATCCGGCCCATCGTGGCGGATCATCCGGCCTATCGCGATGCCTTGGTCGTCACATGGCGCGTGGGCGATGAAGCCATGGTCTTGCCCGAGGATGCGGTGTAACCTCTCTCCGGCTTTTTGTTGTCGCATCGTTTTTGCGAAAAACCGGTTCTCACTTTTTCGCACGATGCTTGGGTGGGAGAGACACGATGCGGGTGATGGTGCTGGTCAAGGCCACGCAAGACAGCGAGGCCGGTTCTCCGCCCGACCCGGCGATGCTGGCCGCCATGGGCCGTTTCAACGATGAACTGCGCGAGGCCGGTATTCTGCGTGCCGCCGATGGCTTGCGGCCTTCCTCCGATGGCAAACGGGTGGCTTTTGATGGTGCCAGTCGCACGCTGATCGACGGGCCTTTCCAGCACACCAGCGAGCTGGTCGCCGGTTTCTGGCTGTGGGAGGTGAAGGATATGGAGGAGGCCGTGGCCTGGGTGAAGCGCTGCCCCAACCCCATGCCCGGCCCCAGCGAGATCGAAATCCGCCCGCTCTATGAGTTGAGCGATTTTCTCTGAGGCCCAGCGCTATGCCCCCTCCCGCCGGGAAGGGGCATAATAAACATCACAGGCGCGGGATATTCACCAGCGCCTCGCGGGTGATGTCCTCGATGCGGGTGCAGCCGGTGAGCGCCATGGCGACGCGCATTTCGGCCTCGATCAGGCGCAGCATATGGGCCACGCCCTCCTGACCGCCGCCCGCCAGCGCATAGACCCATGCCCGGCCCAGCAGCACGCCCTTGGCGCCCAGCGCCAGCATCCGCACCACATCCAGACCCGAACGCACGCCGCCATCGGCCAGCACCGTCAGTCTGTCACCCACGGCATCGGCAATCACGGGCAGGGCGCGCGCGGTGGAGGGCACGCCGTCCAGCTGGCGCCCGCCATGGTTGGAGACCACAATGCCATCGGCCCCCAGATCGGCGGCGTTGCGGGCATCGGCCTCATCGAGGATGCCTTTGATGATGAGCGGGCCGTCCCATGTCTCGCGGATGAAATCGAGATCACGCCATGTGACCGAGGGATCGAAATTGTTGCGCATCCAGGCGAAGAAATCCTCCAGCCCGGTGTTCTCCTTCAGCACGGGGGCGACATTGCCCAGCTGATGCGGCTTGCCGTTGATCCCCACATCCCATGCCCAGTCGGGATGCATCGCGCCCTGAAACCAGCGCCGCAGATCGCCGAGCAGGCCGGGCGCCCCGGCAAGGCCCGAATGATAATCGCGATAACGCGAGCCCGGCACCGGCATGTCCACGGTGAAGACCAGCGTGGTGCAGCCTGCAGCCTTCGCCTGAGCCAGCAGATCGCGCATAAAGGCGCGGTCGCGGATCATATAGAGCTGGAACCAGAAGGGCTGGCTGCTGGCCGCCGCCACCTCGGCAATCGGGCAGACCGAGACGGTGGAGAGGCAGAAGGGCACATTGGCCGCATTGGCCGCGCGCACCGCCTGCGTTTCCCCGCGCCGCGCATTCATACCCGCAAGGCCGATGGGGGCCAGCGCCACCGGCAGGCTCTGCTGGTGGCCGAAAAGGGTGGTCGAGAGGTTCAGCGCCGAGACATCGTTGAGCACCCGCTGGCGCAGCGCGATATCCTCCAGATCGGCGACATTGCGGCGCAAGGTCACCTCGGCATAGCTGCCCCCGTCGATGTATTCGAACAGGAAGGGGGGCAGGCGACGGCGCGCCAGCTCGCGGTAATCGAGCGCGGATGCGGCTTTCATCGGCCCGGCCCTTACTGCAGGTTCACGAAAGCGCCGCCATCGACCAGCAGCGCCGCACCGGTGACATACTTTGCCATGTCCGAGGCGAGGAACACGATCGGCCCGGCCAGATCGTCGGCCTCGCCCAGACGGCCCAGCGGCACGCGGGCGGCCATGCGGTCGCGCTTTTCGGTGTCGGCCAGATCGTCCTTGTTGATCTCGGTCAGTATCGTGCCGGGCAGCACCGAGTTGCAGCGAATGTTGTGTTTACCCAGCGCAATGGCGGCGCTCTGCATCAGAGAATGCACACCGGCCTTGGTGGGGGTGTAATGGGTCTGGAACTCGCCGCCCACCAGCGCCGAGATCGACGAGACGGCCACGATGGACCCGCCCTTGCCCTGCTTCACCATCTGATTGGCGGCGGCCTGCACCATGTAATAGGCGCCATGCAGATTGACCTGAAAGGTGCGGTCCACCACCTCGACCGGCATGTCGAGGAAGGCGTGGAAGGGGCAGATCCCGGCGTTGGTGACAAACACGTCCACGCCGCCCAGAGCCTCAACTGCCTTGTTCACGAAATCCGTGGCTGTGGCCGGATCGGCGACATCGCCCTGCACGGCCAGACCCTTGCGGCCCAGCGCCTCGATCTGTTCGATGACCTGCAAGGCACGTGCCTCGCTGCTGGCATAGTTGATCGCCACATCCGCGCCTTGGCGCGCGGCCTCAACCGCAGCGGCCGCGCCAATGCCGGTCGATCCGCCTGTGATCAGAACGCGCTTACCTGCCAGCAAAGTCATCAATCTCTCCCGAAATGCTTGAAAGTCTTAAGGCTGGTCGCTCCAGCCCAGTTCGTGGCTGATGGCATGGGCTGTGGCGCGCACGTCGCTCCTCAGCCCGGCCATCCGGTCGTCATCCATATATTGCGCGGCGCTCGACACGCTGATCGCCGCGACGATCTTGCCCGAGGCATTGCGGATCGGCGCCGAGACGCAGCGGATACGGTCCTCGTTTTCCTCAAGGTCGAAGGCATAGCCGCCCTGCGCATAGCCGCGCATCCGCTCCTGCCAGAGCGCGGCATCGGCATGCGGGGCGCCCGCCGCCTGATCCAGCGCGAAACGCTGCGCGAGCCAGTCCTCGCTCTCATCGAGGATCAGCGCCTTGCCCAGCCCGGTGCAGGTCAGCGGATGGCGCTCGCCCACGCGGCTGGAGATGTTGATGCGCCGCCGCCCGGTGATCTTGTCGAGATAGAGCGCGGCGGTGTGATCGGCGTCCATGATGCCCAGATGAACTGTGTCCTCGGTCAGCGTGCCCAGCGACTCGAGATGCGGGCGGGCCAGCTGGATGATGTCGGCCTGCTCGCTGGCGCGATGGCCGAGCGCAAGGATGCGCGGGCCCAAGCGATATCCGCTGCGCGGGGTGTTGGCGAGGAAGCCGCGATCCACCAGCGCGCTGGCCAGACGATGCGCGGTGCTCTTCGTCAGCCCC
The DNA here is from genome assembly GCF_017163935.1 of Novosphingobium terrae. Taxonomy (NCBI): domain Bacteria; kingdom Pseudomonadati; phylum Pseudomonadota; class Alphaproteobacteria; order Sphingomonadales; family Sphingomonadaceae; genus Novosphingobium; species Novosphingobium terrae. Next base: position 2,702,425 of record NZ_JABVZR010000001.1, on the reverse strand, counting down.
AGTCTTTCAGCCAGTTCGGTGGCGGTCAGCGTCTGATCGGCCACCGCCTCGATCACGTCGAGGCCGCGCAGCAGCGTCTGCGCGCCGCCCCCTGCGCTGGAAGCGGTTTCGGGCGCATTTTCGCCGGAGGATGGGTTGGTGGTTGACGCCATGATTTCCATATCCTAAATCACATTCCCACGATGTGGCAAGATGCTGTGTAGCAAAAGAACGCAGCCGCCGTCGGTGACGAGGATCATTCTATGCCCTTTCCACGTATCAAGCACGTTCGCGCCTTTACCGCAAAAGGCGGCGGGGCCGACTATCACGATCAGGGCGCGGGCCACTGGATCGACGACCATATTTCCACCCCGATGGCCAAGTACCCCGAGTATCGCCAGTCACGCCAAAGCTTCGGCATCAATGTGCTGGGCACGCTGGTGGTGGAGATCGAGGCCGAGGACGGCACCGTCGGTTTCGCGGTGACGACGGGCGGCGAACCGGCCTGCTGCATCGTGGAAAAGCACCTCTCGCGCTTTCTGGAAGGGCGCGACCCGCGCGAGGTCGAGAAGATCTGGGACCAGATGTATTTCTCGACCCAGTATTACGGGCGCAAGGGTCTGGTGGTGAACGCCATTTCCGGCGTCGATCTGGCCCTGTGGGATCTGCTGGGCAAGCTGCGCGACGAGCCGGTCTACCACATGCTGGGCGGCGCGGTGCGTGACGAGCTGCAGTTCTATGCCACCGGCGCCCGTCCCGATATCGCCAAGGAACTGGGCTTCATCGGCGGCAAGATGGCGCTGCACCACGGCCCCGCCGAGGGCGAGGAAGGCCTGCACAAGAACATCGCCGAACTGGCCGAGATGCGCAGCCGTGTCGGCGACGATTTCTGGCTGATGTTCGATTGCTGGATGTCGCTGGATGTCGAATACGCAACGCGCCTTGCCCATCGCGCCTGGGACGAATGCGGCCTCAAGTGGATCGAGGAGGCGCTGAGCCCCGACGATTACTGGGCCTATCAGAAGCTGAAGGCCAACGCCCCCAAGGGCCTGCTGGTCACCACCGGCGAGCATGAGTCGACCCGCTGGGGCTTCCGCATGCTGATGGACATGGAATGCTGCGACATCATCCAGCCAGACGTGGGCTGGTGCGGCGGCGTGACCGAGCTGATCAAGATCGCCAATTACGCCGACAGCAAGGGCGTGATGATGGTGCCGCATGGTTCGTCGGTCTATTCCTACCACTTCGTCATCACGCGCCATAACTCGCCCTTCGCCGAGTTCCTGATGATGCACCCCGGGCCGACCGAGATCGTGCCCATGTTCGCCCCGCAGCTGCTGGGCGAGCCGGTGCCCGTCAATGGCCGCATCAAGGCCAGCGCGCTCGACAAGCCCGGTTTCGGTGTCGAGCTGAACCGCGACATTCCGCTTCATCGCCCCTACGCTCGTTAAGGAAATCTTCCCATGAAACTCGTTCGTTACGGCGCCAAGGGCGCTGAAAAGCCCGGTCTGGTCGATGCCGAGGGCAAGATCCGCGATCTCTCGGCCCATGTGGCCGACATCACCGTCGACACCCTTGCGCAGATCGCTGGCGTGGATGTCGCCAGCCTGCCGGTGGTCGAGGGCGATGTGCGTTACGGCGTGCCGGTGAAGGGCATCGGCAAGATCGTCGCCATCGGTCTCAACTACCGCGACCATGCCATCGAATCGAACCTGCCGATCCCGGCCGAGCCGATGATGTTCATGAAGGCGGTCTCCAGCCTGACCGGCCCCAATGATTTCGTGATGCTGCCCGAGGGTTCGACCCATGGCGACTGGGAGGTCGAGCTGGGCTTCATCGTCAGCAAGACCGCGCGCTATGTTTCGGAAGAGGATGCCCTCGATCACGTTGCCGGTTACGTGTTGGCCAATGACGTGTCGGAGCGTTTCAACCAGAAGGAGCGCGGCACGCAGTGGTCGAAGGGCAAGGGTCATGACACCTTCTGCCCCGTCGGCCCCTGGCTGGTGACGCCCGAGGACATCACCGATCCGCAGGACCTGCCGATGTATCTCGACGTGAACGGCGAGCGCATGCAGACCGGCAACACCAAGACCATGATCTTCGATCTGCGCCAGCTCATCAGCTATGCCAGCCGCTTCGTCACGCTGGAGCCGGGCGATCTGGTGATCACCGGCACCCCTCCGGGCGTGGGCGAGGGCAAGAAGCCCGAGAAGATCTTCCTGAAGGCCGGTGACGTGATGGAACTGGGCATCGAGGGCCTTGGCACGCAGCGTCAGGATGTCGTCGCCTTCGATCTGGCGAAGCTGGCATGAGCGCGGTCTATGCGGGCCGTTACGATGGCCGCGCTGCCATCGTGACGGGCGGGGCCAGCGGCCTCGGCAAGGCGGTGGCTGCACGCATCGTGGCAGAGGGCGGCACTGTCGCCCTCTGGGATGTGAACGCCGATGCTCTGGAGGCCGGCAAGGCAGAAACCGGCGCCAGCTTCACCGTGGCGCTCGACGTCAGCGATGCTGACGCCGTGGCCGCCGCTGCCGAGGCCAGCGTGAAGGCGCTGGGCAAGGTGGATGTGCTGGTCTGCTCGGCGGGAATTACGGGCGCCACCGTGCCGGTACATGAGTTCCCGATCGACAGCTGGCTGCGGGTCTTCGACATCAACGTCAACGGCCTGTTCTACTGCAACCGCGCCGTGGTGCCGCATATGCTGGCGGGCGGCTATGGGCGCATCGTCAACGTCTCCTCGGTGGCGGGCAAGGAAGGCAATCCCAACGCCAGCGCCTACAGCGCCAGCAAGGCAGCGGTGATCGGCCTGACCAAGAGCCTCGGCAAGGAGCTGGCGGGCAAGGGCGTGATCGCCAATGCGCTGACCCCGGCCACCTTCGAAAGCCCGATTCTGGCGCAGCTGCCACAGTCGCAGGTGGATTATATGCGTTCGAAGATCCCCATGGGCCGTCTGGGCGAGGTGGAGGAGAGCGCCGCGATCATCTGCTTTATGGCCAGCGAGGAATGCTCTTTCACTACCGCTTCGGTGTTCGACACCTCGGGCGGGCGCACCACCTATTGATCGACTGATCTGGCGGAGCCCCACTCAAGACGGGGCCCGCCAGAAAGGGCAGGGAGCAGGACCATGGGAGCGATCCCCTTCGTTGACGCGCATATCCATCTCTGGAAGCTCGACCATCTGCGCTATGCGTGGCTGACCGGGCCTTTTGACGATAACGGCCCCAACGGCAGCGTTGAACCCATCGCACAGGACTATCTGACCGCCGACTATCGCCGCGATCTGGCCGACTGGAACCCCGTGGGCGCGGTGCATGTCGATGCCGGTGCCGATGGTGCTCAGGCCATCGATGAAACGCATTGGCTCAACGGTCAGGCCGAGCAGGATGGGACCTTCCCGACCGGGCTGGTGGCCTTTGCCGCGTTGGATGATCCGCAGATCGACATCCTGCTGGCGGCTCAGGCACGGCACGACCGGGTGCGTGGCATCCGCCATATCGTCAACTGGCATGCCGACCCCAAGCGCAGCTACACGCCGCGCGATGTGACGCAGGATGAGGCATGGCAGGCCGGCTTCGCCAAGCTGGGCGAGCATGGGCTTTCCTTCGATCTGCAGTGCTATCCCGGCCAGTTTGCGGGCCTTGTGCCGCTGATCGCGCGCCATCCCGAAGTGCCCGTGATCATCAACCATTTGGGCATGCCGGTGATTTCGGACGCCGATGGTCTGGAGACATGGCGTACCGGTTTGCGCGCTCTGGCGGCGCTGCCGCATGTCTCGATCAAGCTGTCGGGCCTTGGTTTTATCCGGCGCGATTGGGATCAGGCTCTGGTGCTGCCCTTGCTGCGCGAGGTGGTCGATATCTTCGGCACGCAGCGCGCCATGATCGCCAGCGATACGCCCACCGACAAGCTTTTCGCCCCGCTGCCGCGCTATCTGGAGACCTATCGGGCCTTCACCGCAGGCTTCAGCGAGGATGAGCAGCGCGACCTGTGGGGCCGCAATGCCAACCATATCTACCGCCTCGGCCTCGACGTTTAAGGATCAGCTTGTATGGAAAAAATCGCCTTCAGGATGACCCTCAAACCGGGCCATCTCGATGAATACCGCAAGCGCCATGACGAAATCTGGGCCGATCTGGTCGAGGTCCTCAAGGCTGCGGGCATCCGCGACTATTCGATCCATTACGATGCCGAAACCAACGCCCTTTTCGCCACGCTGTGGCGTGAGGAGACCCACACGATGGACGCGCTGCCCTCGCTGGAGGTGATGCAGCGCTGGTGGACCTCCATGGCGCCGCTGATGGAGACCAATCCCGATGGCTCGCCGGTCAGCGTGCCGTTGGAGACGGTGTTCCACCTCACCTGAATGAACTGAACCACGGGGGAGCAGGCAAAAGCCGCTCCGGGAGAGACCAAATGGATGCCAACCCGCTGATCGGCGTGTTTTACCACTGGCTGGGGGGCCTGTCCTCAGCCAGCTTCTATGTGCCGTATCGCGGCATCAAGCGCTGGAACTGGGAGATTTTCTGGCTGACCGGCGGTGTCTTCTCCTGGGTGGTGATGCCCTGGGTGATGGGCAGCCTGCTGGTGCCCGATCTCTTTGGCATCATGGCGGAAATCCCGGCGCATATCGTGGGGCTTTGCGTGCTGTTCGGCGTGATGTGGGGCTTTGGCGGGCTGACCTATGGTTTGACCATGCGCTATCTTGGCCTGTCCCTGGGCATGGCGGTGGTGCTGGGGCTTTGCACGGTGTTCGGCACGCTGATCCCGCCGCTGGTGCAGGGCGATTTCGCGGCCAAGCTGCTCGATACGCTGTCGGGCCGGATTGTGCTGCTGGGGCTGGGGATCACCGTGCTGGGCATCTGCGTGGTGGCCATGGCGGGCGCCGCCAAGGACCGCGCCCAGTCGCCCGAGGAAAAGGCCGCCACCGTCGCGGAGTTCAACTTCCGCAAGGGCATTCTTGTGGCGATCTTTTCGGGCGTGATGTCGGCCTGCTTCGCCTTTGGCCTCGCGGCGGGCGAGCCGGTGAAGGCCATTGCCGCCGCCCATGGCACGGGCCCACTGTGGACCGGCCTGCCGGTGCTGTGTCTGGTGATGTTCGGCGGCCTGCTGACCAATGGCGTGTGGTGCCTGATCCTGACACGCCGCAATGGTTCTGCTGGCCAATGGCTGGGGCAGGGCGAGGCGCAGAGCGCTCCGCTGGCGCTCAACTATCTGCTGGCGATTTTTGGCGGCTCGCTGTGGTATTTCCAGTTCTTCTTCTACACCATGGGTGAGAGCAATATGGGGCGCTACGGCTTTTCAAGCTGGGTGCTGCATATGGCCAGTATCATCATTTTCGGCACGCTGTGGGGCTTTGCGCTGAAGGAATGGAAGGGCGCCAGCGCCGGGGTGAAGGCCACGGTGGTGGGCGGCATCGTCATCCTGCTGGCTGCCACGGTGACCATCGGCTACGGCAACCGCCTCGGCGGCTGACGGCACAGGGGGAGCGTTCGGACGCAAGGACACGCTACCACTGCCCTGTCGCCGGAAGACGATATGGGAGCGCGAGGGGGTAACCCCCTCGCTTGCTTCTGACTTCCCCCTCCATGCGACGGATCGAAACAGACGCGCGCCCAATTTGCCGGATATTAACCATTTTGATGGTTTTTTGCGGCATCGCTTAGCCGTCTGCCGCGTGCGGCGCAGGATAGTGGAGTTTTCCTTGGCTGGATCGCTCTCCCGCCGGATCATGATTTTGTGTGGCATGGTCTGCGCCGTGCTGGTGCTGTTTGGCGGCTTGCTGCTTGAAGAGGCAGCACAGATGCACAGCAGCCTGAGCTGGGTCTCGCATTCCGCCGAAGTGCTCAAGACCGCCAATCAGGCGCTTGGCCATCTGCGCGCTGCGGAGAGCGCCCAGCGCGCCTATCTGCTCAACCATGAGCCCGAGCAGGCAAAACTCATCGAAAGCGAGAGCCAGCAGGCCCGGCGCTCCGCCGCGACCATCGCCTGGCTGACGCTGGACAATCCTTCCCAGAACGCCCGTGCCCAGAATGTGCGTGCGCTGATCGACGACCGCGCCGCCAATCTGCACCAGTCTTCCGAGCAGATCCGCCAGCGCGACCCGGCTGAGCCCGCCACCAGCGCGCGTGGCCATTTCATCATGCTGCTGGTCGAGGCGCGGCTGGGCGATTTCCTGACCGAGGAGCGCATGCTGTCCAACTCGCGGATGGCCACGGCGGGGTCGCGCCTCGATGGCATTCGCTGGCTGGTGGTGGGGGGCGTGCCGATCACCATGCTGCTGATCGTGCTGATGGGGCTGGTGCTGATCCGCCGCATCCGTCGCCCGGTCGAGGCGATGATGGCGGTGATGAGCCAGCTTGGCGCGGGTGACCGCAGCGCGCGCATCGAGGGTGCGATGCGCTCGGAAGAGTTCGAGCGTCTGGCGCAGGGCTACAATGCCATGGCCGATGAGCTGTCTGTGGCGGTGGCCGATCAGAACCACAGTGAGGAGCGGTTGCGCATCGCCAATCTCGAACTCAGCCGCAACAGCGAGGAACTGCGTGAGCGCGGCGAGGTGATCGAACTGCTGGGCGGCATGGCGCATCGCATGCAGGCGGCGCGCACCGATGAGGAACTCGCATCTGTCATCCGCGTCTTCGTGCCGCGTGTGCTGACCGATATGCCCGGTGCGCTTTATGCTCATAACAATTCGCGCAACCTGCTGGTGCCGATCGCGGCCTGGGGCGGGCTGGAGGTGGAAAGCAGCGGCTTCGCCCCCGACCAGTGCTGGGCCCTGAGGCGCGGCCAGAGCCATTTCGTGATCGAGCCGGGATCGGACATCGTCTGCGCCCATGTGCTGAACAATCCGCATGACCAGCCCGACCATTACCATTGCGAACCCCTGCTGGCGGGCGGCGAGGTGATCGGTGTGCTGTACTTGAAGGGCGTGGTGCAGGCCGAAAACCGCTTCCGCCTGACGGTGCTGACCGAGAACATCGCTTCGGCGCTGGTCAACCATCGCCTGCAGCGCGGCCTGCGCGAACAGACCATCCGCGATCCGCTGACCGGCCTGTTCAACCGCCGCTATATGGAGGAAACGCTGGCGCTGGAGGTGGCGCGTGCCTCGCGTTCGAAGAGCGCGCTCAGCCTGGTGATGTGCGATGTCGATCACTTCAAGCGCTACAATGACGAGTTCGGCCATGATGCGGGCGACGCGGTGCTTCAGGCGGTTTCCGCCGAGATGCGCGCCCGCTTCCGCGACGGCGATGTGATCTGCCGCTTTGGCGGCGAGGAGTTCACCATCATCGCGCCGGGCACCAATGCCGCCACCCTGAGCAATCGTGTCAATATGGTGCGGCAGGCGATCAGCGAACTGGCCGTCCATCACGCCGGGCGCACCTTGGGCACGGTCACCATGTCCTTCGGCATCGCCACATGGGAGGACAGCATGGAGCGCGACGGATCGACGCTGATCTCCGCTGCCGATGCCGCCCTTTACCGTTCCAAGCGCGATGGCCGCAACCGCGTCACCATCGACAAGCGCGCCGAGGTCGAAGAGGGGCAGGAGGCCTAAGTGCTGGGGCAGGCTGATGAAACAGGGGTTGGCGCGGCGCCCTTGCATGGTCTAGCCTCCCCCCATGCATGAGGATCACGACAGCTCGCCCCCCGGTACCTGGTTTGCGGCGGGGCCGCGCAGTTGGTCACGCGGGCAGGGCATCGCCGTGCTGGTGGCGATCATCCTGCTGGTGCTGGCCGGGATCTGGACCTTGCGGCCCTTTCTGCCCGCGCTGGGCTGGGGCAGCATCTTCGCCATCTCGCTCTGGCCGCTCTATGAGCGCAGCGTGCAGCGCTGGCCGCGCGGCGAGAAAGTTTTGTTGCCCGCCGGTTTCACCCTGCTGATCCTGCTGGTTTTCGTCATTCCCTTGGTGATGGTGGCGGCGGCTCTGGTGCATGACAGCGTGGCGCTGGCGCAATGGCTGGCTGTGGCGCGCGAGCAGGGCGTGCCCGCACCCGATTTCCTTCAGCATCTGCCTTACAGCGATCAGCTGATGAACTGGTGGCAATCGGCTCTGGCCACGCCCGAGGCCATCGACCGGCTGGCCCATCACGCCACCGGCCTGCCGATCGGGCGGGGCGGCAAGATCCTGACCGGGCTGGCGCATCGCTTCCTGCTGCTCAGCTTTATGCTGGTGACCTTGTTCTTCCTGCTGCGCGATGGGCAATATGTGGCCAAATCCGTGCGGATCGGCAGCCGCCGCGCCTTTGGCGAGGCGGGCGAAAGGGTGATCCGTCAGGCGACGCAGGCCATTCGCGGCACGGTCAACGGTCTGGTGATCGTCGGCTTCGGCGAGGGCGTGCTGCTGGGGATCACCTATGGTCTGGCCGGGGCCAGCCATGCGGCGCTGCTGGGGCTGGTGACGGGGCTGCTTTCTGCCATTCCCTTTGGCGCCACCGTGGCGCTGATCGCGGCGGTGGCGCTGCTGGCGGCCAGCGGCAGCATTGCGGCGGCGGTGGCGGTGGGCGTGATCGGCGGGGTGGTGGTCTTCGTGGCCGATCATTTCGTGCGCCCGGCCTTTATCGGCGGCTCCACGCGGCTGCCCTTCCTCTGGGTGTTGCTGGGCATTCTGGGCGGCGTCGAGACATGGGGCCTGATCGGGCTGGTGATGGGCCCGGCGGTGATGGCGGTGCTGATGCTGCTGTGGCGCGAATGGGTGGGCGCGGTCAAAGGCCCGCTCAACCCGGAGGTTGATCCGGAAACCCCCGTTACAGGCGAGTGACATAAGCCCCACACGCTGCTAACGGCGACTCGATGAACCGGGGGGCTCGCTGCCTTCCGGTCCCCGTTCTCATATAAAGACCGCCATGACCGACCTCGCGAAAATCCGCAATTTCTCCATCATCGCCCATATCGACCATGGCAAGTCGACGCTGGCTGACCGGCTGATCCAGTTCACCGGTGGCCTGCAAGCGCGCGAAATGAGCGAGCAGGTGCTCGACAACATGGACATCGAGAAAGAGCGCGGCATCACCATCAAGGCGCAGACCGTGCGCCTGAACTACAAGGCCCATGATGGCGAAACCTATGAGCTGAACCTCATGGACACGCCGGGCCATGTGGACTTTGCCTATGAGGTGTCGCGTTCGCTGGCAGCGTGTGAAGGCGCGCTGCTGGTGGTGGACGCGGCGCAGGGCGTGGAAGCGCAGACGCTGGCCAACGTCTACCAGTCGATCGAGCATGACCACGAGATCGTGCCCGTCATCAACAAGATCGACCTGCCCGCCGCCGAGCCCGAAAAGGTCAAGGCCGAGATCGAGGATGTGATCGGGCTGGATGCCTCCGAAGCCGTGCTGGCCTCGGCCAAGGCGGGCATCGGCATCGAGGAAATCCTTGAGGCGGTGGTCAAGAAGATCCCCGCGCCCAAGGGCGATCGCTCCAAGCCGCTGAAGGCCATGCTGGTCGACAGCTGGTATGACCCCTATCTGGGCGTGGTCATTCTGGTGCGTGTGATCGATGGCGTGATCAAGAAGGGCCTGCAGGTCAAGTTTATGGCCGGCGGCACCGATCACCTGATCGACCGCGTCGGCTGCTTCACGCCCAAGCGCGAGGAACTGGCCGAGCTGGGGCCGGGCGAGATCGGCTTCATCACCGCGCAGATCAAGGAAGTCGAAACCGCCAAGGTGGGTGACACCATCACCACCCAGAAGGGCGGCGCGACCGAGGCTCTGCCGGGCTATAAGGAAGTGCAGCCGGTGGTGTTCTGCGGGCTGTTCCCCGTCGATGCCGCCGACTTCGAGAAGCTGCGCGAGAGCATCGGCAAGCTGCGCCTGAACGATGCTTCGTTCTCGTTCGAGATGGAGAGCAGCGCCGCGCTGGGCTTCGGCTTCCGCTGCGGCTTCCTCGGTCTGCTGCATCTGGAGATCATTCAGGAGCGCCTGAGCCGCGAATACGATCTGGATCTCATCACCACGGCGCCTTCGGTGGTCTATCGCATCACCATGAAGGACGGCACGGTCAAGGAGATGCACAATCCCTCCGACATGCCCGATCCGGTGAAAATCGAGACCATGGAAGAGCCCTGGATCAAGGCCACCATCTACACGCCGGATGAGTATCTGGGCAGCATTCTGAAGCTGTGTCAGGACCGCCGTGGCATTCAGACCGGGCTGACCTATGTCGGTGGCCGCGCTCAGGTGAATTACGAGCTGCCGCTCAACGAGGTGGTGTTCGATTTCTATGACCGCCTGAAGAGCATTTCGCGCGGCTATGCCAGCTTCGACTATGAGCAGATCGGCCTGCGCGAGGGTGACCTCGTGATGATGAACATCCTCGTGAACAACGAGCCGGTCGATGCGCTGTCGATGATCGTTCACCGCTCGCAGGCCGACCCGCGCGGCCGCCAGCTGTGCGAGCGCCTGAAGGACCTCATCCCTCGCCACCTCTTCAAGATCCCCATTCAGGCCGCCATCGGCGCCAAGGTGATCGCGCGCGAAACCATCGCCGCCATGCGCAAGGACGTGACCGCCAAGTGCTACGGCGGCGACATCAGCCGCAAGAAGAAGCTGCTCGACAAGCAGAAGGAAGGCAAGAAGCGCATGCGCGAGTATGGCTCGGTCCAGATCCCGCAGGAGGCCTTTATCGCCGCGCTGCGTATGGGTGAGGAATAAGCGCGCCGTCCCGAAACGGAACTTTTGGGCTGTTTACGCACTCCATGGCTGTCCCGCCGAAACCTCGGCCCAGCCATGGAGATACGCTATGCGCTCTGTTATTCTCTGGTTTATCGGTGTGCCGGTTCCGGTGATCCTGCTGCTTGCCCTGTGTACGCATCATCTTTGATTTTTGGCGCAGGGTTAAGGGAGGAAGGATGATGCGAGGGGGTTACCCCCTCGCGCTCCCATAACGTCTTCCGACGATAGGGTTGTGGCGCCGAAATGTGGCGCATAGGCTCTCCACCGGCGCGATGCCAAGCGCCGCAGGCCATCAGATTTCAGATTTGAACGCTAGGTTTTCGCCAGGCACTTCCTGCCTGCGGCGCCATGAACTCGTGCCGAACCGATAGGTTACGCGCCACGTAGACATTCATGGGAGCGCGAGGGTGTAACACCCTCGCATTACCTCTTTTCTTGTTTCTTGAAACCCTGAAATCAAGCCGCCAGCTTGAGATCCATCCGGTCCCAGATTTCCACCAGAGCCTTGGTCAGCTCTTCCATCATGGCCTCGGTATGCGCCGGGCCGGGAGTGAAGCGCAGACGCTCTGTGCCGCGCGGCACGGTGGGGAAGTTGATCGGCTGGACGTAGACGCCATATTCGGCGAGCAGAATGTCGCTGATCTTCTTGGCTTTCACCGGATCGCCCACCATCAGCGGCACGATATGGGTGGTGCTGTTCATCACCGGCAGACCGGCCTCGCGGAACAGGCTCTTCAGCTTTGCAGCGGCGGCCTGCTGGCCGTCACGCTCAACGCTGGAGGACTTGAGGTGCCGCACGCTGGCCAGCACGCCCGCCACCAGCACCGGCGACAGCGAGGTCGTGAAGATGAAACCGGGCGCGTAGGAGCGGATCACATCGATGATCCGCGTGTCGGCAGCGATATAGCCGCCCATCACGCCGAAAGCCTTGCCCAGCGTGCCCTCGATGATGTCGATGCGGTGGGCGGCATTATCGCGGTCAGTGATGCCGCCGCCGCGTGGGCCATACATGCCCACGGCATGGACCTCATCGATGTAGGTCAGGGCGTTGTATTTTTCGGCGAGGTCGCAGATCTCGTGGATGGGGGCGATGTCGCCGTCCATCGAATAGACGCTCTCGAAGGCGATCAGCTTGGGCAGGGCGGGATCGGTCTCGGCCAGCAGTTCCTCAAGATGTTCGAGGTCGTTGTGGCGGAAGACCTTCTTCTCGCAGCCCGAATTGCGAATGCCGGCGATCATGCTGGCGTGGTTCAGCTCGTCGGAGAAGATCACGCAGCCGGGCAGGATCTTGGCCAGCGTGGCCAGAGTCGCCTCATTGCTGACATAGCCCGAGGTGAACAGCAGCGCGCCCTGCTTGCCGTGCAGATCGGCCAGCTCGGCTTCCAGATCGACATGGTAATGGGTGTTGCCGCCGATGTTGCGCGTGCCGCCAGAGCCCGCGCCGACGTCATGCAGCGCTTCCTCCATGGCGGCGATCACCTTGGGGTGCTGGCCCATGGCGAGATAATCGTTCGAGCACCAGACGGTGATCGGCTTGGGGCCGTTGTGTCCGGCAAAGCAGCGGGCGTTGGGATAGGCGCCCTTGTTGCGCAGGATGTCGATGAAGACGCGGTAGCGCCCCTCGGTGTGGAGGCGCTGGATCGCTGAATCGAAAATCTGGTCGTAATTCACGAGTGCATTCATCCTGCTGGCGCCCCATTTTTGGGGTCTTCTCCCGATGCCACATAGCGTGGCACCCGTAAAATGACCAGAGTCAAAGACAGTGATCGAATGTCAGGATGACAGCACTTTTGCCCCTTGTCAGTAGGCATTTCGGTCGGATTTGCGCAAAAGTGCAGGCTATGTTGCGCAATAAGCAAGAATGTTATCGCAGGTGTCAGAACTGTGCGGCGCTTGCCAGTCCGCGCAGGTGCAGGGCAGGCATCAGGGCTGCATCGCCTGCGGTGCCGGTGAAGAGAGCACTATCGGCATGGGTGCGGGCGAAGCTCTGCCCCTCCGTCAGCGAGGCGATGCGGCGGGCAATGCCTTGAGCGCCATCGATAAAGCGCACGCCGGGGCCGAAGATCTGGCCCAATTCCTCGATGAGCAGGGGAAAATGGGTGCACGCCAGCACCACCGTATCGATGTCCTGCCCGCCGGGCTGGCTGCGCAGGCCGTTCACGGCACGCTCGATGACGGCCTTGTCCACTGGCTTCCCCCGCAATTTGGCCTCCGCTGCGGAAACCAGCTCGCCTGCGCCATGGCGCAGCAGGCGCTTGCCCTGGGCGAATTCGGCCTCCAGCTGGTCGACATAGGTCTGGCGGACGGTGGCGGCGGTGCCCAGCAGGCCGATGGTGCCGCTCTGCGTCATGGCGGCGGCGGGCTTGATGGCGGGCACGGTGCCGACGATGGGCACCTCCAGCACCTCGCGCACGGCGGACAGGGCGATGGTGGAAGCGGTGTTGCAGGCGATGCAGACCAGACGGGGCTTGAGCCGCTCGGTCATGCGCCCCAGCAGGCCCGAGACGCGGGCGGCGATCTGCGCCTCGCTTTTCTCGCCATAGGGCAGGCCCGCCAGATCGGCGGCATAGATCACCGGAGCGTCGGGAAGCTGGGCGCGCAAGGCATCCAGCACCGTCAGCCCGCCCACGCCCGAATCGAACATCAGCACGGGGGAAGCTGGATCAATCGCTGGCTGGGTCACGTCGTTTCAGGGCCTTGGGCAGGGGGATCAGGCGTCCGCTTCTAAAAGGCGTCGGCGCAAAAAGCAAAGACAGGGCTTTCCTGTCGCGGCTGCCGGGCGCTACAAGGGCCGGGCAGGGGAGAGGCGCAGGTTGCGCCTGCGCAGTCATGCCCCCCGATATGGATCGAGAGGTTTTTCAAGTGAGTGCGACAGGTTTCAGCCCGCTGCTGGGGGCGCTGGTCTTGGGTTATCTGCTGGGATCGGTGCCTTTCGGCCTGATCCTTACGCGGGTGACGGGCGCGGGCGATCTGCGCCAGATCGGTTCGGGCAACATCGGCGCCACCAATGTGCTGCGCACCGGCCGCAAGGGGCTGGCGGCGGCGACACTGCTGCTGGATATGGCCAAGGGCGTGGTGGCGGTGATGATCGCCCGCGCGCTCTGGGGCGAGGCGGGCACTTTTGCGGGCGATTGGACCGCCGCTCCGCAACTGGCAGCGGCGGGCGCGATGCTGGGTCATTGCTTCCCGGTGTGGCTGGGCTTTCGCGGCGGCAAGGGCGTGGCCACGGTGCTGGGCGTGGCGCTGGGTCTGGTCTGGCCGGTGGGCCTCGTGAGTGCTCTGGCCTGGGCGGCGGCGGCGCGGCTTTCGAAGATTTCCTCGGTGGGCGGGATGAGCGCGGCGGTTGCGGCGCCTCTGGCTGCTTTGGCGCTGGGCCATATCGCGCTGGTGCCGGTTTTGGCGGCGCTGGCGGTGCTGGTGGTGGCGCGCCATCATCAGAACATCGCCCGGCTGATGCAGGGCACCGAGCCGCGTGTCGGTTCCTCAAGCAAAAAACAGGACTGAGTGAGCGATCACGCCTCCCCACCGCGCAAGCCCAGTGGCCTGACGCGCGAGGAAGGCGTGGCCCGTATCCGGCTGATCCGCTCCGGCGGCATCGGCCCGGTGAGTTATCATCAGCTGCTGGCCCGCTTCGGCTCGGCCAGCGCGGCGCTGGAGGCGCTGCCCGGGCTGGGCAAATCCGGGTTCAGGCCGTTTCCGGTCAAGGCTGTCGAGGCGGAGATGGCCGCCGTGCGCGGGGCAGGCGGGCGTTATCTGTTCCATGATGGTGCCGATTATCCCGCCCTGTTGGGGCTGGCCGAGGGGGCGCCGCCCATCCTCATCGTGCGCGGCGATCCTTTGATGGCCCAGCGGCGCCCGGTGGCGATTGTCGGTGCGCGCAATGCCTCTGCAGGGGCGATGAAGCTGGCGCGCATGCTGGCTCGCGATCTGGCGGGCGAGGGCTGCGCGGTGATCTCCGGCCTTGCGCGCGGTGTGGATGCTGCCGCGCATGAGGGCGCTCTGGGCGCGGAGAACGGTGCCGGCACGGTGGGCGTGATCGCGGGCGGGATCGACATCGCCTATCCCCCCGAACACGCCGCCCTGCAGGAGCGCATTGCGAATGAAGGCCTGCTGATCAGCGAAATGCCCCCCGGCACCGAGCCGACCCAGCGCCATTTCCCCGCGCGCAACCGCATCATCGCCGGGCTGGCCATGGGTACGGTGGTGGTGGAGGCGGCCCCGAAATCGGGCTCGCTGATCACCGCGCGGCTGGCGGGGGACTATGGGCGGGCGGTGATGGCGGTGCCGGGCTCTCCGCTCGATCCGCGCGCGCATGGCGGCAATGATCTGATCCGTGAGGGCGCCGTGCTGGTCCAGCGTGTCGAGGATATTCTGGAGCTGCTGACCGACTTTCAGGGCGCCCCCCGCATGCCTCTGCGCGCGCCGAAGCAGGAGGCGCTGCCGCTCTCTGCTGCGGATGTGTCCGCTCCCGATGAAGCACCGGTGCAACAATCCTCCGCCAGTCATGGTGCTGATGAGCGGATCACGGCGCTCTTGGGCGTGGCGCCCATCGGTGTGGACGATCTGATCCGCCATTGCGGCTTGCCCGCCGGCGTGGTGCAGGCCGCACTGGTCGATATGGAGCTGACCGGCGCGATCATTCGCCATGCCGGGGGGCGGGTTAGCCGGGCGGTGTAAGGGAGGAAAGGGGCAATCATGCGTATCACGGCAGGCACGCTGATCGGGGCAAGCTGGCGACTGTTCTTGCGGCAATGGCATTGGCTGCTGGGCACCGGGCTGGTCGAGGCTGTGATGCAGATGGCGCAACGCGCACTGTTGAACCCGGCCATGTATGACCCCTCCTTCACCAGCAGCCTGACGAGGATCTTGCTGTACACCACGGTGGCCGTCTTGCTGCAATTCAGCCTCCAGGCCTTTGTCTACCGGCAGGTTCTGCGGCGCGAAGGCTATGCTCGCCCGGAAACACCCGCGCGTTATGGCCATTTCGTTCTCGCGCTGATGCTGATCAATGTCGCGGGCTTGCTGGGGATGATCCTGCTCGTTGTGCCGGGCGTTCTGATCCTGCTGCGCTGGCTCATCGCCCCCGGTTTCACGCTGACACGCGGCATGAACGCGCTTGAGGCCCTGGCCGCCAGCCGCGATGCCACGCGGGGCCATCGCGGCGCGATGCTGGGGGCTCTTTGCGTGCTGCTCACGCTATGGCTGGTGCCCTATGGGCTTCTGGCATGGAGTGCCGGAGGGCTGTTGGCGATCAACGGCATGAGCCCCTTCAGCGCCTTTGCCCTGGCGCGTATGGGGCTGACGGCGCTGGGTGCCGCTGCCTCGCTGGCCTTCGCGATCGGCTTCTTTCTGGAACTGGCCCATGACAAGGACCCGCTCGGCGAGGTCTTTGCCTGAGGCTTTTTGTCCCTATCTCTTGCGATAAGCGCCCTCTTGACGCAGGGAGCGCAGCGAACCACCCTCGTGCGTGTACGCGAAGTCACGCGAAGAAAGTGTCTGAAACCGCCCTATGCAGCTCGTCATCGTCGAATCTCCGGCCAAGGCCAAGACCATCGAGAAGTATCTCGGCAAGGACTACAAGGTTCTGGCCTCCTATGGTCATATCCGCGATCTGCCGCCCAAGGACGGCTCGGTCCGCCCCGATGAGGGCTTCGCGATGGATTGGGAGCTGTATGGCGACAAACAGTCCCGCGTGCGCGAAATCACCGATGCCGCGAAAACCGCCGACCGTCTGATCCTCGCGACTGACCCTGATCGCGAGGGTGAGGCGATCAGCTGGCACGTTCAGGAATTGCTGAAGAAGCGCCGCGCCCTGCCCAAGCAGGTGGAGCGCGTGACCTTCAACGCGATCACCAAGGATGCCGTCACCACGGCGATGAAGCATCCGCGCGAGCTGGATCAGGATCTGATCGACGCCTATCTGGCCCGCCGCGCGCTGGATTACCTGTTCGGTTTCACGCTCTCGCCGGTGCTGTGGCGCAAGCTGCCCGGCGCCAAGAGCGCGGGGCGCGTGCAGTCGGTGGCTTTGCGCCTGATCGTTGAGCGTGAGCGCGAGATCGAAAGCTTCAAGCCGCAGGAATACTGGCAGGTCATCGCCAAGCTGCTGCATGACGGCACGCATTTCCCGGCCCGTCTGGTCAAGTTTGAGGGCCAGAAGCTCGACAAGCTGAGCCTTGGCGAGGAAGGCATCGCCAAGCGCGCCAAGGCCGCCGTGGAAAGCGGCGCCTTCCGTGTGGAAGAGGTCGAGACCCGTCCGACCCGCCGCAATCCCTATCCGCCCTTCACCACCTCGACCTTGCAGCAGGAGGCCGCGCGCAAGCTGGGCTTCTCGGCCATGCAC
Organism: Novosphingobium terrae; assembly: GCF_017163935.1. NCBI lineage: Bacteria > Pseudomonadati > Pseudomonadota > Alphaproteobacteria > Sphingomonadales > Sphingomonadaceae > Novosphingobium > Novosphingobium terrae. The sequence continues at coordinate 2,685,441 of NZ_JABVZR010000001.1, read as the reverse complement.
ACGATGCGCGTGGCGCAGACGCTGTATGAGGCGGGCGCGATCACCTATATGCGTACCGACGGCGTGCAGATGGACCCCAGCGCCATCGACGCCGCGCGCAAGGAAATCACCGAGCGTTTCTCGGGCCATTTCTGCCCGGAAAAGCCGCGTCATTACGAGACCAAGGCCAAGAATGCTCAGGAAGCGCATGAGGCGATCCGCCCCACCGACTTCTCGCGCAACACCTATGGCAGCGGCGACGAAGCGCGCCTGTATGATCTGATCTGGAAGCGCGCTCTGGCGAGCCAGATGGCCAGCGCCCAGTTGGAGCGCACCACCGTCACCCTGCGCGACGGCACCGGGCAGCATGAATTGCGCGCCACCGGCCAGGTGGTGAAGTTCCCCGGCTTTATGGCCGTGTATGATGAAAGCCGTGACCAGAAGCAGGACAGCGAGGAGGACGAAAGCGGCCTGCTCCCCCTGATGAACAAGGGCGACATGCCGGTGAAGGAGGGCGTGGACGCCACCCAGCACTTCACCCAGCCGCCGCCGCGCTATTCCGAAGCCTCGCTGGTCAAGCGGCTGGAAGAGCTGGGCATCGGTCGCCCCTCGACCTATGCCGCCACGCTTCAGGTGCTGAAGGACCGCGCCTATGTGCGCGCCGAGAAAAACCGTTTCTTCGCAGAGGAAACCGGGCGACTTCTCACCTCGTTTCTGGAACGCTTCTTCCCTCGCTATGTCGGCTATGACTTCACCGCGGGCATGGAAGAAGAGCTGGACGACGTCTCGGGCGGCAGCCGCGAGTGGAAGGCCGTGCTCGAAGCCTTCTGGCGTGATTTCAAGCCCAAGTCCGACGAGGTGATGGAGAAGAAGCCCTCGGAAGTGACCGAGGCTTTGGACGAATTCCTCGCCGATTACCTCTTCCCGCCCAAGGACGGCGGCGGCGATCCGCGCGAATGCCCTGCCTGCCACGCCGGGCGCCTGAGCCTGCGCGGTGGCCGCTATGGCGCCTTCATCGCCTGCTCGAACTATCCCGAGTGCAAGTTCACCCGCAAATTCGCCCAGCCCGGCGGATCGCAGGATGGCGGCGAGGAAGGCGAGATCGGCAAGCACCCCGACACCGGCCTGCCCATCATGCGCAAGGCCGGTCGCTTCGGCCCCTACATCCAGACCGGCGATGGCGATGACAAGAAGATGGCCAGCATCCCCAAGGACATCGGGGAGCTGACGCTGGACTGGGCGGTGAAGCTGCTCAGCCTGCCGCGCACCGTGGGCTCGCATCCGGAAACGGGAGAGCCCATCACCGCCAGCATCGGCCGCTATGGCCCCTATCTGGCCCACAGCGGCAAATACGCCCGCCTGCGCAGCACGACCGAGGTCTTCGACACCGGCATGAACATGGCCGTGACCAAGCTGGCCGAGGCCGCCGCCGGTGGCGGCAACCGCCGCGCCGCCGCCGAGCCGCTGAAGGTCTTCGGCGCGCATCCGGTGAACGGCGGTGAGATCAAGCTGATGGCTGGTCGCTTCGGGCCTTATGTGACCGATGGCACCACCAACGCCACCCTGCCCAAGGCCAAGGACCCGGCAGAGCTGACGCTGGAAGAAGCCGTGGTGCTGATCGACGAGCGTGCGGCAAAGGGGCCTGCGAAGGGTAAGAAGAAGGCGCCTGCCAAAAAGGCTGCGCCGAAGAAAGCCGCTGCGAAGAAGGCTGACGGTGAGGAGGCTCCGAAAAAGGCTCCCGCCAAGAAGGCAGCAGCTGCAAAGAAGCCTGCGGCGAAGAAGGCTCCGGCCAAGAAAGCAGCAGCAGAGTAAGGGAATAAGAGAAGTGCGAGGGGGTTACCCCCTCGCGCTCCCATGACTTCTCCCGACAAAAAGGTTGGTGGCATCCGATCGGTGCGCAACCTTTCCGCGGGCACGAAAAAGGCGCCGCAGGCAGGGATGCCTCGGCGCCTTTTCTCGTCTCAAAGCCTGCGGCGCTGCGACGTTAGATCTATGGCTGAACCCGTAGCGCTTTGGCTGACAATGAATGGGAGCGCGAGGGTGTAACACCCTCGCATTTCCTCTTCCTGCTTCTTAACGCGAAGCGACAGCCCGCTTCCGGCTCAAAGCCTTGTTCTGGAACACCAGAAAATCGCGCGTCCCCACGCGGGCTTTGCCATACAGCACATAATCGCTGCCCAAACGCGTCATCAGGAAGTTGCGCACCGGCCAGTTCACCGGATGCGCCTGAGGCTGCGCGGTGATCACCACCACGTCCGGGCGGCTGTCCATGATGTGGTGTGCTTCGGCCTGCGCGTCCACGCCCAGAGCCTCGGAATCGGTCAGGCTCACCAGATGGTTGGGGAAGACGTAGCGCGAGGGCAGGCAGCTGTTCGACAGATGGTAGAGCATCGGATCGCCCTCGGCCACATAGAGGCAGCCCTTGGCGCGGGCGCTTTCGATCTGTGTGAGGAGAACATCCATCTCGGCGCGCGAGCCATGGTCGCTCATGTTCACGGAGGTCACCACCAGTGCTGCGACAGCGCCGAAGCCGAGCAGCAGGCGGGTGTACCAGCGATGCGGAGTCATGCGGCCCAGCGCGGGAGCGGAGAGGATTGAGAGGGGCACCAGCACGGGCGCCAGATAGTGGTCGTACCAAGTGCCCAGAAGCAAGAAGCCGCCGAAGGCCGTCAGGCCCCAGATGCGCAGGAAGGGCAGGGCCTGTGGGGCTTCGCCGCCCGCGGTCAGCCCCAGCTTGCCGAAGCGGCGGGGGGCGAGGAACAGTGCCAGCCAGAAGGGGGTGAGGGCCAGCATCTCCTTGGTCAGGCGCCACAGGGAGGCGAGATAGGGCTCATGCCGGGCGAAGATCGAGAGGAAGTTGGCCTGAATGAAGGCGTCGGCATGGCCGATGGCGGCGTAATAGGCCAGCGCGGCGGCGGTGGGCAGCAGGGCGGCGGCGCACCATGCGGCGGCGGCCAGCGTGACCTGCGGGCGGTTCCAGCCCATGCGGCGGATGCGCCACATCAGGGCCAGACCAAAGCCGATACCCTCGAACATCACGGTGTATTTGATCTGCAGGGCGACGCCGATCACCAGCATCACGCCCAGCCCATGCCAGAGCAGCGCGCCGGGCTTGCGGCGGCGGATCATCAGATCGGTCATCCACAGGCCGACCAGCGCCACGGGCAAATTGTAATAGACCGGCGATTGCCCGCCAAAGCAGAAGAACACCGAGAGGAAAAGCTGATAGGCCACGCCGGCGCAGAGCGCGCCCAGCGGTGAGGCAATCATCCGCGCCGTGCGCCAGATCACCAGAGAGGTGGCCACCACGCTGAGCATGGCGACAAGCTGGTACTGCACGATGCCCTCGCCGCCCAGCAGGCGGATCGCGGCGAAGATCAGGAAGAGGCCGATCGGCTTGCGGTCCCAGATGTCCACGAAGGGCAGGGCACCGTGAAGCATGCGGTCACCGACCAGCAGGTAGAACTGTTCGTCGATCTGGATCGTGGGGGAGCCGAAGGTGAAGCCGCGCAGGGCCAGTGCCAGAACCGTATAGGTCAGCAGCACCAGCGCCTTGTCGCCGGCGAGGACGCGCAGCCGCACGCCCAGATTGCCCAGCAGCGCAACCCGCGCCCGCCCTGGCAGTGCCGCGATGAATTCCACCATCCTTCAAATCCTGCACAGCGATCCCGATGGACCGGCCCGCCCCCGCAGGCCCGATCCACAGAACATGGCTTCACGCCATCACGCCGCTATAGGGCGCAGAGGCGGTTCATAACAAGCCTTGGCTGCACCGGTATGGAAAATCCGGCAAAATGCCTCAGCGGACCCATTCCAGGCCGATTTCCTCATAGATTTCCTTGGCATCGGCCCAGTTTTCATCCACTTTGACATGGAGGAAGAGGTGGACCGGCACCCCGAGAATCTGTGTCAGTTCGGCACGCGATGCCTCGCCGAGGGCCCGGATGCGCGCGCCTTTTTTACCAAGAACAATCGGTTTCTGGCTCTCGCGGGCGATGACGATCTGCTGATGAATTTCAACTGAACCGTCCTTGCGGTGCTTGTAGCTTTCGGGACGAACCGTGCTGTCATAGGGCAATTCGTCATGCAGCTGGCGGTAGAGCTGCTCGCGGGTGATCTCGCAGGCCATCAGGCGTTCGGAGGCATCCGACACCTGATCCTCGGGGAAGTGCCAGAGGCCCTCGGGCATCAGCCCGGCCAGATGGGCCTTCAGCCCGGCCACGCCATCATTGCTCTGGGCGGAGACGAAGAACACTTCCGCGAAGTCCACCTTCTGGGTCAGCTCCTGCGCCAGCACCAGCAGCGGCTCCTTGGCCGTCAGGTCCACCTTGTTGAGCACGAGGATCTTGCGCTCCTTGCGGTTCTGGAGCTGCTCAAGGATGGGCTCCAGATAGTCGCGGTGCTTCTTGGCGGCATCGACCACCAGCAGGATGGCATCGGCTTCCTCGGCGCCATCCCATGCGGCGGCGACCATCGCGCGGTCCAGACGGCGCTTGGGGGCGAAGAGGCCCGGCGTATCGGCCAGAATGATCTGGGCGTTGTGCTTGTCGCTCTGCTCCAGCGCGATGCCCATCAGGCGGGCGCGGGTGGTCTGCGCCTTCTGGCTGACGATCGCCACCTTCTGGCCGACCAGCGCATTCACCAGCGTGGATTTGCCAGCGTTGGGCGCGCCCAGCACGGCAACGAGGCCGCAGGTCATCGGGGGCGTGGAGGGTTGGTCGGTCATAACAAAGGCTTTCAGGCGTAAAGTCGGAGGAATTCGCCGGCGGCCTTGGTTTCGGCCTCCTGCTTGCTGTTGGCGGTGGCGCGGGCCTCACCCACGCCCTTCACCGCCACGGAGACGGTGAACTGCAGCGAGTGATCCGGGCCGGAACGGTCGATCAGCGCATATTCGGGCGGGCGGCGGCGGTTGCCGGCAGCCCATTCCTGAAGCGCTGATTTGGGATGCTTGGTCTGCCCGGCATGGCCCCGGAAGGTGTCGGACCACAGCTTGCGCACCATATTGCGGGTGGTTTCGAAGCCGCGTTCGAGGAAGCTGGCGCCGATCAGCGCTTCCATCACATCGCCAAGGATGTTGTCGGAATCCGCGCCGCCATCGTCGCGCGCCTGCTTGCCGAGCCGGATATGCGGGGCGAGTTTCAGCCCGCGCGCCACATTGGCACAGCTCTGGCGCGAGACCAGCGCGTTCAGCCTTTGCGAGAGGCGCCCTTCGGCGTCGCTCTCGGCCTCATAGAGCCATTCGGCGATGGTCAGGCCCAGCACGCGGTCGCCCAGAAACTCCAGCCGCTGATAGTCGGCGGCCCGCGCGATGCCCTTGTTGGGCGCGGCGGTGAAGCTGCCGTGTGTCAGCGCGGCGGTCCAGAGTTCCAGATTGTCGGGCGCGGTGCCGTCCAGCAGGGCGCGCAGAAAGGCCAGCGTCTCATCGGGCAGGGGTTCTGCCCCGGCTACTGGCCTCAATTTGAGTTTTCCGACCGTCAAAAGGTGTTCCCGATGCGGCTCCAGCGCGTGGCCGTGAACCAGGTCCATGGCTTGTACCACGAGGCGCTGCCATCGGTCGACCACATCATGATCGTGGCGCGGCCCACCAGATTGTCCTGCGGGACCATGCCGATGCCGCCGTCCAGCGTGGTGAAGCGGCTGTCCATCGAATTGTCGCGGTCGTCACCCATCAGGAACAGCTTGCCCTCGGGCACCATATAGGGCGGGGTGTTGTCGGCATCGAAGCCGGGGACCGGATCGTGCTTCTCGGGCCCGAAATCCAGCACCTTGATGTCCTTGGCGGGGCGGCCATCGTCACCCGGCAGCGTCTCGCGGTATTGCGGATAGCGGCAGACCGGCGTGCCATCCTTGCGGGTGGCGGCAAAGGCGGGGGTGTAGCAATGAGTGTTGCCCGAGACGGCGATCTCGAAATCCTCGATCTTCACCTTGGGGATGGCCTTGCCATTGAGATACAGCACGCCGCCGATCATCTGCACCGTATCGCCCGGCAGGCCGATCACGCGCTTGATCCAGTCCTGATCGTTGGTCGGCGGGGCCTTGAAGATCACCACATCGCCGCGATGGGGCTGATGGGCCAGCACGCGCTTGGGCAGCAGCGGGGCGCCAAAGGGCAGCGAATAGCTGGAAAAACCATAGGGCCATTTGGCCGCTAGCAGATAGTCGCCATTAACCAGACCGGGCAGCATCGATTCGCTGGGGATGGTGAAAGGCGAGAAGATAAAGCTGCGGAACACCGCCACGATGATCACCAGCTTGATCAGGAAAACGAAGAAATTCTCTTCTTCCTGAGGCTTTTTGCCCGCCGGAGCGGATTTTTCGGAGCTGACGGGCGTGGAGCCCTGATTGGCGGTGTCGGTCATAGTCACGTCCATGTTGTGCCTCCGCGCTGCCGTCAACCCTTCGTGAAGGGGTGTTTGTCGCAGGACTGTCCCATAAGTGTGTTGTTCGATCAATACACTTGAGCGGATTGCGGGCGGCTGAACGGCTTTTTCGGCTGTGCCAACGAATGCGGACTTGGCCATGTCGCATCGGGCGGGCATAGGGCATGCACTTCATCTTCAACGGAGAAACCGCCCGTGCCCAGCCAGCCCGACATCGCCGCCCTGTGGACCCAACTGGCGGATTTGCCGCGCCCCACGCTGGCCGAACTGTTCGCCAGGGACGAGGCCCGCGTCGACACGCTGACCGGGCGCATCGAACTGGGCGAGGAAGCCGGGGGCATCCGTTTCGACTGGTCCAAGACGCATCTGGACGCCGCGCATCTCGACCTGTTCGAAAAGCTCGCCGCTGCCGTCGATTTTAACGGCCAGCGCAAGGCTCTGTTCGATGGCGAGAAGATCAACGTCACTGAAGGTCGCGCTGCCGAGCACACCGCCCAGCGCGGCGTGGGCCGTGACAGCAGCGTGGAAGAGGCCATGGCGCTCCACGCCCGCATGAAGTCGCTGGTGGAAGCCATCCATGAGGGCGCGCTGGGCGAGGTCAAGTATCTGATCCACATCGGCATCGGTGGCTCGGCGCTGGGCCCCAAGCTGGCCATCGACGCGCTGACCCGCGACGGCGCCAAGGTGGATGTGCATGTTGTCGCCAACATCGATGGCTGCGCGATGGAGCAGGCTATCAGCCGCTGCGATCCCGCCACCACGCTGATCGCCGTCGCTTCCAAGACCTTCACCACCACCGAGACCATGACCAACGCCACCTCGGCGCTGAACTGGCTGCGCGAGAATGGTGTGGAGGACCCCTATGGTCGCGTCGTCGCGCTGACGGCCTATCCCGAAAAGGCCGTGGAATGGGGCGTGGATGAAACCCGCGTGCTGCCGTTCTCCGAGAGCGTCGGTGGCCGTTACTCGCTGTGGTCCTCGATCGGCTTCCCGGTGGCGCTGGCCATCGGTTGGGACGAGTTCGTGGAGTTCCTCGAAGGCGCCGCTGCCGTCGATCTGCATTTCCGCGATACCGATGGCGCCGCCAACCTGCCGCTGCGCGCCGCCTTTGCCGATCAGCTCTACACCCGCCTGCGCGGCTGTCAGGCCCGTGCCTGCTTCGCCTATGACGAGCGCATGGCGCTGCTGCCCTTCTATCTCCAGCAGTTGGAGATGGAATCGAACGGCAAGAGCGTGAAGGCCGATGGCTCGCCCGTCGATGGCCCCACCGCGCCGATCACCTGGGGTGGCGTGGGCACCGATGCTCAGCACGCCGTGTTCCAGCTGCTGCATCAGGGCACGGTCATCACGCCGATCGACTTCATCGCCAGCATCGCGGCGGGTGACGATCTGGACCCGGCGCATCACCGCATCCTGCTGATGAACTGCTTCGCGCAGGGCGCGGCGCTGATGGCGGGCAAGGACGCCACCGACAAGGCGCGCGCCTATGCCGGTGACCGCCCCAGCGCGACCATGCTGGTGGATGATCTCAACCCCGCCACGCTGGGCGCGCTGATCGCTTTCCATGAGCATCGCACCTTCGCCAATGCCGCGCTGATGCAGATCAACCCCTTCGACCAGTTCGGCGTGGAGCTGGGCAAGGAAATCGCCAAGTCCATCGAAAAGGGCGGCGCGCGTTTCGATGCCAGCACCACGGCTCTGCTGGAAGCGGCTGGTCTGGCCTAAAATAAGCAAGGCCCTTCGGATAAAATATTGTCCGGAAGGGGCCCGGCTTTACAGAAGCTTTTTCTTGCCCCCTTCTTGTTTTTCCCGATGGCATTGTTAGGCATGCCATCGGGACTGCTTCGGTGATCGATCCGGAGCGTAACGGGGGCAAGAATGCGAACAATCAAGACGGCTCTGGCCGGGATTATGGTCTGCACCCTGGGCTGGGGCAGCCCGGGTCTGGCGGAGCAGGCGCCGGCTGCGGCTTCTCCGACGACGGCTCCAGCGACGACAAGCGCCGCGCCTGCCGCGCCCGCCGGCCCTTTAACCGCCGCCGATTTCGCCGCTTTGCCCTTTGCCGAGGGCGTGCGCCTTTCGCCCAATGGCGAATGGGTGGCGGGTCTGTTCGGGCAGGGCGAGGAGCGCCGCGTCTGCGCCATCAGCCTCTTCGACACCAAGGCCAAGCGCTCCTGCATCGGTGTGCCCGACAGGATGGAGGCCCATTCGATCCGCTGGATCAATGATGACAGCTTCATCGTCCACATCACCGCGCAGGTCTCGGTGCAGGGCAGCCTGTGGTATGTCTCGCGCCTCGCGTCCTTCAACCGCACCACAGGCAAGCTCAAGATGCTGATGTGGGATCTGGCGGGCCAGAATGCCGACGATGTGATCTGGACCGCGCGTGACGGCAGCCCCTACGCACTGGTGGGCGCTCAGGAATCGATCTACACCGGCGATGAGTTCTGGCCCTCGATCTTCCGCGTCAATGTCGACACCGGCGCGCGCGAAAAGGTGCTCAAGGGGCGCGACGGCGTGATGGGCTGGGTGGCCGATGGCAATGGTCTGGTCCGTCTGGGCTATGGCTACAATGATGAGCGGCGCAGCAGCCGCCTCTATTATCGCGGCGAAAGCGGCGGCCAGTTCCGCACCATCGACCGGGCCGACCAGCGCCGTCGCGAATCCACCATCACGCCGATGGGCTTTATCCCGGGCGGCAATCACGCGCTGGTGGTTCATGCCGATGACAAGGGCAACAGCACCCTGTTCGAATCCGATCTCGACCCGATCAAGGATGTGAAGCCGCTCTACACCGCGCCCGAAGGCAGCTGGATCGATGATGTGACTCTCGCCGCCGATGGCCAGACCCCGCTGGCCGTCAGCCTGCGGGGGCGGCTGCAGAAGGATGTCTGGATCGATACCGAACTGGCTGGGCTTCAGGCCAATTTCGACAAGGCCGTGGGCAGCCGGCGCGCGCGCATCGCCAGCTTCAGCCGTGATCGCAAGCGGATGCTGGTTCTGGTGGATCTGCCCGAATCGCCCGGGGCGCTCTATTTCTACGATACCGATGTGGGCACGATGCAGCGCATCGCCCTGATGAACGATCATCTGGGCAGCCGTGCGCTTTCCCCGGTGAGGATGGTCACCTACCGCGCGCGCGACAATCTGGAGATCGAAGCGGTTGTCACCACGCCCAAGGGCAAGGAGGGCAGGAAACTGCCCGTCATCGTCATGCCGCATGGCGGCCCCTGGTCGCATGACACGCTGGATTACGATTATTGGGCGCAGTTCCTGGCCAATAAGGGCTATCTGGTGATCCAGCCCAATTTCCGCGGCTCGACCGGCTATGGTGAAAGTTTCGAGCGGCGCGGCGAGGGGCAATTGGGCCTCGCCATGCAGGATGACCTCAATGATGCGCTCGACTGGGCGGTGAAGCAGGGGCTGGCCGATGGCAAGCGCGCCTGCATCATGGGCGCGTCCTATGGCGGCTATGCGGCGATGTGGGGCGCGGCGCGCGATCCCGATCTGTGGCGCTGCGCAATCTCCATCGCGGGCGTGGCCAGCCTGAGGCGCGAGGTCAACGACATGGGCGATCACGCGTTGAACGAAAACAGCAACCGCGATGCCTGGACGCGCATGACGCCCGATTTCCCCGCCGTTTCGCCGATCAATGCGGTGGATCGCATCAAGGCGCCGATGCTGCTGATCCATGGCAAGAAGGATGTTCGGGTGGACATCGGCCAGTCCAACGCCATGGCGGCGAAAATGCGCGCGGCGGGCAAGAATGTGGAGTTGGTGCAGATCCCGCTGGCCGATCATTATTTCACCCGCGCGCCGGATCGGCTGACCTTGCTGACCTCGGTCGAGACCTTTCTCGCCAAATATAACCCTGCGGACTGATCGCCTGTTTTCCCGCCGCTGATCGCCAAATCCGATTGGCAAGCGGCGGGCGAGGGGCCATATCGCGCTGCGCGTGAAGGGCAGCGGCGCCCTGCTGCCCGATTGGAGCTTGTTCGATGACCGAAGCCTTCGACTACGACCTGTTTGTGATTGGCGCCGGGTCGGGCGGGGTGCGCGCCAGCCGCATCGCCGCCAGCCATGGCGCCCGCGTGGCCGTGGCCGAGGAATTCCGCGTTGGCGGCACCTGCGTGATCCGGGGCTGCGTGCCCAAGAAGCTGCTGGTTTACGCCTCGCATTTCGCCCATGGGCTGGAAGACGCCGCCGGTTTCGGCTGGAGCATCGAGGGGAAGCAGTTCGACTGGGGCAAGCTGCGCGATTTCGTCGCCAGCGATGTCGACCGGCTGGAGCGCGCCTATACGAACACGCTCGACAACAACAAGGTCGATCATTTCCATGAGCGCGCCAGCGTGGCGGGGCCCAATTTGGTGCGCCTTGCCTCGGGCCGCGAAATCAGCGCGAAGCACATACTGATCGCCGTGGGCGCCTGGCCGGTGATGCCGGACTTTCCCGGCAATGAGCATGCCATCACCTCCAATGAGGTGTTCCATCTGGAAAGCTTCCCCAAGCGCGTGGTGATTCAGGGCGCGGGTTATATCGCCATGGAATTCGCCGGGATCTTCAACGCGCTGGGAGCGAAGGTGACGGTGGTCAACCGCTCCAACCGCATCCTGCGCGGCTATGACGACGATCTGACCGAGCGCCTGATGGGCATGACCGAAAAGCGCGGCATCGAATACCGTTTCGACAGCCCGATCTGCGGCATCGAAAAGCAGGCCGATGGCTCTTTTGTGGTGTCGCTGGCCGGACATGATCCGGTTGAGGCCGATGTGGTGCTGGTCGCCACCGGGCGCCGCCCCAAGACCCCGGGTCTGGGGCTGGAAGAGGCCGGCGTGACGCTGGGCGGCAATGGCGAGGTGATCGTTGACGATTACGGCCAGACCTCGGTTCCCAGCATCCATGCCGTGGGCGATGTGACCGACCGCGTGCAGCTCACCCCCGTGGCCATCCGCGAGGGCCATGCCTTTGCCGACACCGTCTTCGGTGGCAAGCCCCGCACCACCGCCTATGATGCGATCCCCAGCGCGGTGTTCTCTCAGCCGCCGCTGGCCGCTGTGGGCCTCACCGAGATGCAGGCGCGCGAAACGGGCGCCGAGATCAAGGTCTTCACCAGCGATTTCCGCCCGATGAGCAACATGTTCTCCACGCAGGTGGAGCGCGGCTATTACAAGCTGGTCGTCGATGCGGCGAGCGACAAGGTGATCGGCATCCATATGATCAGCCCGGAAGCACCCGAAATCCTGCAGGCCGCCGCGATTGCGGTGAAGGCCGGCCTCACCAAGGCGGATTTCGATGCGACCATGGCGCTGCATCCCTCGATGTCGGAAGAGCTGGTGCTGATGCGCTAGGTAGAGTTGCGGGGCGGAGGCTTTCCGCCCCTTAACCATGACTCACTAGCCAGTGATCCCGACGGGCGCCTTGCCCAAAAGGATAACTGGCGATGAGCGACCTTCTCATTCATTCGATGAGTGAATTTTCCAGCCTGATCGTGGAAGGGCTGGAACTGGCGCAGGTTCGCAACATCGTGGAGATCGGCGCTGAATTCGGCGGCATGTCCAGCATTCTGGCCGATCATTGCGGCAAGGCCGGGGGCCATTTCACCACCATTGATCCTTCCCCCAAGCAGGAGTTCATCGACTGGGTGGCGCAGCATCCCCATGTCACCCATCTGGCCGCGCCCAGTCTGGAGGTGATGGAGGATCTGGAGCAGGTCGATGCGTGGGTGATCGATGGCGACCACAATTACTACACTGTGATCAATGAATTACGCCGGGCCGATCGCGCATCGCGGCGTGACGGTCGTCCGCTGCTGGCCTTTCTGCATGATATTGGTTGGCCCTGCGCGCGCCGCGATTTCTATTATGCGCCCGAACGCATCCCTGCCGAGCATCGCCAGCCCTTTAGCCATGATGTGGGGGTGACGTTGGGCTATGCCGGGTCTCTGCCGGGACAGGGCTTTCGTGGGCATGGCTCTTTCGCCTGGGCCCTGCAGGCGGGCGGAGCGGGCAATGGCGTGCTTACCGCTGTGGAAGATTTCATCGCCGAGGTTGAGCAGGACGGCACGCGCATGATGTGCTTTGCCAATGTCCCTGCGGTGTTCGGGCTGGGTGTGCTGTTCGATGCCTCGGCGCCCTGGGGCGATGCGCTGGCTCAGCTGCTGGGGCCTTATCATGACAATGAGCTGATCCGTAAGCTGGAGATCAACCGGCTGCGCAACTATCTGGCGGTGATCGAGCTGCAGGATCAGCGGGCGGGCTGATCGGCGTTTTGCCTCTGTGCTGGGGGCAGTGCGATTTAACCGGATGATTAAATCCCATTGACGCAGCGACGCGTGCGTGGCCTATTCCTGGTTCAACGCCCATCTTCCGATGGCGCAAGGATGTCAGCATGGCCCGGATGGAACGCTGCGGCGCGATGAGACGCGCCTTCCCATGCTTGAGTGTTGGCCTTTGCGCGCCTATCGCGGGTGCCATGATGACGCCGCCGCAGGCTCTGCCTGCCGCGCCGCGTCGAGATTTTCGGAGTTGACCTGCATGACCGACGCCTCTTGCGCCCCTGACGTCCTTGGCGCGACCACGCCGCGCAACGACTGGACCCGCGCGGAAATCGCGGCGCTTTTCGACCTGCCCTTTACCGAGCTGGTCTATCGCGCGGCGCAGATCCATCGCGAGAATCATCCGGCCAATGAGGTGCAGCTTTCCACGCTGCTCTCGATCAAGACCGGCGGCTGCGTGGAAGATTGCGGCTATTGCAGCCAGAGCGTGAAGGCCGACAGCGGCGTGAAACCCACCAAGCTGATGGAAGTGCAGTCGGTGCTGCAAGCCGCTGCCCGCGCCAAGGACAATGGCTCCAGCCGTTTCTGCATGGGCGCGGCCTGGCGCAATCCCAAGGACCGCGACATGCCCGCCATCATCGAGATGGTGAAGGGCGTGCGCGGCATGGGCCTTGAAACCTGCATGACGCTGGGCATGCTGACCGACCATCAGGCCGATATGCTGGCCGAGGCGGGTCTGGATTACTATAACCACAACATCGACACCTCGCCCGAGCGTTACAACGATGTGATCACCACGCGCACGATGGAGGACCGGCTCGATACGCTGGGTCAGGTCCGCCGTGCAGGCATCAACGTGTGCAGCGGCGGGATCGTGGGCATGGGCGAAACGCGTGAAGACCGCGTGGGCTTCGTCCACACGCTGGCCACGCTGCCCAGCCATCCGCAGAGCGTGCCGGTGAATGCTCTGGTGCCGGTGAAGGGCACGGTGCTGGGCGATATGCTGGCCGATACGCCTCTGGCCAAGATCGACGATGTGGAGTTTGTGCGCACGGTGGCGGTGGCGCGGATCACCATGCCGCTTTCGATGGTGCGCCTGAGCGCGGGCCGCGAGAGCATGAGCGAGATGACTCAGGCGATGTGCTTCATGGCGGGCGCCAACAGCATCTTCACCGGCGACACGCTGCTGACGGCCCCGAATGCGGGCGATGACAAGGATGGTGCGATGTTCGCCCGCCTTGGCATCAAGCCGATGGCGATCACGCAGACTCAGGCCGATCTGGACGCCGAGCGGATGCCGCGCGGCTGCGCCAAGCTGGAAGCGGCTGAGTAAGCTTTGTTCTTCGCGCCGTCGGCACAGCCGACGGCGCAATCAATGCTACTGACGCTGCGCCTTGGACGCCAAGCTGAACATCAAGCGCCACGCAGACATTAAAGGGATTGCAAAGGGCGATGGCCCTTTGCCCGCCGGAGGCTAATCAGCCCTCCAACTGCTCCGCCAGAAACGCGGAAACCTCATCCAAAGTCACATCCTTGGTCAGGAAGGCCTGACCGATGCCGCGCATCAGCAGGAAGGCGAGGCGCCCGGCGTCGACCTTCTTGTCATGCAGCATATGGGCCGCCAGATGCGCGCCCGAGACATTGAGCCCCAGATCGCGCACCTCGGAGGGCAGGCCCATGGCGGCGATGTGGCGGGCGATGCGCTCGGCATCGGCGCTCTCCATCAGGCCGCGACGGGCGGAGAAGCGGGCAGCCAGCACCATGCCCAGCGCCACGCCCTCGCCATGGAGCAGGCGGTCGGAGAAGCCGGTCTCAGCCTCCAACGCGTGGCCGAAGGTGTGGCCCAGATTGAGCAAAGCGCGCAGGCCGGTGGTCTCGAATTCGTCCTGCGCGACAATGGCGGCCTTGGCGCGTACCGATTGCGCCACGGCATATTCGCGCGCAGCCAGATCGCCGGTGAGGATGGCGGGGGCGTTTTCCTCGCACCAATCGAAGAAGGCGGCGTCACCCAGCAGGCCGTATTTCACGACTTCGGCGTAACCGGCGCGCAATTCGCGCAGGGGCAGGGTGTTCAGCGCATCCAGATCGGCGAGCACAAGGCTGGGCTGGTGGAAGGCGCCGACAAGGTTCTTGCCCGCAGGCGCGTTGATCGCCGTCTTGCCGCCCACGCTCGAATCGACTTGAGCCAGCAGGGTGGTGGGAATCTGCACGAAATGGCAGCCGCGCTTCAGGATCGATGCCGCAAAGCCGGTCAGATCACCGATCACGCCGCCGCCCAGCGCAATGATATGGTCGCCGCGCTCGACCTCAAGTTCCAGCAGCCAGTTGACCACGGCGATCAGATTGTCCCAGCTCTTGGTGCTCTCACCAGCGGGCAGGATGCGCCATGCCGCCTGCTTGCCAGCGCCCGCCAGAGAGGCCTCAACCGCCGCGCCCCATGCCGTATGCACATTGGCATCGGTGACGATCGGCACGACAGGCTTGCGCAGCCGCGCGCCGCATTGCCCGGCCACATCGGCCAGCAGACCTTGCCCCACGCGCACCTCATAGGGGCGGCCAGCGATATCGACAGGGATGGTTTGCATGGGAGGTTCAGCTTTCGGCAGGAGGCGAGGTGGGCGCGTCGAGCCACTGGTCGATCGCCGCCAGCACGCGGGTTAGCGTGCGGGCATGGGGCATGTTGCCGCTCACCACATGGATCGGGGCCTGGGCGTAGAAGGGCTCGCGCTCGGATTTGAGGCGGCCCAGAATGTCGCGCGGGTTGCCGCCGCGCAGCAGCGGGCGGTTGTCCTTGCGGGCGGTGCGCTCGACCAGCGTGTCGAGTTCGGCGTCCAGCCAGACCGCGATGCCGCGGCGCAGGATCAGCGCGCGGGTGGCATCGTTGACGAAAGCGCCGCCGCCCGTGGCGATGATCTTCAAACGCGGTTCGTCAGGCGCGCCTTCACCCATCAGGCGGGCGATCACCCGGCGCTCGCCATCGCGGAAGAAGCTTTCGCCATAGGTGGCGAAGATTTCCGGGATGGTCATCTGGGCCGAGGTCTCGATGGCATCGTCGGCATCCACGAAAGGCGCGCCCAGCTGGCTGGCCAGCTTGCGGCCAAGGCTGCTCTTGCCCACGCCCATCATGCCCACCAGCACCACCGGACGGTCGATGCGCGCCAGAATCGAGGCGATGCGCCCCGCATCAGCCGATTCGGGCGCATGCGGGCGCGCGGGTTCGTCCACGGCTTTACCCTGCGTTTTGTGCGGCCCGTCGCCGCCGTGAAGCCCGTTGCTCATCGTCATTGCAGGCCTGCCTATACTTTTGCTAACCGGCGGCGCAAGCGTGGGTATTGTATCCCCGCCTAAAGGCAGGCTAGGTGGTCGGGTGCAGTCAAGGCGCCCGATGCCGGGCCACCGGCTTTCGGAGTTCGCGGTGACGATAACCATTCGCAGGGAAAAGCATCGTCCGCGGTTGCAGCGGGCGTGGGTCCCGATGGCCTTGCTGGCGCTGGTTCTGGCTGTGGTGATCGCGCTGCTGGTGACGGCCTGGCGTCTGGGCGGGCCGGTGCCGGTGAAGCCGGTTGCCGTGTCCTTGCCCTCGACAACAGTGGGCAGCACGGCGCCCGCAGCACAAAGCGTTGCGTCGTCCGGCGGGATCGGCGGATGAGCCTGATGCGCGGACGTTTGATGGTTGGCACGCTGGTTTCCGTCAGCGTGCTGGGACTGGGCGCCATGGCCGGAGCGCCGCTGCTGGCGCAGCAAGGCCCCGAATCGCTGCTGCCGCCCGGCTTTGATCGCCCGGCACGACAGGCGCGCCCGTCTCCCACGCCGCCGCGCCCCGCTGCTTCCTCTACGCCGCGCCCTGTGGCCAGCACGCGCCCGGTGGCTGCCACGCCGTCGCCCGCGCCGACCCGCGCCGCGCCTGCGCCGCGCATCGATCTGCCCGAGAACGAGCCGACCATCACCGCTCAGCCGCTGTTTGCCGCGCCCACCGCGCCGGTGGCGGCAGGGCCGGTCAAGCTGCCCACGGGCGTCACCAGCTATGCGCAGCTGATGGCGCTGCCGCCAGACAAGCTGGACCAGCTGCTGGGCCTGCGCCCGCGTTACGACATTCCGCCCGGTTCGGCCCGCGCGCTGCGACAGGTCGGCGTGATCGACCAGAGCGAGGGCGGTCTGGGCTCCACGCTCGCCAGCCAGAATTACGATCTGCTGCGCGCCGCTCTCACGGGCAATGGCGGGCAGATGGTCTCGCGCTGGGGGCATATTCTGCTGCGCCGCGCGCTGGTGAGCCGCCTCGATCCGCCCGGTGGTGGCGATCCGGCCGATTTCGTGGCGATGCGTGTCGCCCTGCTGCTGCGCATGGGCGAGGGCGATTTGGCCCGCGCCGTGGCGCAGGATGTCGATCCCGACAATTACAATCCGGCGCTGACTGCGGCCGCGCTCGACAGCTATGTGGCGACCGAGGATTTCACCGGCTTCTGCCCGATCATGGGTGTGCAGCCCGCCTTCGCCAAGGACCCGCGCTGGAGCGCGATGCAGGGCATGTGTGATGCGTTCAGCGGCAATGCGGCGGGCGGTTTCGCCAATCTGGACCATATGATCTTTGTCGGCGCCATGCCGCGCATCGATATGCAGCTGGCGCTGAAATATGCCGGAGCTGCAGGGACGGCGGGGCGCAGCGGGCGCCGCAATGTCACCATCGAATGGGACAAGGTCGCCGAGATGACGCCCTGGCGTTACGCGCTGACTTTGGCCGTGGGGCTCACGCCGCCCGCCAAGCTGATGCAGGATCTGCCCGCGCAATATGATTATGTGACGGCCACCGCGCCGATGGTGGGGCTGGGGCCGCGTGCCGATGCCTCCGACCGGGCGGGGAGCGCGGGGATTCTGTCGTCTTCGGCGATGGTCGATCTCTACAGCCAGATTTACGCCAATGACGATGTGACCGGCAGCCCGTCGGAGCGTGCGCTGCTGCTGCGCGATGCCTATGTTGCGGGCACGCCGGCGGACCGGCTGAAGGCGATGAAGAGCCTGTGGGATGGCGCCGCCGATCCGGGCCGCCGCTATGCCCGTCAGGTGTTGACGGCCTATGCCGCCGCGCGCCTGCCGGTCAGTGGCGATTATGCCGGGGATGCGGGCGATCTGATCGCCTCCATGCTGGCAGCCGGGCTGGATGGCAATGCCATGCGCTGGTCGGGCGTGGTGCCCAAGGGGAGCCTTGGCTGGGCCTTGCTGGCGCTGGCCGATGGGCGCGGCGGCGAAGCCGATACCGGCGCTCTGAGCAGCTTTGCGGGCGCGGACAAGAGCGATTCCAGCCGCAAGACGGCCTTTCTGGTCGCGGGCCTGTCCGGCCTTGGTCGTGTCAGCGATTCGACGCGGCGTGACTATGCGGGCAAGCTTTCGGTCGATTTCGACGGCCACAGCCGCTGGAGCGAGGCCATCGATCAGGCTGCGGCGCTCAACAACCAGACGCTGGTGGTGATGCTGGCGGGCCTTGGCATGCAGGGCGACAGCTGGGGCCGGATGACGCCGCGCTACCTCTATCACATCGTCTCGGCGCTGAACCGCGTGGGATTGGGTGCCGAGGCCCGCATGATCGCCGCCGAGGCGGTGGCGAGAGCGTAACATTATCGCCTCCGCCATCGACGCCTTTATCGCCATGCTGGCCGCCGAAAGGGGGGCGGCGCTGAACACTCTGGCCGCCTATCGCCGCGATCTGGATGGCGCGCGCGAAATCCTGGGGCCTTTGGAAAGCGCCACGCCTGCCGCGCTGACCTCTCTTGGCGAGCATTGGGCCGAGCTGGCGCCGTCTTCGCTGGCGCGCAAGGCTTCGGCTTTGCGGCAGTTCTACGGATTCCTTGTCGATGAGGGGTTGCGTGACGACGATCCGTCCTCAGCCCTGCCGCGTCCTGTCACCCGCCGCCCTTTGCCGCGCCTGATGGGCCATGGCGATGTGGAGGCGATGTTTGCCACCGCCGAAAAGGAGGCGGAAGGTGACAGCCCTTCGGCCTTGCGCACGCTGGCGGCTTTGGAACTGCTTTATGGATCCGGTTTGCGCGCCACCGAACTGGTCAGCCTGCCATTGCGTTCCGTGCCGCGCGACGCGCCTCTGCTGACGCTAACCGGCAAGGGTGGGGTGCAGCGCATGGTGCCGGTCTCGACCCGCGCGCGCCATGTGCTGTCGCGCTGGCTGGCGGTGCGGGGGGCGAATCCCAAGGAGGCCGAATCGCGCTTCCTCTTCCCCTCGCGCGGGGAGAAGGGGCATCTGACGCGGATTCGCCTGTTCCAGCTGTTGCGCGATCTGGCGCTGCGGGCAGGGCTCGATCCTTCGCGGGTGTCGCCGCACGTGTTGCGCCATGCCTTTGCCACCCATTTGCTGGAAGGTGGGGCGGATTTGCGCGTGTTGCAGATGCTGCTGGGGCATGCGGATATTTCGACCACGCAGATCTACACGCATGTCGATGCGGCGCGGTTGGTGGCTTTGGTGAATGCGCGGCATCCGTTGGCGCAGAAGGTTTGAAAGTAGGAAATGCGAGGGGGTTACCCCCTCGCGCTCCCATGAACTCTCCCGACGATAGGGCATTGGCGCCCGATCCTTGTGCCCCGGCTTTCCACCTGCTCAACCTAAGGCGCCGCAGGCTTTCATCCTGCGAGAATGGCGCTGTGCGGGGGATTTTGCCTGCGGCGCTGCGATCTTCCCCAAGGCAGAACCCGGGGCGCCACGCTGACAAAACCCGGGAGCGCGAGGGTGTAACACCCTCGCATCTACCTTTTCTTCCTTACGGCTCAATCTTCACAAACCCTTGCCCATCGCCGCTTGCACGACTAGGGCCTTGACCCCATGATTTCCTATCTCGAATTTGAAAAGCCGGTCGCCGCTCTCGAATCGCGCATTGCCGAGCTGCGCACCACCGCCGCCGAGGGCGATCTCGACATTTCTGCCGAGGTCACGCGGCTGGAGCGCAAGAGTGCCGATCTGCTCGCCAGCACCTATCGTGCGCTGACGCCCTGGCAGAAGACGCAGGTGGCGCGCCATCCGATGCGTCCGCATTTCGTCGATTACGTGCGGATGATCTTCACCGATTTCGTGCCGCTGGGCGGTGACCGCACCTTTGGTGAGGATCATGCGATCATCGGCGGTTTCGCCACGGTGCAGGGCCGCAAGGTGATGCTGATCGGTCATGAGAATGGCCATGACACCGCCACGCGCATCAAGCACAATTTCGGCATGGGCAAGCCGGAGGGCTACCGCAAGGCCACGCGCCTGATGGAGCTGGCCGGGCGTTTCGGCCTGCCGGTGGTGACGCTGGTGGACACCAAGGGCGCTTTCCCCGGCGTGGAAGCCGAGGAGCGCGGTCAGGCCGAGGCCATTGCGCGCGCGACGGAAGCCTGCCTTGCCCTGCCGGTGCCGATGGTGGCGGTGATCGTGGGTGAGGGCGGCTCAGGCGGTGCTGTGGCGCTGGCTAGCGCCTCGCGCGTGCTGATGCTGGAGCATGCGGTTTACTCGGTGATCAGCCCTGAGGGCTGCGCCTCGATCCTGTGGCGCACGCCGGAGAAGGCTGCGGATGCCGCCGAGGCGATGAAGGTGACGGCGCAGGATCTGCACGGCCTCAAGGTGATCGAGCGGATCGTGCAGGAGCCGGTGGGCGGTGCGCATCGCGATCCGGAGATGATGGCCAAGATGCTGTCCAACGCTCTGGTTGAGGAGCTCGACAAGCTGGGCCGCCTGAGCCCCGCCGAGATCATCGCCAAGCGCGAGGAGCGCTTTCTGGCCATCGGTCAGGACTGAGCGTTATTGCCTGAACGGAGAAGGGCGCTGCGGGCTTTCCGCGGCGCCTTTTTTCATGCGTAGCTTGCGCAGGCGGAGAGGTTGAACACTCCGTCAAGGCGCCGCTGCTCTTTCGTGGGGAGACGGAATGGGCGCGCGAGGGCCCGGAGCATGTCTCTTGAGGCATGCGACCAACCAAAGACTCCCCCTCGCATTCTTTTTTTGAATGCCTTGCGCGCATACGAAAAGGGGCGGCGGATTGCTCCGCCGCCCCCTTCTGTCTCGCTTGCGCGCTCGGCGATTAGGCCGAGGGAGCGGCAGCCGTCATGGCCGACGAGGTGGTGTTGAAGGTGGCCTTCAGCTGGTTGCCCAGGCTGCCCATCGCGGTGATGGCGGCAACGGCGATCAGAGCAGCGATCAGGCCGTATTCGATGGCGGTGGCGCCGGCTTCGTCGCGCAGCAGCTTGTTGATGAACTTCATGGTCAGTCTCCTGGTTTCGATCTCGCGCCGCCTGGCAATTTACCCGTCTCACCCGGCGGTGATGGCCTTTCTAGGCGGCAAGTCTTAAGAAACCGTCAGCGAGGCACGCGTTTTCCGGCGATTTTCGCTTTTCCAATCCTGTCTGCGGACCTGCGGAAAACTACCGATATTTAACCATCTTTGCCGGCCCTTGCGGGGCAGGATAGTGCCAAGGGCTGGTGCATCTAATTGGTTAACGCAGGTAAAGGCTGTGGGCCTGATCGGCTTGTGCCCGGATCGGGCGCAGCTTGCCATCCTGACTCAGTGATGACGAAACTGCTTTGTTTTGGCATGGCGCGCTTAAGAAAGCTTTGAGGAGGACTTTATGGCGCTGATCCCGGTGGTGGCCGCCGCGCTGATCGACGCGCAAGGGCAGGTGCTGCTGCATCGCCGGGCGCCGGGCAAGCATCATGCGCTGCTTTGGGAATACCCCGGCGGCAAGGTGGAGCCAGGCGAAAGCGCCGAGCAGGCTGTTCTGCGCGAAATTTCAGAAGAGCTGGGGGTGGCGCTTGATCCCGTGGGGCTGGAGCCTGTCAGCTTTGCGCAGGGGGCGGGGCAGCCGCATCTGATTCTGCTTTATGCCTGTCGTCTCTGGCAGGGGCAGCCGAGCGCTCTGGAATGGCCGGTGGATGCCGAGGGTGAGGGGTTGGGCTGGTTCACGCCTGATCAGGCTGCTGACATGGCCCTGCGTGGCGCCATGCCGCCGCTCGATGTGGTGCTGACACGGGCTCTGCTGCATTGGTTGCGATGAGCGTGCGGATTTTTGTCCACAGGCGAAAATACGAAAAATGAAATTGATGCTTGCCAAGATCCCGATCCCCACCTAGAGGCGCGTCTCCCAAGAGCAAGCACTCGTAGCTCAGCTGGATAGAGCATCAGACTACGAATCTGAGGGCCGGGCGTTCGAATCGCTCCGAGTGCACCACTCTCCTTCTTTGGAAGGGTTTGGAATTGCTAGGGAACTGATGGCGGTCCAACCGTTGTCATGAAGGTTATAGTGTGCACCCGTAGCTCAGCTGGATAGAGCATCAGACTACGAATCTGAGGGCCGGGCGTTCGAATCGCTCCGGGTGCACCACCTTCCCTCTTTCGCCACAGATGGCGCCTCCCCAATCGGAAATTCTCATGAATCGGGCCTTTTCAATTGGCTCGCGCGGCGCCACATGCACCTTCCGGGCATTTGAGGCCCGACCTGCCGGAGATACCCCATGAGCTGTGCCGACGATCATGACGACCTGCATCCCCAGTTGGGTGCCGATGGCAAGATCGCTGTGCCCGATGATGTGCAGGAAGCGATTCGCACGCTGATCCGCTGGTCGGGCGATGATCCGGCGCGCGAAGGCCTGCTCGATACGCCCAAGCGCGTGGCGCGCGCCTGGAAGGAATATTGCCGGGGTTACGCCGATGATCCCGCGATCCATCTGGCCCGCCAGTTCGAGGAAGTGGGCGGTTATGACGAGATCGTGCTGCTCAAGGACATCCCCTTCCAGAGCCATTGTGAGCACCATATGGCGCCGATCACCGGCAAGGCCTCGATCGCCTATCTGCCGACCGACCGCGTGGTGGGCATCTCCAAGCTGGCGCGCGTGCTGCATGGTTTCGCCCAGCGCCTGCAGATTCAGGAGCGCCTGACCGCCGAAGTCGCCCAATGCATCTGGGACAATCTGCGTCCTGAAGGCGTGGCCGTGGTGATCGAGGCGCAGCATGGCTGCATGACCGGTCGCGGTGTGCGCACGCCGGGCGTGGGTATGGTGACCAGCCGCATGATGGGCAGCTTCCTGACCGATCCGCGCAGCCGTAAGGAAGTGCTCAGCCTGATGGGCTATTGAGGGCTCTTCTGTCGGATTTCACCAAGTAGCTGTTTGAAAAAGCCATGCATTTTTGAACAGATGTTAACCCGTGAAGATTAGAGCCACCGCTGAAGGCTTAATGGTTCACGGAGTTGATATGAAGATTTGGGGCAAAGTGGCGGTTGGCGTCGGGGCAATGCTGGCCGTTACCACGGGGGTGACGTCTGCAGCCAGCGCGCAGGAAATCGACATCAATCCGCCCGAGCAGATCTACGCCGGGCCGACGCTCGGTTACGACACGCTTGTGCTGAGCGGGTTTGGCGATTCGAGCAGCACAGGCGGCCTGACCTATGGCGGCATGGTGGGCATCGATACGCCGGTGGGCAAGCGCGGGCGTGTCGGCCTTGAGGCTCAGGTCTCGGGATCGACCGCGGCCTGGACCATGGCGTCCAGCAGCACATCCGGCGGCGTGACCATTGTGGATGAGCTCAAGTTGGCGGCGGGCGTCGATTATTACATCGGCGGCAAGGCAGGCTGGATGGTGGCCCCCAAAACGCAGATTTTCGCGACGCTGGGTTATGCCAATTCGCGCTTCACCCTTTCGGGACGCCAGAACGGCATCAAGGTCTTTCAGGGCGGTGACAGCCTGAGCGGTTTCCGTGCGGGCGCGGGCGCCGAATATTTCCTGAGCCCGCATATGCGTGCGCGTCTGGAATATCGCTACACGCATTATGGCAAGGTCTCGGTCGATACGCTCGACACGGGCCTCAAGGGTGAGCGCCACCAAGTGGTCGGGGGCCTGCTTTACGGCTTCTGATCCACCGCTGGATCTCAAAGAAAAACCCCGCCGGGCATATCGCCCGGCGGGGTTTCGTGTTTCAGCCCAAGCCGAAAACCATCAGAGGTTTTCGAGAACGTGCTCGGCGCTCGACACCTTGAACTCGCCGGGGGCTTCGACAAAGACCTTGTCGACCACGCCATCCTTGACGATCAGCGCGAAACGCTGGCCGCGCTTGCCAAGGCCAGCGCCGGTCAGGTCCAGTTCCAGGCCCAGCGCCGCAGCGAAGTCGCCGCTGCCATCGGCCAGGAAGGTGATGTCGTCGCTGCCCTTGGCGGCGGCCCAGGCGCCCATCACGAAGGGATCGTTGACGGCGGTGCAGACGATCTCGTCCACGCCCTTGGCCTTCAGTTCGGCAGCCTTGCTCACGAAGCCCGGCAGATGCTGGGCCGAGCAGGTGGGGGTGAAAGCGCCCGGCACCGAGAAGAGGGCGACAGTCTTGCCCTTGAAATACTCACCGGTCTGCACGGGCTCGCGCTCGCTCTCGGTGGACTTTACCAGTTTCACGTCGGGCAGGGTCTGGCCGGCTTCGATGGTCATGGTCTTCTCCTTGGTGGACGGGCGGGGAGGCTCCGTCTTTTGCCCGGCACTTATAGGCGGGGCGCGGCAAGGAGCAAGCCGCCGCGAGACGACAGG
Organism: Novosphingobium terrae; assembly: GCF_017163935.1. Lineage (NCBI taxonomy): Bacteria > Pseudomonadati > Pseudomonadota > Alphaproteobacteria > Sphingomonadales > Sphingomonadaceae > Novosphingobium > Novosphingobium terrae. Next base: position 2,661,274 of record NZ_JABVZR010000001.1, on the reverse strand, counting down.
TGAGGGCTGAGAGATACAGAACAAACCCGCGCGGGATTTGCCCCTAGGACTCTGCCGCGCGGCATTTAACCTTCCTTCTTCAGACCTCCGCAAGCCGCCGGTGAGATTTTATGCCCGGGATCACTGGAGACAGGCGGGGGAGGGGTCCCCCGCCACGGGGGTAACAATGAAGCGAGACAACAAGACACGCATTCGTGCAACCGCTCGTGCAATCGTTAGCACGGGGCTGGCCCTGGGGCTGGTCGCAAGCCTTGCCATGCCGCAAACGGCCACGGCCGGCACCATGAGCAAGGCTGAAAAGCTCCGCAGGCTGGACATTATGCTGATGGTCACGGGACTGCGCTGCCGCTCCGGCGCCGATGATTTTCAGGGCGACTTCGTGCTGTTCGAGGCGCGCCATATGCCTGAACTCAACCGTGCCGCTGTCGATCTGGAGGCCGAGGGCGTGGCCGCCGGCCTCAAGCATGACGAGCATATGGTCGATCGCCTCAGCACCGCCATGGCGAACAATTATGGTAACGGCCATCCCTGGCTGGGCTGCCACGAGCTTAAGGGTCTGACCCGCAATCTGGCCTCGGTCGATGGTGAGGAAGCGCTGATCGCGGCGGCAGAGGAAACGCTTTCGGGCGACGGGCATGTCACCTCGGTGGTGGCGGTGGCTGTGGCGGCGCCACAACCTCAATCCCAGTCGCAAAGCCCGGCGCCGGTGATGGTGGCGGCCAATGTGCCTGCTCCTGCGCCCGTGCCGGCCCAGCCTGCGTCTCCGCCGCCTGCGCCGGTCGTTGCGGCGCCTGCCGCGCCTGCTGGCCCGGTGGCGCTCGCCGTGGCTGATCCGGCGGCGCCTGTGCCCGCCGCAGCGGCCCCGGCGCCCGCCACGCCGACTGCCGTGGCCGCCAAGGCCGAAGCGCCCAAAGCGGCGGTCAGCGCCTTCAATGCGGATGTGACAACCATATAAAGCAATCTTTATATTTGCCTGGCGAGTGGCAAAGGGGTAAGGGCGGGTCATAGCATTATGGCCCGTCCGCTCTTGCCTTCCTGGCAAACGGCGGCGCGGCCCACAGCCGGAGACGACTCACGTGGCAACCATCGCCCCCGAGAAGGATTACGTTATCGCCGACATCGGCCTGGCCGACTTTGGCCGCGCCGAAATCGCCATTGCCGAAACCGAAATGCCCGGCCTGATGGCTCTGCGCGCCGAATTCGGCGCCAGCCAGCCCCTGAAGGGCGCGCGCATCACCGGCTCGCTGCACATGACGATCCAGACCGCCGTGCTGATCGAGACGCTGGTTGCTCTGGGCGCCGAAGTGCGCTGGGCCACCTGCAACATCTTCTCGACGCAGGATCACGCCGCCGCCGCCATCGCCGCCAGCAACATCCCGGTCTTCGCCATCAAGGGTGAATCGCTGGCCGAGTACTGGGACTATGTGGGCCGCATCTTCGACTGGGGTGACGACACCACCGCAAACCTCATCCTTGACGATGGCGGTGACGCCACCATGTTCGCCCTGTGGGGCGCCCGCGTCGAGGCTGGCGAAGAGCTGTTCGAGCCCAGCAATGCCGAGGAAATCGAGTTCGTCCGCGCGCTCAAGAACTTCCTGAAGGAAAAGCCGGGCTATCTGACCCGCTCGGTCGCCGCCATCAAGGGCGTCTCGGAAGAGACCACCACCGGCGTGCATCGCCTGTATCACCTCGCCAAGGACGGCAAGCTGCCGTTCCCCGCGATCAACGTGAACGACAGCGTCACCAAGTCGAAGTTTGACAACCTCTATGGCTGCAAGGAATCGCTGGTCGACGCCATCCGTCGCGCCACTGACGTGATGCTGGCCGGCAAGGTCGCTCTGGTCGCCGGTTTCGGTGACGTGGGCAAGGGTTCGGCTGCTTCGCTGCGCAACGGCGGCGCCCGCGTGCTGGTCACCGAAATCGACCCCATCTGCGCCCTGCAGGCCGCGATGGAAGGCTATGAAGTCGTCACCATGGAGCAGGCCGTGGGCCGCGCCGACATCTTCGTGACCTGCACCGGCAACGAGGACGTCATCACCGCCGATCACATGGCCGCGATGAAGCCGATGAGCATCGTCTGCAACATCGGCCACTTCGACAGCGAGATCCAGATCTCGGCCCTGTCGAACTATCAGTGGACCGAAGTGAAGCCCGGCACCGATCTGGTGACCTTCCCCGATGGCAAGCAGATCATCATTCTGGCCAAGGGCCGTCTGGTCAATCTGGGCTGCGCCACCGGCCACCCCAGCTTCGTGATGTCGGCAAGCTTCACCAACCAGACGCTGGCCCAGATCGAGCTGTGGACCAAGTCCGAGCAGTACAAGAACGACGTCTACGTTCTGCCCAAGCACCTCGACGAGAAGGTTGCCGCGCTGCATCTGGAAAAGCTGGGCGTTGCGCTGACCCAGCTGTCCAAGAAGCAGGCCGACTACATCGGCGTGCCGGTGGAAGGCCCCTTCAAGGCTGACCATTACCGCTACTGATCGGATGATCCGATCCGTTACGGCCAATGATCCGTTATGGAATGTGAAATGGGCGCCCCGGCAGCACGCCGGGGCGCCCTTTCTATTGCCATCGGCCCGCGCGCGCCCTAGCCAGACCTGATGCTGGTCACTCCCACGATCCTTGTTCTTCTGGGCCTGTTCCTCGCCGCCTGGACGCTGGCCGCCGCCGTGACCATCGCGCTGGGCGAAGCCCGCCGCCGCGAGACGAAGGTCGCGCTCGCCAACCTGCGCCGCATGACGCGGCTGGTGGACGAAAGCCCGGCGCAGATGCTGCTGGTCCATCCCGATGGGCAGATTCGCGGCTCCGAACGCCTCGCCGGATGGCTGGGGCTGGAGCCGATGCCCGCTTTCCTCTCGCAGCTTTCCACCCCGGATCGTGGCCTGCCGCCCGAACATCTGGCGATCCTGACCGAGGCGGTGCAGACCACCCAGCGCAGCTCGCGCGCCTTTGCCATGTCGGTCAGCGCGCGGGGTTCCAAGAAGGCGCTGGCGGTGCGCGGCAGTCTGGCCGATCCGCTGGTGGCGCCGACGGGTTCGGCGCAATTGTGGTTCTTCGATCATACGGCAACGGAACAGGCCGTGGCCCGCATGCGTGTGGAAACGGCGCAGGCCAAGGGCGATTTCGCGGCACTTTCTGGCCTGATCGAGGCTGCGCCCATGCCCATGTGGTTCCGTGGCCCCGATGGCGCGCTGCGGCTGGTCAACAGCGCCTATGTCCGCGCCGTGGCGGCGCAAAGCGCCCAGCAGGTGGTGGCTGAGGGCATCGAACTGGTCGAACGCATTGAGGGCCTGACCCCTGCCGATGTCGCCGCCCAGGCCGCCGCGCAGGGCTTGCCCGTCGAGCGCGTGGTCGCCTCCACCATCAACGGCCAGCGCCGTACACTGCGCGTCTCCGATCTGCCGCTGGGCGCGGAAGGCGTGGCCGGATACGCCATCGATATCGAGGATATGGAAGAGCTGAGCCGCAGCCTGCGCGCCTTCCGCGAGGCGCAGCGATCCTTGCTCGATCTGCTGTCCTCCGGCGTGGCGCAGTTCGATTCGGTGCGTCAGCTGGTCTTTGCCAACCAGCCGTTCCAGCGCCTGTTCGGTCTGCACAGCGCCGATATGCAGGGCGGCCTCGGCTTCGAGCGCTGGCTCGATGTCGCCCGCGACATGGGCCGCGTGCCCGAAGCGCGCGACTATCCCGCCTGGCGCCGCGACCATGTAGGCTGGTTCGCCCAGAATGCCGCTCAGGATGAGGCATGGCCGCTGTCCGACGGCACCCATCTGCGCATAGCCGCCCAGCCCATGCCCGATGGCGGGCTGCTGCTGATCGCGGAAGACCGCACCGAAACCCTGCGTATCTCGGCCATGCGCGACACGCTGCTGCGCACCCGCACCGCCACTTTCGACAGCCTTTTCGAGGCCGTCGCGGTCTTCGCGCCCGATGGCCGCATGCAGATCTGGAACCGCCGCTTCGCCGCCGCATGGGGGCTGGAGGGCGACTTCCTCGACGATCACCCGCATATTTCGGTGCTGCTTGACCATGTCGGCGCGATGCTGGCGCAGCCGGGGCAGGCGCGCGCTCTGGGCGATTGCGTGCGCGCCGCCACGCTGGAACGACGCGAGACGGGCGGGCGGGTCTCCCTGCTCGATGGCCGCACGCTGGAATTTGCCGGCATGCCGCTGCCCGATGGCAATGGCTTGCTGATCGCGCTGGACATCACCGATTCGCAAAAGGCCGAGGACGCGCTGCGCGAACGCAACGCCGCCCTGATCGAGGCGGATCACCTGAAGACCCGCTTCCTCGCCAATATGAGCTATGAATTCCGCACGCCGCTCACCTCCATCGGCGGCTTTGCCGAGATGCTGCAGATGGGCCTCGGCGGCGATCTCTCCGACAGCGGGCGTGAGTATGTTGAGGCGATCCTCACCTCGGTGACACGCCTCTCGGGCCAGATCGAGACCGTGCTGGACCTCTCGCAAAGCGAGGCGGGCATGCTGCCGCTGGCGCGCGAAAGCGTGGATATCCTGCCCTTCCTCACCGCTCTGGTGAAGGAGCGTGAGGCGCGCATCGAGGAGGGCCATATTGCACTGAACCTGCGCGGCAACAGCGGGGCGGGCCGCATTCCCGCCGATCCGCGCCGTTTGGGCCGGGCGCTGGGCCATCTGGTGGACAATGCCATCGCCGCGACTCACGGTAAGCCGGGCGGCGGCCAGATCCTGATCGATCTCGCCCGCCATCGCGTTTCGGGCCACGAAGTTCTGCGCATCGCCATCAGCGACGATGGCACCGGAATGGACGCCGCCAGCCTCGCCCGCGCACTAGGAGGCCTGCGCATGGGCCCGGACGGCACCGCCATCGAGCGTCGACAGGGCCTCGGCCTGCCATTGGCCCGCCAACTGATCGAAGCGCATGGCGGCACGCTGGAACTCACCAGCCAGCCCGGTAAGGGCACCACCGCTCTGGTCGATCTGCCGATGGAGGCCCAACAATGACCACCATCGACCTGCCCGATACCCAAGCCACCGAAGCTTTGGGCCAACGCATCGCCGCCCTGCTGGAGGTGGGCGATGTGGTGGCTCTTACCGGAGGCCTTGGTGCCGGGAAAACCACGCTGGCCCGCGCGATCCTCGCGGCTCTGGGCCATGAGGGTGAGGTGCCGTCGCCCACCTTCACCATCGTGGAAACCTATGATCCGCCCGCTACCCGCCTGCCGGTGGTCCATGCTGACTTCTACCGCCTCAACGATCCTGCCGAGGCCGAAGAGATCGGCCTCGACGATTATCGCTACAATGCCGCGCTGATCGCCGAATGGCCCGACCATGCCGGAGGCTTCGCGCATGAAGCCGCCTGCCTCTCGATCGATCTGGAGGTTGGGGATGGCACGCGCAGGGCCCTTGTTCGCCCCGGCACCGATTGGCTAAGGCGCTGGGCATGAGCACGATTCTGCCCGATGGTCTGGAACCCTTTATCGCCGCTGCCGGTTGGGGCGGCGCGCATGTCTCGCCTTTGCCGGGCGATGCCTCGTTCCGCCGCTATTTCCGCCTGACTCTGGCCGGGCAGCGCGCCATGCTGATGCATGCGCCGCCCCCGCATGAGGACCCGGCGCCCTTCCTCGCCGTGGCCCACTGGCTGGAAAACAACGGGTTGCGCGCCCCGCATATCCTTGCCGAGGACGCGCAAAAGGGCTGGGTGCTGCTGGAGGATTTCGGCGACCACCGCATGCGCGACTGGCTGGACATCCATCCCGGCGACGAAACCGCGATCTATCAGGCCGCGATGGGTCCGCTGGTGGCGCTGGGCCGCCTGCCTGCCGGGCCGTTTCCGCCCTATGATATGGCGGTCTATCTGCGCGAAGTGGGCCTGCTCACCGAATGGTATGCGCCTGCCGCCGGGCTGACTGTCGATGTGCCCGGATATGTCGCCGCATGGGAAGAGGTGCTTGAGCCCCTGATCGAACGGCAGGGTGAGGGCATAACCGTGCTGCGTGACTATCATGCCGAGAACATCATGCTGCTCGAAGGCGGGCTGACGGCGCAAGGCCTGCTCGATTTTCAGGACGCGCTGGCGGGCCACCCGGCCTATGATCTGGTCAGCCTGCTTCAGGATGCGCGCCGCGATGTCTCGCTGGAGACGGAAGCCGCCACGCTCGACCATTATCTGGCCCTCACCGGCCATGATCGCGAGCCCTTTCTGGCCGATTACGCCGTGCTGGGCGCCCAGCGCAATGCCAAGATCGTGGGCATTTTCGTGCGCCTGTGGCAGCGCGACGGCAAGCCGCGCTATCTCGGCATGATTCCGCGCATCTGGAACTGGCTTGAGCGTGACCTCAAGCATCCCGCGCTGGCCCCCGTGGCCGCATGGTTCGATGCCAACATTCCCGCAAACCTGCGCAACGCGGGCGGCGGGAGCCTCGGCGCATGAGCAAGCCGCTTCTCGCCCCCCCTCTTGCAAGCGACACTGCCATGGTGCTGGCCGCAGGCATCGGCAAGCGCATGCGCCCGCTGACCGCCACGCGCCCCAAGCCGATGGTCAAGGTGCTGGGCAAGCCGCTGATCGACCATACGCTCGATCGTCTGGCGGATGCCGGGATCGCCCGCGCCGTGGTCAACGCCCATTATCTGGCCGACCAACTGGAGGCCCATCTCTCGCACCGCAAGGCGCCGGTGGTGACCATGTCGGACGAGCGCGGCGCGCTGCTGGAAACCGGCGGCGGCATGGTGAAGGCGGCCAAGGCAGGCCTGCTGCCCGATCCGTTTTTTGCGCTCAACAGCGACAACATCTGGCTCGATGGGCCTCGCAACGTCTTTGTCGAACTCAGCAGCGTTTGGGATGCGGACAGGATGGATGCGCTCGTGCTGGTGGTGCGCCATCCGGTTGCCCATAATTATCAGGGCGTTGGCGATTTCCACCTCGATGCTTTGGGCCGCGTCAGCCGCCGCACCCATGGCCGCGTGGCGCCCTATATCTATTCGGGCATTCAGCTGGTCTCGCACCGCCTGCTGCGCGATGCGCCGGACGGCGGCTTTTCCACCAACATCCTGTGGAACCGCGCCATCGAGGAAGGGCGCCTCTTCGGCCATGTCCATACCGGCGAATGGATCGAGGTGGGCGAACCGGCCCATATCGCCCCGGCCGAGGCCCTGCTGACCCGCATGTGATGGCCGGGGTGAGAACACCAAGCCTCTGGACCATTCCCGCCCATCGCGGCTTTGCCGATGCTCTGGTGGCGGGGCTGTTGCCGCGTTACACCGGCGATCCGCTGGGGCTGGCCCGGCTGACGCTGCTGCTGCCCAGCCAGCGCGCGATCCGCTCGGTGACCGAAGCCTTTGTACGCGCGCTTGGCGAACAGGACGCCGTGGGCGGCCTGCTGCTGCCGCGCATGGTGGTGCTGGGCGACCTCGATCTGGACGAGGCCTTGGGCGCTTTGCTCGACCCGCTGGACGGCCCCGATGTGCCGCCCGCCGCCGAACCCACCACGCGTTGGTTGCGTCTTGCCGCGCTCATTCGCCAGATCGAGGGCGATGAAGCCCCCAAGGGAGCCGCCCTGCTGCGTCGCGCCTGGGAAGCCGGGCAGACGATGGACCGGCTGGCGGTGGAAGGCATTGCGCCCGAAACCTTGCTGTCCGATGAGATCGTCGCGCTGGTCGGCGAGCAGGCCGCGCATTGGCAGGACAGCACGCGCGGTTTCCTCAAGCTGATGGCCTATTGGCGCGCCGAGCTGGAAGCGCAGGGCCGCGTCGATCCGCCTACGCGGCGCAATCTGCTGTTTGCCCATGCCGCGCGGGCGTGGAAGGCGTCTCCGCCTCAAAATCCCATTCTGGCGGCGGGCGTGACCAGCGCCTCGCCTGCGCTGGCCGATCTGCTGCGGGTGGTGAGCGAACTGCCCGAAGGCGGCGTGGTGCTGCCCGATCTTGACCTCACGCTCGACGATGCAGTGTGGGAAGAACTGGGGCAGGCGGGCCACGCTGACGAACCCGGCGGCGCGCCTTTTGGGCGCTCGGACGCCGCCACCCATCCGCAATATCACCTCAAACTGCTGCTCAACCGCATGGGCGTGGCGCGCGGCGAGGTGCAGCTCTGGCCGCGTTCCGGCCCCGCTTCGGCGCCGGCCGAGCGGGCGCGGGCGATATCCAACCTGTTTCTGCCGCCTCAGGCTTCGGCGCGCTGGGTCGATCTGCCCGAGAAGCAGCGCCGCCTCGCCAATGTCCGCCTGATGGAAAGCGGCCACCCCGGCGAGGAAGCGCAAGCCATCGCCCTGCTGATGCGCGAGATGCTGGAAACTCCCGAAAAGCGCGTGGCTCTGGTGACGCCGGACCGCGCTCTGGCCGGGCGTGTGGTGGCGCATCTGGCGCGTTGGGGCATCGGCGCGGACGATTCGGGCGGTCAGCCGCTGTCGCAGACGCTGGCGGGCCGCTTCCTGCTGCTGCTGGCCGAGGTGGCGGGCGAGCAGGCGACGCCCGTGCCACTGATCGCACTGCTGGGCCATCCGCTGGTGAAGGCTGGCGAGACCCGCGCACGCTGGCTGGAAAGCGTGCGTGCTTTGGACCTGTTGCTGCGCGGGCCGCGCCCCGATGCCGGGCTGGAGCCCATCGCGGGCGTGATCGAGAAAAAGGCCTCACCCCGCCGCAAGCCGGGCCTCACCGCATGGTGGGGCGAGGCCGGGGCAATGCTCTCGCCCCTGATGGACGCCGCGCGCGAAGAGGCCTTGCCGCTCTCCACCCTGCTCGATGCGCTGGTCACCTGCGGCGAGGCCCTGTGCGGCCAAGGCCTGTGGGGTGAGGCGGATGGCCGCGCTCTGGCCTCCTTCGTGGAGGGCTTGCGGAATGCAAGCGATGGCGCCGATCTGCCGATCCCGCCGCGCGATTTGCCCGCCGTGCTGCGCGATGCGATGGACCGCATCTCCGTCCGCCCGGCATGGGGTGGCCATCCGCGCGTGGCGATCTACGGCCTGCTGGAAGCCCGCATGGGCCGCGCCGATCTGGTGATCTGTGGCGGGTTGACCGAGGGCGTCTGGCCCGGCTCGCCCAAGCCCGATCCGCTGCTGCCGCCTGCCGTGCTGCGCCAACTCGGCGTGCCCGGCGCCGATTTCCGCATCGGCCTTGCCGCGCATGACCTTGCCGCCTGCCTCGGCGCGCCTGAGGTGGTGCTGAGTTGGGCGCGTCGCGATGAGGGCGCTCCGGTGATCCCCAGTCGCTTTGTGCTGCGCGTGACCGCCATGCTGGGCGAAAAGCTGGCGAAGGATCACCGCGAGACGCGCATCCCCGCATGGGCCAGCGGGTTGGATGTGGGCCGCAAGGTGCCGCCGCATCCGCGCCCTCAGCCGATGCCCTCCAAGGACCAGCGGCGGGTGGATATTGCGGTGACGGCCTTGGATCGCCTGCGCGCCGATCCCTATCAGTTCTATGCGCAGGCCATCCTGGGGCTGCGCTCGATTGATGCGCTCGATGCCCAGCCCAGCCCGGCGTGGCGGGGCACGGCGGTGCATGACATTCTCGACGCATGGCACAAGGCGGGGGCGGTGCCCGGCACGCTGGCGGCCACGGCGGGCGTGGTGCTGGATTCGATGCAGGCTCATCCGCTGGAGCGCAGCCTGTGGCGCCCGCGTCTGGTCGCAGCGCTGGAATGGATCGACAGCGAGGTGTCGGCGCTGGTCAAGGAAGGCCGCCGCGTGATCGCCACCGAGATCAAGGGCGAGATGAAGGTCGACGGCATCCGCATCCACGGCCGCGCCGACCGCATCGACCGCAATCCTGATGGCAGCTTGGCGGTGGTGGATTACAAGACCGGTGCGCCGCCTTCGGGCAAGCAGGTGCAGGCCGGTTTCGCTCTGCAATTGGGGCTGATCGGCATGATCGCCGGGGATGGCGGTTTCGCAGGCGCGGTAGGCGAGGCCACGCGCTTCGAATATTGGTCGATGACGCGGCGGCGCAAGGGCGAGCCCGGCTTCGGCTGGCGCGACGAACCCATTCTGGAAAAGCCCAAGCGTAGTGGCCTTTTACGTGAAGAATTTCTGCCCAAGACTGAAGAGTTTTTGCGCCAAGCCATCGCCCGCTGGCTGCTGGGCAGCGAGCCTTTCACCGCAAGGCTGAACCCCGATATCGCGGGCTACAATGATTACGATCAGCTGATGCGTCTGGATGAATGGCTCGGCCTGCTGGGAGATGAGGAGCCGCAGCCATGAGCGAACCCACGATCCATCCGCTGTTCGGCAATCAGGCGCTGGCGGTCAATCCGGTCGAGACGGTGTGGCTTTCGGCCAGCGCGGGCACGGGCAAGACTCAGGTGTTGTCGGCGCGCGTGCTGCGGTTGCTGCTGGAGCCAGATGTGCGGCCAGAGCAGATACTCTGCCTCACCTTCACCAAGGCGGGTGCCACCGAAATGGCCGCGCGCATCAATGAAACGCTGGCCCGCTGGGTAAGGGCGGAACCGGCGCGGCTGGCGCTGGAATTGCAGGCCATCGGCGCGGATATCGGCCCGGACACGCAGGGCCGGGCGCGCACGCTTTTCGCCGCCGTGCTGGATTGCCCCGGCGGTGGGCTGCGCATCGATACGATCCATGCCTTTTCGCAGTGGCTGCTGGCGGCTTTCCCTCAGGAGGCGGGCCTCACCCCCGGCACGCGGCCCATGGAGGAGCAGGAGACGGTGCTGCTCAGCCGTCAGGTGCTGGCCGATCTGCTGCTCGATGCGGAGAATGGCGGGGATGAGGGGCTGTCCGTCGCCCTGTCCGATCTGTCGTTGCGGATGGGGGGGGATGCGGCGCTGCGCTGGCTGATGGATTGCGCCCGCGCGCGTGATCTGTGGATCGGGCCGGGGGCGTGGATGCCGCCGCTGGATCAGCGCGTGCGCCAGTTGCTGGGCCTGCCCGCAGATGCCGATGAGGCGCTGGTGGCGGCGCTTTGTGCCGATGATGCCTTCGATGTGCGATCCTTGCGCGCCGCGATGATCGCCAACCAGCAATGGAAGGGCAAGACCGGCGAAAGCAACGCCAACCGCATCGGCGACTGGCTGGCCGCAGACGAAGCGAGCCGCGCCGCGCGGATCGACGATCTGTGGGGCGTGTTCTTCACCCAGAAGGGCGAACCGCGCTCCTCCACCAGCCTTGAGAAGATCGACCCCGATTACCCCGCCCATGTGCTGCGCGTGGGCGAAGGCATCGCCAGGGTGCGCGAGGCGGCGGCTCTGGTGGCTCTGGCCGCATGGCTGACCCCGGCACTGACCCTGGGCCGCGCCTATGCTCTGGCCTGGGATGCGGCCAAGGCGCGCGAGGGCCTGATCGATTTCGATGACCAGATCCGCAGCGCCGCCGCTCTGCTGGCCCGCGCCGATATGGCCGACTGGATTCGCTACAAGATGGACCGCCGCTTCGACCATCTGTTGGTCGATGAGGCGCAGGATACCAATGCCGCGCAATGGCGCATCATCGATGCGCTGACCGAGGAGTTCTTCGCCGGGGAAGGCGCCAAGCCCGACAAGGCGCGCACGCTCTTCGTGGTGGGCGATTACAAGCAGGCGATCTTCGGCTTTCAGGGCACCAGCCCGGAAAACTTCGAGGAAGCCCGCGCCCGGGTGAAGCGCCGCATGCTGGGTTTGGCGGACAATGCCGAAGCCTTGCGCGATGGCCCCGAAGCCTCACGCCTCACCGAGTTGGGGCTGGAGCAATCCTTCCGCACCGCAAGCACTGTGCTGGATTTCGTCGACCGCGCGATCGAGCATGTCGGCCATGCCGCCTTTGGCCTGGCCAGCGCGCCGGAAAAGCACAAGGGGCAGGCGCGGCCCGGTCTGGTGACGCTGTGGCGCCCTGTCGGCCAGACCAGCGAGGATGAGGTCGAGGACGAAGGCGAGGAGGGCAATGAAGGATGGCTCTCCCGCCCCGAACGCGAGATGGCCGAGCGGATTGCCCGTCAGGTCAAGGAGTGGCTGGATTCGCCCGGCGGTTTTCCGCTGGTGAAGGGCAAGGAACCGCGCCGCGCCAATGCCGGAGACGTGATGGTGCTGGTGCGCAAGCGCGGCGCTTTGGCGGCGCTGATCGTGGCGCGGCTGCATGCGGCGGGCGTGCCGGTGGCGGGCGTGGACCGCTTGCGTCTGGGCGCGCCGCTGGCGGTGAAGGATCTGGTGGCGGCTTTGCGCTTTGCCGCCCAGCCGCTGGATGATCTCAATCTGGCCAATCTGCTGGTGTCGCCGCTGGTCGGCTGGTCGCAAGAGCAGTTGCTGGCCCATGGCTATCGCGAGAAGGGCGTCCATCTGTGGGACCATCTGCGCGCCGCCACCGATCCCGAGCCGCGCGCCGTGCTGGCGCAACTGGGCGAACTGTTGGGCAAGGCGGAAATCCGCCCGGTGCAGGCGGTGCTGCACTGGATGCTGGTCGGCCCGTGGCAGGGGCGCAAAAGGCTGGTCGCGCGGTTGGGTCATGAGGCCAATGACCCTATCGACGAGCTGATCAATGCGGCCCACGCCTATGCCGCCAGTTCCACGCCCAGCCTTGTGGGTTTCCTCAACTGGTTCGAGGCGGGCGATGGCGAGCTGAAGCGTGAGGCGGGCCGCGCCGATGGCCTTGTCCGCGTGATGACGGTGCATGGCTCGAAGGGCCTGCAGGCACCCATCGTGATTCTGGCCGATGCCACCGGCAATCCCGAGGCCGGGCGGGGTGGTGCCTTGTCTCTTACCGATCCGATGAGCCTGATCGGCGGTGATGAGCCACGCCGCGTGCCCATGCCGCCTCTATCGCGTGAGGAAAGGCTGGGCCGTCTGGCGCAAGCCGCCGAAGTCGCCGCCAAGGCCGAGGGTGAGGAGCATTGGCGCCTGCTCTACGTTGCCATGACCCGCGCCGAGGAAGCGCTGTTTATCGGCGGCGCGCTGGGCAAGCGTGACAAGGTGCCCGCGCCGGCCAGCTGGTATGCGCGCCTTGCCGAACTCTTGCCCGCCGAGACTTGGCAGGATGACACCATCTGGGGCGCCAGCGCCAGCCATGGAGGTATTCCGCCCAGCCCGGTGTGGCAGGCCGAAGCCATCAGCTTCGATATGGGCGAGGCGCTGCCCGGCTGGGCATCCCGCGCCGCGCCGGATGAGCCGACACCGCCGCGCCCGCTTGCGCCCTCCGCGCTGGGCGAGGAAGGGGCGGTCGATCCGCCGTTCCCGCCGGGCGCCGGGCGCGCTCAGGCTGCAAGGCGCGGTACGCTGATCCATGCTCTGCTGGAGCGTCTGCCCGATGTGGCGCCCGATGCCCGCGAGGATGTGGCAGCGCGCTGGCTGGAACGTCAGGCAGGCGATCTGGATGATCTGACGCGGGGCAATCTGGCCAAGGCCGCTCTGGCGGTGGTGAACGATCCGCGCTGGGCCGACCTTTTTGCGCAGGAGGCGCTGGCCGAAGTGCCCATCGCCGCGCTGATCCCCACCGCCGCCGGGCCTCAGGCCGTAGCGGGTGTGATCGACCGGCTGGTGATTACACCCGACGCTATCCGGCTGGTGGATTACAAGACCGCGCGGCGGCCTCCCATGGGATTGGAGGACGTGCCCGTCGCCTCGCTGCGCCAGATGGCGGCCTATGTCGCGGCGCTGGAAAGCAGCTTTCCCGGGCGCCGCGTGGAGGCCGCCTTGCTCTACACCGAAGCCGCGCGCCTGATCGCGATTCCCCCCGAGGTGATCGCCCAGCACAAAATTGCCTTGGGCCACAGGGAGCAAAGCTTCACCGCCTGAACGCTTGTCAAACCGGACCGGCTTCCTAGATACAGTCCAACAGATTTGGAGTTTTGATTATGGCCACGATTACCGTCAGCGATTCGTCCTTCTCCACCGACGTGCTGGGCGCCGACAAGCCCGTGCTCGTGGACTTCTGGGCCGACTGGTGCGGCCCCTGCAAGATGATCGCCCCCGCGCTGGAGGAAATCAGCGAGGAACTGGCCGACCAGATCACCATCGCCAAGGTGGACATCATGGCCAACACCGACACCGCCAGCCAGTTCGGCGTGCAGTCGATCCCCTATCTGGTGCTGTTCAAGGACGGCAAGCCCGTCGCCCAGAAGCTGGGCGCGGCGCCCAAGGGCCAGCTCAAGGGCTGGATCGAAAGCGTTCTTTAAGGTTCTGAGTTAGGAAGAAAAGTGAAGGGCGAGGGGGTTACCCCCTCGCGCTCCCATGACGTCTTCCGACGATAGGGCAGGGGCGCCGCATTGTTGCGCCCCGACTCTCCACCTGTGTGACCTCATGCGCCGCAGGCAATTCATCTCATGAAACAGGCGCTGCGCGGGCGTTTCTTGCCTACGGCGCTGCGACGTTGCTCTGCGGCTGAACCCGATGCGCAACGTAGACATTCATGGGAGCGCGAGGGTGTAACACCCTCGCATTTCCTCTTTTCCCTTAAATCCCTGCAATCCTGCCAGCCAGCTCATCCCACAAAGCGGGAGAAGCCGCGCCGATCAGGCCCTTGCGATCATCATCCACACGATAGGGCGAACCATCGAACCGCGCGGCCTTGCCACCAGCCTCGTTCAGGAACAGCGCTCCGGCGGCGTGATCCCATGCCAGCGTGCGCTCGAACAGAGACACATCGTTCACGCCCAGAGCCAGACGCGGATACTGCTCGGCAGCGCAGCGGGGCACATCGACCATGGTGTAGTGCGGGGCGATGTGAGTCTGGATCGCGGTGCGGCGATCCGGATCAGCGAAGATCAGCGAAAGGGCGGCCACCGGAGGCACCGTGCCTGTAGCCCGTGCAGTCAGGCGCTCGCCGTTGAGGAAGGCGCCTTCGCCGCGGCGGGCGTGGCAGAAGCGGCCCGAGAGCACGTCATAGATCCAGCCGCCGATGGTCTCGCCGCCCTGCGCCAGCGCGATCAATATGCCGAAGGGCGGGCGACCGTGGGCGAAGTTGTTGGTGCCGTCGAGTGGATCGATGATCCAGCACAGGTCCTCGCCGAGGCGGGCCATGATCGAGGGATCGGCGTGGGCGGCTTCTTCCCCCACGATGGCGGCTTCGGGCAGGATTTTCGCGAGCCCTTCGGAGAGGATGGCCTCGCTCTCGCGGTCGGCGATGGTGACGAGGTCGTCATGGGCCTTTTCGATGATCTCGCTGGCGGCCAGATGCTGGTAGCGCGGGCGGATGGCGCGCTCTGCGGCATCGGCCATCACGGTGTAGACGGCTTCGGTCAGCGGATCGTTGACGGGCTTGGTCATGGCGTCTTTCAGGTGAGGGGGATGGTGACGTATTCGAAGCCGGGGCGGGCCTTCAGTCTCTCGTACCAGGCGCGGACGTGGGGGGCTTCGATGCGGTTCAGGCCAAGGGTGAACCAGGTATGGGTGTAGGCGCCCATGGGAATGTCACCGATGCCGAAATCCTTGCCGGAGAGCCATTCCTGACGGCTCAGCGCTTCATCGAGGACGGCCATCAGCTTGCTGGTGTCTTCGGCGCCCTTGTCGACCTTGGTCTGGTCCCGTTCGGCTTCGGGCTTGCGGACAAGCTGGATAAAGGCGTCGCGCTGGGCTTCGGCAAAGGTGATCTGCCAGTCCATCCAGCGGTCGGTCAGGGCGCGGGCCTGCGTGTCGCCGCTCCACAGGTGGCGGGCGTGGCGGTCCGCGATGTAGCGCAGGATGGCGTTGGATTCCCAGAGTGTGAAGCCGTCGGCATCCACGATGGTGGGCACCAGCCGGTTGGGGTTCATCGCCAGATACTCCGGCGTGTAGCCGAACTGGCCGCCGATATCGTGGCGTTCCCATTCAAGGCCCGCCTCGACAGCGGCCCAGACCACCTTCTTCACATTGTGCGAATTGAGCCGTCCCCAGATGGTGAACATCGCGTCAGCTCCGGTAATCGGCGTTGATCGAGATGTAGCCATGCGTCAGGTCGCAGGTCCACACGGTGGCGGTGCCTTCGCCCAGACCCAGATCGACGGTGATGTCGATATCGGTGCCGCGCAGATGGGCCGCGACGGGGGCTTCGTCGTAATCGGCCAGCGGCTGGCCGTCTTTCGCGGCCCAGATGCCGCCGAAGCCGATCGAGAGCTTGTCGCGGTCGGCGGGTTCGCCGGCCTTGCCCACGGCCATGACGATGCGGCCCCAATTGGCGTCCTGCCCGGCGATGGCGGTCTTGACCAGCGGCGAGTTGGCGATGGCGAGGCCCACCTTGCGGGCGCTGGCATCGCTGACGGCGCCGCTGACGGTGACGGCGATGAACTTCTGCGCGCCTTCGCCATCCTTCACCACCAGATGCGACAGCTGGCGGCAGATGTCCTTCAGGGCAGCGGCGAAGGCGTCGGCGCCGGGGGTGGTTTCATCGACGATCAGGTCGTTGCCCGCTTTGCCGGTGGCGAAGGCCATCACCGTGTCGCTGGTGGAGGTGTCGGAATCCACCGTGATGCAGTTGAAGGTTTCGTCGGCAGACTGCGAGAGCAGCTTTTGCAGGAAGGCGGGCTGAATCGCGGCATCGGTGAAGATATAGCCCAGCATGGTGGCCATATCGGGCGCGATCATGCCGCTGCCCTTGATGATGGCGCTGAAGTTCACCGTCTTGCCGTCGACGATGGCGCTGGCGGTGGCGCCCTTAGCAAAGGTGTCGGTGGTGCCGATGGTGTTGGCGGCATCCTCCCACGAGCAGGTGGCAGCGGTGAGGGCTGCTGCCACGCCTGCCTGCGCCTTGTCCTTTGGCAGGGGCACGCCGATCACGCCGGTGGAGGAGACGAAGACTTCCTCTTTCGTGCAACCCAGATGCGCGGCGACCTGATCCATGATCTGCTCGACCGCCTCACGCCCGCGATAGCCGGTGAAGGCATTGGAATTCCCCGCATTGACGATCAGCGCCCGAGCATGGCCCTGAACGACATTCTGGCGCCCCAGTTCGACTTCGGAGGAGCAGCAGATGTTGCGGGTGAACACGCCTGCCACGGCTGTGCCTTCTGCCAGCTCGACATAGGTGAGGTCGCAGCGGTCCCAGGCCTTGTACTGCGCGCGGGCAACGCGGGGTGTGGCCCCGGCAATCGCGGGCAAAGCAGGAAAGGGCGAGGCGAGCGGGGAGATGGCGTGACTCATGCGCAGCGGGGTAGCGCAGCGGTGTGACAGGTCAAGGGCGGATGGGGTGGGCAGTGTGACGGATGCCTGCTAATACCTTGGCGGGCTTTACTTAAAGGGGGGCGGTATGATTGGAATGGCGATGCTGTTGGCGACGAGCGCTGCTGCGCCAGCGTCGGCGGCTGTATCAGGCTTCCCGGAGCCAGCGGTCCATGCGACGCCTTTGGGCGATCCTGCAAACTGGGTCAGGCCCGAAGACTATCCCGCTGCGCCCTTGGCTGCCGACAAGGAGGGGGTGACCGGCTTTGCGCTCGACATCGACAGCGCGGGCCGTGTCGATCAGTGCACGGTATGGCTCAGCAGCGGTTCGCAGGAACTCGATCAGGCCACATGCCGGCTCATTATGGAAAGGGCGTTGTTCAGCCCTGCCAAGGATGCGCAGGGGCAGGCGATGCCGGGGCGTTATCGCAGCCGGATCAAGTGGGTCATTCCCAAGAAGCCACTGCCGCAGGCTGGGTTGTTGCGCGTGGTCTATGTCCTTCAGCCTGATGGTTCGCTGACTGATTGCAGCTGGGAGGCCGAGGGAGGCTTTCAGGAGAACATGGCCAAGGCCAAGGTCCAACCGAAGGAATGCCCTACCGATCAGACTTTTTCTGATGTTTATACCGATGAGCAGGGCAGGCCGGTCGCACGCAGGGTGGTGAACACCACGCGGATCGAAGTGCTGCCGCTGGAAGAGGCATCCGCCTCGCCTGAGAAAGCTGTCGGGCAAGCCAAGCCAGTCTCTGGACGCGAGCGATAAGCCTGCCTATATCACCTCCCCAACATGATCCGCATGCTGCTCACTTTTCTGGCTTTGATGTCCGGGCTGGCCGCCTCTGGCGCGCCGACGCTTGCCCAGGCCATGCAGCCCAATGCGGTGGTGGCATCGGGCCGTTATGCCACGCCGGGCGCCGCGCGCGTTTCGGCCCATGTGGTGGCGCATGGGCGGGCCATGACCCGTCCGGCCCAGCCTGCGCTGGTCGCTGCGCGCCTCTTTACGCCTGCACCCGCGCCCGTGGTGGCCCCGGTGCTGGTGGGGATCGAGCGCGCCCGCGAATAGGGGCGGCGCCTTTTCCATTTCTCAAGCATTTAAGCCGGAGACGCGCGCGGGCTTTACGCGCCGCTGCGGCCATGACCGACCTTTCATTTCAGGAAAAATCCCATGTTTCAGGCCCTTGCCAAGTCTCTCTTCGGCTCGTCCAACGACCGTTATGTGAAGTCGCTCGACAAGACGGTGCAGAAGATCGCGGCCTTCGAAAGCGCCGTCCAGCAGCTGACCGACGAGGAACTGCGCGGCCAGACTGACCGCTTCCGCGCCATGCTGGAAGAGGGCAAGACGCTCGACGATATCCTGCCCGAAGCCTTCGCCACCGTGCGCGAGGCCTCGACCCGCTGCATGGGCATGCGCCATTTCGATGTGCAGATGATCGGCGGCATGGTGCTCCATCGCGGCGAGATCGCCGAAATGCGCACCGGTGAGGGCAAGACGCTGGTCGCCACTTTGGCGGTTTACCTGAACGCGCTTGAGGGCAAGGGCGTCCATGTCGTCACCGTCAATGACTATCTGGCCAAGCGCGACGCCGAGACCATGGGCGTGCTCTACAACTTCCTGGGCCTGACCGTGGGCACGATTGTCCCGAATCTGGACGAGGTGGAGCGCCGCGCGGCCTACAATTGCGACATCACCTACGCCACCAACAATGAACTCGGCTTCGACTATCTGCGCGACAATATGAAGCATTCGCGCGACCAGATGGTCCACCGCGCCTTCAACTACGCCATCGTCGATGAAGTCGATTCGATCCTGATCGACGAGGCGCGCACCCCGCTCATCATCTCCGGCCCCACCGACGACAAGAGCGACCTTTATCTGGCCGTCGATGCCATCGTGAAGCATCTGACGCCCGATGATTACGAGGCTGACGAAAAGACCAAGAACATCACCTTCACCGAGGACGGTATTGAGCGCGCCGAGCGTCTGCTGGAAGAGGCCGGTCTGCTGGAAGGCAGCAACCTCTATGACATCGAGAACACGCAGGTGGTCCATCATCTGGATCAGGCCCTGAAGGGCAATGTGATGTTCAAGCGCGACATCGACTACATTGTGAAGGACGGCAAGGTCATCATCATCGATGAGTTCACCGGCCGCATGATGGATGGTCGCCGCTGGTCCAACGGTCTGCATCAGGCGGTGGAGGCCAAGGAAGGCGTCCGCATCGAGCCTGAGAACCAGACGATGGCCTCGATCACCTTCCAGAACTATTTCCGCATGTATCCCAAGCTGTCGGGCATGACGGGTACAGCCGCCACCGAGGCGCCCGAGTTCTTCGACATCTACAAGATGAATGTGGTGACCATCCCCACCAACGTGCCGGTGCAGCGCATCGACGAGGAGGATGAGTTCTACAAGAACACCAATGACAAATTCGCCGCCATCGCCAAGCTGATCCGCGAGAAGAACGAGATCGGCCAGCCGGTGCTGGTGGGCACGGTCTCGATCGAGAAGTCGGAGCTGCTCAGCGAATTCCTGCATAAGGAAGGTGTGAAGCACAATGTGCTCAACGCCCGTTTCCACGAGATGGAAGCCCATATCGTTGCGCAGGCGGGCAGCCTTGGCGCGGTGACCATCGCCACCAACATGGCCGGTCGTGGTACGGACATCAAGCTGGGCGGCAACCTTGAGTTCCGCATCGAGGACGAGCTGGGCGAACTGCCCGAGGGCCCCGAGCGCGAGGCGCGCATCGCCACCATCAAGGCCGAGATCGACGCCGAGAAGGAGCAGGTGCTGGCCGCCGGCGGTCTCTGCGTGATCGGCACCGAGCGCCATGAAAGCCGCCGCATCGACAACCAGCTGCGCGGTCGTTCGGGCCGTCAGGGTGACCCGGGCCTGTCGAAGTTCTACCTCTGCCTTGAGGACGATCTGCTGCGCATCTTCGGCCCGGACACGATGTTCTCGCGCATGATGAACAGCAATCTGGCCGATGGCGAGGCGATCGGCTCCAAGTGGCTGTCCAAGGCCATCGAGCAGGCGCAGAAGAAGGTCGAGGCGCGCAACTACGACATCCGCAAGCAGGTCGTGGAATATGACGACGTCATGAACGACCAGCGCAAGGTCATCTACGAACAGCGCGCCGATATCATGGATGCCGAGGCGCTGGACGATGTGGTGCTGGATATGCGCCATGAGACGGTCAACGCGCTGGTCGCCAATGCCTGCCCGCATGGCTCCTACCCCGAGCAGTGGAACCTTGAGGGGCTGCGCGAGCAGGCCTTCGCCACGCTGGGTCTGGAACTGCCTCTGGACGCCTGGATGGAAGAGGACGGCATCGAGCCCCAGACCATCGAGGAGCGCGTGCAGACGCTGGTCGATGAGAAGATGGCCGCCAAGGTTGCCGCCAATGATCCCGCCATCTGGCAGCAGGTGGAAAAGAGCGTGCTGCTGGAGCGTCTCGACCATTACTGGAAGGAGCATCTGGCCACGCTCGACGCGCTGCGTCAGGTGGTGTTCCTGCGTGCCTATGCCCAGAAGACGCCGATCAACGAGTACAAGCAGGAAGCTTTCGGTCTGTTCGAGCGCATGCTCGACACCATCCGCGAGGATGTGACGCGTATCCTCTGCACCGCAGAGATCCAGTTCGGCCAACCTTCCGCGCCCGAACTGCCGCAGCTGCCCGATTTCCTGACCAATCTGGATGATTTGGGCGCCGATGGCTTCGGCGGCGTGAGCCCGGCGCCTGCCGGTTCGCCCTTCTCCGCTGATAGTTTGCTGGCCAGCGGCTTTGGCAGCGGCGTGGCGGCGGGTTCGCTGACGGCTGGCGGGGCAGCCGGGCAGGGGGGCGATCCCTATGCGCATATGGGTCTCAACCGTAATGCGCTGTGCCCTTGCGGCTCGGGCCAGAAGTACAAGCACTGCCACGGCGCGGTGGTCTGAGGCGAGGATAACCTCGCCCCGGCTTCGCCAACGAAGCCTTTGGATTTGTTTCCATCGCATCGGCCGTCCGCTTCATCGCGGGCGGCCGAAATGCGTTGAGGATTATTTATCCTATTTAAAGATTTCGTCTTTTAGGTTGGCAATCTATTGTTGTGGCCGTTCTGGCTGTTTTTAGGCTTGCCTTGACGAAGTTTCGGCATGAATATGCCATGAATCTTAGCGTGATTTCATAACTGATTTACCATTCTTGTGCGATTGAATGGGCAAGGCATTGATGGCTGGGGCAATCACGCACGAGGATATCGTGTGGGGGCTCTGCAGGATGTGATGGTGATGGCTTGATCGTATTCGTCGGCCATGGGGTGCTCTGAAACGGGCGTTCGATGGAAGTTTGAACCGACGGCTGAAGTGAAGGCGCTCCCCCGGGCGCTTGTGTACGAGGTGACGAATTGGCGCAGGACCCTAACCCGATGCAGGAGGCAGCGACGCAGGCCGTGGCTCAGCCTGCGCCGCAATCGGGTGCCGAACTGCGCCGCGCCCCGCGTTACACGCTTCTGGTGCGGGCGGCCAAGCTGGTGCTGGATGGGCGCGAATATCTCTGCGTGCTGCGCGATGCTTCCAGCACAGGCGTCAAGGTCCGCATCTTCCACCCTCTGCCCAGCTATGAGCATATTGCGCTCGAAACCGGCAGCGGTGAGCGCTATCCGATGGAAATGATGTGGTTCAAGGATGACCACGCCGGTTTCCGCTTCTTCGATGAGATCGATGTTCAGGCCCTGATCGAGGATCGCCGCGAGACCTATCCGCGCCGCCAGATCCGCCTGCGGCTGGAGCGCCCCGCCACGATCCATTCGGGCAGCAAGAGCTGGCCGATCCTGCTGCGCGATATCTCTCAGCAGGGGGCCTGCATCGAAACGCCTGAGCGTCTGCTGCTGCGTCAGCTGGTGAAGGTGGATATTCCGGGCTTCCCGCAGATTTATGCCAAGGTTTGCTGGCGGCAGGAGCCGCGCCATGGTCTGGCGCTGGAAACCAGCTTCACCATGGATGAGCTGGCGGTCAACATCATGAAGATGCATGAGTATCCGCTGGTCGCCGCGCCGGGCGGGGTGGTTCCCGGGGCGAATGTTCGCGCGGTGATCTAGAACGCGCTCAGACAGGCGGTCGATAGGCTCTGCCAGTCAGCAATGATCATGCAGTCATTCTGCCCGGTGAATGATGCTGCTATCAGCGCGACCTCCCCGGAGAGGTTTGAAGCAGCCACCATCATCGTCCGAAGACTGCCCTTACGAAATGCCTTGCCGCTTCGTCGGGAGACTGAATGGGAGCGCGAGGGGGTAACCCCCTCGCATCTCCTTGTCTTCAAACACAAAAGCCCATCAAACCAATGACGGGCTCCACAAAGCTGTAAACAGAAAGAAAGGCGGGCAGGGGCGGCGATGATCGCCTGCGTCCCTGCCCCGCACCTCGCTCTTGGCCATATCCGCCTGCCTCTCCCCACCTGCGGATATGATGCCCCTGTGGGCGGTCTGTCAGCGAAGCAGAAGCATCGCGGCCAGAGCGCACCACAGCAAGGCGCTGATCGGCAGAGAATAGACAATTCCTCTGGCGATCTGATTGCGCTCTTCCGGCGCATCGTTCCAAATACTGGTCTTCGTGACAGGAATGAAGTGATCGGTTCCTGAAATCCACCGATCGAACGGTGTAAGTTTCAAATGAGTGTTCATTGCGGCGCCCCCTCGAACTCAACGGCTCTTTTACAGAACTGAAGGATCGTAAAACGAAGCCTTCAATCTCCCCCTGCCTTGAAGAACTGATACCATCTTGTTTGCGGATAAACAATATCCATTAAAAACAGCAATCTATTTGCGCAGATGCGAAATGAATGAGCATTCGCAACACGGTTGGCGGCGCGTGGAGGGCATGTCACCGATGTCAGGCACTGTTTCTCGCGGCACCTGCGAATTTTTTTCGCAAGCGCACAATCGCTGCTGCGGCGACTCATCTGTTATCGGTTGCATTGCAGCAGCCGCTCCGACAGAATCCTTGTCACGGAATCGACAAATTTCCCCGAATCGCCCCGCACAGAGCCTTTCCACGGATTGCCCTGAGGGCCGTCAGCGGCTAGCGGGTCTCTTTCACCGGCAACACAGGACCCCCGCCATGACCGACAGCGCCGCCCCGGAGCTTTTCCATCTGCCCTATGATGAATTTCTGGCCGATGTGCGCAAGGTGGCAGGACAGGTTGCCGCCGACCCCTGGCAGCCCGACTATGTGGTGGGCATCGGGCGCGGCGGTCTGGTGCCGGCGGTCTACATTTCGCATCAGCTGAACACGCCGATGCTCTCGATCGACCATTCCTCTAAGGTGCCCGGTTTTGCCGAGGAACTGCTGCGCAAGGTGGCGATGCGTAGCGCCTCGGGCGTGAAGCTGCTCTTCGTGGACGACATCAACGACAGCGGGCGGACCATCCACACCATCCGCCGCATCCTGACCGACCATGGCGGCAATGCCGACAACTGGCGCTTTGCCGTGGGCATCAACAATGCCAGCTCGCAGGTGAAGGTGGATTTCTGGGCGCGCGACATCGATCGCACGACTGACAAGCGCTGGTTCGTCTTCCCTTGGGAGGCCGTCGGCCAGACCAGCACCATCGAGGCTGAAGCCCGCAGCGTGCCGGAACGCCTCGCTTAAGCACCATGAAGGCACAAGACAGGTCCGGCTGGCCGGCAGGGCTGCGCTGGGCGGTGTTGATCGCGCTTTCGCTGCTTGTGGCGGGGGCGCTCGATCTGGCGGGCATTCCGGCGGCGCTGCTGCTGGGCCCGATGGCGGCGGGCGTGCTGCTGGCGATGCGCGGGCAGGCGGTGCGGATCGCCCGCCCGGTGTTCTTTCTGGCGCAGGGCGCGGTGGGGGTGATGATCGCGGGCAATCTGCCGCTGTCGCTCTTCCCTGAAATCTCCGCGCGCTGGCCGCTGTTTCTGCTCAGCACACTCTCCACTTTGGCCATGGCGGCGGGGCTCGGCTGGCTGCTGGCGCGCTCCAGCCTGCTGCCGGGCACGACCGCGATCTGGGGTTCCTCGCCGGGCGCCGCCACGGCGATGACGCTGATGTCGGAAAGCTATGGGGCCGACATGCGGCTGGTGGCCTTCATGCAATATCTGCGCGTGGCCTGCTGCGCGGGGCTGGCAGCGGTGATGGCGCGGATCTTTGGCGCTCCGGTGGGCGCGCATGGCGGCGCGGTGAATGCCGGGCTCGAAGCTTTCCTCAGCCCTGCCTTTGCCGCCACGCTGGCGATTGTGGCGGGCGGCAGCCTGCTGGGGGTCAAGGCGAAAGTCCCGGCCGGGGCGATGCTGGTGCCGATGGTGCTGGGGATCGCCCTGAAACTCACCGGAATGGTCCAGCTTGCGATGCCGATGCCTTTTCTGGCGCTGAGCTATGCGGTGATCGGCTGGGGCATCGGCAATCGCTTCACGCCCGAGGTGGTGAGCTATGCCGCGCGCGCCTTTCCCCGCGTGCTGGCCTCGATCCTGGCGCTGATCGCGCTGTGCGGTGGCACGGCAGCCGTGCTGGTGCATGTCGCCGGCGTGGACCCGCTGACCGCCTATCTGGCGACCAGTCCGGGCGGCGCGGATTCGGTCTCGATCATCGCCACGGCCACGAAGGTGGATGTGCCTTTCGTGATTGCCATGCAAGTGGCGCGCTTCTTTCTGGTGATCCTGACGGGGCCGATGCTGGCCCGCCTGCTCTCACGCAAGCACAGCGAAACGGGGCCAGCCTGAGACTGACCCCGCCCGAATTTGTGAGAGGTTTCAGGGCTTAGCGGTGACCGCCACCATGCCCGCCGCCGAAGCCCCCACCATGGCCTCCGCCGAAGTTGCCGCCTCCATGCGGGGCAAAGCCGCCACCGCCGAAGCCGCCATGGTATCCGCCGCCAAAGCCGCCCCCGAACCCGCCATGCGGGGCGAAACCGGGGCCGCCGCGACCGATAAAGGGATGAGCAAACCGCTGGCCGTCATGATTCCACCAGTAACCGTCGCGCCATGACCAGCCCATCCGGTAGTAATCGGCCACGGGATAGCAGTAACCTTCATAGCCGGGATAGGCTTCATAGCAGCTTGCCGGGCCGCCATAGGGCGCATAGCCGACGGGGGTGGCATCATAATCATAATCGCCGCCCTGATCGGCCAGAGCCGCACCAACGGCCAGACCCACCACACCGGCAGCCACTGCCGCCCCGGCGCCACCGCCGCGATAACCGTAACCACCATGCCACGACTGGGCGGCGGCAGGGGTGGCGGCAAGTCCCGCAAAGGCAGTGAGGGCCAGCGCGGAACCGAGCGAAATCTTTTTCAGGATGCTGTTCACGATCTTTCTCCGAAAGGCCGAGCGCTAGATCCATCGCGTCTTTGTCGCCGCTGCGTGCCTTGTGAGTTTCTTCTAGACGAGTCCTTCTGAATAGGTGCGGAAGCGGATATGCAGTCTCAATTCAACATTGTATCCTGCATGTAAAATCCGATTACAATTTGACGCGGGCCTGTCATGGCGTGTCGTTGGCCCCACGCGGGAAGGTCATGAAATTGGCGCGTAATCTTCGTTTTTTTGCACCAAAGGGATGATCCCTTTGCAAGATTGTTGCGTTTTATGCATGTCAGCGGCAGGGCTTTGCATCACGGGATGTTTGCCCCGTTGAGGTGTGCGGTTTATGCGATGACATCCCCCGGTCCCCCGGACTCCCGCATCATCAGGCCCATCATGTCCCGTTCTTCGTTGCAAATTCTGCTGACTGTCACCTGCACGGCGCTGGCCTATTTCGCTGTTGGCCTGCCGCTGGCGGTGCTGCCCGGCTGGGTGCATGGCGATCTGGGCTACAGTGCGGTGATCGCGGGCATTGCCATTTCGATGCAATATGTCGCCACCATCGTCAGCCGCCGGATTGTCGGGCCGATGGCGGACACTTCGGGGCCCAAGGTTTCGATCCTGGTCGGTTTTGCCTGCTGCCTCGCCAGCGGACTGGCCACCATGGGCGCCTCTTTCCTGCCGGGCATGCCCAGCATGGCGCTTTCGGTGGTGCTGCTGGGCCGCATCCTGCTGGGTTTTGGCGAGAGCATGCTGGGCACCGGCGCCATTGCCTGGGCCATTGGCCGCGTCGGCCCCGAACAGACCGCGCGCGTCATCTCGTGGAACGGCATCGCCACATATGGCGGCATTGCGCTGGGCGCTCCGGCGGGCACCTGGCTTTATGGTCTGGGCAAGATGAATGCGGTGGGCGTGGCATTGCTGCTCACAGGCCTTGTCGGGCTGCTCTTCGCCTGGCCTCAGGCGGCGAGCCCGGTGATCCGTGCGCAGCGCCTGCCTTTCCGCGCCGTGCTGATGCGCGTGATGCCCTATGGGCTGGCGCTGGCACTGGGCGCCATCGGTTTCGGTGTGATCTCGGCCTTTATCGCGCTTTATTACGCCTCGCACAATTGGGATGGGGCCTGGGTGGCGCTGAGCCTCTTCGGCATCTGCTTCGTGCTGGCCCGCGTGCTGTTTGTGAACAGCATCGCGCGCCATGGCGGGCTGAAGGTGTCGCTGGTGTTCTTCGCCATCGAAACTCTGGGCCAGTTCCTGATCTGGGGCGTGCCGCACAGCTGGGCGGCCGTGGCGGGCGCCGGCGCGGCGGGCTTCGGCTTTGCATTGATCTTCCCGGCGCTGGGGCTGATCGTGGTCGATCTGGTGCCGCCGCAGAACCGCGGCTCGGCGATCGGCGCCTATGCGATGTTCACCGATGTGGCGCTTTGCGCGACCGGGCCGGTGGCGGGGCTGCTGGCCTCCAGCGTCAGCTATGCCGCGCCCTTCCTGTTCGGTGCGGTGGCCTCGCTGACGGGCGCGCTGATGATGGTCGTGCTGCTGCGTGGCGAGCCTGATGATGACCGCCGCACGGTAGCGGGCTGAGGCTCAGGCGGGCGTCACGCTCCACACTTGACCGCCGAAGAGATCGCGCGCCAGCCAGGCGTTGCCCTGATGGTGGATGGCGGTGTCCTCCCACCAGTCGGGCGCGGGATAGGCGATGGTGCCGCCAAACAGCGGCTTGCCAAGCCTGATGGCGACGGCGCAGCACAAAGCCTCATCTCCATGGCGGCGCAGGAAGGCCACCACATGCTCCGCGCGGCGCCCGGTGACCGCCAGCGGCTGATAGTCGCCGAGCGCCAGAGCCTTCCCATGGCGGCGCAGGCTTAACAGCTGCGCGATCAGATCGAGTTTCGGATCGCCTTCGGGATCGGCCAGCAGCGCGGTGCGCCGGGCGAAATCGACCGGGCGGCGGTTGTCGGGATCGACCATGCTGAAATCGCCCAACTCGCCGCCCTGATAGATGTCCGGCACGCCGGGGACCAGATGATGCAGGGCCGTCTGGCCGAGGCTGGCCGCCAGCGCTGGAGCCGCCAGAGCGTCCAGAAACTGCCGGGCATCCGCAAGGAATGGCTGATTGCCGAAAAGGGCCGAGGCCAGATCGTGGCAGCGCACCTCATAGCTCTCATCGGGCGCTTCCCATGAGGAGCGCAGACGTGCCTCGCGCAGGGCTTTGCGTTGCCAGCCGTGCAGGCGGTGGAGCAGCGCTTCGTCCAGCGCGCCCTCCCATGCCCCGATCAGCGCTTGAAGCAGCATGTGGAGATCGCCCGGATCGATGCCTTCAGCAAAGGGCGCGGCCAGAGCGATCCAGCGCTGCAGCGTCTCCTCCCAGATCCCGGGAATGGTGCTGAGCACCGACAGCCGCGCCCGCGCATCCGCGCCGCGCTTGTGGTCATGCGTGGCAAGGGCGAGCATGGCGTGAGGGTGATGGCAGGCGCGTTTGGTCATGGCCTGATGGAACGCCTCGACCGACAGGGCGGGTTTGGCGGGATCGAAGCCGACATCATTGGCCGATAGCAGCGCGCCGTAACGGTAGAAGGCGGTGTCCTCCACGCCCTTGGCGGCGATGGGGGCGCTCAATTGCTGGAAGAGGCGGACGGCCTCGGTTTTCAGGGCCGCATCGCCAGGGCCGTCTCCGGCCAGCCAGCGCAGGATCAGATCGGCCACCCGGCCTTCGCCGGGGGGCACGGCCATCGCCTTGCGTGCGGCCTGTCGCCATAGGGCATCGCCGGGCAGGGAGGCCTCGCCGGTGCCATAGGTGCGATAGATGGGAAAGGCATGGAGCAGGCCTGTGACGGCCCGGCGCAGCATGCCGCGCGTGGGTGCCTTGCCGGTGGTTGCCGCCAGTTCTTCCAGACTGTCGAGGCAGGCGTTCAACTGCCCCTCGAACTGCCATGACAGCATATCGCGGCGACCCTGCAGCGCTTCCTGCGCGAAATCCGCCGGGCGCCCGCTGCTCCGCGCCCAGAGCATGGAGAGCTGAGTCATGCCCGCAGCATCATGCAGCAAGGCGCTGACCTCACGCATAAAATCATAGCCGGTGGTGCCTTGCACCGGCCATTCGGGCGGCAGCTGTTCTTCGGTGGCGAGGATCTTTTCGACCACAATATAGGGCTCGCGGCCATCGCCTGCCTTGACCAGGGCCTGACGCAGATGGCGGCAATAGGCGGTGGGATCGGCCAGCCCATCGACATGATCGACCCGCACGCCATCGATCAATCCGCGTGCGAAAAGATCGAGGAACAGCTGGTGGGTGAAGGCGAAGACGGCCTCATCCTCCACCCGCACCCCGGCCAGATCGTTGATGGCGAAGAAGCGGCGCCAGTTCAGCCTGTCGTTGGCTGTGCGCCAGTCGATCAGGCGATAGTGCTGGCGTCGGGCCAGTTCTGCCACCGCGGCGTGATCGTCCGGAGAGATGGTGCGCAGGCCGGGATCGTCATCCCTTGCCGGATAGATCGCGCCGCCACCGACCTGCAGGCCCTTGCCTTCGCCCTGATCCACCAGCCTGACCGTGCCCGAGGCGATGCTCTCTTCAAGAGAGCCATCCAGCACCGGCAGGGCGATGGGCTGATCCCAGTCGATATCGAACAGTCTGGCATGCGGGCTGGCCTGCCCCCTGGCCAGCACATCGCGCCAAAAGGCGTTGCTGTCGCCCGCCACGCCCATATGATTGGGCACGATATCCACGATCAGCCCCATGTGATTGGCGCGCAGGGCTTCCACCAGATCCATCAGCCCTTCCTCGCCGCCCAGCTCGGGGTTGATCCGGCGTGGGTCGGTCACATCATAGCCGTGGAGCGATCCCGGCGCGGCCATGGTGATCGGCGAAGCGTAGAGATGGCTCACCCCCAGCGCGGCCAGATAGGGCACGATGTTGCGGGCATCGGTGAAGGTGAAGCCGCCATGCAGTTGCAGGCGATAGGTGGCGCGGGGGATGGCAGAAGCGGTCATGCGCGGCGACTCCGGTTGAGCAGGTCGAGGCGGGCGGCGATGGCGGGCCGGGCGGCCAGATCCTCGAAAGGCGCGGGCAGGCGGCGGCGCCAGTTGGGATGCTGCGTGCTGGTGCCGGGCAGGTTGGGCTGTTCTTCCAGCCCCAGCACATCCTCCAGCGGCACGATGGCCAGCGCTGACGCCGCCTTGCCGATATGCTCCAGCGCCGCATCGACGACCGGCGCGGTAACCTCTGGCGCGGGAGGCGGTGGCATCTGCTCCATGGCAGCCCACAGGGCGGCGCGGTCCACCATCCTTTCCGTTTCGGCCATGGCCAGAGCGGGCAGGGTGCGGCGGCGCAAGGCGCGGTCCCACGCCAGATCGCGCCCGCGCCACCAGCCTGCCACGGTGGGCGTGTCATGGGTGCCGGTCATCGCCACGCTCAGGGGCGCGAAGCTGGCCGGGGGGCGGAAACCGCCGTTTTTGTCGCGCTCGAACCACAGCACGCGCATGCCGGCCATGCCCCTGTCCTCGATGGCCTGCGAGAAGCCGGGGGGATGGGTGCCAAGGTCCTCGGCGATGATGGTGGCGTTGGCGCGATGCGCCTCCAGCGTGATGATCCGCAGCAGATCTGTGCGCGGATAGGAGAGATAGGTGCCCTGACCCGCAGAGAGCCCCTCCGGTACCACCCAGAGCCGTTCGAGGCCAAAGGCATGGTCGATCCGCAGGCCCCCGGCATGGGCCAGAGCGGCGCGCAGCATGGCGATAAAGGGCGCAAAGCCGGTGGCGCGCAAACCCTGCGGCGAAAAGCTGGTAAGGCTCCAGTTCTGACCCAGCGGGCCGAGTGGATCAGGCGGTGCGCCGATGGTCAGGCCGCGCAGCATGGCCTTGCCAAAGCTCCACGCATCGCTGCCGCCCGGATCGACGCCGACGGCCAGATCGGCGATCAGGCCGATGCCCATGCCATGGGCCTTGGCGGTGTGCTGGGCCTGGGTGAGGGCTTGCTGCGCCTGTTGCTGGATAAAGAGATGGAGGCCGATTTCCTCGGCATGGCTGGTGGCGCTTTGGCGGGCGGCCTCGCCTGCGGGATCGCGGAAGGCAGAGGGCCATTGTTGCCATGGCAACCCGCCGAACTGGCGCCTGAGCACATTGAACAGGGCGTGGCGATGCAGGGCGGGGCCTTGCTCCTGAGCCCATAGAGCCAGAGCATTTCGCTGCGCCCCGGACAATCCCGCATAGTCCGCCTGCATCCGGGCGAATTGCCGGGGAACGGCAGTCGTCCAGTCGATCAGCCCATCCGATGCGGTATCGGGGACCGGCGAGGCCAGCGCTCCGTTGAGGAACAGACGGCTTGAGGGGCTGTAGGGGCTGAAATGCAGGCCATCGCCGGGAAACAGCGCATGGACCGGGCTGATCGCCACGGCATCGGCGCCATGGCGGGCTAAAACCGTGATCAGCGAAGGCAGATCGGCCAGCGTGCCATAGGCGCTGCCTTCCGATGCGCGCAAAGACGGCACCTGCACCGCCACGCCCCAGCGCTTCTGGCCCGTCGTGGCCAGCGGGGGGCAGCGGGGCGGGGCTATGGCCAGCGTCAGCGCATGGCCATGGATCGTCAGGCGATGATAGCCGGGCTGGTGGAGGGCGGGGAGATGGCCAGCCGTGATGGTCAGGCTGGCAGCCTGGTCTTGTTCGGTCAGCAGATCGGCTTGATGGGCATGGGCCAGTGCAGAGGGCAGGGCAATCGGCTGGCCGATTTCGCCGGTGATCAGGCTGGGCGGTGTCAGATTTTGCGTGGCGATCTGGTGCAGACTGTCGCGCTGTCGGCTTTCGGTCTGGGCGGGGTAGCCCAGAGCGTTCAGCACGGCGATCAGCGTTTCGTCGCTGACGGTCTGCCTCTGTTGGCGGGCATCGTGCCAGTGTCGCGCCACGCCTGCGGCCTGGGCCAGATCGTCCAGCATGGTCATGCCGGGGCCAGCCATGCACCAAAGCGGGGGCCCTCGCGCCGGAGCAATTGGCCTTGCGCCTCGGGCAGGGCGGGGGTGTTGCTCAGATCGAGGGCCAGTGTCAGCACCGCGCCATCGTTCAGGCGCCATGCGGCGCGCACGGCTCTTTCCCCGGTGGTTTCGGCGCCCTGTGCGGTGGCGCCTTTCAGGCGGGGGACGATCCGCGCGGCGCGCAAGGCCAGCAGATCACGGTAGAGGGCTTCCCATCGTTCCCCATCGGGCCCGGGAGCCGGAATCGAGGCCTCGAAGGTGCTGAGCGCATTGGGGTCGGGGATGCGGGCGCGGCTGGCCTTATCGGCAAAGGCCGGGAAATGGGCGAATTCGCGGCGGCGGCCTTCGCGCACGATCTCGGCAAGATCGTCATGGAAGTCGGTGAAGAACAGGAAGGGGGAGCGCGATCCTGTCTCATCGCCCATAAAGAACAGCGGGATCTGCGGGCAAAGCAGCAGCAGGGCGGTGGCGGCGCGCAGACGCTCGGGATCGGTGAGCAGGGTCAGCCTTTCGCCCAGAGCGCGATTGCCGATCTGGTCATGGTTCTGAAGGAAGCTGACAAAGGCGCCGGGCGGCAGATGACCGCTTGAGGTGCCGCGCGTCTTGCCGTTTTGGTGCGGCGAAGGCTCGCCCTGATAGACAAAGCCTTGCGAGAGGCAGCGGGCCAGTTTTTCCGCCGGTTTTTCCGCGAAATCGCGATAGTAACCGGCATCCTCCCCGGTCAGCAGCACATGAAGCACATTGTGGAAATCGTCGTTCCACTGCGCGTCATAGAGGCCGGGGGTCAGCAGCGCCGCATCATTATGCTCGTTTTCAAGGATCAGATGGATATGGCGGCGCGGCTGAAGGCGCTTCCGGATCTGGCCCGCCAGATCGTGCAGAAACGCACTGTTGCCAATGGCATGCACCGCATCGAAGCGCAGCCCGTCAAAGCGATAGTCCTCCAGCCATTGCAGCGCGTTTTCGAGAAAGAAGGCGGCGACTTCGGGCCGGTCCACCGCCACGGCGCCGCCCCATGGCGTCATGGTCTCGGCATGGAGGAATTCGGGCGCATAGAGCGGGATATAATGCCCATCCGGCCCGAAGTGATTGTAGACCACATCGAGCAGCACCATCAGCCCCAGCCCATGCGCGGCATCGACCAGCGCCTGAAGCTCTTGCGGCGTGCCCAGAGCCTCGGCGGGAGCAAAGGGCAGCACGCCATCATACCCCCAGTTGCGCGCGCCCGAGACCGCCGCCACCGGCATCAGCTCAATGGCCGTAACGCCCAGCGCGGCGAGGCGCGGCAGATCGCGCATCATACCCGCAAAGCCGCCGTAAAGCCCGGCATGCACCTCCTGAATGACCGCCTCTTCCCATGAGCGGCCTTGCCAATCCGGGGCCTGCCATGGGCGGCTGGCAAGATCGGTCACCACGCTCCAGCCATGGACGCCTTCGCTCTGCGCGCGGGAGGCGGGGTCTGGCACCAGCGTGCCGTCTTCCAGCTGAAAGCGATAGCGTGTGCCGGGTGGCGCCTTTGTGTCCAGCGTGAACCAGCCATCGGTTTGCTTCTGCATCGGGGCGGGTTCACGGCCCTCGATCAGCAGGTACAACCGCGTCCGGGCGGGGGCCCAGAGCTGAAAACGGACGCTGTCCTTCAGGGCAACCGGCCCCCAGCGCCGCATCAGGCGCGCGCCTTCAGGCGGAGCGGGCGTGGAGCAAAAAGTCTCAAGGGCATTTCCTTCACGCTGGGATCATGGCCTGCGTGAAGGAAATGCCGGGGCGGCGGTTTGGATGCATCATCCTTGCCGCGAAGGATAATTTTCCTAGGAAGCGGGTTTCAGATAGCGGCTGTAGAGCCAGCCCACCCCGATCAGGCTGAAGCCCAGCGCCAGGAACGACCCGATCCTTGCCAGCCCCTCCAGCCCCGAGGCATCGAGCAGGAAGACCTTGCCCACCGCCGCCAGCATCAGCACCAGCGAGGCGATGCGCCAGTCGCGCGAGGCACTGTCAGCACGGCGGCGGATGCCCCAGACCAGATAGGCCACGGCCAGAGCCAGCGCCGTCAGCGACCAGAGGATGCTCTCGCTCGCGCCGATGGGATGGGCGGCGGGCAGGCTTCCGGCGAAGAGCTGGCGCAGCAGCGAGGCGGCAAACAGCGGGATCAGCGCAATGCGCGCCCATTCCACCGGCCTTGCGGTCAGGCGCTCCCATGCGGGCATGATCCGGCCCGGCAGCGCCAGAGCGAGGAACATCAGCCCATAGGCGGGCAGCAGCAGATTGGCGATGGGCAGGGCGCCCATAGCCTGCTCGGCCCAGAGCGGGTTATGCAGCGCCACAGTATAGAGCGCCGCATGCGCTAGCCCGGTGCCGATCAGCGCCATCGCGGCGACAGGGCGGTGTACGACGCGCCACAGGGCGATGCCTCCGCCGATCAGCAGGGCTTCCCACAGGGTTCTTTCGGCCATGCCCAGCGTGATAAAGGCCTGAATATCGTTCAGCGCGAAGATCTGCTTGAACAGCACATGCAACGCCACCACCGCCAGCGCGCCGAGCGTTCCGGCCAGCGGCAGCCACAGCTTTGCGGGCAGGCGCTGGTCGCGCTGGCGCCAGAGGGCGAAGCCTGCCAGGAGAGCGGGCAGCAGCATCTGGCGCAGGGCCTCAAGCGGGGTGGGCAGGTCGCTCGCCAGCACGGGCTGGGCGGCGAGCGAGAGCAGGCCGGCGGTCAGCCACAGGCCCAGAGGTTGCAATGCCCAGAGTCCGCCGATGGCGCTGGTGACCAGCAGAGCGGGCAGCAGGTCGATCGCGGCGCGGCGGCGCATGATCTCGCTCAGGCCGAGCAGGGCAAGGGCGCAGGCCGGGGCCAGCCATGGCGCAGGCAGCAGTTGCGCCAGCGCGCCATAGGTCAGCAGCGCGGCGAGGCTTTGCAGTGGCATTCGCTCGCGCGGGGCCATCAGCAGGCGCGCAAAACCGATGGACGATGCCGCGACCAGCCCCCAGCGGATCAGCGAGATGCCGGGCAGGGCGAGGCTGCTGTCCTGCACAAGGCGGCGGAATTCGGGGTCTGGCGTGCCGGTGATGCTCAGCGCGATCGGACTGCTGCCAAGGCCCAGCAGGGCGATGTGAGACAGGCGGTGGTTGCGCGCCCGGTTGGCCAGCGCCAGCGTGGCAAAGGCCACCAGCGCCAGCGAGGCGGGAGCGCTCCATTCGGGCAAAGCGACCAGCGCGGCGATGGCGATCAGCACCGCAGAAGCGCCAGCTTGCATGGCGAAGGGATCGCTTTCGGGCGCGCGGGCGCTGGCCCATGTCAGGGCGGCGCCCAGAGCGGGCAGGGCGGCAAAGCCCAGTGCCAGCAGTGCCGTATGATCGGTCGAGGGATCGAAATGCCAGCAGGTGATCACGAAACCGGCCAGAGCGATGGCAGCCAGCGATGCGGCCTCGGGCAGACCGGCGGCGCGGCGCAGATGGTAGAGCGCAGGACCGCCATGGATCAGCGTGATCCCGGCCAGCACCGCGATGAAGATGTCCTTGTGCGGATCGGGCCAGATGGCCAGCAGGCTCAGCGCCGTCAGCAATGGCAGGATCAGCAGCGGGCGCAGCGCCGGGACGCGGGTGGTCAGCCAGACGAAACCGGCGGAGAGCAGGCCATAGAGGCCCCATGTCAGCGGGGCGAAATCGCCGGTCGCCACCAGCGCGGCCAGTTGCAGCGCCGCCACCGTGGCGGAGGCGCCGCGCAGCAGGGTGGTGTGGCGCTCGGCCACGGCCAGCACCGGCAGGCCGAGGCCCAGCAGCAGGATGAGCGCGCCGATGCAGAGGGCGGAGAAGCTGTCGAGATCGCCCATGGCGATCATCAGCAGGCTCCAGCCCGCGCCGCCGATGAGCGCGCTGACGCCCAGCCAGACCCAGCGCTGGCGGCGCGACAGCATCGTCAGAGCCGTCACCACCAGCGCGATATAGGCGGCCAGCATCGGCGGATTGTGCGAATGGGATTGCACCAGCGCCGGGGCGGCGAGGCCTCCGACCAGCCCCAAAAGGGCGCTGGGCGCACCGAAGCGCAGGGCCAGCGCCATGGCGCCGCCGGTGACGCAGGCGAGAGCGGTAAAGGCGGCGATGGGGCCAATCAGACCGTAGAGATTGGCAGCGGCCAGCGTGGCGGCATAGAGGCTGCCGATGCCCGCGCCTGCCAGCGCTTGTGGAATGCGCGGATCGGCCACGAGGGTGGGCTTGCGGTGCGTGATTTCGGCGCCTGCGATCAGCGCGAAGCCGAAGATCGCGCCCATCACCACCCGCACCATGGGCGAGAGCAGCCCGGCGTCGATGGAATAGCGCACCAGCAGGGCCGCCGCGATCAGCAGGGTGATGCCGCCCGCCCAGATCGGCAGTTTGCGACCGAAGAGGTCTTCGAAACCGGCGCTCTGGCGGCGGGGTTGGGGGGCAGTCTGGGCGGCCGAGGGGGGCGTTTCCTCAATGGATTCGATGGCGAGGGCAACGGCTGCGGTCTCTGCCTCTTCCATCGGCTGCGGTTCGGGCGTGGCTGCAACCTCCTGCTCGATCGGCATCGGTTGAGCGGCGATCTCGGCAGGCGCTTCGGGCTTCGGTTGGGCAGGTCTGGTTTTCCAAACCTCGATATGGCGGGGAAGGTCATCATCATCGACAAGCATGATGGAGGGCGCAGGTTTTGCTGCGGCGTCCGGGCGGAGTTTGGCCTGCTCCTTCAGCAGCTTTTCCACGGCGTTCAGGCGCTTGCGCGTATCGTGCAGCAAGCCGCCCAGAAGGATCACGCCGATCAGCAGCAGAAAAGACATGGCCGGTCTCCATCAGAGTCGCACATCACGCTAACGATGAATTGAGCGCCGTGCAATTTAAATTATACGGCGTTTAATTCAGGTGAGGTTCACGCGCCTATGATGGGCGTCAGGCCGGGGAGGCCGCGATCATTGCGGGGTCCCCCGGGGCGATTGCCAGCCTTCAGGCGGGCTCATCCTCGCTTTCGGCCTCATCGGAGGGCGCGGCATTGGCGCTGAGAGCCATCTCGCCCAGCGTGACGTAATCCACCTTGCCGGTGCCCAGCACGGGCAGCTCGGCCATCACGCGGATATCGCGGGGGATCATCAGCTCGGTGGCGCCGTGCAGGCGGCCCCATTGCTGGAGGTCTCGCGCTTGGGCTGCGGGGCAGGTGGTGAACAGCACCAGCACCTCGCCCTTTTTGGGATCGGGGCGGGTCACCACGGCATGGGCAAAGCCGGGCCAGCACTGGGCGGCATAGCCTTCCACGGCGGGCAGGCTGACCATCTCGCCGCCGATTTTGGCGAAGCGCTTGGCGCGGCCCCGGATGGTGACAAAGCCGTCGCCGTCCAGCGTGACGATATCGCCCGTGTCGTGCCAGCCCTCCACTGGCGGTTGCAGCACGCCCGGGGCGCTGGCCAGCATATAGCCCGCCATCACATTGGGGCCGCGCACGTAAAGGCGCGCGCCTTCCGTGATGCCGGGAACGGGCTCCAGCCGGGCCTCGATGCCGGGCAGCAGGCGGCCCACGGTGCCCGCCTGGAAATGCATCGGGGTGTTGACCGCGATGACGGGGGCGCATTCGGTGGCGCCATAGCCCTCCATGATGCGCAGGCCGAATTTGTCGGCATAGGTTTTGCGGGTTTCGTCGCGCACCTTTTCGGCGCCTGCGAAGATGTAGCGCAGCGAGTAGAAATCATAGCCATGCGCCATGCGGGCATAGCCCGAAAGGAAGGTGTCGGTGCCGAACATGATCGTCGCATTGGCATCATAGGCCAGCGCAGGCACGATGCGGTAATGCAGCGGGCTGGGATACATCACCGTGCGGATGCCATTGAGCAGCGGCAGCAGCGTGCCCCCCGTCAGGCCGAAGGAATGGAACACCGGCAGGGCGTTCAAGACCACATCGTTCGAATTGAAATCGATCCGCGCGGCCAGCTGCGCCAGATTGGAGAGCAGGTTGCGGTGACTGAGCACCACGCCCTTGGGCACACCCTCCGAGCCCGAGGTGAAGAGGATCACCGCCGAGGCATCCGGGTTGATCGCCAGTCTTTCATGGCGCTTGGCGCTGTGTTTCACCGTCAGCAAGGCCCAGAGCTTTTCGAAGCTGCCGATGGTGGCGGCCAGATCTTCCAGCCAGACGATACGCAGGCCATCGGCCTCCAGCGCGGCCACGATGTCGGTCAGCTTGGCCTGCTCGACAAAGGCGCGGGCCGTCACGATGGTGCGGATGCCCGCCGTGCTGCAGGCCGAGCGCATATTGGCCAGACCCACGGTGAAGTTCAGCATCGCAGGCACGCGGCCGATGGCTTGCAGGGCAAAGAAGCCCACCACCGCGCCGTTCACATTGGGCAGCAGCACGCCGACAGCCCCGCCTTGCGCCGTGCCCTGCGCCAGACGCTTGCCCAGCAGGCGGGTGCCCACCAGCATGCGGTCATAGGAGAGCGGCTCGCGCTTCACATCCTCCAGAACTTTCGCCTTGCCGCCATGGATGGCGCGCGCCTCGCACAGGGCCGAGAACAGCGTGCTGTCAGTGTGCGAGGTGGCGAAGATCATGCCGCTCATCTCGTCGTACAGGCGGCGACCGGCGATGGCGCGGCGGGCGCGGGCGCTCATCTCGCCCTCGATGTGGAAGCGGCGCGGGGGCAGTACGGTGATCGTCACCTTGGGGAACCAGCGCAGGCGGAGCTTGCCGCGCAACCGGCTGAAGGGCGTGTATTGCGGGCCGTCGAGGCGGATCGGGATGATCGGGGCGTCGGCGCGGTCGGCCACCATGCCCGGGCCGTCGAAGACCTTCATCAGCGCGCCGGTGACGGTGATGCGGCCTTCGGGGAAGATCACCAAAGTGTTGCCCTCGCGCACGGTCTTGACCATCGCCTTGGCGGCCATGGGGTTGGTGGGATCGACCGGGAAGGCCTTGA
This sequence comes from Novosphingobium terrae, assembly GCF_017163935.1. NCBI lineage: Bacteria > Pseudomonadati > Pseudomonadota > Alphaproteobacteria > Sphingomonadales > Sphingomonadaceae > Novosphingobium > Novosphingobium terrae. The sequence goes on along the minus strand of NZ_JABVZR010000001.1, from coordinate 2,623,106 downwards.
ACAGCGAAAGGAAGGGCTTGATCCACCAGCTCTTGGCGATGGCGGTATGCACCGCGAAGGTGGGTTTGCCGGGCAGGAAGGCGCCCAGCAGCACGCCATCGAGGAAGGAGAGGTGGTTGACCACCACCACGGCGCGCTCACCCTCGCGTGGCATATGGTCGAGGCCCTTGACCTCGACGCGGTAGAGGGCGCGCAGGACCAGGCGGATCACATCCTTGAACAGCGTTTCGGGCAGCAGCCAGATGCTCACCACCGCGACGATCAGCGTGGCAAAGCCCAGCACGCCCACCAGATCAGGCACATCCACCCCGGCGGCCAGCAGGGCAGCCACCACCAGCACCGCAGCCACGGTGACAGCGGCATTGACGATGTTGTTGGCCGCGATCACGCGCGAGCATTCGCCCTCGGGGCTGTAGACCTGAATGATGGCATAGAGCGGCACGACGAACATGCCGCCGCAAAAGGCGATGACGCCCAGAGCGATCACGATGGCCGTCGAGCCGGGCGTGGCCATGAACTGGCTCAGCGAGGCATTGGTGACCTGCGGGGTGAAGGTGCGCGTCACCAGCCACAGGCCGATCATGCCCAGCGCCAGACCCAGGGCCGAGGCGGGGACATAGCGGGCCGAAACCTCACCCTTTTGCAGCAGGTTGACCGCCATGGCGCCCGCCGCGACGGCCAGCGAGAAGACGATCAGGAAGGCGGTGGCCACCTCTTGCGTGGCGCCCAGCGTGTCTGACACCAGTGGCGCGAATTCGGAGACCAGCACCGCGCCCACCGCGAAGAACCAGCTGGTGCCCAGAATGGCCAGCCACACGCCGCGGCCTTCATGCGCGATGGTCAGGATGTTCCAGGTACCGCGAAACACGTTCCAGTCGATGGTGTCGCTGCGGCCAGAGGGCGGCGCGGAAGGCACGGCAAGGCTGGCCACAAAGCCCAGCGCGGCAAGGCCCATCAGCACCAGACCCGAGGTCCAGGGCGTGATCACGCCTGCCAGCAACTGCCCGCCAAGGATGGCGAGGAAAGTGCCGCCCTCGATCACGCCGGTGCCGCCCATGATCTCATCCGTGCCCAGATGTTGGGGCAGGATGGAATATTTGACCGGGCCGAAGAGGGTGGAATGCATGCCCATCGCGAAGAGCGCGAAGAGCAGCAGCGCCACCGATTGCTGCCAGAAACCCAGCAGGCCAATGCCCATGATCACGATCTCCGCCGCCTTGATCCAGCGGATGAGCTTCGCCTTGTCCATATGGTCGGCGATCTGGCCGGAAAGGGCCGAGAACAGGAAATAGGGCAGGATAAACAGGCCGGTGGCGATGGCGGCCAGCATCTTGGCCTTGGCAGGCTGCGCGGCGTAAAGCCCGAAATTCGCAAGGAAGAGCATCGCGAATTTCAGCAGATTATCGTTAAACGCGCCCAGGAACTGCACGAGAAAAATCGGTCCGAACCGGCGCCTGGTGAGCAGCGAAAGTTGGGGGGATGACATCGTGACGGTTCCTTCAATCGCAAGAGGATGACGATTTGGGCGTGTTGTTCTTAAGAATTCGGTCGAAATGCAAACTTTATGCGCAAATTTCGCGCGAAAACTGTGCGGATAGGGAAGGGTATGAGACTCGACCTCCCTTGCGCTGAACCCTCTCTCGCATGAAAATATACATCGTTCAATAAAAATAATGATCGCTGTTCATTTGATCGCTTGCGTCAAGCCCACGCCGCTGGCAGAGCAGCCCCATGGGACGCAGATCGGATCACACGCGAAGCGAATTGCGCGAGATGATCGTGCATGAAGGCCATCGCCAACTCTCACAGGTGGGCTTTGCGCGTTTTTCCGCGCGCGAGGTGGCCAAGCGGATCGGCTATTCGATCGGCACGCTCTACAATGTGTTCGGCAGCTATGATGGGCTGATGCTGGCGATCAACGGGCGCACGCTGGACCTGTGGCGTGATTATCTGCGCGAAGGGCTCGATGCCGCGCAGGGCGACAGGCTGCAGGCCGCGATCACCGCCTATTTCGACTTCGCCACCCATCATCGCCACAGCTGGGCGGCGCTCTATGACTTCCGTCTGGCCGAAGGCGAGCCAACGCCGGAGGACTATGCCGCAAAGGTGAAGGCGATCACCCAGATCGTGGTGGAGGTGGTGGCTGAAGCTCTGCCACCCGCGCGCCGTGGTGAGGCTGAAGGTCTGGCGCGTTCCCTGTTGGCCACGGTGCATGGCCATTGCTTCTTCACCCTCAACGGCACCTTCCGCCTGCTGGGCGAGGACAATCCGCTGGGTGCTGCCCTGGCCCGCGTGCATGAGGCCATCGGGCTGGCATAAAGGATAGATCCCGGCCGCTCACGCCGAGGGAGGGAGGGATGAGCGGCCGGGCGCCCGCCAGTCGGCAGGCTTATTCTGGCGTTTTATTCTACGAAGGCTTCGGTGGCCTCGCGCTTGCCGCGCAGGAAGGCATCGGCCACCAGACGCAGCGGAGCAATGTCCACATCGCTGCGCCCTTCCTGAACCAGCGTGGCGAAGCGGGCATAGAGGCCGGGATATTCCTCATCCTCATGCACTTCGCCGCTGCCATCCGGCAGGGTCAGCACGGCGCCACCCTTGGCGAGCTTCAGCGCACCTTCGTCGGTTTCCACGATGATGTCCCAGCTTTGCGGGCCGGTCTGGCGCCAGTCGAGGTCCATATGGATCGGCGCGCCGCCGGTGTCCGTGAAGGACAGATCGGCGGCGATGGGGGCCTGACGGTTCTCGGGGATGGTCAGCGTGGCGCCCTTCAGGAAGAAGGGGCGGGGCAGGATATGCGTCGCGATGGAGAGCGCATTGATGCCCGGATCGAAGACGCCCAGACCATCGCTTTCCCAGATCCAGTCCTGACCCGGATGCCAGACGCGCACATCCTCACGCCAGATGATCTTGGCCGACTTGATCTCGCGTCCGGCCAGCCACGCCTTTGCCGGGGCAACGCCCGCCGCATAGCGTGAATGCCATGAGGCAAACAGCGTTGCGCCAGCCTTGTCGGCCTGATCGCTCAGCACCGCCACCTCGGCCAGCGTGGCGCCGGGGGGCTTTTCAAGGAAGGTGTGAACCCCCTTGCTCAGCGCCAGAGCGGCCAGATCGTAACGAACCTGAGGCGGGGTGCAGAGCGCCACCGCATCGATTGTTGTGTCACTCTCCAGCAGCTCCTCAAGGCTGCGGAAGTTCGGCACGCCCTCAAGGGGAGCGCCGCGCGGGCTGACCGTGGCGGCCAGCGTGAAGGCATCATTGCCCGCGATGGCAGGCAGATGCTGGTCGCGGGCGATCTTGCCGAGGCCCACGATGGCGATACGGATCGGGTTCATTTACAGCGCCTTGACGGCCACAGCGACGGCATCTGCACGCGTCAGCCCATTGGCCAGCGGCAGGGTGAAGGGCGCGGCGGCGATTTCGAACACATCGCCTTCCTGCGTGGCGATGTCATCGCTGAAGGACAGCGTTGCGGTGCCAAAGAAATGGACGTGAATGTCGCCGGGGTTGCGGAACAGCTCATACTTGAAGTGATGATGCTCCAGATTGGCGATCGAGTGCGACATGTTCGCCTCGCCCGAAAGGAAGGGCTTTTCCCAGATCACTTCGCCATCGCGGCGGATCAGGCTGGTGCCGCGCACATCTTCAGGGGTCTCATCGATCAGCAGTTCGGCGCCCAGCGAGGCCTGACGCAGCTTGGAATGGGCCAGCCAGAGGTAGTTGTGACGCTCGGTGATATGGTCCGAGAACTCATTGGCCAGCGCGAAGCCCAGACGGAAGGGGGTGCCATCCGCGCCGATCAGATAGATACCGGCCAGCTCGGGCTCCTCGCCGCCATCCTGAGCGAAAGCGGGCATGGTGAACGCTTCGCCGGGGGCGACCAGGCCGAAGCCATTGCCCTTGTAGAACCACTCGGGCTGCTGGCCCACGGCGCCAGCGGCGGGCTTGCCGCCTTCGAGGCCTTCGAGGAACATGCGCATGGAATCGGTCAGCTTTTCGCCGGCGGCGGCGGCGGCATGCATCTTGTTGCGGCCTTCCGCCGAACCCAGATGCGTGAGGCCCGTGCCGGTCATCAGCAGGTGAGCCGGATCGGCATGGTCGATGGGGGCCAGCAGATTGCCAGCGGCCAGTTCGGCGGCGATGTCCACAGCGATGCCCTTGGTGGCGGCGCGGGCGGCAGCGGCCAGCGAAATCCCCTGAGCGATGGCGCTTTCAGCCAGCTCGCGGGTGGTGGCAACGCCGTTGAGGAAATGGGCTTCGCCGCCATCGGCGAAGATCACGGAACGCGCGCCGTTTTCGGCGCGATGCTGCAACAAACGAAGGGCCATGAAATGTCTCCCGGCCCCGCCGCTTGCCGCAGCGGGGCGTGTGTTTGAAAATTAGAGGGTGAGCGCGCCGTCGATCAGGCGTGGGGCGCCATCGCCCTTGGCCTCGTCGCGCAATTCGGCGGGCAGCAGCGCGCCCGAAAGGTTCTGATAGCTGACCGGGCGCAGGAAGCGGTCGATCGCCAGCGTGCCCACAGAGGTGGTGCGCGCATCGGATGTGGCGGGGAAGGGGCCGCCATGCACCATGGCATGGGCCACCTCGACGCCGGTTGGCCAGCCATTGGCCAGAATGCGCCCGACCTTGCGTTCCAGAATGGGCAGCAGGTCAGCGGCCAGCGCCTCATCGGCGTTGTCGAGATGCAGCGTGGCGGTCAGCTGGCCTTCAAGGCCGCGCAGCACTTCGGCAAGTTCCCCGGCATCGGCGCAGCGCACCAGAATGGAGGAAGCGCCGAAGACCTCATGCGCCATGGCAGGGTTGGCGAGGAAGGCCTTGGCATCGGTCTGGAACAGGATCGCGCCGCCGGTCAGGGCATCGCCCTCGCTGCCCTTGGCCAGCGTCTCGACTTCGCCTTGGCCCGCCAGAGCGGCAACGCCCTTGCGATAGGCCTCGCCAATGCCCGGCGTCAGCATCACCTGAGCGGGGGCGGCGGAAACGGCCTGCGTGGCGGCCGCGACAAAAGCGTCCAGCCCTTCGCCTTCAATGGCCAGCAGCAGGCCGGGGTTGGTGCAGAACTGGCCCGCGCCCATCGTCAGCGAACCGGCAAAGGCCGTGCCCAATGCCGCGCCGCGTGCCGCCAGCGCCGAGGGCAGCAGCAGCACGGGGTTGATGCTCGACATTTCGGCATAGACCGGGATCGGCACTTCGCGGGCCTGCGCCAGACGCGTCAGCGCCAGACCGCCGCCGCGCGATCCGGTGAAGCCCACAGCGGCAATGCGCGGGTCCTGCACCAGAGCGGCACCCAGCTCATTGGAAGGGCCGACCAGATGGCCGAACACACCCTCGGGCAGGCCATGGGCCTTCACCGCCGCCGCAATCGCCGAGGCGACCAGCGCGCCGGTCTCGGGGTGAGCGGGATGGCCCTTGACCACCACCGGGCAACCGGCGGCAAGCGCCGAGGCAGTGTCGCCCCCCGCCGTCGAGAAGGCCAGCGGGAAGTTGGAGGCGCCAAACACCGCCACCGGGCCCACCGGGATCATGCGCAGGCGCAGATCGGGGCGGGGCAGCGGCTGGCGCTCGGGCAGGGCGGGGTCGATGCGCAGACCCTGCCAGCCGCCCTGACGCACCACCTGCGCGAAAAGGCGCAACTGGCCGACGGTGCGGCCACGCTCGCCCTCAAGGCGGGGGCGGGGCAGGCCGCTTTCGGCCATGGCGGCCTCGATTAGCGCGTCGCCCAGATCGAGGATGTTCTGGGCGATGGTTTCGAGGAACGCCGCACGTTCTTCGCGCGAGGTGGCGCGATAGGTGTCGAAGGCCGCCTCGGCCGCAGCGCAGGCCGTCGCCACATCCTGAGCACTGTGAGTCGCGAGGTCGGGCCCCCGTAGCTCACCCGTGGCGGCGGCGATGGAACGGAATGCGGTCATGACGGTCTCCGGAAGGTGGGTATCGGATTATTAGTAGGAGTAAATAGTGAGGCCGTCTAGCCTGCTTCTGCGTCCACCTGCACATCGGGCAGCGCATGGGTGGGGCGCGAGCCCCACAGCGCGTAGAACAGCGTGTACAGCTCGCAGGCGGCGGTTAGCAGGAAGGAGTTCTGCAGGCCGAAGGTATCGGCCAGCCAGCCCTGCACCACCACCAGCGCGCCACCGGCGATCGCCATGATCAGCAGGCCCGAACCTTCCTCGGTGAGCGGGCCAAGGCCCTTGATGCCCAGCGTGAAGATGGTGGGGAACATGATCGAGTGGAACAGGCCCACCAGAATGAGCGACCACATGGCCACGGGGCCGGTGGTGAACACAGTGATCATCATCACGATGAAGGCGCCGACCGAGAAGGCGGCCAGAACCAGATCAGCGCGCATCTTCTGCATCACCGCCGAACCGACGAAGCGGCCCACCATCATACCGCCCCACAGGAAGGAGAGGTAACGCCCGGCCTGCTCGTGAGTCAGATTGGCAATGGTCGGCTGGCTGACGAAATTGACGAAGAGATTGGCGACGCCGATCTCGGCGATCAGGTAGATAAAGATCGCGGGCACGCCGAAGACCAGATTGCGGTGCTTCCACAAGGAATGGCCCGCGCGCTCCTCGGCGGCGAGGCGCTGGTTCGACTGGCCCATGGCGGGCAGCGGGAAGCGCAGCAGGATCACCGCCAGCACCACCAGCACCACGGCCACCAGACCATAAGGCAGGATCACCGAGTGAGCATCGGCCAGACGCTCGGCGTGGGTCAGCGTGGCCTCGCCATTGGCGGTGCCGCTCTTGGACCGGCCCAGGATCAGATAGGCGCCGAACATCGGGGCCAGCATGGTGCCCGCCGAGTTGAGCGCCTGCACCAGATTGAGGCGTGAGGAAGCCGTCTCCGGTTTGCCCACCACCGCAACGTAAGGGTTGGCCGCCACCTGCAGCAAAGTGATGCCGCAAGCGATGATGAACAGCATCGCCAGAGTCACGCCGTAAGAGGGGATGGAGGCCGCCAGCATCATGCCCAGCGCGCCCGCCGCCATGATGCACAGGCCCACCACCAGCGAATGCTTGTAGCCGATCTTCTCGATCAGCTTGGCCGAGGGGATCGAGGCCACGAAATAGGCGATGAACCACACCGACTCGATCAATGTTGTCTGGGTATAGGTCAATTCAAAAACGCTGCGCAGATGCGGCAGCAGCGTGTTGTTGATGACCGTGATGAAGCCCCACATGAAGAACAGCGTCGCCAGCAGCGACAGGGCCGGGCCATAGCTAGTGCCTGAATCCGTGGGCGCTGTGGCCCGGATCGCGGCTGAGGAGACAGGTGGCGCCATGAAAAACCTCTCGGGTGGTCTGGCCGGTCCAAATGATTGGCATCGCGGCTTGCGTTTCTTATATTTGTCGGACTATATGGACTTGATGGTGCCGTCAATGGCTCCATGTCCGTAAAGCGCACCCTTCAAACACATTCTGGCCGGGCGCATAAGAGGGAGATAGATGATGAGGTCCCCACAGGCGATCGGCTTGTTTCAGCGGAGTATTCTGGTTTGCGCATTGCTCTCGACAACAGCCACTTTGGGTGTGACGTCCGCCATGGCCGCTGAAGCCAGACAGGAAAGCGCCGGCCATCTGGCCGATGGCACGGAGATTTTCGCGATCACGCTGAAGGCCGACAATGGCGTTTCGGCCCGCATCCTCTCCTATGGCGCGACGCTGCAGTCGCTGATCGGGCCTGACCGCAACGGCAAGAAGGCCGATGTGCTGCTGGGTTATGACGATCTGGCGGGCTACGTCGATCACCCCAACTATTTCGGCGCCACCGTGGGCCGCTATGCCAACCGCATCGCCAATGGGCGCTTCGTGCTGGACGGCAAGACCTATCAACTGCCCCAGAACGATCACGGCCAGTCGCTGCATGGCGGCGACAAGGGCTTCGACAAGCTGCCGTGGAAGGTGGTTTCGGTGCAGTCCGGCCCGGTGGCCAGGCTGGTGTTGACGCATGTCAGCCCCGATGGCGATTCGGGCTATCCCGGCACGCTCAACGCCACGGTGACCTACACGCTCGATGAAAAGGGCGATCTGGGCATCACTTTCGAGGCCACCACCGACAAGCCCACCGTGGTCAACATGACCAACCACGCCATCTTCAATCTGGCGGGCGAGGGCAGCGCGGGCGGCGCGATGGATCATCGCCTGACGGTGCCTGCTTCCGCCTTTACGCCGGTCGGCGCCACGCTGATCCCCACGGGTGAGAAGCGCACCGTGGCAGGCTCGGTCTTCGATTTCCGTGCCCCGCGCCGCATGGCCGATGGGCTGCGTGACGGCAAGGATCAGCAGATCGTCTATGGGCGTGGTTACGATCACAACTTCGCGCTCGACAAGGGGCTGACCGCCACGCCGCAGCTGGCCGCGCGTCTGGAAGATCCCGCCTCGGGCCGCGTGCTGGAACTGCTCACCACCGAGCCGGGCGTGCAGGTCTACACCGGCAACTTCCTCGATGGCACGCTGGTCGGCAAGCAGGGGCACCTCTATCGCATGGGCGATGGCATCGCGCTGGAACCGCAGAAGTTCCCGGATTCGCCGAACCATCCCGATTTCATCTCCACGCGCGTCGATCCCGGCAAGCCTTATCGGCACTCGATGATCTATCGCCTCACCGTTGCCCGCTGAACCCACCAGCGCACCCCGCATACCGAGAGACCCATGACCGACAAGCAACCCACCAAGCTCCGCAGCCGCGCCTGGTTCGACAATCCCGACAACATCGATATGACCTCGCTCTATCTGGAGCGTTACCTCAACTTCGGCCTCAGCCTTGAGGAGCTGCGCAGCGGCAAGCCGATCATCGGCATCGCCCAGACCGGTAGCGATCTCTCGCCCTGCAACCGCCACCACCTCGTGCTGGCCGAGCGTATCCGCGAAGGCATTCGCGAACAGGGCGGCATTGCGCTGGAATTCCCGGTCCATCCCATTCAGGAAACCGGCAAGCGCCCCACCGCCGGGCTGGATCGCAATCTGGCCTATCTGGCGCTGGTCGAGGCGATGTATGGCTATCCGCTCGACGGCGTGGTGCTGACCACCGGCTGCGACAAGACGACTCCGGCGCTGCTGATGGCGGCGGCGACGGTGAACATTCCGGCCATCGCCCTGTCGGTCGGCCCGATGCTCAACGGCTGGCACAAGGGTGAGCGCACGGGCAGCGGCACCATCGTGTGGAAGGGCCGCCAGATGCTGGCCGCCGGCGAGATCGACGATGAGGGCTTCATCAAGCTGGTGGCCTCCTCGGCGCCCAGCACCGGCTATTGCAACACCATGGGCACGGCCACCACGATGAACTCGCTGGCCGAGGCGCTGGGCATGATGCTGCCCGGCAGCGCCGCCATTCCCGCGCCCTATCGCGACCGTCAGGAATGCGCATGGCGCACCGGCAAGCGCATCGTGGATATGGTGCATGAGGACCTCAAGCCCTCCGACATTCTGACGCTGGACGCGTTCCACAATGCCATCGTCGTCAATTCGGCGATTGGTGGTTCCACCAATGCGCCGATCCATCTGGCCGCCATCGCGCGCCATATCGGTGTCGATCTGCCGCTGACCGACTGGCAGGATCTGGGCCATAAGGTGCCGCTGCTGGTCAACCTGCAGCCTGCCGGCGAATATCTCGGCGAGGATTATTACCGCGCGGGCGGCGTGCCCGCCGTGGTGGCGCAGCTGATGGGCCAGGGCCTGATCCGCGAGGGCGCGATCACCGTCAACGGCCAGACCATGGGCGACAACTGCCGTGGCACCGAGATCGAGGATGAGAAGGTCATCTTCCCCTTCGAGAAGCCCTTCAAGGAAGAGGCCGGTTTTCTCGTGCTGAGCGGCAATCTCTTCGATGCCGCGATCATGAAGACCAGCGTGATCTCGGATGAATTCCGCGAGCGTTATCTCTCCAACCCCGAAGACCCCGAAGCCTTCGAAGGTCCCGCCGTGGTCTTCGACGGGCCGGAGGATTACCACCACCGCATCGACGATCCCGCCGTTGGCATCACGCCGGAAACGCTGATGTTCATGCGCGGCGCTGGCCCCATTGGCTACCCCGGCGCTGCCGAGGTGGTGAACATGCGCCCGCCTGCTTACCTCATCACCGAGGGTGTCAGCGCTCTGCCCTGCATTGGCGACGGGCGCCAGTCGGGCACCTCGGGCAGCCCCTCGATCCTCAATGCCTCGCCCGAGGCGGCGGCGATGGGCGGTCTGGCCCTGCTGGAAACCGGCGACCGCGTGCGCATCGATCTGCGCAAGGGCACCGTCAATGTGCTGATTTCCGATGAGGAACTGGCTGCCCGCCGTGAGGCTCTGAAGGCCAAGGGCGGCTTCCCCTATCCCGCCAGCCAGACGCCGTGGCAGGAAATCCAGCGCAATCTGGTCGGCCAGATGAACACCGGCGCCATTCTGGAAGGCTCTGAAAAGTACCAGCGCATCGCCCAGACCATGGGTCTGCCGCGCGACAACCACTAAGACACCTGCACAAGTCGGAGCGGCTGGCCTGAGTCCATCGGGCCAGCCGCTCTGCGCATGAAAAGAGGATGATGGCCATGAGCAAGGTGCGGACAATCGCCCGCGACACGCGCGACACTCTGGGCGAGGGCGCCCTGTGGGTCGCGCGCGACGGTGCCTTCTACTGGGTCGATATCCTTGCCCCCGCGCTCAACCGTCTGACGCTGGCCACGGGTAAGGTGGAGCGCTTTGCCATGCCCGAACCCCTCGGCTGGGTGGTGGAGCATGCCGAGGGCGGTTTCGTCGGCGGCTTCCGCAGCGGCATCGCGCGCATCACGCTGGACCCTCTCACCATCGGCGAGCGCTCCGGCCCCGAGCCCCATCTGCCCGGCAACCGCATGAACGACGGCAAGGCCGATGCCACCGGCGCCATCTGGTGCGGCACCATGGATATGGCCGAGGAACAGGCCTGCGGCTCGCTCTACCGCCTCTCACCGCAGGGCGTGTGGCAGCAGATCGACAGTGATTACGGCGTACCCAACGGCCCCGGCCTCTCGCCCTGCGGCCAGTGGCTCTACCACGCGGACAGCAGCAAGCGCCTGATCTATCGCTTCGCCCGGCACGAGGGCGGTGCCTCAAAGCGCGCGCCCTTCATCCAATTCACCGAGGCCGACGGTTACCCCGATGGCATGAACTGCGACGCCGAGGGCTTCCTCTGGGTGGCCCATTGGGATGGTGGCCGCATCAGCCGCTTTGACCCGGAAGGCAGGCTGGAGCGCAGCATAGACCTCCCCGCCAAACGCATCACCAACATGGCTTTTGCGGGTGAGGGGCTGGACCGGCTGTTCGTAACGTCAGCCGCCATCGGCCTGCCCGACAGTGAGCATGATGGCGTCCTGTTCGAGGTGGAAACGGGGGGCATTCGCGGGAATCCCTCACATGCTTATGCCGGGCCGGTGGGCTAAGGCTGAAGAAAAAGAGTTAAATGCGAGGGTGTTACACCCTCGCGCTCCCATGAATGTCTATGTGGTGCCCGGGGTTCGGCCGAAGAGCAACGTCGCGGCGCCGCAGGCAGTAACTCCGGCCGGGACTATCGTGAAGGAATCGAATGCCTGCGGCGCTACAGGCTGCGCAGGTGGAGAGGCGTGGCGCAACACTTCGGCGCCACTGCCCTGTCGTCGGGAGACGTCATGGGAGCGCGAGGGGGAAACCCCCTCGCATTGTCTTATCCTTCTTTCCCGCTTCCCTGACCCATTTCTTCCCGCGTATCCTCCAAAGCCAGATCAACCAGCACACGCATCGCCGCGGCTGCCGCATCGCCATCGCCCGCAGCAATAGCATCATAGACCTTGGCGTGATCGGGGATCGGATTACGCGGCAGAGCGCGCGAACGCTGCTTGTACTGCGTCGTCCAATGCACCGCCGAGCCGATCGAAGCCGTCAGCACGATCAGCGCATCGTTGCGGGTGGCGCGCAGGATCGCATCGTGGAAATCGCGGTCGGCAGCGCGGCCTGCATCGGTCGCCAAAGTGTGGCGGCGCATGGCGGAAAGCGCGTCCTTCATCGCGCGCAGATCCTCGCGGTCGCGGCGCTCTGCGGCGAGGCGGGCGGCGCCCGGTTCCACGATGGCGCGCAGCTCGAAGATGCCGCGCACGAAGGACGGATCGGGCTCGCCGGAGAAGGCCCAGGCCAGCACATCGGGGTCGAGCAGGTTCCAGCGGGTGCGCGGCAGCACGCGGGTGCCGGCCTTGGGGCGGCTCTCCACCAGCCCCTTGGCGGCGAGCACCTGCATCGCCTCACGGAAGGCGCCGCGCGACACGTCCAGTGCCTCGGAGAATTCGACCTCGCTCGACAGCACTGTGCCCGGCGCATAGACGCCCGAGACGATATCGGTCCCCAGCTTGAAGGCGATGGCGCCATGCAGCCGCCGCCCGGTGCCGCGCTTGGGGCGGGGAGCATCGCTCTGGGCGTCTGGCTGAGCGTCTTGCTGGGTGATGGGCGACGTGTCGGATGATTGGTCGGACTTGCTCAATGGGGTTCTCTCGTGAGGTCGCTGATTCAGCCATAGCCAAAACAGCATTTGCGTTCGAGGAAAATCTCTTTTAAGTAGGAGTAATTGACGGATCAGTCAGATCGAGGGGCCAAAACGCGCCACACCTCCTGCCAGTGCCCGATTTTCGCGCAAGATGCGAGACGGACTTAAGGGGCAGGGCGGTGTTTCAGAATGATGATGAGGCAGTCCTGCCTGTCCATGCGCTGCATGGGTGAGGGGCTTGCCGCGTGTTGTCTCCCTTCGCGCTGTGATTCGTGTCCGCATAAAGATCGAACTATTGGGAGTCGATGATGGTGATGGTCAGGCGTATGATGGCGGCGGCTCTGCTGCTGTCGGTTTCTTGCGGCGCGGTGCAGGCGGCGGCAAAGGATGCTCCCGCAGCACAGGCGGCCACGGCAACGCTGGAGGCCGATCATCCCGGCGCCACCTATGACCGTCATATCTTCACCCAATTCGCCGAGCATCTGGGCAATGGCATCTATGGCGGCCTCTGGGTCGGCCCGGAGTCACCCATTCCCAACACGCGCGGCTTCCGCAATGACGTGGTGGGCGCGCTGCGGGCGCTCAAGGTGCCGATGGTGCGCTGGCCGGGCGGCTGCTTTGCCGATGAATATCACTGGCGCGAAGGCATTGGCGATCCCACGAAGCGCCCGGTCAAGGTCAACACCCATTGGGGCGGCGTGACCGAGCCCAACCGCGTGGGCACGCATGAATTCATGGATCTGGTCGATCAGATCGGCGCCGAGCCCTATATTTCGGGCAATGTCGGCGATGGCACGCCGCGCGAGATGGCCGAGTGGGTGGAGTATATGACGGCCCCCGCCGGTTCGCTGGCTGATGAGCGCGCCGCCAATGGCCATAAGGCGCCCTGGGCGGTGCCCTATTTCGGCATCGGCAATGAGCTGTGGGGTTGCGGCGGCAACATGCGCGCCGAATTCGCGGCGGATGAAACCCGCCGTTACAGCACCTTCATCAAGCTGCCCGAGGGTGCGCATACGTTGAAGGTCGCCTCGGGCGCCAACAGCGACGATTACGCCTGGACCGAGACCATGATGAAGGTCGCGGGGGACAAGGTCGACGGGCTCTCGCTGCATTATTACACCATCCCCGGCCAGTGGCCGCCGCGCGCCTCGGCCACCGATTTCGATGAAAGCGGCTGGCAGCAGACCCTGTTCGAGGCCAACCGCCTTGACGATATGATCGCCCGCCACAGCGCGATCATGGACAAGTATGATCCCAAGAAGCGCGTCTTCCTGGCGGTGGACGAATGGGGCACCTGGTTCGCGCCGGAAAAGGGCACCAATCCCGGCTTCCTGCGCCAGCAGAACACCATGCGCGATGCTTTGGTGGCGGCGATCTCGCTCAACATCTTTGCCCATCATGCCGACCGCGTGCGACTGAGCGCCGTGGCCCAGATGGTCAATGTGCTTCAGGCGATGATCCTGACCGACGGCGCCAAGATGGTGCTGACGCCGACCTATCACGTCTTCGCCATGTACCGCCCGTGGCAGGATGCCACTGTGCTGCCGATCACGGTGAAGGGCCCCAACTATGGTGAGGGCAACTGGTCGGTGCCGGGGATCAGCGCCTCGGCGGTGAAGGGCAAGGATGGCAAGGTGCATGTGGCGCTGGCCAATCTGGACCCCAACCATGCCGCGCCGCTCTCGGTGGCTCTGGAAGGTGTGAAGGCGGGCCGTGTGCAGGGCCAGATCATCACGGCCGCCGCGATGAATGCTCACAATGATTTTGCCGCGCCCAATGCTGTCGCGCCGGCGCCCTTCCGTGGCGCCAGCGTCGCGGGCGGGACGCTGAAGGTGACGCTGCCGGCCAAGTCGGTGGTGGTGCTGGATCTGGATTGAGGACGTTACGCATGCGCAAGTTTCTTCTCGCCGCCTCGGCCCTGCTGGGTGTTGTGGCCACGGTTCCCGCCGTGGCCCAGACGCCCACGCTGAACTCTCAGCTGACCGGCGATCTGGTCCCCACGCATGATCCGGTGATCACGCGTGAGGGCGACACCTATTACGTTTTCGGCACCGGCATTCCGGGCGATGCCGGGCATTATCTGCTCAGCCGCACCTCGAAGGATCTGATCCACTGGACGGCGGGCAAGCCGCTGTTCGACCATATCCCTGACTGGGCGCAAAAGGCCGTGCCCGGCACCAAGGAGATGTGGGCGCCGGATATCTCCTACGTCAACGGACGCTGGCGGCTGTATTATGCGGTCTCGACCTTTGGCGGCAATCGTTCGGCGATTGGCCTGTTCACCTCGCCCACGCTCGATCCCGCCAAGCCCGGCTATGGCTGGCGCGACGAGGGGCTGGTGCTGATGTCGCAGAACAGCGACGACTATAACGCCATCGATCCCAACGCAGTTGTGGATGCGGAAGGCCGCCACTGGCTGACCTTCGGCAGCTTCTGGACGGGGATCAAGCTGGTCGAACTCGATGGCAAAACCGGCAAGCCGCTACATCCGGAGGCCAAGCCTCTGTCCATCGCGCGCCGCCCGGCACCTGCGGGCGCGCCTGCTCCTGTCGAGGCGCCATTTATCGTCCGGCATGGCGGGGCCTATTGGCTGTTCGCTTCCTATGATTACTGCTGCAAGGGCGTGAACAGCACCTATTACACGGTGGTCTCGCGCGCCGACAAGATCACCGGGCCCTATCTGGGCAAGGATGGCAGCGCGATGATGCAGGGCGGCGGCACGATCTTCCTGCGCGCCGATCTGCCTGAGCAGGAGCGCTTCCGTGGCCCCGGTCATGCCGGTTTCATGCATGACAAGGATGGCACGGACATCGTGGCCTATCACGCCTATGACAAGGAAAACCACGGCGCCTCCACGCTGCGTCTGGCCCGCATCCAGTGGGGCGCCGATGGCTGGCCGGTGGCGGAGCGTTGACCATGCAGCGGCGTGAGATGATGGTGGGCGGCGCTCTGCTGGGTGCCGCTCTGGCGTCTGGCCCGGTGCTGGCGCGCGGGCCCCGGGATGGCATCGTCAATCCGGTGGTGAAGCAGCGCGCCGATGCGCAGGTCTTCCGCCACACCGATGGCTGGTATTACATGACCGCCTCGGTGCCCGAGTATGACCGCCTTGTGCTGCGCCGTTCGCGCACGCTGGGCGGGCTTGGCAAGGGCGAGGAGATCGTGATCTGGCGTCGGCCTGCCAGCGGCAAGATGGCGGGCTATATCTGGGCGCCCGAGCTGCACTGGATCGACGGCGGCTGGTCCTTCTATTTCGCGGCGGGTGATGGCGACGACAAGTTCCATATCCGCACCTATGTGCTGCGCGGGCAGGGCGCCGATCCTTTCCATGCGCAATGGGCGCTGGCGGGGCAGTTGCAGACGCCGTGGGATACGTTCACGCTGGATTCCACCAGCTTTGTGCATCAGGGCCGCCATTGGCTGGCCTGGGCGCAGAAGGAGCCGGGGATCGACACCAATTCGAACCTCTATCTGGCGCCGCTGGCCACGCCGACCACGCTGGCGCAGCCTCCCGTTCGCCTGTCTGTGCCTGAATTGCCCTGGGAAATTCGCGGCTTCAAGGTGAATGAGGCGCCCGCCGTGCTGATCCGCCACGGGCGGGTCTTCATGACCTATTCGGCCAGCGCCACGGATGCGCGTTATTGCATGGGCATGCTGACCGCACCTGCCGATGCCGATCTGATGGACGCGAAGGTCTGGCACAAATCGCCTGAGCCGGTCTTCGTTTCCAGTCCGACTCATCATGTCTATGGCCCGGGACATAACAGCTTTACCGTGGATGAATCCGGGCGTGACATGCTGGTCTATCACGCCCGCGATTATGAGGCGATCAAGGGCGATCCGCTCTTCGATCCCAACCGCCATACACGCATTCAGCCGATTCACTATCGTGTTGATGGAACCCCGGATTTCGGCGTTCCTGTGGCCAATGGGCCGCTGATCTAAGCGGTTTTGACCGGGCTCAACGCCATGGGGCAGGCGTGTGATGCGCCGCCCCATGGCAAAATCGCCACAGTGACGGACCGTGTTTTCCGGCTGCATCGATTGCCCTTGACGGCCTGCGTCACCGGTGTCACATCGCGATTCAATAGTTAGACTAAAAGAGGCTCGAAAGAGTCTGTTTCTCCGAGGGTGTCCCCATGAAATCTTTCCGCAACGCTGTCCTGTGCTCGGCTTCCTTTGGCGCCCTGGCACTGGTCACACCCGCTCACGCGCAGACCGCCGATGCCAGCGCTGCCCCCGCCGCTGCTCCGCAATCCGACGCGCAGGGTGACGAAGGCGGCCCCGCCATCGTGGTGACCGGCGTGCGCGCCTCGCTGGCTTCGGCGCAGAGCATCAAGCGCAGCTCGATCAACATCGTGGATTCCATCGTCGCCGAAGACATTGGCAAGCTGCCTGACAACACCGTGTCCGACGCCCTGCAGCGCGTCACCGGCGTGCAGATCACCCGCGCTGCGGGCGAGGCGGCAACCGTCCAGATCCGCGGCCTGCCCAATGTCGGCACGCTGATCAACGGGCGTGAGGCTTTCACCGGCACCAGCCGCGCGGTCTCGCTGGCCGACATCCCGGCCGAACTGGTGGCGGGCGTCGATGTCTACAAGACCAGCACGCCCGACATCGTTGAAGGCGGCGTGGCCGGCATGGTGGACATCCGCCTGCATCGCCCGCTCGACTTCAAGGGGCTGGAAATCGCCGGTTCGGTGCGCGGCATCTACAGCTCGCAGTCCGACAAGATGAGCTATGTCGGCAGCGGTCTGGTCAGCAACCGTTGGGATACGAGCATCGGTGAGATCGGCCTGCTGATTTCGGGCTCGTACAACCGCCGCAAGTATCAGGATCAGGACGCCTTCAACTACGTGTCCAGCTGCGTCACGGCGGGCACCGCCTGCGCGACGACGGCGCCTTATGTCAATTCCTCGGGCAACCCGATCGCCATCCCCGATACGGTCGGCGGCATTTACGCCAGCGGTGACCGTCAGCGCATCGGCGCCAATGTCTCGCTGCAGTGGAAGCCCAATCCCGATGTGGATGTTCATGTCGACGGCATCTACACCAAGTACAAGAACCTCTATAACAACAGCTATTTCATCGCCATCCCCAAGGCGGGCACCGTGACGTCGATCACGGCCAACAGCGATTACAACTTCCTGGGTTCAAGCTCGACCACGACCAATGCCTACACGCTCTCCAGCATGCAGGCCTATCTTGACCAGACCGACAGCTATCAGGGCAACATCGGTGCCAAGTGGAACACCGGCCATGCCACGCTGTCGACCGAGGTGACCTACAATTACAGCAAGATCAGGGATCGCAACGTCATCGTCGATACGGGCTTCAACAGCCCCTCGATGACGGTGAACTACAATCAGGGCGGCACGCCGAATGTTGGCATCACCGGCGTCGATCTGACCAATCCGGCCAATTACACGCTGGAAGACATCTTCAACAACCGCTCGCTGGCCACCAGCAGCCAGGTCGCCTGGCGCAACGATCTGAAGTATGACTTCGATGGCGGCTTCCTGAAGAACTTCAAGATCGGCACGCGTCTCACGCATCGCTCGGTCAATTCGCAGGCCACCACCTCCACGGCGATCCCGGCCAACACCTACATTCTGATGAGCACGCTGCCGTCGAATGCCTACACCACCTCGCCCACCAATCTGGTGCATGGCAAGCTGGGCGTGGGCCAGTATCTGACGATGAACCCCACCTACCTGCTGAACAACACCGCCTCGGTGCTGTCGGCCATGGGGCTGAGCACCGCCGAGCCTGCCTATGATCCCAACAATGCCTTCTCGGATCAGGAAGACACCTATGCCTTCTACGGCCAGGTGGAATATGGCTTCAATCTGGGCAACATGCCGGTTTCGGGCGTGGGTGGTCTGCGCGTGGTCAACACGGTGGAGCAGCTGCAGGGCAATGGCGTCAGCAGCAAGCAGAACTATCTCAACCTGCTGCCCAACATCAACGCCAAGGTCGGCCTGACCGACAAGCTGTTCCTGCGTCTGGCCTGGGGCAAGGCAATGACGCGCCCCGAGTTCTCCGCGCTCAACCCGCTGGTCAGCTATGCGCCCAGCGGCAGCACCGGCAACCAGACCTATTACGGTAGCGGCAGCGGCGGCAACCCGGCCCTGCTGCCGATCAAGACCACCGACTATGACGCCTCGCTGGAATTCTATGCGAACAAGTCCACCTCGCTGACGGTGGCGGGCTTCTATCGCAAGATGAACGGCTACATCCAGACCTATTCGGAACCGGAAGTCCTGGCCGGCAACACCTATCTGGTCAGCCGCCCGCGCAACACGGGTGACGGCTATCTGACCGGCGCGGAAGTGGCCTATCAGCAGTTCTTCGACTTCCTGCCGGGCGCTTTCAGCGGGTTGGGCATGCAGCTGAACGGCACCTACAGCGATGGCATGACCGACGATCCGATCCATGGGGGCAAGGAGCGCGTGGTCGATGTTTCGCACTGGTCCTACAATGCGGTGGCCATCTACGAGAAGTATGGCATCACCGCGCGTCTGGCCTACAACTGGCGCAGCAGCTATGTTGACAGCTACAATTCGGGCGGCAGCCAGGCCAACACCATCGTGGTTGCCCCCACCGGCCAGCTCGACTTCTCGGCGAGCTATGATGTGAACCGCAGGCTGACGCTGACCTTCAACGCCACCAACCTGACCAACCGCGTCTATCACGACAGCTTCCAGGGCGTGAACGCCAGCGGCCAGTACAGCAACACGCCGCGTGACACGCGCACCTATGACCGCACGGTGGAATTCGGGGTGCGTTTCAAGCTCTGATGTGATTGCCTGGGTGGGCTGGCCTTCGTGGCCGGCCCGCCCCCTTGCCATGGAGATCCGCCATTCGTTCCCCTCAATCCATGGCGAGCAAATCCCGCTTTCCCTCCGGCCTCGTTCTCCTTCGAGGCCGGATCAGGGCGGCAGCACTGGCCGCTGCCGCCCTGATTTTCCTGCCGCAGGTGGCGCCAGCAGCGGGCTCGCCTGCCGCGCCGCTCGATGCCCAGGCCGTGCTGGCCAGGCGCTATGGCGGCGATGCGGCATGGTATGCGGGCAACATCCCGCTTTTCGCCAGTTCAGACCCGCAGCTTGACGATGTCTGGTACTATCGCTGGGCGGTCTATCGCGCGCATCAGCGCGACACCGGCGAGCAAGGCTATCTCACCACCGAATTCTTCGACGATGTGGGCTGGCAACGCGAGCCATGGGCCGGGCTGAACGATGCCAGCGGCTTCCATATTGCCGAGGGCCGGTGGCTGCGCCAACGCCGTTATGCGGGCGATTACATCGATTATCTCTATGCCCATGGCGGCAATGACCGCCATTTCAGCGAAAGTATCGCCGATGCCGTCTGGGGCCGCTATCTGGCCGATGGCGATCAGGCTGCAGTCACGCGCTATCTGCCCGCAATGCAGCGCATCTATGGCGAATGGGACGACCATTTCGACAAGACACGCGGCCTCTACTGGATCGAGCCGCTGCTCGATGCCACGGAATATTCGGTGGCCTCGATCAACGCCTCGGGCGGCAAGGATGGATTTCGCGGGGGCGATGCGTTCCGGCCCTCGATCAACGCCTATATGGTGGCCAATGCGCAGGCGATCAGCCGGATCGCGGCGCTGGCCGGGCAGGGGGAGCAGGCGCGGCTTTATGCCGACAAGGCCGAGACCCTGCGTAAGGCTTTGCTGGCCGATCTGTGGAGCCCCAGCCTCACCCATTTCGTGGATCGCTACCGCGAGGGCAACGCTTTCGTAAAGGCGTGGGACCAGATCGATGCGCGCGAGCTGGTCGGCTATCTGCCATGGGCCTATGGCGTGATTGGCACCGATAAGCGTTACGACGCGGCATGGCACCATCTGCTGAGTGCCGATGAGCTGGGCGGCCCTCACGGATTGCGCACGGCCGAATCCTCCTATCGCTATTACATGCAGCAATATCGCTACGACAAGGACACCGGCCTGCGCGAATGCCAGTGGAACGGCCCGATCTGGCCGTTCCAGACCACGCAGGCACTGATGGCTCTCGCCAATATGCTGCATGATCGTGGCGCGGATGCTCCGGTGGCGCGGGGCGCGTATTGGCACCTGCTGCAGCAATATGCTGCGCTTCACCGCCAGGGCGATCGCCTCGATCTGGAAGAGGATTACGATCCGGCGACGGGCCAGCCTATTGTGGGGCTGGCACGCAGCCATCACTATTTTCATTCCGGTTTCAACGATCTGGTGGTGACGGGGCTGGTCGGCATCGAGCCTTCGGCGGATGACAGGCTGGTCCTCGACCCGCTGCTTCCTTCCTCGGACGAGGGGCCGAGCTGGTTCGCGCTACAGGATCTGCCCTATCACGGCCATCTGCTGACGGTGACTTATGACCGCGCCGGAGACCACTTCGGGCAGGGCGCGGGGCTGAAGGTCTATCTGGATGGCCGTCTCGCAGGGCAGCGTTCCACGGCGGGGCGGATGGATCTGGCCGTGCCGCGCCTCGCCAATCCCCAGCAGCCGCATCCTGTTGATCTGGCGGTGCAATTGCTGCGTGATGGCTGGCCGCATGTGGCAGCCTCAAGCGGCGGCGATGCGGAAAAGCTGCATCAGCTTGTCGATGGCCGCATCAGCTTTTTCCGCGAGCTGCCCAATGGCTGGGTCTCTGCGCGCGATACCGCCAGCGAATGGGTCAGCCTGAGTTTCGAGACATCCATCCGCCCCCGCGCGATGGAATTGGCCTTCGTGCCGGGCGATGGCCATGCCTTGCCCACATCGGCCACCATCTGGACGGGCGGCGAGGGGCATTGGCGCAAGCTGGCCGGGCTGCGGACCGATGGCCGCAATGTCTACCGCGTCAACCTGCCGGGTGAGGCCACCAGCGCATTGAAAGTCAGCTTCGAGAAGAAGCCGGGCTCCACGCTGAATCTGGGTGAGATCAAGGTTTTCTGATCACCGCGACAGCGCAGATCAGCCCGCCCTGATGGCGCAACTGGCCGATCGTCTCGCCCTCGCTTGAACGGGCGCGCAGCAGAAGACCATCCTGCCATGTATGGATATCGCCTCCCTCGATCCGTGAGGCGATGCCCAGCGCCTTGGCATGGGCCTCCTTGGCCGTCCAGCGGGCGACCAGCGCTGCATCGGGGGCTTTGGTCAGCTCATTCCGCTCCCCCGGCGTCAAGGCGTCTTCGGGCGGGGGGGGGGCATCCTCGGGCTCAAGATCCACGCCCAGCGGCTGCCGCGCCACGCCGATGACAGCATGAGGCCAGCGGCCCGCCACGCTGATATGCCAGCCCTCGGGGGTATCCACCAAAACCTCTCCAGCCGGGCCGCGCCGCAGGGCGATGCTATCGGGATGGCATCCCGCCAGACGGGCCAGCAGCAGCCGGGTCAATTGCCGCCGCAGCCCCCGCATCGCCGCCTGAGAGCGCCCGGCCAGATCGCGCAGATCGTTTTCTCTCAGCGCCGCGCCGCCTGCCAGCGCCGCTGTGGCGGGATCGTCCAGCCGCATCAGCCAGACCAGCGGCTGTTCGCCGACAGCAGGCAAATGCCCCAGCGCGCCCTGATACCAGACCGGCGCGATCATCCGGTGCCTTCAGCCTCCATGCGCCACCAGCCTTGCGGGCGAACCTTCCCAGCTGGTGCCGGCGGGCAGGGTCTCACCCTTCATCACCACCGAGAGGTCGCCCAATTGCGCATCCTCGCCGATCTCCGCGTCATAGAGCACGATGGCATAGGAGCCGATGGTGGCGCGGTCATGCACATGCACGCTGCTCACCTTCATCACGCGGTCCTCGAAGAGGTGCGTCTGCAGACCGGCGAAATCGTTCAGCGCCACATCATCGCCGATGTTGACCAGATCGTGTTCGGTGACGTCGGTGGTGTCCATATAGCAGCGCTTGCCGATCTTGCAGCCCAGCAGGCGCAGATAGGCAGGCAGCCATGGCGTGCCGCGCAGAGGCTCCAGCAGGTTGGAGACGGCGAGGTTCTCGTAAGTGGCGGTCACCAGTTCGGTGCGCCAGACAAAGGTGCTCCACAGCGGCTGGGTGGTGGGCTTGTAGCGCCCCACGATCAGCCATTTGAGCAGCACGACCGAGGCCCCGCAGGCCAGCGCGAAGCCAATGTAGAGGAAGGGGAAGGCGATCAGGATCAACCGCCCGCCATGGCGCAGATCGTCCAGCGTGCCGACCACCGAAAGCAGCAGATCGAAGAAGGCGAGGAACAGCGTGAGCGAGAGCGTCACACGCACCGCCTCGATGGCCAGGCGGGTGGCGACCAGCCTTGGGCCGGGGTTGAAGCGCGCCCCCTCATCGAACAGGGTCGAGGTCTGGCGCACCGGCAGGCTGATTGGCGGCGAACCGAACCATGTGCCATCGGGCTGCGCCGCCCCGCCATCGCGCGGCGGGGTGGAGAGCACGCCGATCAGCACGCCATCGCCGATCTGAGCCCCGCTGGGCAGCAGCGCGGAATTGCCGATGAAGCTGCGGCGACCGATGCGCGTATGCGCCAGCTCGATGGCGCCGGGCTGGATGCGCGCCGCGCCGAACAGCACAGCGTCCGCGATAAAGCTCTCCGGGCCGATGTCGACCAGATCGGGCACAATGGCCGCCGCTGTCGATATCTCCGCGCGGCGCCCGACCTTCACGCCCAGAGCGCGATACCAGGGCACCACATAAAGCGTGGCATAGATGGGATGCAGCAGGCGCAGCGCCAGATCGTTGATCTGCTGCACGAACCAGAAGCGCACATAGAACCAGCTGTGGAGCGAATAGCGCCCGGCATGCACGCGGCCCAGAAACAGCCTTTTGGCGATCACCGTCAGCACGCACATCAGGATCACATAGGTGACCGCCAGACCCGGGGCGAGCAGCAGATAGGTGTAGCTGTCCGAATTCCAGTCGATCTCGATCATGGCGATCAGACCGGGGGCGATGGGCAGAATGGCCACGATCGGCAGGATCAGCGCGGCCAGAGACAGCGCCAGCGCGGTCAGCGTGCGGGCCAGCTTGCCGGCCTTGTCATCGCTCTGCTGCGGCAGGTCTCCGGCGATCTTGTGGGCGGGCGAACCGCTCCAGCGCTCACGCGGGGGGATGGTGGCGTTGACCGGCAGCGATGACAGATCGTCCAGCATCGCGCCATCGCCGATCACGCCGCCGCGCCCGACCACCGCCATGGAGCCCACGATGGCACCCTTGCCCAGCGTGGCCGAGCCAAGGCGCAGCAAGCCGCGCTCCACCGAGCTGGTGGCCAGCATGGCCTGATCGCTGATGACGGCATCGTCGCCAATGGTCACCAGATCGGCGACATCGATGGGCCCGCGCCCGATAAAGGCCCGCTTGCCCACCTTGGCGCCCAGCAGGCGGTAATAGGCGCGGATCATCGGCGTGCCCGCCAGATAGGGCGTGGCGATCACCTCGGAGAAGCGCCGCACAAACCACCAGCGGAAGTAATAGGCGCCCCACAGCGGATAATCGCCTGCGCGGAAGCGCCCGATCACCAGCCATTTCACCAGCACCGAAGCCATCATGGCCAGCGGCGGAATGGTGATAAAGCTGAGGCCGCTGAACATCAGCGCCTGCAAGCGGCTCATATCGCCCGACAAATGGGTGTAGGCGACATAGGGGAAGAACCATTGCAGCCCCGCCACCGTGTAGATGGGGATCAGCGCGATGGTCTGGGCGATCCAGCACAGCCAGCGCTTCCACGCGGCGATGCGGTAATAGGGTTCGGCCTCGTGATCGTCAGAGATCAGCGTGTCCTTCAGCCTTTCGGCCAAGGTGCGGATTGTGGGGGCGGCGTAGAGGTCCTGAATGGAAACGCCCGCCAAGCCCTTCGACTTGCGGATCGCGGAGACCAGACGCGCGGCCTTCAGCGAATGGCCGCCCAGATCCTCGAACAGATCATCGGTGACGGAGACCTTCTGCGGCGCAAAGGCCTCGGCCCAGATGGCGTGGAGTTGCTCCTCTAAAGGCGTGGCAGGTGCAACGGTGTCGCGATCCTCGGCCACCGCCATGGCGGGGCGCACCAGCGCCTTGCGGTCGACCTTGCCCGAGGCGGGCAACGTAGGAAGGGCATCGAGCAGCTGATAGGCGGCGGGCCGCATATAGTTGGGCAGGCGTTCCTTGACCCGGGCCTTGGCGGCATCGATATCGATCACCGCACCGCCGCGCGCCACCACGAAAGCGGCGAGGAATTCCGCGCCATCCTCATCCTTGAACAGATGGACGACAGCCTGCGCCACCGCGCGATCCTCGGCGATCACCGCCTCGATCTCGCCCAGTTCGACGCGGAAGCCGCGGATCTTCACCTGCGTGTCGATGCGGCCGATGAACTCGATGTCGCCCACGGCGTCCAGACGCACCAGATCGCCCGAGCGATAGATCAGCGCGGGCTTGCCATCGGGGCCGTTGAAGGGCGTCATCACGAATTTGTCGGCGGTGAGATCCTCGCGCCCGACATAGCCCGGCCCCACGCCCGGCCCGCCGATCACCAGCTCGCCCTCGGCGCCAGCGGGCACCGGCCAGAGCTTTTCGTCCACGATCCATGCGGTGTAGCCGGGCAGCGGCTTGCCGATGGTGACGCGGCGGCCCGGCTGCACCTCGGTCCAGGTGGCGGTCACCGTGGTCTCGGTGGGGCCATAGGTGTTGAGCATGCGCAGGCCGGGGCGGGCCCAGCGATCGACCAGCTCGGGCGGGCAGGCCTCGCCGCCCAGATTGAGCAGGCGCAGCGTGGGCATCGGCGTCTCGACCAGCGAGAGCAGCGAGGGCACCACATGCCAGACGGTGAGGTTCTCCGCCGCCAGCACGCCTGCCATATCGGGGCCCGCCTTGGCCAGCGCCTCATCGGCCACCAGCAGCTCGGCGCCGACGAAAAAGGCGCTCCACATCGTCTCGACCGACATGTCGAAGGCGAGGCTGAAGCCGCCGAAGACCTTGTCGTCATGGTCCAGCGCCAGAATCGCGCATTCCGAACGCACCAGATGGCAGGCGTTGCGATGCGAGATCATCACGCCTTTCGGGCGGCCCGTCGTGCCCGAGGTGTAGATGATATAGGCGAGGTCTTCGGGCGTGGCGCCGGTCTCGGCGCGGGTGATTTCGGTGGCCTCATGGGCGGCCAGATCGCCCAGAGCGATGTCCAGCTCCAGCGTGCGGACCGGCATGGCGGCGGCGCGCTCGCTTTCGGTGACGACCAGCACCGCGCCGCTGTCCTGTGCGATATAGTCGATGCGGTCCTGCGGGTAGGTCCAGTCCACCGGCACATAGCAGGCGCCGACCCACAGCGTGCCGAGGATCGCCATATACTGATCGAGCCCGCGCGGCAGGCAGATCACCACACGGTCGCCGCGCTTGATGCCCAGATCGCGCAATTCATGGGCAAAGCGCAGCGCGCGGCGGCGCAGCTCGGCATAGGTCAGCGCGGTCTTGCGGCTGCTTTCCTCGTCATCGACCAGCATGCGGACGGCACTGCGCCATGCGTGGCGCTCATGGGCGGCCTCGAAAATCTCATGGAGAAGTTCGTCGCGGCTGTAGGGCTCATCCTCGCGCAGGGCGGGGGTGGGGGTGATGGGCGCGAAGACAGTGGGCTCGCGTTCCTCGGGCCCACCTTCAGGCGATCTCGGGGTCTGGCCCCCGGTTTGGCCGATGTCAGCTTCGAGCATCGCAACAATCCTTTTTACCTTCGTGCCCCATGGAAGCCTCCCCCTTATTGGCTCCGCAGTCTGAACTGCGGCTTATGCCGTAAGGACAGACTGCCCGATGCGCCATAGCGACTTGCGGTCGGTTTGCTAAAGCTTTCACGGACATAGTTTGAAAAATCATGCAACATGCATTCGGGTTCCCGCGTGGCGCATATGATTGAGGCAGGCGGCCTGAACCGTGTCACGCAACCAGCGATGCGCCGGATCGGCATCGAGCCGGGGATGCCACATCAGCGAGACCACCACATCGGGCGTGTTCAGCGGCAGCGCGAAGCCGATCAGATCGTCAGGGCGCTCGGGCTCATCGGCGGTGCGGATCAGGCATGAGGATGGCACCAGCGCAACCAGATCGGAGCTGCGCGCCAGACGCATGGCATCGGGAAAGCCCGGCACGATGGCGGCAATGTTGCGTGTCAGCCCCAGCACGCGGAGTGCTTCATCGACAGGGCCGGACCGGGCTCCCCGGCGCGAGGCGACGACATGGTCGCAGGACGCATAGCGCTGCGGCGTGATGGGGCCGGTCAGCAGCGGATGGCCGGGGCGAACGGCGCCGATCACCTTGTCGCGAAACAGGAATCGGCTGCGCAGTTCCGGCCCGGAATCCCCCGCCACGCCAATATCCAGATCGACCGGCCCTTCGCGCAGGGGGCGGGCATCCTTGCTGGGCTTGGGGGCGAAGCACAGGCGCACGCCGGGCGCCGCTTCGCGGATCGCCCTGACCAGCGGAGGCAGAAAGCGGGCGAGAAAACCCTCCCCGGCGCGCAGGGTAAAGGTCTGCTCCAGCGCGGCAATATCGAGCGCGGCAGCCGGCGGGCTGAGGACCGTGCGCGCCTCATGGGTCAGGCGCCGCACCGTGTCGCGCAGCTCTCTGGCATGCGGCGTGGGCACCAGACCGCGCCCGGCGCGCACCAGCAGCGGATCGCCGGTGGCGGCGCGCAGGCGGGTGAGGGTGCGGCTCATGGCGGATGAACTCAGGCCCAGCCGCTTGGCCGCACCGGTCACGCTGCCTTCGGCCAGCAAAGCGTCAAGCGCGACAAGCAGGTTCATGTCGATCATGGCGCAAGGTTACCGCAAAGCGGGAGGGCGGAACAGGCGTTCTATGCAATTGTTATATGCATCTGCTGCGTCTGGCGCCTGCTTTGTGACAGGAGGATAAGGCGGCATCCCCATCACAGGAGCCCCCCATGCAGTTGATCGGCATCGAAGAGCATGTTCTTACGCCAGAGGTTTTGCAGGCCTGGCATGATCTTGGCCTTGAGGCGCAGGACCCCAGCGTCGCTTTCCATGGCGGCCCCATCGCGGGGCGGCTGATGGATCTGGCGGATCAGCGTCTGGCGCTGATGGATGAGACCGGCATGGATATGCAGGTCCTCTCGCTCACCACGCCGATGCTGCATGATCTGGGCGCGGAGAGTGTCGATCTGGCGCGCCGCACCAATGATCTGCTGGCGCAGGCAATTGCCCGCCATCCGGCACGGTTTCAGGGTTTTGCCACGTTGCCGGTCTCCCGGCCCGAGGAAGCGGCGCTGGAGCTGGAGCGCTGCGTGAAGGAGCTGGGCTTTACCGGCACCATGCTGTGCGGGCGGGTGGAGGAGCATAATCTGGATGCGCCTTTCCTCGCGCCCATCTTCCAGAGCGCGGCGCGGTTGAAGGCGCCCATCCTGCTTCACCCGCGCATGCCTGCGCCTGCGGTGAGGCAGGCCTATTATTCAGGCTTCCATGCCGAGCTTGATGCCGCCTTCGCCGCCTTTGGGCTTGGCTGGCATTATGATGCGGGCATCCAGTTCCTCCGGCTGGTCCTCTCCGGCACCTTCGACCGCCTGCCCGATCTGCAGGTCATCCTCGGCCATTGGGGCGAGGTGGTGCTGTTCTATGCCGAAAGGCTGGCCGCGATGGACCGTTTCTCACGGCTGAAGCGCCCCATTGCCGACTATCTGCGCGACAATCTCTATGTAACGGCCAGCGGGATGTTCATGCCGCATTACCTGGAGCGCGCTCTGGCGATTGTCGGCCCCGAGCGGCTGCTGTTCTCCACCGACTTTCCCTATCAATACCGCCCCGGCGGCGATGCGCGGCAGTTTCTGGACACATGCGGGCTGGAGGGCGCAGACAAGGAAGCCTTCGCCCATGGCAATTGGCTGCGTCTGAATGCCGCGCTGGTGAGTTAGGACTTATTGCGACAGATTTGCACTATCATTTTCAGGATGCGGCGGATATGCGCCGATCAACAGTTTTCCGTTGATCGAGACCGCCGCCGCCATGACCCGTTCCGTCCTGTTTCAAATCCACTGGTTTCTGGGCATCACCGCCGGCCTCGTGCTGGCGGTGATGGGCGTGACGGGCGCCACGATCAGCTTTGAAAACGAGATCATGCAGGCGCTCAGCCCCGGTGTGGTGACGGTGGCCAATCCCGGCAAACCGGCCCTGTCGCCCGATGCGCTGGTGGCGGCCGCCTCGGCACAGAGCGGTGGGTTGCGGGTCAGCACGCTGAGCCTCTCGTCCGATCCGGGCAAGGCGGCAGAGGTCTTTTTCGATCCGCCCAAGGGCAAGAAGGGGCGCGGCGATTACGGCTACATCGACCCCTACACTGGCAGGCTGCTGGGCCATGCCAAGGGCGAGGAAACCTTCCGCTTCCTGCGCAGCCTGCACCGCTGGATGGCGCTGCCGGGCGATGGCAATGGCATCGGACGCACGATCACGGGCATTGCGGCGCTTTCGCTGATCTATTTCGCGCTGTCTGGCCTGTATCTGCGCTGGCCGCGCAAGCCGCTCGACTGGCGCGCGTGGTTCGTGCTGGATCTGCGGATGAGCGGGCGCAACCTCTACCGCGCGCTGCATGCGGTGATCGGCGGCTGGGTGCTGGTGTTCTATCTGCTCAGCGCGCTGACCGGCCTGTGGTGGTCCTATGACTGGTATCGCCAGAGCGTGATCTACGCCCTGACCGGCAAGGCAGCCGAGCAGGAGCATGGCGAGAAGGACGGCAAGGAGCCCAAGGGGCCGCCCCCGGTTCTGGCCCCCGCGTGGGCGAGCTTCCTGCAGGCCAGCGGCGGCAAATATGAAAGCCTGCGCATCACCATCCCCAAGGGCGACAAGCCGGTCGATATCCGCGCTCTGGTCCCCGGCGCGCGGCATGACCGCATGACCGACAATTACCGCATCGATGCCCAGAGCGGCGAGGTGGTGAAGGCGGACCTTTACGCCAAGCGCAAGCTGGGCGTGGTGATCACCACCAGCGTCTATGAGCTGCATCGCGGCGCGTTTTTCGGGCTGATCGGGCGGATCATCATGTTGATCACCAGCCTGACCATGCCGCTGTTCTTTGTCACGGGCCTGCTGCTGTACTTTGCGCGGCGGCGTAAAAAGCGTGAGTTGAAGGCGGTGGACGCGCCCGTGCTGGCTAACGCTGGTGGCAGCGGCGAGACGCTGGTCGTCTATGCCAGCCAGACCGGCGGGGCCGAGCGCCTTGCCCGCCAGACGGCGGCGGCTTTCGACGATGCGCAACTGGTCGCCCTGCCGCAGCTGGATGAGGCAATGCTGGCCAAGGCCCGTCGCGCGCTTCTGGTGGTCAGCACCTATGGCGAGGGCGAGGCGCCCGATCATGCTCGCAGCTTCGCCCGCAAGGCGATGGCCGCGCCCGCTGCTCTGGGCGAGCTGGATTATGCCGTGCTGGCGCTGGGTGACCGCGAATATCCCGATTTCTGCGCCTTTGGCCATCAGGTCGATCACTGGCTGCATCAAGGCGGCGCGCGCCGCCTGTTCGACATGATCGAGGTCGATGGCGACGATCCCGATGCCCAGCGCCAGTGGCAGCAGCAGATCGCCTCGATCGGCGCGCATGGCGAATTGCCCGATTGGCAGCCCGCAAGCTATGACCGCTGGCGTCTGGCCGAGCGCCAGCTGCTCAATCCGGGCAGCGCGGGCGGACCGGCCTATCATATCGTGCTTGAACCGCTTGGCGATGCCGCGCGTGACTGGGAAGCGGGCGATATCGCCGAGGTGCTGCCACGCCACGATCCCGCTGTGGTCAGCGCATGGCTGGCGCAGGCGGGTCTGGATGGCGCGGCGCTGGTGGAAGGCCGGGCTCTGGCCGATCATCTGGCTGCCAGCATTCTGCCCGACGCCGTGGCCGGACGCGGCGCGCAAGAGATCGTCAACACGCTGCGCCCGCTGCCGCATCGCGAATATTCCATCGCCTCGATTCCGGCCGATGGCAGTGTGCATCTGCTGGTGCGTCAGGCCAGCGACGAGAACGGAAAGCTGGGGCTGGGCTCGGGTTGGCTGACGGCCTTTGCACCACTCGGCGGCGAGATCGCCATGCGCCTGCATGCCAATGTCAATTTCCGGGCGCCTGCCGACCCCGCGCCCATGGTGCTGATCGGCAATGGCACCGGGCTGGCGGGGCTGCGCGCTCATCTGCGCCACCGCGCCGCCCATGGCATCGGTGAAAGCTGGCTGATGCTGGGCGAGCGCAACGCTGCTCATGATGCCTTCCATGAGGCGGAACTGCTGGCGGCGGTGTCTGCAGGCAGCCTGACGCGGCTGGACCGCACATGGTCCCGCGATGCGGGCGATGGCCGCTATGTGCAGGCGCTGCTGGCCGATCATGCGGAAGAACTGCGCGCATGGGTTCAGCGCGGCGCATCGATCTATGTCTGCGGCAGCCTGAAAGGCATGGCTCCGGCGGTGGACGCTGCCCTGCGCGCCGCACTGGGCGACGAAACCGTCGAGGCGATGATGGAGGAAGGCCGCTACAAGCGCGACATCTACTGAGCCGCGCTGATCCATGCGCAGTGCCTTCGGGCGGTTGCCGTGCTAATGCGCTGACTCTATGGAACACCTTCGTCCCAGCAGCGTCTATCTGCTGTTGATGACGGAGTTCTGCCGGATGAGACTGAAAAGCATGCCCAAGGCCCGAGCCACCGCGCTTCTGCTTCTCCTTCTGGCAGCCACGTCCGCCAGCGCCGCGCCGCCGCAGAAAACCGGCACGAAGCAGGTGGCCGCCCTCACAGGCCAATGCACGCATCTGGCGGTGGCTGGCCATTTGATCGATGATCCTTGCAATGGGCAGGCTTTGGGCACCACCTATCCCAATGGACGTGTGGGTTTCACTTTTTCCGTCGAGCAATCCTTCACGCTGGAATTCGCCGGTAATGGCGCGCGCAAGCAGCCGCTGGGCAATCTGGGCAATGTCCAGCCGGTCGATACGGTCATCTTTCGGCAGTTCCAGAAAGGCGCGCTCGGCAAGGGCGGGAGCGGCAGGCTGCAGCAGCTCAAGGCGACCGGAAAATGCGTCTATGGCGATGCCTTTTCCGGAGATCCGATCACCATCGTCTGCGAAGGGGCCACCGCGAAGGGCCGTTTCGAGGTCACCTTTGAAACCGATGGCGGCAGCCCGGGCTAAAACCCGCCCTCAGGTGGCGTGCAGCACCCCGCGATAGATCCCGTCCTCCAGCACGCGCCCGGCGCCCATCGCCACGCAATTGAGCGGATTGTCGGCCACGCTCACCGGCAGGCCGGTCTCCTGGGCCAGCAACTGGTCAAGATTGGACAGCAGCGATCCGCCGCCGGTCATCACGATGCCGCCATCGATGATGTCCGCCGCGATTTCCGGAGGGGTCTGCTCCAGCGCGGCGCGCACCGCCTCCACGATCTGGCCCACGGGCTCGCTCAGCGATTCCACGATCTCTTCCTGCGTGATCGTCATTTCCTGAGGGACGCCCTTGGCCAGATCACGGCCCTTGATCACGGCGGCAGGCTCGGGCCCGTCCTGACCGATGCGCGCGGCGCCCAGCTGCAGCTTCACCCGTTCCGCCGTGGCCTCACCGATCAGCAGATTGTGGTTGCGGCGCACGTAGGAGCCGATGGCATCGTCCATCCTGTCCCCGCCGACACGCACCGACATGGAAAGGCTCAGGCCCCCCGTGGCGATCACGCCAACCTCGGTGGTGCCGCCGCCGATGTCCACCACCATCGATCCCACCGGATGGGTGACGGGCAGTTCGGCGCCGATCGCGGCGGCCATGGGCTCATCGATCAGCCACACCTTGCTGGCCCCGGCGTTGGAAGCTGCGTCACGAATGGCGCGCCGTTCTACCCGCGTCGAGCCCGAGGGCACGCAGACCACGATCTCTGGCCGCCCGCGCATCCGGCGGGTCACATCCTGCCGCGCGCCATCGCCCTGACCCTGTGCCTTGCGCACGAAATGGGCGATCATCTGCTCGGCCACGTCGAGGTCGGAAATCACGCCGTTGCGCAAGGGGCGCACGGTGCGGATATGGTCGGGCGTCTTGCCCATCATCAGCTTGGCATCCGCCCCCACTGCCAGCACTGTGGAAACACCATTGACGGTCTGCAACGCCACCACCGAAGGCTCGGCCAGCACCACGCCCCGGTTGCGGACATAGACGACCGTATTGGCCGTGCCCAAGTCGATCGCCAGATCGGAAGAGGTGAAGGAAAACAGATCGGACAGGGCCATGCATACTCTCGGTTAACGGGGAACCTTCTTGGTTCCCGTCGCTTCCTGACCCGAAAATGAACCGACTGCTGTATCAGACTGTATCAGCGGTGCATGCGCCCCTGCGTGCGACAAGTCACTTGGTGCCTAAGGGAATGTCCGAGAGTGGCCGACCGGCCAGACTGATCGCGCCTTCCAGCGAATCCCCCAGCGGCTGGCACAGATGCGCCACCGTGCGCGAGCGCAGCCATGGCGCCATGCGTGGCGCCAGACCGCCCACCAGAGCGCAGCGCGCCGCGCCGCGTTCGAAGATGGTTTCGATAAAGCGCTCGATATGGGCGGCGGCATCCTCGACGATGGAGCGGGCGATGGTGTCGTTCGCTTCGGCGTAATCCATCACCAGCGGGGCGAAGGTGCCATAGTCGCGCGGGGTGGCCTGATCCATCCACGCCACGGCCTGAGCGGTGTCATGGTTGAAGCGTGCGGTCACCGCTGTACTGAGCGGCGTTTGCCGCGTGCGCCCGTCCAGCGCGCGCAGGGCATGGCGCATGGCGGAAAGGCCCAGAGCCGCGCCGCTGCCTTCGTCGGATATGGGGAAGCCATAGCCGCCGATGGTGAAGTCATGGCCGTCAACGCGCAGCTGCGCGGCGCTGCCGGTGCCGATGATCAGGATTGCCCCGTCATGCCCGCCATGCGCGCCCAGATTGGCGATCAGCGCATCGGTGGCATAGGCGGTGGAGGCAAAGCCGAAGTCGAAGCCTTGCAGCGCCTCGCGCACGCCGGGACGGGTGATGCCCGCAATGCCCATGCCCGCCTTGATTTGCGCGCGCTGTTCAAGCGAGAGGCCTGCTTGTGCCACGGCCTGATCGGCGGTGTCCTTCAGCGTCTCATAGAGCGCCTCCAGCCCGATGCGCGCATTGGCCGCGCCCGAGCGGCCCTCGCCGATGATGGTGCCATTGGCGTCGATCAGGCGGGCGCGGCAGTTGCTGCCGCCGGCGTCGATGCCCAGATAATAGGTCATGGGTGGGGGGCTCCATGGCTGGTGGTGTCGACCCAATCGCGCGTGCGGGTGGTGTGGCCGATGCCGGGGTTGAGCTGGTTGCGCGGATCGATCTGGCGATAGAAATCCGCCAGTTCGGGCCGCGCCACATAGAGATGGCCGACATTGTGTTCGGCGGGATATTGCGCGCCGCGCTCGTCCAGCAGGGCCCAGAGGGCATGCTCATAGGCCAGCGGGTCGGTGCCCTTGGTCACGATGTAATCCTGATGGAACACCTGACAGAAGAAATGGCCGTAATAGAGCACATACACGGTCTGGCGGATCAGTTCGGGGGGCAGATGCTCGACCCATTCGCGTGTGTTGCGGGGCAACGCAATATCGAGGGCGACGATATCCTCGACCTCCTTCCGATGGACCGCGCGATAGCGCACGGCGGCCCCGGCGGCAACAAAGCGGTGCAGGAAGGCCTTGGTGGCCTCTTGCGGGCTGCATTCGAAGAAAGCGCCTGCGTCGTCGCCCGGGAGCAGGCGGGCCAGCAGAGCGCGCGTCTCATCCACCTGATCGCGTGAGACCTTCAGGATCAAATGATGGGCGAATTGATCGCGAAACTGCCGCATGCGGGGTGGCAGATGATCGGGCAACAGGCGGCTGGCCCATTGCAGCAGGCGGTCGCTGCGCCCGGCGCCCAGCAGCGCATCGACTTTGGCCTTGGCGGCGAACAGCGCGGGCAGGCGGTCCGTGCCCAGCCTTTCGATGGCGACGAAGGTGTCGCGGCCATAGCGGTCGGCGATGTCGAAGGCGGTGCGGTGCATGTATTCGCCTGCGATAGGGGGCGCGGCGAAACTGCCCAGCATGGTGCGGCGCAGATCGGTCAGCACGGCGGGCCGGTCTGTGCCGATGTAGAAGGTGGCGGTGTCCTTCTCCTGCGCAAAGGTGTCGAGGCGGACGGCGAAGACGATCAGCTTGCCGGCGCTGCCCGCGGCCTCGAACAGGCAGCGCGGGTCGGCGTTGAAGCGGGCGGGGGTGTCGCTCTCGATGTCGCAGACATGGGCGGTGTAGCTGTGGTCATGGGCCCAGCGGTCGTCGGCGGGGGCGATGTCCGCTTCGGAGAACTGGCCCTGATCCAGCCGTGAGAGGATGATTTCAGGCTGCGCGCCCAGTTCGATGCCCAGATGGTTGACAAGGCGCAGGCTGCCATCGGGCATCACCTGCCCATACAGCGCCATCTGCGTGTAGGCGGGCCCGCGCCGGACCAGCGATCCGCCCGAATTGTTGCATACGCCCCCCACCACCGAAGCGCCAAGGCAGGAGGAACCGATCACCGAATGCGGCTCACGCCCATAGGGGCGCAGCGCCTGCTCCAGCCGGTGCAGCGTGGTGCCGGGCAGGCACAGCACCTGCGCGCCCTCGCGGATCACCCGCAAGGCGGAGAGCCGCGTGGTGCTGATAATCACCAACCCGCCGGGATAATCCGCGCCATCGGGCGTCGACCCGCCGGTGAGCCCCGTGTTGGAGGCCTGCATGATGATCGAGACATCGGCCTGAACACAGGCCTGCGCCACGCGCCACAGCTCCAGCAGGCTGCCGGGCTTGACCACGGCGAGCGCCGGGCCAGACCCGGTGCGATAGCCCTGCCGATAGCGCGCCGTGGCCCGCGCCGAGGTCAGCACATGGCTGGGGCCGACGGCCTCGCGGAGTTGGGTGAGCAGCATCTGGGCCATTATTGGGTCTGCACTTCGTCGTCCGTCATCAGATCTTCGCCATCGAGCCAGCGCAGGATCTCGCGGGCGGCGGGGTGGTCGAGTTTGTCGTAGCGCTGGCGCAGGCGATCCGCGCGCGCGCCGAGCCGCTCATGGCCGATATCCTGAAAGATCAGAAGATCTTCCTGAAGGCGTGCGGCAAAATCATCGCCCAGCAGCTGGCGGGCCGCAGCCGAGAAACCCGCGCCATAGCTGTAGCCTTCACCCTGCTGGTAGAGCATCGGCAAGGTCAGCGCCGGAATGCATGTGAGATACGCCTGTATCGCCGGGTTGAGCGCATGGCCGCTGATATGCGCCGCATTGTTGGCCAAGCGCCCCGTCAGCCCCCGCAGATGCAGAAAGCGCGACATGCGTGAGCCGTCGTTCACCGGATAATTGTCCCACAGGCAAACCTTGCGGCCCAGCTCCTGCGCCACGCGGGCCAGATGGGCCGGTTCGATGGCACGGGCGCAGACCTCCTCGCCCGTCCAGTAGACCTGCACTTGGGGATCGAGCAGGCGGCCCAGATCGGCAAGGTAATTGGCGGGCCTCTCGCCAAAGACGACATCGAGAATGCGGTCATCGGCGTAATAGGTCGGGCAGGTGTAGACGCGCGTGGCCTTGGTGAGGGCGGCGCAGAAGTTCACCACCTCGGCCTGACGGGCGGCGAGGTCCGGCATATCGCCGCGCAGATCGTCGAAGAAGATGGCCAGATCGTCGATGCCGATGGCGTCGAGCCCGGCGACGCGGCGGGCCAGATCGGCGCGGGTTTGCTCGTCAAAGGGATGCGTGGCGCCCACGGGGGTCAGCGCCATGCCGAAGCGCATGCCTGCCGCGCGGACGCGAGCCGAGAGGCGCATCAGCATCGCGCCATCCTCGGCGCTGTGGGGGCGGCGCCAGTCGCGGCGCAGGGCGCGGTCGGCCTTGGGGCCGTAGTGGTAGAAGCTGTAGCCCACCGCCGCCAGCGTGCTGACGACATAGGCGCGTTCGTCCTCGCTCCAGATGCGACCGAAGCGGGCTTCGACAAGACCCAGATCGGGGATCATGCGTGATCCTCGCGCTGGCCGCCGATCCATGTGGCCGTGACCTTGCGATTGCCATCCAGATGAACCAGATCGGCGCGCAGGCCGGGCGCAATGCTGCCCGTCTCAGTCTCCAACCGCAGGAAGCGCGCGGGGTTGCCGCTGGCCATGCGCGAGGCGGTCAGCATATCGCAGCCCAGCAGGTCGATGGCATTGTTGAAGGCGGCGATCATGCTCAGGCCAGAGCCCGCCAGCGTGCCATCCGGTCCCCGGCAATCGCCGTTGGTGACGGTGATTTTCGTGCCCATCAGGGTGAAATCCAGCCCCTGTCCACCGACCGGCGGCATGGCATCGGTGACCAGCATCGCGCCTTCCGCACCGCGCGCCATCAGCGCCACCCGCAGCGATGCGGGATGGACATGCAGCCCGTCGACGATCAGCCCGACATGCGTGTTGCGGTCCTCCAGCGCGGCGCCGACCATGCCGGGCTCGCGGCTGGAAAATTGCGTCATGGCATTGAAGAGATGGGTGAAACCGGCAAGCCCCTCGGCCAGCGCGGCGCGGGTCTGGGCGTAATCGGCCATGCTGTGACCGGCGCAAACCAGCACGTCAGCGCGTGTCAGCGCGGCAATCGCACCCTTGGGGGCCAGTTCCGGCGCCAGTGTCACGATGCGGCGCCCGCGTGTGGGAGCACCGAGGCGTTCGATCACCTGCGCGTCGACAAGTGTGAAGCGGTCAGGATCATGGATGCCCTTTTTCGCCGGATTGAGATGGGGGCCCTCGATATGCAGGCCCAGCACGCCGGGCACACCCTGTTCCAGCGCGGCCTCGCCCGCAGCAAGCGCCGTATCGACCACCTGCGGATGATCGCTGATCAGCGTGGGGAGCAGGCCGGTTGTACCGAATTGGCGATGCGCCCGCGCGATGGCGCTGATGCCCTCCAGCGTGGGCTGGTCGTTCAGCAGCACATCGCCGCCGCCATTGACCTGCGTGTCGATAAAGCCGGGCAGCAGCGTGCCGCCGCCCAGATCGATGCGCTGATAGGCCTCGGGCACCGCGCCGGGCGCGCTCAGGCCGATGATACGCCCGTCCGCGATCAACAGCGCCTGATCCTGCACCAGCCTGTCGGCCAGCACGATCTGCGCGCCCAGAAGTGCCGTCGATGTCATAGCGTGCTCGTCACCTTGTTAAGATGGGGCGGATTGTCGGGATTGCACCCCCGCGCCAGCGACAAGGCATTGGCCAGCCCGTAAAAGCTCTGGATCTGGGCGATGGCGCCGATGATCGGATGGGTTTCGGCAGCGAAGGGCAGCACCAGTTCGGCAGGCGCGATGTCCTCGCTGGCTCCGGCGGCGATCACCCGCGCGCCGCGCGCCGCGAAATCCTCCAGCCTGTCGCGCAGCCCGGTGCGGGCGACATCGAGCGGGGCGAAGGCCAGCACGGGATCGCCCGCGCCCACCAGCGTCATCGGGCCATGGGCGACTTCGGCGCTGCTGAAGGCCTCGGCGTGCAGGTTGCAGGTTTCCTTGAGCTTCAGCGCGGCTTCCCCGGCGATGGTCAGGGTGGGGCCTCGGCCCAGCACCAGCATCTCCTGCGCTTTCACCAGCAGCGGGACGGCGGCGGACCAGTCGGCCTTTGCGGCCTGTTCCAGCAGCGGGCCTGCGGTGGTGAGGGCGTTCAAAAGCTCGGCATCGCCGCTCCATTCTGCGGCCAGATGGGCGAGGGCGAAGAGGGTGCAGACAAAGCTCTTGGTGGCCGCCACGCTGGTTTCCGCGCCCGCATGGACGGGGATGACGATCTGCGCCAGATCGGCCAGCGGCGAGGCGGCGTCATTGACCACCGCGATCACCAGAGCGCCGCGCGCGCTGGCCTCTTGCGCGGCGGCCAGCAGATCGGGGCTGCGGCCCGACTGCGAGATGGCGATCAGCGGCACGTTGCGGAACCTGTCGGAGGTCGCCTGGTAAAGCGAGCCGATCGAGGGTGCATGGCTGACAGTGGGCAGGCCGACCCGTGTTTCCAGCAAAAACTTGGCGAAACTGGCCGCCTGATCCGAACTCCCGCGCGCCAGAGTGGCGGCGAAGGGCGGTGCCAGCGCGCGCAGGCGCTGGCCCGCCTCACGCATCAGATCGCTGTTGAGGCGGAGTTGGGCGAGGCACAGCGCTGGGGCTTCAAGAGCCTCCGTGGCCATCTTGGTGGGGGTGCTGGAAGACATAAGGTTCATAATACCGGTTCCTTCAATTTCCACAAGTGGCATTAAAGTGGTTTGCATGTCGGGCGGCATGATGATAGCCATAGCGCAAGAAGAGAGGATGGTCGCCGATGCTGGTCATGGGATTTATGAGCGGAACCTCGCTGGATGGCGTCGATGTGGCGATGCTTCGCACCGATGGCGAGGTGATCGAGGTCTTAGGCCCCGCTTTGCTGATGCCGTTTGAGGATCCGGAACGCGCCGTGCTGGTCGGCGCCACCGAGGATGCGCTGGATTGGAATGGCTATGGCGCGCAGCCGAAGTCCTTCGCGGCGGCAGGTGCGGTGGTGGATGCGGTGCATCAGCGGGCCGGGCTGGCCTTGATGGCTCAGTCGGGCGGCAAGCCCGATCTGGTGGGCTTTCATGGCCAGACTCTGCTGCATCGCCCCAAGCGCCAGCTTTCGCTGCAGATCGGCGATCCGCAGGCCTTGGCCGATGCGCTGGATGTGCCGGTGGTGGCCGGGATGCGGCAGGACGATCTGCGCGCGGGTGGCGAGGGGGCTCCGCTGGTGCCCGCCTATCATGCGGCTCTGGCGGCGCGGCTGGGGCTGGAGGCGCCGGTGGCGTTCCTCAATCTGGGTGGCGTGGCCAATCTGACCTTTATTGGCGAGGGTGGCGATCTGGTGGCCTTCGACACCGGCCCGGCCAATGGTCTGATCGATCTGGTGGTGCAGCAGCGCGGCGCCGGGCGTTATGACGATGGCGGCCGACTGGCGGCGGCGGGGCAGGTGGACCAGCGCATTCTGGCCGATCTGCTGGCGCATGAGTATTTCCGGGGGCAGGGCGCCAAATCGCTCGACCGCTATGATTTCTCGCTGGATTGGGCGTGGGAATACAGGCTTGAGGACGCCGTTGCGACGCTGACGGCTTTCACCGCCGAGTCGGTGGCTTTGGCGGCGCGCAGTCTGCCGCACACCCCCAAAACATGGGTGATCTGCGGCGGTGGCTGCCATAATCCGGTGCTGATGCAGGCGCTGCGTGACCGCCTTGGCGACTGCCGCACCGCTGACGCCATAGGTCTGCGCAGCGATTTCGTTGAGGCCGAGGCGATGGGCTTTCTGGCCGCGCGCAGCCTGCGCGGCCTGCCTTTGACCTTCCCCGGCACCACCGGCGTTTCGGCGCCGTTGACGGGCGGGCGCCTGTGGCGCCCGGCCACTCATGCGGCAGTGGTCTAGGTCATACGCTACCAGTCAAATACCGATTATTTGCATTTTTTCCGAGATTTTTCTATTAGAGGAGCGTTCAGGCCGAACTTTGCGCAGCTTTCGCACCAGGCGAAGGGGCGCATCGGCGGCCTGAAACAGGGAAGAAAAAAGAGGGCAAGAATTATGGCTACATTGGATCGTCGTGCCATCGCCATGGGGGCTTTGGTTGTCGCGCTGGCGCAGGGGGCTTCGCTGGCTCATGCGCAGGATACTTCTGCCGCGCCTGCCGCAGCACCCGCGCCGCAGAATGAAATCATCGTGACGGGCACGCGCATTGCTGTGCCGGGTCTCACCGCCAGCAGCCCGATCTCCTCCACCAATCAGGAGGCGATCAAGCTGCAGTCGGCGATGACCATCGAGGATTTCTCGACCAAGCTGCCCCAGCTTTCGGGCGGTGTGCGTCAGGGTTCGCAGGGCAGCGATGCCTTCGGCGCCAATGTGCTGGAACTGCGCAACTTCGGCCAGAGCCGTACCCTTGTGCTGATCGACGGCACGCGGGCCGCGCCTTTCGGCTTCCGCAATTCGGTTGATGCCAATGCTTTGCCCGCCTCGCTCATCAAGCGGGTGGACGTGCTGACGGGCGGCGCGGCGGCGGTCTATGGTGCTGACGCCGTGGCAGGTGTGGTCAACTTCATTCTGAACGATGACTTCAAGGGCATTCAGGCCAGCACCACCGGTCGCCTCGCCACGCGTGGCGGCGGGGCCAATTACGGCGGCTCGCTGACCTGGGGCAGCAAGCTGGGCGATCGCGGCCATCTGGTGATCGCGGTGGACTACACCCAGCGTGACGGCGTGCGCGCGGGGCAGCGCGACTGGGCCAACACGCCCGGCCAGACCATCCCCAGCGTGGGCGGCGTCTTCACCGATGTGGCGAGCGGGCGCAAGTTCGGCTTCACCGATGCCGGGGCTTTCACCACCAACCCTTCGGCGACTTCGAACATTTCCGGTTCCTATCCGCTGACCTCGCCGCTCAAGCGTATCAATGCCGCCGCGCTGTTCAAATATGAGATCACGCCGCAGGTGGAATTCTATGGCCGCGCCATGTTCACCCATATGCGCAGCCAGGAAACCGGCACGCCGGGCGCCGCGCCCGCCTCGGTCAGCCAGACCGTGGGGATCAGCGCCAGCAACCCCTTCCTGACCGACGCCATCCGCAACCAGCTGACCTTTGTGAACGGCGTAGCGCAGGTCAATGTGTCGCGCTCGCTGGCCGAGCTGGGGCTGATCAATTACGACACCGAGCGCAACACGCTGCAGGTGCAGGGAGGCCTGCGTGGCCCGCTGACGCCGCATATCAAGTGGAACGTCTACGCCCAGTATGGCCGTTCGAGCGAGAACACCGAGATCACCGGCGACGGTCTGGTGACGAACTCCTCGGGAGCGAACAATTTCGCCTCCATTGTAAACACGGTGAACATTTTCGGGCCGAATTCCTCGGGTCTGGCCAGCGCTTTGGACAGCTCAATCAATGGTTTCCGCCGCACGCGTGACCAGTTCGTCACGGCGGGCACGATCAGTGGCTCGCTGGCCGATGTCTTCTCACTGCCCGCCGGCCCGATCGGTTTTGCCGTCGGCGTCGAGTATCGCCGTGAGACCGCCTCGATCGGTCAGGATGCGCCGCTGCTGACGGGCAATACCTATCGCGAGGGCGTGCAGGCCGCCTACAATGGCGAGTTCGATGTGAAGGAACTCTATGGCGAGGTGCTGATCCCGCTGATCCATGACACGCCCTTCATCCGCAAGCTGGATGTGGGCGGGGCCTATCGCTATTCGGATTATAACCTCTTTGGCAATCACGGCACCTGGAAGGCCGAGGCCAACTGGCAGGTGGACCGCAATCTGCGTTTCCGCGGGACCTATCAGAGCGTGCTGCGCACCCCCAACTTTGGTGAGTTTGCAGCGGGCATGTCCTCGCTGCCCTTCAACAACCTCATCACCGTTGCGCGCCTGACCCCGCGTTACGGCGGCGACCCCTGCGTG
The DNA here is from genome assembly GCF_017163935.1 of Novosphingobium terrae. Lineage (NCBI taxonomy): Bacteria > Pseudomonadati > Pseudomonadota > Alphaproteobacteria > Sphingomonadales > Sphingomonadaceae > Novosphingobium > Novosphingobium terrae. The sequence goes on along the minus strand of NZ_JABVZR010000001.1, from coordinate 2,581,311 downwards.
CTGGGCACCGGCAATGCCGCGCAATGCGCCCGCTTTGGCGCGCCCGCTGTCGGCTCGACCAACAGCTTCTCGCCCACCTATCTGACGGGCAACTACTATTACGGCGGCAACCCCGCGCTGAAGCCCGAGACCGGCTACACCAAGACGCTGGGCGCGGTGCTGACGCCCACCTTCATCCCCGGGCTGAACGTCTCGGTGGACTGGTACAATCTGGATCTGCGCGGTGCGGTCGGCGTGATCCAGCCCATCGCGGCGATCACCAGCTGCTATGTGACCAACCCCAGCGCCAGCAATCCGCTGTGCTCTCTGGTGACGCGTAACCCCGATGGTTCCTTCAAGGACGCCTTTGTGAACAACCAGAATTTGGGCCGCCTGCTGCAGCGCGGTCTGGATATTGCCGCCAGCTATACGGCCCGTCCGCAGTGGCTGCCCGGCAAGGGGATGCGCTTCAGCTATCAGGGCAACATCGTCACGTCCTACCTGATTCAGGCCAACTCGACCGTGGCGGCGGTGCAGTGCAAGGGCACCTTCGGCGCCACCTGCTCCAGCGACGGCACGACGCTGGTTCAGCCCGCCTATCGCCACACGGCGGGCATGGGCTGGCTGTTCGACAAGGGTGTTGTCCAGTTCGACTGGAACCGGATTGGCAAGGTGCGTTCCAGCACGGTGGGCTCCACCGAGACCATCGCCGCTCAGGACACCTTCGACCTTTCGGCCAGCTACAAGTTCACCGATGTGGTGACGATGAGCGCGGGCCTCTACAACATCTTCGACAAGGCCCCGCCGTTTGTCTCGACCGGCGGCGTGTTCAACACCTTCCCCGATACCTATGACATCATGGGCCGCACCGTGGGCATTTCGCTGACGGCGCGCATCTAAACCGCTACCCTGCCTGCTGCCCCCGACCGGTTCGGGGGCAGCTTTTTCCCAAGGATGGCTGGTCCATCGCGGAGAGTTCTTCATGACGCTGCCCTTTTCCACGGCAGACTGGCTGGTGATCGGCCTCTACATCCTGCTGCTGGTGGGCGGGGGCTGGATCTTCACCCCGCGCAGCACCGGCTCGGCCCGCGACTATTTCCTCGCCGGGGGCAGCGTGCCCTCATGGCTGGCAGCGGTTTCGGTGCTGTCGGCCACGCAATCGGCGGCGACCTTTCTGGGCGGGCCGGATTATGGCTATCACGGCGATCTCACCTATCTGAGCGGCAACATCGGCGGGCTGCTGGGCGCGATCTTCGTGGCCCATGTGATGATCCCGCGCTTCTACCGCATCAAGGCGACCACCGCTTACGAGCTGCTGACCCTGCGTTTCAGCGAGAAGGCCACGCGCTGGGCGGGCGGCATGTTCCTGATCGGGCGGGTGTTTGCCGGGGGCGCGCGCGTCTATCTGGCGGCGATTGCGCTGGCCATGGTGATGACCGGCAGCGTGGGCGCGCAAGGGATCATGATCGCCGCCGCTCTGCTGGTGGTGGCCAGCGTGCTGTTCACCTTTGTGGGCGGCCTCAAATCCGTGCTGTGGAATGATCTTATTCAGTTCTGCGTCTATCTCGGTTCGGCCATCGCGGTGCTGGTGTTCCTGCGCTATGCGATCCCCGCCAGCAACAGCCAGATCATCGACGGGCTGATGCACACGCCCGAGGGCGTCAACAAGCTGCGGCTGTTCGATTTCTCGCTCTCGCCCTCGCATCCCTTTTCCATGCCTGCGGTGGTGCTGGGGATGACGCTGCTCTACATCGCCAATGCCGGGATGGATCAGGACACCACGCAGCGCCTGCTCTCCTGCGCGGACGCGAAAACCAGCGCGCGCGGGCTCTATCTCTCGGTGCTGGGCACGGTGCCGGTGGTGGGGCTGTTTATCGTGATCGGCCTGCTGCTCTATGTGTTCTATGACCGCCCCGATCTGATGGGCGGCGCCACGGCGCTGGCGGCCAACCGCTTTGGCGGCGAGAAGATCAGCATCTTCATGCATTACATCCTCACCCAGCTTCCCGGAGGCCTGCGCGGGTTGGTGACGGTGGGCATCTGCGCGGCGGCGGTGGCAACCACCAATTCGGCGCTGAATGCCATGTCCTCGGTGCTGGTGCAGGATTTCTATCGCCCGTGGCGTGAGAAGCGCGGCGATGCCCCCGAACACCATTACGTTCAGGCCGGGCGCGCGGGCATGGGGCTGATCGGCTTTGCCATGTTCCTGATGGCGGTCGTTTCCTTCTATTGGCAGCGCTACACGCAAATGGGCCTGCTGGAGTTCGCGCTTCAGGTCATGGTCTTCACCTATGCCGGGCTGCTGGGCGTCTATTTCACGGCGCTGTTTACCCAGCGCGGCTCGACCGGCTCGGTGATCGCCGCGCTGCTGGGCGGCTTTGTCACGGTTCTGTTGCTTCAGCCTTCTATCGCCCGCGCTCTTGCCTTCCCCGAGGCGCTGGCCAGCCTGTCCTTCCCCTTCCAGCTGTGCATCGGCACGGCTGTCGCCTTCCTGATCTGCATCCTTCCCGCTGGAGCGCGCGCTCCGGCCGAACAGTGAGCTTGTGATGAACACCGAAACGCTCGACCCCCGCTATCGCGACCTCGATCTCTGGCCCACCCAGCTGGCGGTCGAGGCGATGCTGGAAGGCCAGATGGCCGCCATCGCCGCGCTGCAATCCCAGACCGCCGCCATCGCCGCCGCCGCCGAACAGGCCGCCCAGCGCCTTGGCGATGAAGGACGGCTGGTCTTTGTGGGCGCGGGCACCTCTGGCCGCCTCGCCGTGCAGGACGGCACCGAGCTTTACCCCACCTTCGGCTGGGGGATGGAGCGCATGGTCTTCCTGATGGCAGGCGGCTCGGGCGCGCTCACCGAAGCCAAGGAAGGCGCGGAGGATGACGCCGAAGCGGCCCGGGCAGAAATCACCGCGGCGAAGATCGGCCCGCAGGATGTGGTGATCGGCGTCGCTGCCAGCGGTCGCACGCCCTACACCGTGGCCGCCATCGATCAGGCGCGCGAGGCAGGCGCGCTGACCATCGGCATTGCCAACAACCCGGGCTCGGCGCTGCTGACCCATGCCGAGCATGCCATCCTCGCGGTGACGGGCAGCGAGATCGTGGCCGGTTCCACCCGCATGAAGGCGGGCACGGCGCAGAAGGCGGCGCTCAACCTGCTCTCCACCGCGATCATGCTGCGGCGCGGGCTGGTCTATGAAGGCCGGATGGTGGCCATGCGCATTTCCAACGCGAAGCTCTTGCAACGCGGGCAGCGGATGGTTCAGGATATTGCCGGGGTTGATGCTGCTACGGCGGCAAGTGCGCTGGCTTCCGCGCAGAACGACATTCGGCTTGGCGTGATCGTGGCATTGGGGATGCCCGTGGCCGAAGCCCGCATGTTGCTGGCGGAGCATGGGGGTGACTTGCGCAAGGTGTTGCAGCAGCTGGGACGGCGGGATTGAAGCATGATGCGTGATATGGTCTGGACGCGCGAGGACGAGGGAACGCCGCTTTATCTGCAGCTGGCGCGGTCTCTGCGCGAGCATATCAACAGCGGCGGCATCGATCCGGGCAGCGCTTTGCCCTCCGAGCGTGACCTCAGTGAAATGGCGGGCCTGTCACGCGTCACCATCCGCAAGGGGATCGAGCAGCTGATCGAGGAAGGCGTGCTGGTGCGCAAGCAGGGCTCCGGCACCTTTGTCGCGCGGCGGATCGAGACGTCTGGTGGGCGCCTGAGCAGCTTCAGCGACGAAGCCCGTCAGCGTGGCGAGGACCCGGGCGTCATCTGGATCAACAAGAGCTACGCCCAGCCCACCGAGGAAGAGGCCACCGCTCTGCAGATCGGCAACACCGCGCGCGTGGCAAGGCTGGGTCGTGTGCGTCTGGCGGGCGGCGAGCCGCTGGCCATCGAGCATGCGGTGGTGCCTGCCGAGTTCCTGCCCGAGTTGGAGAGCCTTGGGGACTCGCTGTACCATGCGCTGGATGTGCATGGGTTTCGCCCCGTTTCGGGCACGCAGCGGGTGCGCGCCTCTCTGGCGACGCCGACCGAGGCGGGGATTTTATGCGTGAAGCAGAACTCCGAAGTGTTGCGGATCGAGCGCATGACCTGGGTGGCCAGCGGGCGCATCGTGGAGTTCACCCGCTCGGTCTATCGCGGGGATCGCTATGAGTTTGTCAGCGATCTGAAGGATATTTGAAGAAGGGAAATGCGAGGGGGTTACCCCCTCGCGCTCCCATAACGTCTTCCGACGAAGCCGGGGCGCCTTCTTGCAACCTCACGCTCCGGTTCACCGCCGGAGGTTTTCATGCCGCTGCGCGGCGGGCGTTTTCACGCAAGGTTCCGGTTAAACTGCCATGTCGTCGGGAGACGTAATGGGGGGGGCAGGGGGGCAACCGATTTCTTTCGAGAAATCGGCACAAAAGCGCCGCCCCCTGCTTGTTCCCTTATTCCTTGATCAGCGAAGCCAGTTCTTCCGCCCCCCGCAACACCCCGCGCGGCGTGACATAGCCCGTCACCAGCGCCGCCGGTGTGATATCGAACGCCGGATTGCGCACTGGCGAGCGGGTGACGGTGATCTGGCGCATCACGCCTTCCGTATCGGGCCCGGTCACGGTGCTGACCTCTTTGCCATTGCGCTCCTCGATGGGGACGCTGGCGCCGTCCGGAGTGGCGGGGTCATAGGTGCTGTCCGGCAGGGCGACATAGAAGGGCACATCATGCGCGTGGGCGGCCAGCGCCTTCAGATAGGTGCCGATCTTGTTGCAGACATCGCCATTGGCCGTCACGCGGTCGGTGCCGAGGATCACCATATCGACCAGCCCCTGCTGCATCAGCAAGCCCCCGGCATTGTCGGTAACGTAGCTGTGGGGGACGCCATGCTCGGCCAGTTCGAAGGCGGTGAGGGCGCCCTGATTGCGCGGGCGGGTTTCATCGACCCAGACATGGACGGGCAGCCCCTCGTCGTGGGCGAGATAGATCGGCGCGGTGGCGGTGCCCCAGTCGACGGTCGCCAGCCAGCCGGGGTTGCAGTGCATCAGGATGTTGACCGGCTGGCCGGGCTTGCGCGCAGCGATCTCGCGGATCAGGGGCAGGCCAGCGGCGCCGATGGCGCGGTTCATGGCCTCGTCCTCGTCGCAGATGCGCGCGGCTTCGGCATAGGCGGCGGCGGGGCGGCGGTGCTGGGGCAGGGGACGGACATGCGCCGCCACGCGGTCCAGCGCCCAGCGCAAATTGACGGCGGTGGGGCGGGTGGCGGCCAGATGTTTGTGGGCGGCCTCCAAAGCTTGATCGCTGCTGTCCTGCCGCAGGGCCATGGCCAGCCCGTAAGCCGCCACAGCGCCGATCAGCGGAGCGCCGCGCGTGGCCATGGTGGCGATGGCATCGGCGGCCTGTTCCATCTCGCTGAGGATCAGGCGCTCGATGGACCATGGGAGGGCGCGCTGGTCGAAGATACCGATGCTGTGGCCATCGGCCTCCAGCCAGATCGAGCGGGTGGTGATGCCATCAATCTTCATGAGCGGCTTTCCGGCAGGATGGTGTCGAAGCTGGTGGCGACGGGGTAGGGGCCGTCTTCGGCCATGCCGTCGCGGGCCAGCAGGGTGACGGCAAGGCCTGCCTCACGCGCGGCATCCAGTTCGGCAGGCACGTCGGAGAGAAAGAGGATATCGCCAGCGGGCAGGGCCAGCCTTTCGGCGATGGCCCGATAGGAGGGGGCTTCCTTCTTGCCGCCCACGCCCGTGTCGAACCAGCCGGAGAAGAGCGGGGTGAGGTCGCCCGCCTCGCTATGGCCGAAGAGCAGCTTCTGCGCCGGGACCGAGCCTGAGGAATAGACCGCCAGCGTGATTCCTTGCGCGTGCCAGCGCTTCAGGCCCGCAACGGCATCGGGGTAGATATGGCCCTTGAGTGTTCCCTCGGCATAGCCATCCGCCCAGATCATCCCTTGCAGGGCTTTGAGCGGTCCGATCTTGGCGTCCGCATCCTGCCATGCCAGCAACCGGGCAACGCAGTTGGCTTCGGAAAGATCGCCTTCCAACGCGCGGATGTCGGCCAGCACCGGCGCGACTTGCTCGCCATGTTGCGCAACATAATCGGCGATCCGGGCGCGGGCGTAGGGGAACAGAACGTCGTGCACAAAGGCGATGCTGGAGGTGGTGCCCTCAATATCGGTGAGGATGGCGCGCGGGGTCATCCGGCCTGAGCCGCCATCATCGCTTCGGCGATGGTTTCGCCGGTGTAGCGCGCGACCCAGCCTTCGGGGCTGATAAACAGGCGGATGGCGGTGAAGCGCGGCTGCTCGCCCGTATCGAACCAGTGGCGCGTTCCGGCGGGCAACACGATCAGATCGCCCGCCGTGCAGGTCAGCGCATAGACCGCGCCCTTGTGATGGATGCAGAACAGGCCCGATCCCTCGACGAAGAAGCGCACCTCATCGTCATCATGCACATGCTCGCTCAGGAATTTCTGGCGCAATTCCGCGCGCATCGGGTGGTCGGGCGTCATGCGCACCACATCCTCGCTGCGGTAACCGGCGCGGGCCTTCAGCCTTGCGACCTGCGGGGCATAGGCGGCCAGAATTGCGGCATCATCCGCGTCTGCGGAAAGCGCAACATCGGCCTCCCAGCGCTCCAGCGTGATGTTCGCGCGCGCCATGGCGGCGGCGATGCGGGGGAAATCGGTGATCGCGCCTTCATGGGAGAAAGGCGCGGCGGCATTGTGGATGGTCAGGCTGGTCATGAGCGCACTCCGGCTTTCCATTCTTCCCAGGCGCAGGCGAGGAGGAACTCGCAGGCTTCGGCCACCACTTCGGCCTGTTCCATCGTCGGCCCCCAGGCATAGAGGCCGTGGCCGCGAATGTAGAAGGCGGGTACGGCGCCCAGCAGCGGTTTCAGCTGCTCGGCCAGCGCGGGCATATCCTGCGAATTGTCCACCAGCGGCAGGCTGACTGTGCTGTCATGGGTGGTGACGCCCGGGAAAGCCTTTTGCAGCTCATAGCTTTCCAGCACGATCGCCTCGCGCCCGGCCAGAGCGCGGCTCAGCACGGTTCCGGCGATGGAGTGGGTGTGAAGCACCGCCCCGGCTCTGGCGTCTTGCGCATAGATCAGTGCATGCAGCAGCGTTTCCGCCGAGGGCTTGCGGTGATCCAGCGCCACGCCCTGCGCATCGACGCGCATCACCTGATCCGGTGTCAGCCTGCCCTTATGTGCGCCCGAAACGGTGATGGCGATACTGCCATCATCAAGCCGCAGCGAATAATTGCCCGCGCTGGCGGGCGCGAGCCCGCGCGCATCAAGGCGCTGGCCCAGCTGAAGAATCGCGGTGATGGCGGAGGCAAAATCACTCATTCTGATGCCCTAGCGCGGCTCCGTGATGACTTGGTGACAGTCAGTAGAAGCGGGTGACGGTCCAGCGCCCTTCGGTGAAGCGCAGGCGGGCCTCTGATACGCCACGGGCACGCCCGCCGTGTTCATAGGTCAGCAGCAGATCGCAGCCTTGCGCCTGCGCCTTGACGAAGCGGCGCATGGGGGGATCGCCCGGCTCGACAACGTCGGATAGGTTGAAGGGCTGGTTGCGCTCTGCCAGTTCGCCGAAGGCCTTGAGCGCATCTTGAGGCATCTCGGCTTTGGAGGCGAAGGCGATGGTGCGGTCCTGCGGATAGGGGCAGGATGCAGTGGCAAGGGCAAGAGCGATCAGCAACATAGGCGTTTCTCGGGGCAGCTTTGGCGATCGGGACTGGCCGGAAGGCTCGCACAATCAGCCCTCGCCCGCAAGTTAGCCTATGGTTTCAAGGTTCTGCCTGATCTGCTGTGCCGCTGGTCGCCCTGAGCGCTCCAGCTCATCCAGCGTGGCCAGAGCCATGGCGCGATAGGCTGGGGTCAGCGCCGGGGCGTCCTTGTCCATCGCTGCGAGATGATGGTGGATGGTCTGCCCATCGCCGCGCAGCAGAGGGCCGGACAAAGCCGCAAAGCCCTTCGCCAGAGCGTTCTCCAGCGCCGCGCGAACCAGCGGAGCGAGCAGGGCTTCGGGCTCATCCACACCCGCCGCGCGCAGGGCTTGTGACGATCCGGCGAGCAGCGTCACAAGGTGATTGGCCCCATGGCACAGGGCTGCATGATAGAGGGCGCGATGCTCCTCCGCCACGGCCACGGGGATGCCGCCCAGACGCTGGACGATCTGCCTTGCCTGCTGGCTGGCTTCCTCGCTCGACCCGGTGACGGCGAAGCGGGCGCCGACCATGCGCTGCACTTCGCTGGAGGGATCGCCGGTGAAGGTCATGGCGGGGTGGATGGCGGCGGTGAGCGCACCTTGAGCGTGAAGCGGCGCCAGCGTGCCCACCCCATGGCTGCCGCTGACATGGAACACCAGCGGAGCATGGGGGAACGGGCCCTTGCTTGCCAGATCGGCCACCACGCTGGCCAGCGCATCATCGGCCACGGCGATGGCGATGATGTCGCAAGCCTGCACCAGCGCTTCAAGGCTGGGCCCGGCGGTGGAGCGGCCCCGGATCAGGGGCTCGCCATCAGCATAAGGCGCCAGCCCCAAAGCCAGCGCTTTGCCGACCCGGCCCGTTCCGATGATGCCGATCCGGCGAGGTGTCTGATCCGTCATGGCCGCATCCCTATCGTTTCGGGATGCGGCTGAACAGGGATCAGGCAATCGCCATCAGGCTGGCATTGCCGCCCGCCGCGGTGGTGTTGGTGGAGATCACCACCTCATCGACAAGGAAGTCCAGCGGATAGGCGCCCAGCGTGCCGACCTCCACCGCATGCACCGAAACGATCGGGCCGGGGCGGGCCGCCAGCTTGGCGGTTAGCGCGAGAACCATCACCTGATCGCCCTCCACCAGCGCGGCGGAGAGATCGGGGGCGGTGTCGCTGGAGAGATGCGCCTTGACGCTGGAGGGCAGATCGGCGGGCAGGGGCATCGCCTCCACCACGCCATGGTTGCCGGTGGCCAGCACTGCGGCAATCTGGTCATAGAGCCCGGCAGGCGTGGCCGGAGCGATCAGCACGCGGCCGCGCGGATGCAGCGCATAGACATTGCTTTCACCCACCGGGCCGGTGAGTTCGGTGCTTTGCCCCAGACGGCTGCGGGCGCCGTAGGTGCGTGCGGTTGCGGCGGCTGCGGTTTCACCCTTGGCTTCGAGCCACGCGATGAAATCCGTCAGCGGCTTGGGCAGAGCGCTCTTGTGCGCTTCCACCGCAGCAGGCGTGCTCACCAACCGGCCCAGATAGAGCGGGCCGCCCGCCTTGGGGCCGGTGCCCGACAGGCCGCGCCCGCCAAAGGGCTGCACGCCTACGGTGGCGCCGATCACATTGCGGTTCACATAGAGATTGCCCGCCGCGATGCGCCCCGTCACCTGCGCCATCACATGATCGAGCCGCGTGTGCAGGCCGAAGGTCAGGCCATAGCCGGTGGCGTTGATGGCATCGATCAGGGCGTCGAGATCATCGCGGGCGTAGCGGATCACATGGAGGACGGGGCCGAAGACCTCGCGCTCCAGATCGGCGATGCTGTTGATCTCGATGATGGTCGGGGCCACGAAGGTGCCGTGTTCTGCCTCGGCGGGCAGGGTCTGGCGGGTGATGGCGCAGCCCTTAGCCTGCATCTTGGCGATATGCGCTTCGATGGTGTCGCGGGCTTCCGCCGAGATGATCGGGCCGATGTCCACCGCCAGAAGGTCCGTGCGGCCGATGCGCAGTTCGTGAAGCGCGCCGCGCAGCATGGTAAGGGTGCGGTCGGCCACATCCTCCTGCAGGCACAGGATGCGCAGCGCCGAGCAGCGTTGCCCCGCGCTGTCGAAGGCCGAGGCGATGACGTCGGCCACCACCTGTTCGGCCAGCGCCGAGGAATCGACGATCATGGCGTTCTGTCCGCCGGTTTCGGCGATCAGGGGGATCGGGCGGCCCGAGGGCAGGAGGCGCGTGGAGAGCTGGCGCTGGATCAGCCGCGCCACTTCGGTCGAGCCGGTGAAGACCACACCGCAGGTTGCGGGAGCGGCCACCAGCGCCGCGCCAATCGCGCCATCGCCGGGGAGCAGTTGCAGGGCGTCCGCTGGGACTCCGGCCTCATGCAGCAGGCGCACGGCTTCCGCCGCGATCAGCGGGGTTTCCTCGGCGGGCTTGGCCAGCACCGGATTGCCCGCCACCAGCGCGGCGGCGACCTGCCCGGTGAAGATCGCCAGCGGGAAGTTCCACGGGCTGATGCAGACCACCGGGCCCAGCGCCTGCTGCTGCGCGCCTAGCGTTTCGCGGGCCTGATGGGCGTAATAGCGCAGGAAATCGATGGCCTCGCGGACCTCGGCGATGGCGTTGGGGAGGGACTTGCCCGCCTCGCGCGCGATCAGGCCCAGCAGCACCGGCATCCGGGTCTGCATGGCATCGGCGGCGCGCTCCAGCATGGCGGCGCGCTGGTGGACGGGGGTATGCTGCCAGTCGCTGGCGGCGGCGCGGGCCATGGCGCGCGTCACCTGCGCTTCATCGGCATGGAGGGCGGTGCCCACCACATCCCGCAGATTGCCCGGGTTGCGGATGGTGACAGGCGTGCCGGTGCCTTCGCAGGATGCGGCCTGCCATGTCTGGGCTTCGGGCAGGGTTTCGTTGAGGGCGGCCAGCACCGTTTCATCGCTCAAGTCCAGACCGGCGGAGTTGTGGCGATCGGGATAGAGGTTGCCGGGCAGGGCGATCAGATGGTGCGCCGCGCCTGCCGGGCTTTCCTGCAGGGTGGTCTCGACGGGATCGATCACCAGTTCCTCGACAGCAATCGCCTCATCGCCGATGCGGTTCACGAAGGAGGAGTTCGCGCCATTCTCCAGCAGGCGGCGCACCAGATAGGCCAGCAGCGTCTCATGCGTGCCGACGGGCGCGTAGATGCGGCAGGGGCGCGCCAGCCCCTCGGGCGCGACGACATGGCTGTAAAGCGCCTCACCCATGCCGTGCAGGCACTGGAATTCATAGCGGCCACTGGTGAAATCATCGCCTGCCAGATGGTGGATCGTCGCCACCGTCTGGGCGTTATGCGTAGCGAATTGCGGGAAGATCGCGTCGGGCGCGGCCAGCAGGCGGCGTGCGCAGGCGATATAGGCGACATCCGTGTGATTCTTGCGGGTGTAGACGGGGAAATCGGGCAGGCCGTCAAGCTGGGCGCGCTTGATCTCGGCATCCCAATAGGCGCCCTTGACCAGACGGACCATAAAGCGGTGCCCGCTGCGGCGCGCCAGATCGATCATCCAGTCCAGCACGAAGGGGCAGCGCTTGCCATAGGCCTGCACCACGAAGCCGAGCCCGTTCCAGCCCGCCAGATCCTTATCGAAGGCCAGACTCTCCAGCAGATCGAGCGAGAGTTCCAATCGGTCCTGCTCCTCGGCATCGATGTTGAAGCCGATGTTGTAGCTCTGGGCCAGCAGGGCCAGTTGCTTCACGCGCGGCAGCAGCTCATCCATCACGCGCTGGGCCTGCGAGCGGCTGTAGCGCGGGTGCAGCGCCGAAAGCTTGATCGAAATCCCCGCGCGTTCATACACACTGGCGCCGCTGGTCTGCTTGCCGATGGCGTGGATCGCCTGCTCGTAATCCTTGTGGAAACGATCGGCATCGGCGGCGGTGGTGGCCGCTTCGCCCAGCATATCGTAGCTGTAGCGGAAGCCCTTGGCCTCCATGCGCTTGCCGTGGCGCAGCGCTTCCTCGATGGTTTCGCCCGCCACGAATTGCTCGCCCATCAGGCGCATCGCCATATCGACGCCGCGGCGGATCACCGGCTCGCCCGCGCGGGCCACCAGACGGGTGAGGGCGCCGGAAAGCCCGGTTTCATCCACGCTGCCCACCAGCTTGCCGGTGACGACCAGACCCCATGTGGCGGCATTGACGAAGATCGACTTGCCGCCGCCCAGATGCGCGCGCCAGTCGCCCATGGAAACCTTGTCGCGGATCAGCGCGTCGCGGGTGGCGGCGTCGGGGATGCGCAGCAGGGCCTCGGCCAGACACATCAGCGCCACGCCCTCCTGACTGGAGAGCGCATATTCCTGCACCAGCCCTTCCACGCCGCCGCGCTTGCCCTGACTGCGCAAAGCTTTCACCAGATTGGTGGCGGTGCGGGCAACCTCGGCCTTCATCGGCGTATCCAGCGTAGCCTGAGCGATCAGCGGGGTGAGGCAGGCCACCTCATCGCGCCGATAGGCCGCCGTGATGGCCGCGCGCAAAGGCGTAGCAGGGCGGATGGCGGGGGCGAAATGGGCGAAGGGGCGCGGCGCGGTCTGGGTCATACGCGTAGTGTAATGGGTTTGCATTTGGCGATCCGGCCAATTATCGCTCTGCACTAGGCGAATTCACCAAATTTTAGCTTGAGAGAGGGCGGATTGTATGGAGGGAGATCGGATCGTGGTCGATATGGACGATTTCGACCGCAAGATCATTGCCGCTTTGACCAGAGACGGGCGGATGACCATCACCGATCTGGCCGAGGTGGTGGGTCTCTCCAAAACGCCCTGTCAGGTGCGGCTGAAGCGGCTGATGGAGGCCGGGGTGATCAAGGGCTTTCGCGCCATCGTCGATCCCACCAAGCTGGGCTTCGATCATGTTGCCTTCGCCGAGGTCAAGCTGGCCGACACGCGGGAGGCGGCGCTGTTGGCCTTCAACCGCGCGGTCCGGCTGATCCCCGAGGTGGAGGAATGCCATATGATCGCCAGCAGCTTCGACTATCTGCTGAAGGTCCGCACCAGCGACATCTGGCGCTATCGCATCGTGCTGGGCGAGAAGATTTCCGCTTTGCCGCATGTCGCCAGCACATCGACCTATGTGGCGATGGAGACGGTGCTGGACGCCAGCGCGATGCCGCGCGGGGATTAAAGCGCCGGAACGGCCTGATCGGACTGGCTTAAGCGGCGGTCAAACCAGCTCCATGCGAAGATCAGCAGGGCAAGGCCAAGGCCGCTGGTGGCGAGGCTGATCTCGATCAGGAAATGCGTCCAGTCCAGATGGAATCCGGGCAGGTTGCGCGCCAGCAGCAGCAGGATGCTGCCGCCATAGCCGAAAGCATCGGCCAGATAGATCATGAAGCCGGCATTGCCCGGCGTGCCGCCGCTGGCCACCAGCCGGTCGAAAAGGATGCCGTTAAAGGGCGTATAGGCCAGATAGAGTCCTGCGCCGAGCAGGATCATCCATGCCACCGCGCCGATCAGATGCGCCGCAAAGCCCAGCGAGGCGCCGCCCGCCATCACCAGCCCCAGCCCGATCAGCACCATATTGGCGGCGACAGCCTTGCGGTTGTCCTTGAACACCATCAGTGCACCCAGCGCGGCCAGCACCACCATGCTGACGGGGATCTCGCTCCAGGCGAAGATATCGGCCTGACCGCCATGGCCGACCTCACGCCAGATTTCGGCGGAGAAATTATCGCGGAAATCGCGCAGGGCGGTCAGCATCACATAGAGCAGGATCAGGCTGCTGAGGCCCACCGCATAGTGGCTCCACAATTGCGCGCGGGCGGCGCGGTTCATCGGTTTGCGCTCGATGCGTTCGGCGATGTCACGTGCATCGGGTTCGGGCAGGATCGAGAGGCCGTAGAGGCACACCAGCAGCAACGGGGCGAAAAGCGCGCCGGTGGCAGCGGGCATCCAGAAGGGGCTGATGCCGCGCAGCAGCACCCATTCGCCTACCGCTTTCACCGTGCCGGAGGAAAGGATGAAGCTGGCGCACAGAATGGCCGCGATCAGCTCGGACTGGCGCCGCCCTTCCACAAAGGCGAAGACCATGCCCCAGATCATCCCCAGCGCTAGGCCGTCGAGAAACAGGCAGGCCACATTCCATGGCGCGGGGATCAGGGCGAAGAGCACCAGCGCCGCCTCGGCCAGCGCGATCTGCGCCAGAATGCCCAGCACGCGGCGATGGGCGGGCAGTTCGGAGATGATCTTCACGCCCACCATCTTGGCCAGCGCGTAACCCACCACCTGAGCGATCACGAGCGCGATCTTGTAATCCATGCCCAGCACGCTCAGCCCGTCGAAATCGGCGACGGTGAAGGGTTTGCGGAAGGCATACATGGCAAAATAGACGCCAAAGGCCATCAGCCCGGCAAAGAGGCCAAAGGCGATGGGCGAGAGGCGCGAGAGCCATTGTGTCGATCTGCGCGTCGGTGTGGCGGGGGAGGTGTGTGGCACGAGTCTTTCGCAGCGCGGTTTGAGGATGTCGGCCCTTATGAGATTCTTATATGACCGATTGCCGACATGCGGATCGCAAGGCCGGTCATCGCGCGCCATCCTTGAGGGCAGGGGCGATCGCCGGGCCAGCGGTCGGCGGCGCGGCATGATGGCGCGGGATCGAGGTGGGCATGGTTTCCACCGCCTGGATCATCATCCGCATCAGGCCCGAGCGGCGCTGTTCGCTGCGGCAGACGAAATAATTGGTGAGCAGCGCCGGATCGGGCTGGGCATCGGGCTGGATGGCGCAAAGCCTTGTATCGGGCGGGCACTCGCTGGCGAAGAACAGGCTGACGCCAAGGCCCAGCGCCACCGCCTCGCGGATGGTCTCGCGGCTGTGCAGCTCGATCTTGCGGGCGGGCACGATGTCATGGGCGTTGAGCAGGCTCTCCATCGCCCCGCGTGTTTTCGAGGAGGCCTCGCGCACCAGCAGGCATTCCTCGGCAAGGCGGGCGAGGGGGAAGGTGTCCGCCCCCGCCAAAGGGTGGCCGCTGGCCACCACCACTGCCAGAGCATCGACGAACAAGGGGCGATAGAACAGGCGCGGATCGACCTGCGGATCGCTGATGATCCCCACATCGGCCCGCGCATCGAGCAGATGGGCCAGAGTGTTGCGCGAATTGTCGATCTGCACCTCCACCTCGATGCCGGTTTCCATCTGCATGATGGTCTGGGCGAGGCGCGCGGCATGCACCGGCGAGTCCGAGATCAGGCGGATGCGCTGCCCTTCGGCATTCACCCTTTCATCGAGCAGCGTTTCGATCTCTTCGGCGGTGGCGAACATGCGGCGGGTGAGTTGTAACAATTCCTCCCCGATCGGCGTCAATTGCAGCGGGCGGCGGCGGCCCTCGAACAGCTGAGCGCGGTGGCGTGTTTCCAATGCTTTGATTTGTTGAGATAATGTTGGCTGCGAGATGTTGAGCCTGCGCGCCGCGCGGCTGAAGCTGCCTTCGCTGGCCACGGCGTGAAAGGCACGCAGATGCTGATGGTTGACGGCCCCCATATGCCTTATCTCACTGTGATTGTTATAGATTTTTTATACCTCGATTGTGACAGAGCGGTGACCAGCCTGCCGCAACGCAACATTTTATAGATCAGACCTATAAAGGCCTTAGCCGATATATATTGGCCGCCTGCCCGCCCTTTTGACAAACACGCCCCCAACACGGCGACCGCCCCAAGGGACGGGGGCGGCGCCCTGCATAATGACATGTTTTGCGACCATCTCCGTCATTCATGAGGGCACCATGACCATCCGTTCAAACCTGCTCAAATCCGGGCTTATGCTGTCTTGCGCGGGTCTCGCGCTGGCCGGCACGCAGGCCTATGCCGATGAGGCTCCCGCTCCTGCCGCCGAAAGCGCGCCGGTTCCCGAAACCACGGGTGACATCGTCGTCACCGCGACGCGCCGCAGCGAGTCGATCCAGTCGGTGCCGATGACGCTTCAGGCGCTGTCGGGCGCGACGCTTTCGCAGCTGAACGTGAACAATTTCAGCGACCTGCTGAAGTTCACCCCCAACGTCACCTTCTCCAGCAACGGCCCCGGCCAGGGCGCGATCTTCATGCGCGGCCTCTCCACCGGCTTCGCGGGCAACCAGTCCTCGGGCACAATCGCGCCGTTCCCCAACGTCGCGCTCTATCTTGACGATCAGTCGATGCAGTTCCCGGCGCGCAACGCCGACGTTTATATGGCCGATATCGAGCGCGTCGAAGTGCTCGAAGGTCCACAGGGCACGCTGTTCGGCGGCGGCGCTCAGGCGGGCGCGGTGCGCTACATCACCGCCAAGCCCAAGCTGGACCGCTGGGAAGCCCATATCGAGGGCAGCTTCGGCGGCACGGCGGGCGGCGCCCCCAATGCCTCGGGCCAGGCGGTGATCAACATCCCCGTCATCAAGGACAAGCTGGCCGTGCGCGCGCTGATCTACAGCGACCATCAGGGCGGCTATATCGACAACGTGCCCAGCACCTTCACGCGCCGCGCCACCGATGCGGGCAGCGTCTCCTATGGCTTCACGCCCACCGCGGCCAACCAGTCGAACGGCGGCGTCTACAACAATTACGCGCTGGCCAAGCATGACTTCAACCCGGTCGACTACACCGGCGGCCGTGTC
Organism: Novosphingobium terrae; assembly: GCF_017163935.1. Classification (NCBI taxonomy): domain Bacteria; kingdom Pseudomonadati; phylum Pseudomonadota; class Alphaproteobacteria; order Sphingomonadales; family Sphingomonadaceae; genus Novosphingobium; species Novosphingobium terrae. Next base: position 2,565,059 of record NZ_JABVZR010000001.1, on the reverse strand, counting down.
GAGGCGCTGTGGGACATCGCGCCTGACTGGAACCTGCTGGTGGCCGAGAGCTATCAGCATCTCGACGCGCAGGGTTCGGCCAGCAGCTATCCGGTGGGCAGCGACTTCCAGACGCTGGGCGCCCTGCAGACCACAACCTTCGTGCCGCAGTGGAACACCGACACCTACTGGAACACCGCCTGGACGCTGAACGGCAAGATCGGCGCGTGGAAGGTGGTCTACACCGGCGCCTATATGACGCGCCATATCTCCGAACAGCAGGACTATTCGAACTATTCGCGCACCGGCGGCGGCATGTATTACCAGTGCAGCGGCAAGGCCACCGGCTGGGGCACGGGATCGACCTTCTGCTACTCGCCGGTCGCCTATTGGAACGACACGATGCGCAACACGCATCACAGCGAGGAACTGCGCTTCCAGAGCCCCGAGAACAAGCGCATCCGCGTGATCGGCGGCGCTTACTGGGAAAAGTTCGGCATTCAGGACGTGATGCGCTTCGACTACAAGTCGATCCCCAGCTGCACCACGACGCTGATCGCGGCCAATGGCGTCTGCTCGGGCTCGGTGTCGACGGCGCCGAACAGCACCGCCAACCAGCCGGGTCTTGAGCCGGGCAACACCGCTTTCGGCGAGGATACGCAGCGCGGCTATGATCAGCTGGCCTTCTTCGGCTCGGCGGACATCGACATTCTGCACAATCTGACGGTGACCGGCGGCACGCGCTATTACCGCTACAAGGAATATGAGGTCGGCTCGCAGTTCGGCACCGTGCCCAGCGCCTGCTATCAGACCATTTCCTGCGGCACGGCAGGCCAGGTCAACATCGATGCGGCCAATGACCACGTCACCTATCACGGCTTCAAGAGCAAGGCCGAGATCGCCTGGAAGCCGCGCGAGCACACGCTGGTCTATGCCTTGTTCAGCCAGGGCTTCCGCCCGGGTGGCTTCAACCGTTCGAGCAGCCTGGTGCTGCCCGACCAGAATGGCGTGCCTCAGCTGAAGCGTCCCAACGGCTATCAGCCCGATACGCTGACCAACTGGGAAATGGGTCTGAAGACCGATCTGCTCAACCATAAGGTGCAGTTCAATCTCTCGGCCTATTACATGGTCTGGAACAATGCGATCATCAACTTCTTCAACCCGGCGGGCGGCTTCGGCAACACCAGCTTTGCCACCAATGGCCCCAGCTATCATGTGAAGGGCGCCGAGCTGCAGATCTCCGCGCGGCCGATGGCGGGCCTCTCGGTCCAGTTCGGCGGCACCTATAATGACAGCAAGCAGTCCTCCTCGCCCTGTCTGGTGGCCAACAACCCGCTTTCGGTGAACAATGGCCAGTGCATCACCAGCTATTACCCCAAGGGTGTCCAGCAGCCGGTGCAGAGCCCCTTCGGCGCGATCGGCAGCACCACGCCCTACAGCCCGAAGGTGCAGGGCAACATCCGTGGCCGCTATGAATGGGCCGGTCGCGGGGACTACAACTGGTTCGTGGGCGGCGGCGTGTCGTACAACGGGCCGATGTGGAACCAGCCTTCCACCTATCCTTCGGGCGATGGCGTTTCGGTGCCGGGCACCACGCTGCTGCGCTATCACATGAAGGGCTATGCTCTGCTCGACGCCCAGTTCGGCTTCAAGCACAACAACTGGACCATGTCGGTCTTCGGTCAGAACCTGACCAACACCCATGCCTCCACCTTCACCTCCTCGGCGCAGTTCATCAAATCGGAACTGCCGCTGCGGCCGATGACCTATGGCATCAAGTTCGCCATCGATCTCTAACGTGTCACGATACTGTCATGGGCGGGGTGCCAGTCGCCCTGCCCATGACACCTTCTTCTCCGCTGACGGAAGCCCCCATGCTGCACACCCCCGAAACCCTGCCCGAGGCGGAGCTGATCCGGCTGCGCGCCGCGCAAGGGGAGGGGCAGCATGAGACCGTCGCCCGCGAGGCCGCCGATCTGCTGGCGCGCTGGGGCGACCATCGCGATCTTCTGCTGATCCATGCCACCAGCCTGCGTTTTCTGGGTCGTTTCGATGAAGCTCTGGCGCAGCTGGACCGTTTGGCGGTGGATCATCCGCATTTCAGCCTGATGCATCAGGAGCGCGGCCTGTGCCATATCGCGCGCCGCGATGCCCCTGCCGCCATTGAGGCCCTGCTGACCGCCGTGGGCATCAACCCCGCGCTGCCGCACAGCTGGAAAATGCTCTCGGGCGTCTATCGCCTGACCGGCGATATGGAGAGCGCGCTCAAGGCCGAGGCGCATGTCCACACGCTGCGCGCCCTGCCGCCGGTGGTGGTGGAGGCCACCGCGCTTTTCGCCGATGGCGATCTCTCGCAGGCCGAGGCGCTGACCCGCCGCTTTCTCCTCACCCATGGCGACCATCCCGAAGCCATGCGCCTGCTCGCCAAGATCGGCGTGGCGCATGATGTGCTTGACGATGCCGAGGTGCTTTACGCGGGCGTGCTGACCCTTGCCCCCGACCATCGCGCGGCACGTCAGGAGTATGTCGAGACGCTGATCGCCCGCCACAAATACCCCGAAGCGCGTGAGGCGCTGGCCCCCTTGCGCGGCGGGGATGAGGATCTGCAAAGGCTGGATGCCACCATTGCCGTCGGGCTGGGGCATCATGAGGAAGCCATTGCGCTCTATCATGCGATGCTTGCCCGTCTGCCTGCCGAGCCGGGTGACAACACCGCCTTGCGGGGGCAACTGGCCGATCTGCATCTCTGGCTGGGCCATGCCCTGAAAACGCTGGGTCGCGTGCCCGAGGCGATCGCCGCCTACACCCATGCCGCCGCCCTGCGCCCCGAATTCGGCGATGCATGGTGGAGTCTGGCCAATCTGAAAACCTATCGCTTCACCCCCGAGGCGGTGGAGACCATGCGCAAGGCTGAAGAAGCGCCCGGCACCATCGCCATCGACCGGGTGCATCTCAACTTCGCGCTGGGCAAGGCGCTGGAGGATGCAGGCGATGCGGCATCCTCATGGCATCATTACGCGCGGGGGAACGCCCTGCAGCGCGAGGCCAGCCAGTACCGCCCCGAAATCCTCGAAACCAACACCCGCCTGCAAAAGCAGGTCTGCACCAGCGCCTTTTTCACGGCGCGCGAGGGCTGGGGCGCTGCCGCCCCCGATCCGATCTTCGTGCTGGGCCTGCCGCGCTCGGGCTCGACGCTGATCGAGCAGATCCTCGCCAGCCACCCCGAGATCGAGGGCACGCAGGAACTGCCCGATATCCAGCGCATCGTGCTGGAACTGCAAGGGCGCGAGCATGATATCGATGCGCCCGCCTATCCCGGCTCGCTGGCCGATCTTACCCCGCTGCAATGCCGGGCGCTGGGCGAGCGCTATCTGGCCGAAACACAGGCGCAGCGCAGTCTGGGCCGCCCCTTCTTCATCGACAAGATGCCCAACAACTTCCGCCATATCGGGCTGATCCATCTGATCCTGCCGAACGCGAAAATCATCGATACGCGCCGCGATCCGATGTCCTGCTGCTTTTCCAACCTCAAGCAGCTCTTCGCGCAGGGGCAGGAGTTCACTTACTCAATCGAAGACATCGCCCGCTATTACCGCACCTATCTGGAGCTGATGCGCCATTGGGATGAAGCTCTGCCGGGCCGGGTGCTGCGGGTGCTGCATGAGGATGTGATCGAGGATTTGGAAACCCAGGTCCGCCGCCTGCTCGACCATTGCGGCCTGCCTTTCGATGAGGCCTGCCTCAACTTCCACCAGAACCGTCGCGCCGTCCGCACGCCGTCGAGCGAGCAGGTTCGCCGCCCGATCTTCCGCGACGGGATGGACCAGTGGCGCGCCTTCGAACCCTTTCTCGATGATTTGAAAACGCACCTCGGCAGCGCGCTGACCGACTGGCGGTAGATTTTGTTGTCGCATCGTTTTTCGCGAAAAACCGGTGCCCACTTTTTCGCACGATGCTTGAACGGAGAGACGATGACGCAAACCTATGATCTGGCGGTGGTGGGCGGCGGCATTCTGGGGCTGGCCCATGCCTATGTTGCGGCACGCGAAGGCCTGAAGGTGGTGCTGATCGAGCGCGACGGCGCGGCCAGCGGCGCCTCGATCCGCAATTTCGGCTTTATCACCGTCACGGGTCAGGAGCGCGGCACCAGCTGGCAGCTGGCCCGCCGCACCCGCGATATCTGGGCCGATCTGGCGCCGCGCGCCGCCATCCCCGTCGAGCATGAGGGCCTCTACCTCACCGCCCGCTCGCCTGAGGCCATCGCGGTGATCGAGGCCTTTCTGAAAACCGAAATGGGCGAGGGCTGCAGCCTGATGGATGCCGCAGCCTTCCGCGCAGCATCGGGCGGCATGGGCGGCACGGATCTGCTGGGCGCACTGCACAGCCCGCATGAGATCCGCGTCGAATCCCGCTTTGCCATCCCCCGCATCACCGCCTTCCTTGCCGAGCAGATGGGCGTGACGGTGATGACCAAAACCGCCGTGCATGAGATAGCCCCGCCGCGCCTTGCCACCTCGCGCGGGGTGGTCGAGGCGGGGCAGGTGGTGGTCTGCCCCGGCGATGATTTCAGCACGCTCTATCCCGAGCGGATCGCCGCCTATGGCCTGACGCGCTGCCGCCTTTCGATGCTGCGGCTGGCCGCGCCGGGGCGCGTGAGGCTGCCCGGCGCGATCATGTCCGATCTGGGGCTGGTGCGCTATCGCGGCTATGGCGCTCTGCCTGAGGCCCGCGCTCTGGAGGCAAGGCTGCGCGCCGAGGTGCCGCGCCTGTTTGACAATGGCGTCCATCTGATCGTGGCGCAGGGCACCGATGGCAGCCTGATCGTGGGCGACAGCCACCATTACGCCGATGTGCCGCCCCCCTTCGCTCCCGCCAGCGCCGAAGAGGACATCCTTCAGGAATATGCCACCGCGCTGGGCGGCCCGGTGCCCCCAGTGATCGAGCGCTGGACGGGGACCTATGCCGTCGCGGCGGACAGAACTTTCCTGATCGATACGCCTGCCGAGAATGTCCGGCTGGTGATCGTCACCAGTGGCACGGGCGCCTCCACCGGCTTTGGCATTGCCGAAAAGGTGCTGGCCGATCTGGCCGGCCTGCATGTGGGAGTTACAGCATGACCGCCTCCGCTTTCCCCATCAAGGCCGTGGTTTTCGACTGGGCCGGCACGATGATCGACTTTGGCTGCATGGCCCCGGTCGAGGCGCTGGTCTCGGTTTTTGCGCGCGAAGGCATCGCGCTCACCGATGCCGAGGCGCGGGCCGATATGGGCAAGGCCAAGCTCGATCATCTGCGCGCCATTCTGGCCAAGCCGGAGCTGGCGGCGCGCTGGCAGGCGGCACGTGGCAGCCTGCCCGATGAGGGCGATGTGCTGGCGCTTTACGCAAGGCTAGAACCGGCGATGCAGGCGGCGGCTGCGGCCTCTGCCACGCTGATCCCCGGCGCTGTCGAGACCGCCAAAGCCTTGCGCCAATTGGGCATCCGCATCGGCTCGGGCACCGGCTACACGCGTGAGATGATGGCGCCGATCCTGCCTCTGGCCGCGGCGCAGGGCTATGCGCCCGAGGTGGTGATCTGCGCCGGAGAGACCCCCAGCGGCAGGCCCGCGCCGCTGATGACATGGGCCGCCTTGATCGCTCTGGACGCTTGGCCCGCCCGCCGCTGCATCAAGGTGGACGATGCCCCCGTCGGCATCATCGAAGGCCGCGAAGCTGGCTGCTGGACGGTGGGCCTGGCCGCCTCGGGCAACGGCATGGGGCTGAGCCTTGCCGATTACCGCGCTCTGCCCGAAGCCGAACGCCATGCGCGGCGCGAAGCCTCGGCCCGCTTGCTGCAGGATGCGGGCGCCGATTATGTGATCGACGATATCAGCCAGCTGATGCCGGTTGTGCATGCCATCGCCGGGCGCCTGGCGGAGGGCAAGTCCGAAGGCTGAGCGCCTGACGCCACGGAAAAAGCGATACGGCGCGTATCCTGCGCGCTCCTGTCGTCGTATAGGGGAGAGACACAGGGCACACAGCCATGCGTCAGCCAGATCCAAGCGACAGGATACACACCGTGCCGGCTCATGAGAAACCTCCCCTTGCATCCATGGCGCTGATCGGCGCCGTTGCCACGACGCTTTCGCTCGGGCTCGCCTGGGCCGGAGGGCTGATCGGGCCGCACCGCATCAGCGGCGGCGATGTGGCCACGGCGCTGGAGGACAATGGCGGGCGCTATCCCGGCTATCGCCGCGCCCATGCCAAGGGTCTGTGTTTCAGCGGTTCCTTCGCGGCCAATGGGGAGGGCACGGCGCTGTCCACCGCTGCGGCCTTCCGCCCCGGCAGCTATCCGGTGACGGGACGCTTTTCGCTGGGCGGCGGCAATCCGCTGGCGAGCGACGGGCGCAATGTCTTCCATTCCATGGCACTGGTGCTGCGCACGCCGGACGGGCAGGAATGGCGCATGGCGATGGACCATACGCCGATTTTCCCGGTGGCGGATGTTCCCGCTTTCGTGGGGCTTCAGAAGGCCTCCACACCTGATCCGAAAACCGGCAAGCCCGATCCGGCCCTGATGAAGCCTTTCCTTGCCGCCCATCCGGAAGTCACGGCCTTCCAGAGCTATATGGCCAAGGCGGTGCTGCCCGACAGCTTTGCCAATGCCACCTATTACAGCATCAACGCCTTCCGCTTCACCGATGCGGCGGGCACCACCCGCTTCGTGCGCTGGCAGTTCGAGCCCGAGGCGCCTCTGACCGGGCTGGACAAGGCGAAGCTGGCCGATCTGCCGCGCGATGCCCTGTTCAAGGAGATGATCGCCCGCACGGCCAAGGGCCCGTCGCGCTGGCATCTGAAACTGGTGGTCGCCAATCCCGGCGATGTAACGGACAAGGCCACGGTGGCCTGGACCGGCCCGCATCGCAGCGTGGAGGCCGGGATGCTGACGCTGACGGCGGTGCAGCCCGAAGAGCAGGGCGCCTGCCGCGATCTCAATTTCGATCCCACCATCCTGCCGCGCGGGATCAGCCCGTCTGACGATCCGCTGCTGGGGGCGCGGTCGAAGACTTATTCCTCCTCCTTCAACCGCCGGGCCGGGGAGGGCGCCCATCCCAGCGCCATCGGACAGGACATCGCCAAGGAGACCGCACGATGAGCCGTCATCCCAAGGATTTCCACCCGCTGCTGCGTTTGCTCCACTGGCTGATGGCGCTGATGGTGCTGGCGATGATGTTCATCGGCGTGGGCATGGTTTCGACCGCCGGGCCGCTCTATCCGGCGCTGCTGGCATGGCACCGGCCTGTGGGGATTGCGATTCTGGTGCTGGTGCTGATCCGCCTGCCGCTGCGGCTGGTGACGGGTGCGCCGCCGCTGCCTGCCGATTTGCCACCGCCGCAGAAGCTGGTGGCCAAGGCTTCGCATGTGCTGCTCTATGCCAGCATGGTGGCGATGCCGCTGATCGGCTGGGCAATGCTGTCAGCCGGGGGCTATCCGGTGGTGGTGGGCGGCTTGGTGCTGCCGCCGATCCTACCGCATGATCTGGCCATCTATGCGCTGCTGCGCTGGGCCCATACGGTGATCGCGCTGCTGTTCTTCGCTTTGGTGCTGGCGCATCTGAGCGCCGCGCTGATGCATGGCCTGATCCGCCGTGATGGCGTGCTGCGCAGCATGACCAGCGGGCATCGTCGATAGAGGGTGAGGCCGGGCCTGCCCGAAAGGATCGGGCCCGGTCGCAGCGATCCGCGCTGAGCCAAGGCTTTGCAGCCTTGTGTTGCGTATTATGGTGTTTTGGGGATCGTGATCTCGTTCACGAGGACGTTGACGAAATGGCTCCCTGAGTAGGATTCGAACCTACGGCCGCTCGATTAACAGTCGAGAGCTCTACCGCTGAGCTATCAGGGACCATGTCGTTTCCGCCGTGGCATCGCTGCCGGGCAGGAGCGCGCTAATAGCAGGCATTCCGAAGCTGACAACCCAAAAATGCCGCCAAAATGCAAAAAACATCCATCTGTGGAAAAGTTTTCGCCTTTTGAAGGTGTTGAGGCGGTTTTTTGCCCTCCAGTACCCCCGAAAGGCACAAAAAAGGGGCCGGAACCGCGAAGTAAACGCGGTTCCGGCCCCGATCACGCTGCAAAAAAATCTCAGACCAGGAACTGCTCGGCGAAAATGCGCTCTTCCAGACTCGCGCCACGGTCGAACAGCAGATGCAGCTTGCGGTCGCGCGCGGCGGTGATCGTCACGCTGTCGATGTCGCGGACCTCCTTCTGGTCGGCCACGGCGGCGACGGGGCGCTTGGCTGGCTCCAGCACGCGGAAGGAGACCTCGGCGCTCTGCGGCAGGATCGCGCCCTTCCAGCGGCGCGGGCGGAAGGGGCTGATCGGCGTCAGCGCCAGCATCTGGCTGCCCAGCGGCAGGATCGGGCCATTGGCGGACAGATTATAGGCCGTGGAACCGGCAGGCGTCGCCACCAGAATGCCGTCGCAGGCCAGATCGGCCATGCGCACCTTGTCATTCACGGTGATCTCCAGCCGCGCGGTCTGGCGCGTTTCGCGCAGCAGAGAGACCTCATTGATGGCATAGGCGCTGATCGTCTCGCCCGCATGGGTGCGCGCCACCATCTGCAAGGGCGTGACCGAAATGGGCGTGGCGCGGGCCACGCGCTGCTCGATGGTGCGTGAGGAGCGCACCTTGTTCATCATAAAGCCCACCGTGCCATAGTTGATGCCATAGGCGGGCACGACGTGATCCAGATCCAGCATCTGATGCAGCACTGTCAGCATAAAGCCGTCGCCGCCCAGCACGACCACGGCGTCGGCCTCGGCCAGAGGGACCCAGTCGTGATCGTTCTGCATCGCCTCGCGCGCGGCCTGCGCGGCAGGGGTTTCCGATGCGGCCAGAGCGAGCCTTGGTTCTGTCGTCATTCTCGATCCGGCAAACGTCGTGGGGAGGGCGCTTTCATAGGCGGGGGCTTTGACGCTGTCCATGGCGGCAGCGTGATGATTGGCGCTACAAAAAGGAACGCTTTGGCAAGCTGCAGGGGGTAAGAAGCTGATTCGAGGCGGGGACCGTCCCCGCCAGGCACCGGACTCAACACACCATGGACGACGCGCAACTGGACCTTGAGGATGAGCCGATGCGCGATGCGCTGACCGGCCTGCCCGACCTGGATATGGCGCGCGAAAAGCTGGCCGAATGGGCGCAGGATGCCGGGCAGGCCCCTGATGAACCCAACCCGGCCACGCGCGTCCATGCTTTATTGTTGGGCCTGCGCCGCTTCGAGACGGTCAATCTGGCCTATGGTTCGGCCACGGGCGATGGCGCTCTTGTCGAGGTGGCAGGCCGCCTGACCCGCTTTGCCGAGCAGGAACTGACAGGCCGCTGGATGGCCGCCCGCGCGCCCGGCGGCACCTTCCTGCTGATCGCCGACGAACCCTGCAGCCGCGAGCGCTGGCAGATGTTCGCCGAACAACTGGCCGACCGCGTGGCGCGTCCGTTGGTGCGCCGGGGCGGCACGTTGCGCTTGTCTCCGCGTGTGGCGCTGCTGCGGGTGCTTCAGGGCGAAAGCTCCGAAAGCGTGCTGGACCGGCTGGCGCAGACCTTTGCTGTGGCCCAGCGCCATCAGGGCTTGCGCGTGATGTGGGCCGATGGCGAGACCACCCGCGCCGGTCGCACCGCCGCCGAGCTGGAAGCCGATCTGCTGAAAGCCATCGACCGCCATGAGATCGAGGTGCTCTTCCAGCCGCAATTCGCTCTGAACTGGCAGTCCGGCCCCGATGGCGAGCGTGCTGATGAGCGCCTTTCCGGCGCAGAGGCTCTGGCCCGTTGGAATCACCCCAAGCTGGGCCGCATCGGAGCGGGCGCGCTGTTTGCCATTGCCGAGCGGGCCGATCATGTGGTGCCCCTGTCGCGCCATATCGCCGAGCAGGCGCTGAAGGCCGCTGCGGCATGGCCTGCGCCCCTGCGGTTATCCTTGAACGTGACGGCGGCGGATTTGTCGGCGGGCAGCTTTCCTTTCGATCTGGGCCGCGCTCTGGGCAAGACCGGCTTTCCCAATGACCGCCTGACGCTGGAGGTCACCGAGCAGGTGTTGGTTACGGACATGAGTCTGGCCGAGCGGTCTCTCTCGGACCTTGCCGCGCAGGATATCCGCATCGCGCTGGATGATTTCGGCGCTGGCTTCTGCAACTTCCGTTACCTCAAGACCCTGCCGCTGCACTATCTGAAGCTCGACCGCTCGATGGTGGACGGCATCACCGAAGACAAGCGCGATTTGGCGGTGTTGCGCGCGATTGCGGCGATGGCGCATGCTCTGGATCTGGAGGTGATCGCGGAAGGGATCGAGAGCGAGCCCCAGCGGCTGGCTGTGGCGCGTGAGGGTTGCGCTTATTATCAGGGTTTCGTGCGGGCTCAGCCGATGAGTGCGGAAGCGTTTTTGAAGCTGGCCTTGGAGCAGTAGGAAAAGAGAAAATGCGAGGGTGTAACACCCTCGCGCTCCCATTAATGTCTACCTTGCGCTTCGGGTTCGGCGGCACAGCAACATCGCTGCGCCGCAGGCAAACAATCCCAAGGGCGGGCCATCGTTCACGGAATGCCTGCCTGCGGCGCTTTAGCTCGCACAGGTGGAAAGCCGGGGCGCAACAATCGGGCACCACCGCCCCATCGTCGGAAGACGTTCTGGGAGCGCGAGGGGGTAACCCCCTCGCACCTTCTCTTACTTGCCCTTCTTCTTGAGAATCGCACTCAACCCCTTGGTCAACTGCAACAATCCGTTCAACCGAGCCTTGGGATCGCCCCACGCACGGCTTACGATCAACTTGCTGTCCGGACGCAGCTTGATCGTGCCCTCAAGCCGCGCGGCATAAGCGGCAAGCCCGGCGATATCCGGGAACGAGTCATTGTGGAACGACACCAAAGTGCCCTTCGCACCCACATCTATCTTGGCGATATGCGCCTCGATGGCCTGACGCTTGATCTGGATCAGCTGGATCAGGTTGATCGTGGGCTGCGGCAGGGGTCCGAAGCGGTCGATCATCTCGGCGGAGAGGGCTTCGACCTCGGCACCATCCTCGGCATCGTTGAGGCGGCGATAGAGCGCCATGCGGACGGCCAGATCGGGCACGTATTCCTCGGGGATCATGATCGGCGCGTCGACGGTGATCTGGGGCGAGAGGCCCTTGGTGCTGTCGCGCTCAAGGCCGATCTCGCCCGCCTTGGCGGCGAGGATCGCGTCTTCCAACATGGATTGGTACAGCTCGAAGCCGACTTCGCGGATATGGCCCGATTGCTCGTCACCAAGCAGGTTCCCTGCGCCGCGAATGTCGAGATCGTGGCTGGCCAGCTGGAAACCGGCGCCCAGCGAGTCCAGATCGCCCAGCACCTTCAGGCGCTTTTCGGCGGTGTCGGTCATGCCCTTGCCCGCTGCCGTGGTGAGGTAGGCATAGGCGCGCAGCTTTGAACGCCCCACGCGCCCGCGCAGCTGGTACAATTGTGCGAGGCCGAAGCGGTCGGCGCGGTGGATGATGATAGTGTTGGCGCTGGGAATATCGATCCCGCTTTCCACGATGGTGGTGGAGAGCAGCACGTCATATTTGCGCTCATAGAAGGCGCTCATGCGCTCTTCCACCTCGCTGGCCGCCATCTGGCCATGGGCAGAAATATATTTCACCTCAGGGACATAGGCGTGGAGCCAGTCCTCGATCTCGGCCATATCGGAGATGCGGGGGACGACGATAAAGCTCTGCCCGCCGCGGTGGTGTTCGCGCAGCAGGGCCTCGCGCATCACCATCTCGTCCCATTCCATCACATAGGTGCGCACGGCAAGGCGATCGACCGGTGGCGTCTGGATGGTGGAGAGTTCGCGCAGGCCGCTCATCGCCATCTGCAGCGTGCGCGGGATGGGGGTGGCGGTCAGCGTCAGCATATGCACGTCGGCGCGCAGCTGCTTGAGGCGCTCCTTATGGGTGACGCCGAAGCGCTGTTCCTCGTCCACGATCACCAGACCGAGTCGCTTGAAATTCACCGATTTGGCGAGCAGCGCATGGGTGCCGACGATCAGATCGACCTTGCCCTCGGCCAGACCCGCGCGGGTGGCGCTGGCCTCCTTCTCGGGCACGAGGCGCGAGAGGCGGCCCACCTCCAGCGGGAAACCGGCGAAGCGTTCGGAAAAGCTCTTGTGGTGCTGGCGCGCGAGCAAGGTGGTGGGAGCCACCACCGCCACCTGCATCCCCGCCATGGCGGCGACGAAACCGGCGCGCAGGGCCACCTCGGTCTTGCCGAAGCCGACGTCGCCGCAGACCAGACGGTCCATGGGCTTGCCGCTGGCCAGATCCTCCAGCACATCGCCGATGGCGGCTTCTTGGTCTTCGGTTTCGTCCCAGGGGAAGCGGTCGACGAAGGGGGCGAAGCTGGCCGGGTCGCTGACCAGCGCCGGGGCGGTGCGCAGGGCGCGCAGAGCTGCGGTTTTCAGCAGCTCATGGGCGATCTCGCGGATGCGTTCCTTGAGCTTGGCGCGGCGCTTCTGCCATGCCTCGCCGCCCAGACGATCCAGCGCGACGCCTTCATTCTCGGCACCAAAGCGCGACAGAACATCGAGATTTTCGACCGGGATGTAGAGCTTGTCGCCCCCGGCATAGGTCAGCATCACGCAATCATGCGGGCTGCCGCCGACGGGGACCGATTGCAGGCCTTCGTACTTGCCGATGCCATGATCCATATGGACCACCAGATCGCCGGGGCTGAGCGCGGCCAGTTCGGCCAGAAATGCGTCGGCGGATTTCTTCTTTTTCTTGCGGCGGACGAGGCGGTCGCCCAGCAGATCCTGCTCGGTGAGGATCTCGACGCTCTCGCTGGCAAAGCCGGTTTCCAGCGGCAGCACCAAGGCCGCGACCCGGCCCGAGGCGGCAATGCCCAAGGCCTCCTGCCATGTGTCGGCCAGAGCGGGGGTGGGGGCCTTGAAGGCCTCGCCCGCTTCGCCAAGGATGCTGGTGATGCGCGCGCGGCTGCCGGTGGAATAGCAGGCCAGCACGGCCTTCTTGCCGAGGCGGGCCTGAGCGATCAGATGCTTGGCGGCGGCTTCATAAGCGTTGTCGCCGCGTGCGCGTTCGGGGGCGAAATCGCGGGCGCCGCTGAAGGCGAAGTCCACCGTGGCGGCGCTGTCGGGCTGAGGGAAGGGCTGGGCGGTATGGGCGGGCCAGCCTTGCAGACTGCGGGCGATCTCATCCTGCGAGAGATACAGCGCATCGGCGGGCAGCGGGCGATAGGCGCCGGATTTCTTCTGCGTTTCCGGGTCGGAGCGCGAATTGTGATAATCGGAAACATCGGCCAGACGTTCCTCGATGGCGCCTTGCGCGCTGGCTTCCACCACCAGCAAATCGGCTTGCCCCAGATGGTCAAACAGCGTGACGAGGCGGTTTTCGAGCAGCGGCAGCCAATGCTCCATGCCGGCCAGGCGGCGGCCATCGCTGACGGCCTGATAAAGCGGATCGGTGGTGGCGTGCGCCGCGAAACGCTCGCGATAGCGGGTGCGGAAGCGCTTGATGCTGTCGTCATCGAGCAGCGCCTCGCTGGCGGGCAGCAGCAGGTGCTGGGGCAGGGTGCCGGTGGTGCGCTGGGTGGCGGGATCGAAGAGGCGGATCGTCTCGATCTCGTCACCGAAGAAGTCGAGGCGCAGGCCTTGGTCCAGACCGCTGGGGAAGATGTCGAAGATCGAGCCGCGCACGGCATATTCGCCGGCGTCCGCCACGGTGTCGGTGCGGGCATAGCCGGCGCGGGCGAGCAGAGCGGTGAGGCTCTCCCGGCCGATTTCCACGCCGGGTTTGAGCAGCCGCACCGATTCGCGGATGCGGAAGGGCGTCAGCACGCGCTGGGTGATCGCGCCCACGGTGGTGAGCAGCAGCTGCGGCGCCTCCACCTTCTGCTGCAGCCGGTGCAGCGCGGCCAGACGGCGGGTGGAGATCGAGACGGCGGGGCTGGCGCGGTCATAGGGCAGGCAGTCCCACGCGGGGAATTCCACCACCTCCAGCTCGGGGGCGAAGATTTTCGCTGCGTCGCCGATGGCGCGCATGGCGGCATCGTCTGCGGCGACGAAGACGGCGCGGCCCTGTTTTACCGCCGCAGCCCGCGCCAGATCGGCCAGCACCATGGGCTGGGCGCCGCGCACCAGCCCGGCCAGCGTCAGCGGGCTCTTGGCGGCGAGGATGCGGGAGATATCGGGCATGGCAACAGCGCTTTCGTCAGATCCGGGCACGGCGGAAAACCCGCCGCGCCGATTCGGCGGGCAGGGGCAGAGCCAACGCCTTTAGGGCAGGCCGCGCCCGGAGGGAAGGCGTTGGTTTGCGTTTTGTTCCGATCGGGCGCGGATCAATCAGCGCGGGATATCGACGTAATCCAGTTTGCGCATGCGCTCCATCTGCGCGCCCTGATACTCCTCGGGCACGGACAGCGAGCCCAGCGCCCAGCCGAGGATATCGACATCCTCTTCCTCGATCAGGGTTTCGAACCAGACCAGTTCCTCTTCGCTCCATTGCGCGTGGAAGCGGTCGAAGAAGCAGCCGATCATATAGTCGGCCTCACGCGTGCCGCGATGCCAGGCGCGGAAATGGAGGCGCTTGAGGCGATCTTGATGCGCTTGGGAGTCGGTCATAGGGCGCGGGTTAGGCCGGGCGGGGCGCCAGATCAACCGCAAAGCGGAACAGTGGAATAAAGCGGGAACGTGGGTGGCAGAATCGATTCCCGCCTTTATGAGAACGCCCATGCGTCCCGAAGAGCTAAACCCCCTGTTCGTGAGTGCCGAAGCGCTGAAAGGCGTGGGGGCTGGTCTGGCCCGCCCGCTGGCTAAGCTCGGGCTCAACCGGATTCGCGATTTTGTCTACCATCTGCCCGACCGTTTCGTCAGCCGCCGTGTGCTTCAGGTGCTGGAGGAAAGCGCGGTGGGCGAGCAGGTGATCTTGGAATTGACGCCCGTCGATTATCGCGGCGGCGGCAATCCGCGCGCGCCGTTCCGGGTGATGGCGCAGGACCGGGCGGGCAATGTCTGCGCTCTGGTCTATTTCGGGCGCAATGCGGGCTGGGCGCGCAAGCAGCTGCCTCTGAACGAGCCGCGCTGGATCGCCGGGCGGCTCGATCAGTTCGGGCAGAGCCTGCAGATCGTCCACCCCGAGCATGTGGGTGAGGACAGCAAGGCCGCGATGGGCAAGACCATCGAGCCGATCTATCCTTTGTCCGAAGGGATGACCCAAGGGCGTCTGGGCGCGCTGGTGCAGCAGGCTTTGACCCATGTGCCCGAGCTGCCCGAATGGATTGAGCCCTCGCTCAAAGCCAAGCAGGGCTGGCCCGATTGGCAGCCCGCCGTGCTGGGCGCGCATCGCGGGGAAGATCCCAAGGCGCGGGATCGGCTGGCCTATGATGAATTGCTGGCCAATTCGCTGGCGCTGATGCTGGTGCGGGCCAGCAACCGCCGCAGCAAGGGCCAGCCTTTGCAGGGCGACGGGCGTTTGCGCTCCAAGCTGGCGCTGCCCTTTGCGCTGACCGGGGCGCAACGCCGCTCCATCGCCGAGATCGAGGGCGATCTGGCCCAGAGCGCCCCGATGCTGCGCCTGCTGCAGGGCGATGTGGGCAGCGGCAAGACGGTCGTTGCGCTGGAATCCATGCTGATCGCGGTGGAGGCGGGGGCTCAGGCCGCGCTGCTGGCGCCCACGGAAATCCTTGCTCGCCAGCATTTTGAAACGCTGCGCCGCATGGCTGCGCCAACTGGTGTGAACATCGCCCTGCTGACCGGGCGCGACAAGGGCAAGGCGCGCGAGGGCATCCTGATGGGCCTGATGGATGGCAGCATCGATATGGTCGTCGGCACCCACGCCATCTTTCAGGATGCGGTGGCCTACAAGAACCTCGCCCTTGCGGTGATCGATGAGCAGCATCGCTTTGGTGTCGGCCAGCGGCTGATGCTGACGCAAAAGGGCAAGGCCACGCCGCATTGCCTCGCCATGACCGCCACGCCGATTCCGCGCACGCTGACTCTGGCGCAATATGGCGAGATGGATGTGTCGCGGCTGGATGAACTGCCGCCGGGGCGCCAAGCCATCGACACGCGCGTGGTGGCGCAGGAGCGGATCGGCGATGTGGTCGCCGCGCTGAGCCGCCATTTCGAGACCGGGCAGCAGGCCTATTGGGTCTGCCCGATGGTGCGCGAAAGCGAAACCGCCGACCTCGCCGCCGCCGAGGCGCGTCATGCTGATCTGGCCGCGCATTTCGGCAATGATGTGGTGCTGGTGCATGGCCAGTTGAAGCCCGAAGAGAAAGACGCCGCGATGGAGCGCTTTTCTCGCGGAGAGGCCAAGCTGCTGGTGGCGACCACGGTGATCGAGGTGGGCGTGGACGTGCCCAATGCCACGCTGATGGTGATCGAGCAGGCCGAGCGCTTCGGCCTCGCCCAGCTGCACCAGCTGCGCGGTCGCGTGGGGCGTGGCAGCGAGAAATCCACCTGCCTGCTGCTGCGCGGCGAGGCCCTGAGCGAAGTCGGCCGCGAAAGGCTGGCCCTGATGCGCGAAACGCAAGACGGCTTCCGCCTCGCCGAGGAAGATCTGCGTCTGCGCGGCGGGGGCGAACTGCTGGGTACCCGCCAGTCGGGCGATACGCCTTTCCGCACCGCCAGCCTCGAACAGATCCAGCGCCTGCTCCCCATGGCCCATGACGACGCCCGCCTGCTGATGGAGCGCGACGGCGGCCTTGTCGGCGAACGCGGCGAGGCGGCGCGGCTGCTGCTCTATCTGTTCGAGCGCGACTGGGGCGTGCAGCTTCTGCGCGGCGGTTAAGCGCTTTTTCAAGGGTTTGCGGTTAGGGGCAAGGCATGGCTGCCTCTTTTCCGCGACGTTCCATCCTGCTGATTGCCCTGATCGCCATGGGCATCGCGGCGTTGCTGCCCTTCGATCAGGGCCTGCGCCTGCTGAGCGGCGGGCGCGATACGCTTCATATCCTGCTGATGGGGCTGCTGGCGCTGGCAGGCGGCTTCTTCGCGCAAAAGGCCGGGCTGACATCGGTGGCGAACTTCCGCGTCGGGCTGCTCTGGGCGCTGGGGATGGCGGCCTATGTGCTGGTGCTGGATGGCGTGCTGATGCGCCCGATGGTGCCGCCAACCATCGTGGCCTTCGGTCATGCGTCTCTGCCGGGCAGGCTGGCTGCCTATATGGCGCGCGCCTTCAACGAAAGCGTGATCTATCGGCTGTTCCTGTTCGGCGAATTGGTGGCGATGTGTCGCGCTCTGCGTTCAGGTCGCCCCTTGGCGCCGGCGCTCGTGTTGGTTCTGGCCTTGTTGGCTCAGATGGCCAACATCGCCTTCAATGTTGCGCTGATCGAGCAGGGGTCGATCAGCTCTGCCATGCTGCTGTATTGGTCGCTGCGTTATGTGTTGCCCGGTGTGGTCTGGGGGTGGCTCTATTGGCGCCATGGTTTCGTCACCACAGAGATCGCCTCGACCGGGGTTCATGTGTTTTTGCAGCCGATGGTGACTTTGGTGTTGGGGTAAGAGGAAGAAAGAAAGGGAAGATGCGAGGGTGTTACACCCTCGCGCTCCCATGAATGTCTACGTGGCGTTTCGGGTTCAGCCAAAGAGCAAGGTCGCAGCGCCGCAGGCTTAAAATCGCTAGCCCGGTTCTTCGATGATGCCTGCCTGCGGCGCTTCATCTTACGCTGGTGGATAGGCCGCGCACAAGGATCGGGTGCCGCTACCTTATCGTCGGAAGACGTTATGGGAGCGCGAGGGGGTAACCCCCTCGCATCTTCTCCTTAAACCCCCTTCAGCGTAAAAAGGGCCGCGTCTCCACAACCGGCGTCAAAGGCTTGCCGGTTTCGAACCAGCTCACCAGATTGTCCGCCACCAGCTGCCCCATCGCCTCACGCGTGATGACCGAGGCCGAGCCGATATGCGGTAGCAGCACCAGACCGGGCTGATCGAGCAGCGCCTGCGGCACGCGGGGTTCATCTTCGAACACGTCCAGCCCGGCCGAGAGGATCGTGCCGTTCTGCAGCGCCTCGATCAGGGCTTCGGTATCCACCACGCTGCCGCGCGCCACGTTGATCAGGATGCCATCGGGGCCCAGTTCCGTCAGCACTTCGGCGCCGACGAGGTGGCGCGTGGCGTCGCCGCCCGGGGTCAGCACCACCAGCACATCGACAGCGGCGGCCAGAGAGACCGGGCTTTCGTGATAGGTGTAGGGCACATCGCGCTTGTGGCGGGTGTGATAGTCGATCTCGACCGCGAAGCCTTCAAGGCGCCGCGCCACGGCCAGCCCGATATCGCCCAGCCCGAGGATGCCCACGCGCCGCCCGCGCAGCGAGGGTGAGAAGGGAAAGCCGCCCTTCAGCCATTTGCCCTCGCGCAGATGGCGCTCGGCGGCGGGGATCTGGCGGATGGTGGCGAGCAGCAGGCCCAGCGTCAGGTCGGCCACCTCTTCCGTCAGCACGTCGGGCGTGTTGGTGGCGATCAGGCGACGCTCGGCGATGGCGGGGATGTCGAGGTGGTCGTAGCCCACGCCGAAGCTGGCGATGATCTGCAGATTGGGCAGATGCTGCAGCAGATCCTCACCCAGCAGGCCGCCGCTTTGCGTGGCGACCATGCCGGTGATGGAAGGGCCGACCTCTGCCAGAAAGGCGCCCTTGTCAGGCGCCTGATACAGGCGGTGCAGCGTGAAGCGACCCTCCAGCCGCTTTTCGACCAAGGGTGTTGGGGCGGTGAGGAGGATCTGCGTCATGCTGGCTTCCGGAATGATTGGGGGGAAGGTCGGCTTACATCCTCAGGCCGATTTCGCGCAACCTTTCCTGCAGATAGTCGTCCGCCGTAATCGAATTCGGATAGCGGTCCGGGTTCTCGGCTGTGATGCAGCCGGGCAGCGTTTCGAAGCGATAGTCCGAGCGCAGATGCAGGAAGAAGGGCATCGAATAGCGCGAATGGGCGGCGCGCTGCGCGGTGGGATTGCGCACGCGGTGGGTGGTGGAGGGCAGCACATGGTTGGTCAGGCGCTGCAGCATGTCGCCGATGTTGATCACCAGCGCGCCCGGCGGCGGGGCGACTTCCATCCATGTGCCCTGCTTGGTCAGCAGTTCAAGGCCTGCTTCCTCGGCGCCCAGCAGCAGGGTGATGAGGTTGATGTCCTCATGCGCGCCGGCGCGGATGGCGCCCTCGGTCGCATCGGCGATGGGGGGGTAGTGCAGCAGGCGCAGCACCGAATTGCCATCCTCGATGGGCTTGTCGAAGAAGTGCTTGTCCAGCCCCAGATCGAGCGCGATGGCCGAGAGGATGCGCTCACCGGCATGATCCAGCGCGGCGTAAAGCTCACGGAAGGTCTTTTCAAAACCCTCGGGCTTGGTGGGCCAGATGTTGGGCGGCATGGAGGGGCCGGCCAGCGGGCTGCCTTCGGGCAGGTCGCGGCCCACGTGCCAGAACTCTTTCAGGTCGTGGCGGGTGGCGCCCTTGGCGATCTCGGTCTTGAAGGGGGTGTAGCCGCGCGCGCCGCCATTGGCGAGGAAGTAGGCGCGCTTCTCCTCCTCGGGCAGGGCGAAGAACTGCTCGGTCAGCGCCCAGGCGCGGGCGACCAGATCGTGATCGACGCCGTGATCCTTCACCATGGCAAAGCCGAACTGGCGGAAGCTCTGCCCGATGTCGCGCGCGAAGTCTGCGGGCGCGGCGGCGAGCGAGAGAACGGGAAGTGTGGTGAGATCCATGGGTAGTCCTGTATGTCGCTTGGCGCTAAAGCGCTTGTTTGTAGGGGCGCATGCCGCTGTGGGGCGCCCTGCTGTCCCCGTCCTTAGGCGAAATGGAAGCATTGCGCATGACCAAAATCAATCATTGGCTGATGAAGTCCGAGCCCGACGCCTATTCGTGGGACAGGCTGGTCTCCGAGGGCGAGGGGACGTGGGACGGGGTGCGCAACCATCGCGCGGCCAACAATCTGCGCGCGATGCAGGTGGGCGATCTGGCCTTTTTCTACCACTCGAACATCGGGCTGGAGATCGTGGGCATCTGCGAGATCAGCCAGAGCGGTCTGATCGATCCCACCGACGAGACCGGCAAATGGGCCTGTGTGAAGGTGAAGCCGGTGCGCAAGCTGAAGCGCCCGGTGTCGCTCAAGCAGATCAAGGCTGATCCTGAACTGGCCGAGATCGAGCTGATCCGCCTCTCGCGCCTGTCGGTCAGCGTGATCACGCCCCAAGAGTGGGACTACATCATCGGCCTGTCCGAAAAGGCCTGATTTTCCGGGGTTTGGGTGAAAGGCGATCTGTCCCATAGCGGGACTCTTGCCCGCCTGTCCCGCTGCGGGACTGTGATCAGGCGGCGGGCGGCTTGCTCCAAAGGTTAAGAATTTCTTAAACCTCGGGGCATGAGACGTTCGCTTGTTCTGGGCGATGAAGCCGCCCGTCACCCCTTCCTGCAAAGCCTGCCGCCGCATGTGCGCAGCGGGCGTGTTGTGCCTGTCCGTCGCGATGCAACGGTGCCTGCCAAGGCCGCCGGAGCCCATCCGTTCCGCGCCGCGCTGGCCGAGCGCCGCCGCGGTGTGCTGGCCGATATCACCGCGCGCGATCTGCGGCAGTTCCTGCTGGCCTATTGCTCCTGCTTCGTGGCGGTCAGCACCTTTATCTGGTGAGGCGCCTCAGGCCCTCAGGCCGAGGCGCCGCAACCCTCGGCCCGGCACAGGCGCAGCGCCAGCCAGGCTGAGACCAGACACAGGGCGGCAGCCAGCAGCAACTGCTGGATCACCAGCACGCCCAGCGCGCTCAGCCCCGCAGCCAGCACGGCGCCCACCACCATCGCACCGGAATTGACGATGTTGTTGGCGGCAATGGTCCGCGCCGCCTGCGACTTGTGCACGAAGGTCGTCAGGAAGGCATAGAGCGGCACCACGAACATGCCGCCGGAAATGGCGATGCCGCCCAGCGTGCCCAGCAGCACCGGCGCCAGCGGCTGCACCAGAAAGTTCGGCACATCCATCAGCGTGCCGTCGGACGAGGGCCACATCACGCAGGTCTGCTCGAAGGCGACCACGAAACAGGCCATCACCAGAACCGCATAGGGGCTGTAACGGGCCGAAACCCGGCCTTTCAGCAGCGCATTGATCGACACCGAGCCGATCGCCACGCCGATCGAGAAGATCACCAGGAACAGGCTGGCCACTTCCTTGCTGGCGCCCAGCACATTCTTGGCCAGCGGCGGAAACTCGATGAAGAGAATCGCGCCGATCGACCAGAAGAAGCTGATCGCCATGATCGCCAGAAACACCCTTCGGTCTTCCATGGTGTTGCGCACCAGCGCAGCCGAAGAGCGGAAGATGTGGAAATCGAGCGGCTCGGGCGTCACCAGCGGCGGGGCCGGGGGCACGGAGAGGCTGGAGACGTAACCGATCAGGGCTGTCACCACCACGCCGCCCGCGGCCCATTCGACAGGAATCCAGCCCGCCAGAATCGTGCCCGTCAGAATGGCGATATAGGTGCCGGCCTCGACAAGGCCGGTGCCCGCCAGCACCTCATTCTCATGCAGATGCTGAGGCAGGATGGCGTATTTGATCGGGCCGAAGAAGGTGGAATGCACCCCCATGCCGAACAGCGCCGCCAGCATCAGCGGCACGGCAAGGCCCTGCACCGCCATGCCTTTCCAGGCCAGCAGCAGGCCGGCAGCCCCCACCGACATGATGGCGATCTCCGCCATCTTGATGAAGCGGATCAGCCTGGCCTTGTCGCGCATATCGGCCAGCTGCCCGGCCAGCGCGGAGAACAGGAAAAAGGGCAGGATGAAGAGAAACGACGACAGGGCGGAGAAATTGGCCTCCGCCGTATCCGAATCATAGACGCTGTAGACGACGAAGAAGACAAGGGCATTCTTGAACAGATTGTCGTTGAAGGCGCCGAGCAGCTGGGTGACAAACAGCGGCAGGAATCGCCTGCGCCGCACCAGATGCGTGGATGTGGTCATGAGTAACTGGCTTGCGCCCCTCTGGATTTCGCTTGCGCGCAGTCCTAGCGGATGCGGCCCGTGCCGCAAGAGCGGATAAGCCCCAAGCCGCAGAATGAACGCGAGCTGAGCCGTAGAACGGATGGATTGCGCAGGGCTTTAGCAAGGGGCCAGAGCGTCTTGCAGGAGTTTTTGCGGCACCATCTTTTTCCCCCGCTGTTTGCGCGCTATGGGCAGGGGTAATGCTGACCTTGCCCAATATCCTGACCCTGTCGCGTATCTTTGCCGTTCCGGTGCTTGTCTGGCTGCTGTGGTGGCCTGCCTGGCGCCTGGGCTATGGGCTGGCCTATGGCATGTACTGCCTGATGGGCATCACCGACTATTTCGACGGCTATCTGGCGCGGGCCAAGGGCACCGTCTCCAAACTGGGGGTGTTTCTCGATCCCATTGCCGACAAGATCATGGTGGCCGCGGTCATTCTGGTGCTGACGGGCAAGAATGTGATCGGCGGGGTGCATATCATCGCCGCTCTGGTGATTCTGCTGCGCGAGATCGCGGTGTCGGGCCTGCGCGAGTTTCTGGGCGGCCTGCGCGTGTCGGTGCCGGTGTCCAAGCTCGCCAAGTGGAAGACGACCTTCCAGATGGTGGCTCTGGGCAGTCTGATCCTGATTCCGGCGGTGCCGGGCTGGTCGGTGCCCTTCACCGGGGGGTGGATCAACCCGGCCTCGGTGGGCTTTGTCACGCTGTGGGTGGCTGCCGGGCTGACGCTGGTCACCGGTTGGGATTATCTGCGCGTCGGCCTCAAGCATATGGATTGAGGGCGGGGCCGCCGAAGCAGCCCCGCACGCTTTTTAGCGCACCCAGCGGCAGACGCGCTTGACGTGATGATGGTCACGCACGGTCTTGCACACCTTGCGGGGCGGATGGTGCGGGCCAGCCAGCGCGGGGGTGGCGCTGGTGAAGGCGAAGGCAAGGCCGGTCAGAACGAGGGTGGCCATGGTCTTGCGGTTCATAGGGGGCTCCTGATTCGAGAGACTGATCTGGCGGCGGCTTTGGTTTTGATATACCGCCGCCCGGCTGCTTAACCCTTGAGGTCAGCCCCGGTTCCAGCCTTTCGAGATCGGATGCCGCTGCCCGGCGACCAGCCGTTAACTGTCTGCCAGATAACGATCAGGCCGGTGCCAGACCAGCACCACGGCATTCATCGAGAGCGCCGCCACCAGCGACCAGATGCCGCGATCCGGCCCCAGCACCATAAAGGCGACGGCCACGATCATCGCGTCGATGCTCATGCAGATCGCGCCGAAATTCCAGCCCTTGAGGCGGCTGAGCCAGCGCGCGATCACCGCGCTGCCGCCCACGCCCGTGGCATGGCGGGTGACAGCCAGCACGCCCATGCCGGTAACGGTGCCGCCCACCAGTGAGGCCATCGGCGGGGCTATGATGGAAATCATCATCTGCTGGGCCACCACCTGCACCAGCACCATGATGGCGATGGTGGCGACGATGGTGCGCAAGATATAGGCCGTGCCCAGCATCCGCCAGAAGGCGAGGAAGATCGGCAAATTGATGATGGCGAAGAGCTGCCCGGCGCTGAGCGGCACGAAATAGGAGACCATCAGCGCGATCCCCGCCACACCGCCGGTGATGAGGCCAGCCATGCGCAGCAGATAGAGCCCCAGCGCGATCAGCACGCAGCCGATGAAGATGCCGTAGAAATCCTCGACCGCCGTATGGGGAACGCCGCGCAGGTCGGCGATGTCGTCCAGCGAATCGGGGGAAAGATTTTCGGTCATCCCGCGCGCAATTCCTCGGCCAGCAGGCGGAATTCTTCCGAGCGCGGGCTGTTCTTGCGCCAGACCAGCGCGATCTCGCGGTTGGCGGCTTCCGATTTCAGGGGCCGCGCCACCACATTGGTGCCGGTGAGGATGCCCGCATCCAGCGCCATTTCGGGCAGCATGGTGAGGCCGAGGCCATTGTCCACCATCTGCACCAGCGTGTGCAGCGATGTGCCGATCATCGTCGCCGAGGCGCGCAGTTCGGGCCGGTTGCAGGCCGCCAGCGCGTGGTCCTTCAGGCAGTGCCCGTCTTCGAGCAGCAGCAGGCGGTTTTCCTCGATCATCGCGGGCAGGATTTCCTGCGGCGGATCGCGCGGATCGTCCTTGGGGAAGGCCACGAAGAGCGCGTCGAGCTCGATGGTTTCCTTCTCCACCTCGCCGGTGGCGAAGGGCAGGGCCAGCAGCACGCAATCGGCGCGGCCATGATGCAGCGATTCGACCGCCTGAGCGCTGGGCTCCTCGCGCAGGAACAGCTTCAGGTTCGGGCGCTCGCGGCGCAGGCGGGGCAGCATGCGCGGCAGCAGGAAGGGGGCGATGGTGGGGATCACGCTCATCCGCACCTCGCCCGAGAGGGGCTGGCTGGAGGAGTGGATCAGATCCGAGAGTTCCTCGGCCTCGCGCAGGATGCGGTGCGATTTCTCGACCACCGCATTGCCCAGCGGGGTGAAGCGGACATTGCGCTTGGTGCGCTCCACCAGCACCACGCCCAGCAGCGTTTCCAGATCGCGCAAACCGGCGGACAGCGTCGATTGCGAGACGAAACAGGCCTCTGCGGCGCGACCGAAATGGCCATGCTCATGCAGGGCCACCAGATATTGCAGCTGCTTGAGGGTGGGCTGATAGACGTGCATCGCGGCTTATTGCTCCGCTGCGGGGGCAGGGGTGGCGGCGGGCGGCACATCGTCCACATGCGTCATCTTCAGGCGGCCATTGACCACCGCGAAGGCCAGCTTGCCCTCCACCAGATCGAGCGCATCCTTGCCGAACACGCCCACGCGCCAGCCTTCGAGAATCGGCAGATCCTTGCGGACACCGGCAGCCAGCAGCTCCAGATCGTCGGAGCGGGCCAGCAGGCGGGCGGCGACATCGATTTCCCGCGCGCGGATTTTCAGCAGCAGTTTCAGCAGATCGGCAACCAGAGCGCCTTCCTTGCCCAGCGGGGCGCCGCGCGGGGTGCGCGGGGGCAGCTCATCTTCATGCAGCGGCTTGGAATTCTCGATGGCCTGCATCAGGCGCTTGCCGATCTCATTGTCCTTCCAGCCCGGCGAGAGGCCGCGCACCTTGGCAAGGTCAGCCTGAGCTTTGGGCGGATGGCTGGCGATATCGGCCAGCGTCTCGTCGCGGGCGATGCGGCCGCGCGGGATGTTCTTGTCCTGCGCCTCATACTCGCGCCATGCGGCCAGCGCTTTCAGGCGGCCCAGCATGGCGGGGTTGCGCCCGGCGGCCTTGATCTTCAGCCAGGCATTGGAGGCATCGTTGGAATAATTGGCGGGATCGGCCAGCTTTTCCATCTCGGCGTCCAGCCATTCGCCGCGCCCGGTCTTGATCAGGCGCTGCAGCAGCTTGGGGAAAATCTTGGCCAGATGGGTCACATCGCCGATGGCATATTCGATCTGGCGGTCGGTGAGCGGACGGCGGCTCCAGTCGGTGAAGCGCGCGCCCTTGTCGATGGTCAGGCCCAGCCATGCTTCCACCAGATTCGAATAGCCGATCTGCTCGCTCTGGCTGATGGCCATCATCGCGATCTGCGTGTCGAAGATCGGGTGAGGGGTCTTGCCGGTGAGGTTGTAGATGATTTCCACATCCTGGCCGCCCGCGTGGAAAATCTTGAGGACATCCTCATTGTCCACCAGCAGGTCGAGCAGCGGCGACAGGTCGATGCCCGGCGCCTTGGGATCGATGGCGGCAGCTTCCTTGCTGTCGGCGATCTGGATCAGGCAGAGCTCGGGCCAATAGGTGCTCTCGCGCATGAATTCGGTGTCGACGCAGATGAAATCGGCTTGCGACAGGCGGTCGCACAGATCGGCCAGCGCGTCGGTGGTGGTGATCAGCGGATGAATTTTCATAGGTCTTCTTTTCGTTCTTTCGTCGGTCCGAATGCGGGCCGCAGCCGTCACAGCGCCCTTCAAAGGCGCCATTCCGGCGGTGATGGGTGAGGGAACATGCCCCTCTCGGCTTGACAAACAGGCGGCATTGGATTGTTAGCCGCCCTACGCGTCCGGCGCCTGTCGGTGCGCGTTGCACTCCCCTGCCTCAAAGGTTCCGTTATGGAAAGGGGGCTTATGGAAAGAGTTTCTTCGATGCATCCCTATCGTTCGCACAGCTGTGGCGCCCTTACCCTTGATGCCGTGGGGCAGGACATTCGTCTTTCGGGCTGGGTCCATCGCAAGCGCGACCATGGCGGCGTGCTCTTTGTCGACCTGCGCGACCATTACGGCATCACCCAGATCGTGGCCGACAGTGACAGCCCGGCGCTCGCCATCCTCGATTCGCTGCGCGTCGAAAGCGTCGTGACCATCGACGGCACGGTGAAGGCCCGCAGCGAGGGCACCGTCAACCCCAACCTGCCGACCGGCGCGATCGAGGTCTATGCCCGCGCCGCCACCGTGCTGAGCCGCGCCGAAGAGCTGCCGATGCCGGTCGCCGGTGAGCAGGAGTATCCTGAGGAAATCCGCCTCAAGTACCGCTTCCTCGATCTGCGCCGCGAGACGCTTCACGCCAACATCGTGAAGCGCACGCAGGTGATCAGCGCCATGCGCCGCGCCATGGAAGACACCGGCTTCACCGAATATTCGACGCCGATCCTGACCGCCAGCAGCCCCGAGGGCGCGCGTGACTTCCTGGTGCCCAGCCGCATCCACCCCGGCACCTTTTTCGCGCTGCCTCAGGCGCCCCAGCAGTACAAGCAGCTGCTGATGGTGGCCGGTTTCGACCGCTATTTCCAGATCGCCCCCTGCTTCCGCGACGAGGACCCCCGCGCCGACCGTCTGCCCGGCGAGTTCTATCAGCTCGATCTGGAGATGAGCTTCGTCACGCAGGAAGAGGTGTGGGAGACGATGGAGCCGGTGATCGGCGGCATCTTCGAGAAGTTCGCCGACGGCAAGGCCATGACCCCCATCGGCCAGTTCCCGCGCATCGCCTATGACGATGCGATCCTGAAGTATGGCAGCGACAAGCCCGATCTGCGCAACCCGCTGATCATCAGCGATGTGTCGCATCACTTCACGACCTCGGGCTTCGGCCTGTTCGAGAAGATCGTGGGCACCGGCGGCGTGGTCCGCGCCATTCCCGCCCCGAACACCGCTGAAAAGAGCCGCAAGTTCTTCGACGAGATGAACGAATGGGCGCGCAGCGAAGGCTATGCGGGCCTTGGCTATGTCACCCGCAAGGGCGGCGAGTTCGGCGGTCCCATCGCCAAGAACCACGGCACCGAAGGCATGGAAAAGCTCTATGCAGAGCTGGGTCTGGGCGCGGACGACGGCCTGTTCTTCGCTGCTGGCAAACCCGATCAGGCCGCCAAGCTGGCGGGCGTTGCGCGCACGCGCTGCGCCGAGCAGCTCGACCTCATCGAGAAGGGCGCCTTCCGCCTGTGCTGGATTGTCGACTTCCCCTTCTTCGAGGAAGGCGAGGAGCCGGGCAGCATCGATTTCGCTCACAACCCCTTCTCCATGCCGCAGGGCGGGATCGAGGCGCTGACCGACGGGCGTGATCCGCTCTCGATCAAGGCGTTCCAGTACGATCTGGTCTGCAACGGCTTCGAGATCGCTTCGGGCTCGATCCGTAACCAGCACCCCGATCTGATGGTCAAGGCCTTCGAGATGGTGGGCCTGTCGAAGCAGGACGTGGAGGATCGCTTCGGCGGCATGTACCGCGCATTCCAGTATGGCGCCCCGCCGCATGGCGGCATGGCCGCCGGTGTGGACCGCATTGTCATGCTGATCTGCGGCGCTCAGAATCTGCGCGAGGTCACGCTGTTCCCGATGAACCAGCGTGCCGAGGATCTGCTGATGAACGCCCCGGCGCCCGCCAGCCTCAAGCAGCTGCGCGAGCTTCACATCCGCGTGATCGAGCCTTCGAAGGGTTGATCCGTTTTGAGACGAATACGGATGCGGCTGGTTTCGGCCTGTCGCATCCGGCTTTCGGGGGCGGGAAGAGCGCCCCATACAGCCCGGAACAGCTGCGATTCGGCGGGTTTTGCTGCGACAATCGGTCACACAATTTCCTGCCCGAATCACGTTTCGCCGCTGTAAAGCGCGATTGCGTCGCATAAGGCCGGGTCGCCGGTGCCGCCGCCTTCGCTATGCCTCTTGCCAGTGCCCTTGCCAGCCATTAGTGGCGTGGGCCGATAGAGTTTTTGTTTTGCCGCTTCTTAAGGGGAATACCATGAGCGACACCGCTGACCGCGTGAAGAAGATCGTTGTCGAGCACCTGGGCGTCGAGGCCGAGAAGGTCACCGAAGACGCAAGCTTCATCGACGATCTGGGCGCAGACAGCCTTGACATCGTCGAGCTGGTGATGGCCTTCGAGGAAGAGTTCGGCGTTGAGATCCCGGACGATGCCGCCGAGAAGATCAGCACCGTCTCGGATGCGATCAAGTACATCGACGAGCACAAGGGCTGATCAGCCTTTCGGGTTCCCGGCCACGCCCTTGATGGGCGCGGGCCGGTGCCCCGGGGCTGATGGATATGGCTTCAAGGCGCATCAAAACGCCCCGCCATGCCTCAGCCCGAGGGCGAGCATAAGGGCTCGCCAATACCCTCGGCGGCAGATGCGCTGGATCTTGAAAACCAGCGGGTCTGCACGATCTGACAGAGAGCCGATGAACGGTCTCTGAAGGATCGGTCGGAGGGCATGGCAGGCTCGGTCCGCGAGGGCTGGGCCTGTTGCTGTCTTAACCCGGCTTTGTTTTCGCCGGGGATGCAGGAAGGAAGAAGCAAGCATGACGCGTCGTGTCGTTGTCACCGGACTTGGTCTGGTCACCCCGCTGGGGGCTGACGTGGAAACCGCCTGGGCGAATCTGCTGGCGAGCAAGTCGGGCGCGGGGCGCATCACGCGCTTCGACACCACGGGGCAGAAGTGCCATATCGCCTGCGAGGTGAAGCCCGCCGATCACGAATATGGCTTCGACCCCAACAAGCGCGTGGACCACAAGGTTCAGCGTCAGGTTGACCCCTTTATCGTTTACGGCATCGATGCCGCGGGCCAGGCGCTTGAAGACGCCGGCCTGATCGACATGCCCGAAGAGATGAAGCTGCGTGCTGGCTGCTCCATCGGCAGCGGCATCGGCGGCCTGCCGGGTATCGAGAGCGAATCGCTGGTGCTGGCCGAGAAGGGCCCGGCCCGCGTCTCGCCGCATTTCGTCCATGGCCGCCTGATCAATCTGATCTCGGGTCAGGTCTCGATCAAATATGGCCTGATGGGCCCCAACCACGCGGTCGTCACCGCCTGCTCGACCGGCGCCCATTCGATTGGCGACGCCGCGCGCATGATCAAGGATGACGACGCCGACATCATGCTGGCGGGCGGCGCGGAAAGCACCATCTGCCCCATCGGCATCGCCGGTTTCGCTCAGGCGCGCGCCCTGTGCACCGCCTTCAACGACGAGCCCGAAAAGGCCAGCCGCCCCTATGACAAGGACCGCGACGGTTTCGTCATGGGTGAGGGCGCGGGCGTGATCGTGCTCGAAGAGTATGAGCATGCCAAGGCGCGCGGCGCCAAGATCTATGCCGAGGTGGTGGGCTATGGCCTCTCGGGCGATGCCTTCCATGTGACGGCGCCTCACCCTGAGGGCTTTGGCGCGTACCGTTCGATGGAGATGGCGCTGAAGAAGGCGGGCATGACCACCGCCGACATCGACTACATCAACGCCCATGGCACCTCGACCATGGCCGACACCATCGAGCTGGGCGCGGTGCGCCGCCTGTTCGGCGATGACATCGGCCGCGTGTCGATGTCGTCCACCAAGAGCGCCATCGGCCATCTGCTGGGCGGCGCGGGCGCTGTTGAGACCATCTTCTGCATTCTGGCCCTGCGCGACCAGATCGTACCCCCCACGCTCAATCTGGACACGCCGGATGAGGGCACGGATGGCGTCGATCTGGTGCCGCATGTCGCCAAGAAGCGGGTTGTGCGCGCGGCGCTCAACAACAGCTTCGGTTTCGGTGGCACCAATGCCAGCGTGATCGTCAAGGCGATCGAAGACTGAGATGGAGTGGGGGCCGGGGGCTTGAACCTCGGCCCCGCCGTCACATATCGGCCTGATGGCCAACTGGCAGTAAATTCGGCGGCATATTGGGCGGCATGAAGAAGAAGACCTCTCTGATTCTGGCCGGTGTGGCCGCTTTGGTGGTTGTGGTGCCCGGTGGCGCCCTGCTGCATGGCTATTACGGCGCCGGGCCGCTGCCTGCCGAAAAGAATTTCATCGTCCCTGATAACGCCAGGCTGTCCGATGTGGCGGTGAAGTTGCAGGCTTCTGGCGCGGTTTATTCCGCGCGGGCCTTCCGCTTTCATGTCCGCCTGATGGGCAGCAGCGATGCCCGTATCAAGGCGGGCGAGTTCCTGCTGCCCAAGGGCGCCAGCGAATCGAAAATCTTCTCTATCCTGACCGGCAAGGAGGCTCTGCGCCGCTTCGTCACCGTGCCTGAGGGCCTGCCCAGCATCATGGTACAGGAACGGCTGATGGCGCAGAGCGCGCTGACCGGCCCGGTGACCGTGCCCGATGAAGGCTCGATCCTGCCCGACACCTATGATGTGAAGGCGGGCGAGACGCGCGTGGAGGTTGTCACCCGCATGCAGGCGGGCATGACCAAGCTGTTGAAAGAGGCTTGGGACAAGCGCGATCCTTCGATCCCGGTGAAGACGCCCCGCGAGGCGCTGACGCTGGCCTCCATCGTGGAGAAGGAAACCGGCAAGCCCACCGAGCGTGCGATGGTGGCGGGCCTCTACGAGAACCGCCTGAGGCAGGATATGCCCCTTCAGGCCGACCCGACGATCATCTACCCGATCACGCGCGGCAAGCCGCTGGGCCGCCGCATCCTGCACAGCGAGATCGTCGCCCAGAACGATTACAACACCTATTCGATGAAGGGTCTGCCCAAGGGCCCCATCACCAACCCGGGCCGCGCCAGCATCGAGGCGGTGCTGCATCCGGCCAAGACTCAGGCGCTCTATATGGTGGCCGACGGCACGGGCGGCCACGCCTTCGCCGACACGCTTGAGCAGCACAATGAGAATGTGAAGAAGTGGTTCGCCATCCGCCGCGCCAAGGGTGAGATCTAGAACTGCCTTTCGCGCAGTGGGGCTGGCTCCCGCCGGATAAGCGGCAGAGACTTTGCGAATATCATCGGGAAAGGGCTTCGTCTCGGTGCATTATGGCGCCCGGCTTGGCGCGCCCGCTGCTGATGTTTGAAGCACCTGTGGAAATCCTGAAAGAAAATACACCGACCCCATTTTTCCTGGTTGACCGCTGCGCAACCCCCGCCTAAGGACCGCGCCTGCCCCGGACGGACGATCCGAAAGGCGGCAGAAAGCCCATGCGGCAACGTGTGGCGGAGTAGCTCAGTCGGTTAGAGCAGCGGAATCATAATCCGCGTGTCGGGGGTTCGAGTCCCTCCTCCGCTACCATAAATCAGACCGCGCAGGGTCGCGGGTGATTGAAAAAATCCCTAGATTCAGGTAGTTTTGAAGCAATCACTGGCCGTCGGTGATTGCCTCTGTTTGCACGTAATCGTGGAAGATGGGGGCCCAACAAGGGGGCTTCGCGAGGCCCCGCAGAATCGAGGCCCCCAATGGTGCTGACCGATACCGCGATCCGAAACGCCAAGCCCAAAGAGAAGCCCTATAAGGTCTCAGACTCGCAGGGGTTGTACCTGCTGGTCAATCCTAGAGGCAGTAAGCTGTGGCGCGTCAAATACCGCATAAACGGGCTTGAGCGGAAATTGGCGCTTGGCGCCTACCCTGAGATCACACTTGCGGAAGCTCGTTCCGCAAGGGATGCCGCTCGCAAGCAGGTAGCCCATTCGGTCGATCCGAATGCGGCCAAACGGCAAGCGCGAATAGAGGCCAGCATCCGGGCAACGAACACCTTTGCCAGCGTCGCAGAGGAATTAATCGCAAAACGGGAAAAGGAGGGTGTGTCGCCTCGCACTCTTGAGAAATATCGCTGGTTGTTAAAGTTGCTTGGCAGCGAGTTTGGGCGGCGGCCTGTCACGGAGATCACCCCCGCCGAACTGCTTCACGAAATCAAGCACCATGAACGGCGCGAGCGATATGAGACTGCCAAGCGCATACGTTCCTTCGCCAGCCGTGTTTTCCGTTATGCTGCGGCTACGGCTAGAGCCGAGCGCGACCCGGCACAGATGCTGCTCGGGGCACTCATCCAGCCGAAGGCAAAGCATTTCGCTGCGATCACGGATTCTGTCGAGTTTGGCGCCCTGCTTCGGGCAATCGAGGACTACGTTGGCGACCCTGCGGTAATGCATGCTCTCAAGCTCACCCCGCACCTCTATCAGCGCCCCGGCGAACTGCGTCATATGGAGTGGACCGAGATTAATTTTGAGAAGGCGGTTTGGACACTTCCTGCGGGGAAGATGAAGATGCGCCAGCCCCATGCGGTCCCCCTATCAAAGCAGGCAGTGGCTGTTTTGGAGAGCATGCGGTCCCTCTCGGGGAATGGGAAGTATGTGTTCCCGTCGGTTCGGAGCCGTACCCGTCCGATTTCGGAAAATACGATCACGGCGGCCTTACGACGCATGGGGTATTCAAAAGAGCAGATGACCGCGCACGGATTTCGGACCTCTGCATCCTCGTTGCTGAACGAGTCAGGTAAATGGAACCCCGCCGCTATCGAACGCGCATTGGCGCATATGGTATCTGGTGAGATACGGCGCATCTATAATCAGTCCGCTTACTGGCGCGAACGTATTGAAATGGCTCAATGGTGGAGCAATTATCTAGACGAGTTGCGCGACAGCGGAAACAGTCCCGCGACTAGGAGGACTGAGTATGGATTGGAATGACGAGGATCGTTCCCTACGCAGGATCGTCCTGCGCTTTTTGAACGAGAGCGAAGAACTGGCGCGTGAAGAGCTGGACAAGATTATCCAAGCAATTGAAGAGTATATAGGGCATCAGCCCCTCATTCAGAGTTGGACCATACCAACCATCATCATATTCACTCCTATATTCCTAATATTTTCGATCCTCCTCGCACCAGCCTCAAAGTTGCTGGGAAATTCCTTGTTTGTAGCAGCGCTCGCTGCCTGCCTTCTGCCACTGTTTATGGTTTGGCGTTGGCATCGCAACCAATACGGAACAGGCAGGTTGCGCAAGCCTCGTGAGGCGCTTTATTTGGGAGCCAGTGAGGAAACCATAGCAGCGTTGGAAAAGCTCTTTGCCTATCTGCAACGCGAAGACGGTCCGAAGCTCTATTATCGGGATAAGCACGGCAAGCAGCACTTTCTCAACCGGCGTAATTTTTTCGGATCTCTGCGTGTCCTGCTTCTTTCGGAATTTTCTTCCGTTCGGGAGCTTTGCTTAACACCCACTGGCGGTCGGATTGCCGCTGCGATCAAGATTGATGCTGATCCGGCAGAGGTGCTAAAAATTCTGGCTATTAAGCCCAAGCGTCCAGCCGGACATGGGCGGTACGCGAAATATCCTTACGCCGATGCCCTCGTGTCGTTCCTTGGCGATAGCGATATTCTGTCTATTGATGCGACCCGTCAGGAAATGGCGAATACGGCGATCAGGCGGCGTCTAAACAGCTTTTTCGTCGAGCATGTTGATGATTCCGGCGCCGTGCCACGTGCTGATCAGGTGCAGGAGCTTGTCCGAAAAATCTATGTGCGCCTGTGCCATCTGCAAGGGCGCAGGCCGGAACCCGAAATTACGCGCAAACGAAAAACGGATGCTGTCACCCAGTGAATTTGCCGCCGATCCTAGCTCGGTCCTCACCTTCCAGCCGCTCGACTTCACGTTCAAGCACCTCTCGGATGAATGACGCTCGCCGCCTGTTTCCCACGAGAGCGTCAATCCGCTCACCAAGCCCTTCCGGCAAGCGGATGTTGGTGGATTTAACATTGAGCGGAGGTCTTCCCATACCTGCGTCGTAACGGCGCGCGCCACTCGTTCAATCGGAACTCGATTAAACGGCACCGGTTATTGAGTGTTTCTGTTTTTAAGGTTATAAGCGGTGCCGTTTAATCGCTCCGCCGTGCCCACTGGGCCGCCAGAAGCAGAAACGAGGAAGGCATACTCATGACCTCGCCAGATTCTTCTCAACGTGATTCGATTGAAGGTACTTCCCGCCGTGCCCTGCTTCGCGGGCTTGGTGCTGCTCCTGTCGTGGCCTCAATGATCGCCTCACCATCGGTGATGGCCATCGCAGCGCTGAATGAACGATATGGAGATGGGCCAGCCATTCTTTTGCGGACCAAGGAGGGCAGAGAGATTAGCCGCAGGCGCTATCACAGCGCAGAAATCGAATTTTACGGAATTGAGGGTGGTTTCCACGGAGGCCGGATTCGGACCACGCTGCACACGGCAGGGTCTGTCGCGAAGCTCACGCTGTGCGCGCATCTTCTCGACGTGGGTTTTCCAGACCCATGGAATGCCGAGTATATTCGTCAGGATATCTCGAAGGTGCTGGCATACGCCAACGCCACCGGCCTAGGGCATGACTGCCCTGAAATGGCTCGCCTCGCCGTTATCCTCACCCCTTACTACAAATGGGGCTACCCGCATTTGATCGGTGACCCGCCGATGGACGATGGCGGGTTTACAGCTGATCAGGTCCGTTCGCTAATCAGGGCTTTGCTGGAACGTGTCCATGATGTGACCGGCCATACCCGCCCAAAGGGCTGGGAACGCATCCAGCAGGAGTTTCGGCCATGATGCTGCGCACGGATGCCGACCATCTGCCGTGGTCGATGCAGCAGGAGTTACGCCGCGCTGCGGCGATCCTGTTTGAGGCGTTTGCGGATATAACCAAGGGCGGGTGTTCAGAACATCGTCGGAATGGTCGCATCCTTGCGCTTATCCTTCATGGGCGTCATGTGGCGGAAGACTGGCAGGAAATCGCGCCGGGAGAAGCATTCCATCTGGTGGCGATAGTCAATCACGCTCGACTGGCACGGAGTCAACGGGATTGGCGGATCGTGCGCGACCGGCTCCAACGGGCATGGGAGTTCGGAGAGTTAGCTCACCCGATCCGCCTGACGGTCGAAGGTCTGGATAGGGTCAACCGCTCCCTTCTCGATGGTGTCCCCCATTTTGTCGCCGTCGCGGAAAAGGGTATCGCCCTCTACCAGATGGAGGGTTTGCGCCTGCAATCACCTCGCCGCCTGCCAGCGTTGGACCGCGCGGGGCGCGGCTTCGCCGAATTTCAGCGCTGGCATACGCGGGGCCGTGACTTTCTCGCTGGCGCGGCCTTTTACCGGAACCAGAGCAATGCGCCCATGGCCGCGTTGCTCCTGCATCAGGCATGTGAACACCTCTATCTCTGTGCCCTATGGTCAGTGACACTTTACGGCCCTCGCATCCATGCGCTGGACGAATTGCGTGAGGCGGCAGAGGCGTTGGATATTCGCTTGCGGGATGCATGGCCGAGAGAAACACATTTCGAGCGGCGGGCCTTCGCATGTATCCGCCGGGCGTACATTGAAGCACGTTATGGGGACACCTACCGCATTTCTCCTCAAGAGTTGGCATGGGCGTTCGAGCGGGTGGAAGAACTTGAAAAAAGTGTCATTCAGGTTTGCGCCGATCACCACACGTCGCTTATCGTGCAGCCAGTGGTGCCGATGCTTCCATCTGTGGCAGCACTAGCGGCGGTAGCGGTTCCTCAGCTCCACATTCAGGCTAAGGCTTTGCAAGGCGCCTCAAGGGTTGTGAGCAGGGCAAGGCCATCAGGGCCCTGCTGGCGCCGCCTTATTCCGGTCAATAGCATACGGCTACGGCGCTCCTATAGATCTTCGATTTGGTCACGCCGCATAGCGATTGCGTTGGTCAGCGTGTTTCTTTTTTTCGCCGGTTCTGACGGCGGTCTACTGCGGATGATCGTCACCCATCATGCACCGGCTGATCGTTACGAGCCTGCCATCCCATCTGCTGTGCTGGATTTCGATGTGAACGCCGACACGGTTTTAGGCGCTGTATCGGCAATAGCAAAAAAGGCCGGTTATCGGATCAAGGCGACCGATGACATTTTGGCCATCCGGTGGGCAGGTGGGTATCACGCGAAGGTCAGCACCTTCGATGCGCTTGCCGATATTCTTCGTGGCTCCGGTGTTTGCTCGGCGATCCGGGGGGACACCATCACCATCCGCTATTGCAACAAGACCAGCCCTCCTATCGTGGCGGCGGTTCAATCTCAGACTATGCCAGACGCGGGCGAGCGGCTGCGGATTTCAAGGTAGCGCGCCACCCTTGGAGCGGTCTGGTTAGGGAAGAAAATCATTTCTGGATGACGCGAACTCATTTCTGGATTGCGCGGACACCCGCAGCTTTCTGCGGTTTTCCGCAAATTTTTCATAACTGGACGACACACCGGCAAACGTGTGCAAATTGAATGGTCTCCCGCCGCGAATCGGCAACCAAGGAGATGCACATGGAAACCCTTGCCATATCCATCAATGAAACCGCCAAGGCGCTGGGCGTCGGTCGGTCCTCCGTTTACGCCCTGATCAAATCCGGCGGATTGGTCGCCATCAAGATCGGCAGGCGTACCTTGCTTACCACCGAGTCCATCAAGAAGCTGGCGCAGATCCGAACGTCGCTCTGATCCGCAGACGCGGCACGGCCCCAGCCTTTTGAATGGCGGGCCGCTCCGCGACTGCTCCCCCACACCTTTGTTCCCGCAACCGTGATTTTCACGAAAGGATGCCCCATGCCTGTTTCCCGCAAGGCCGTGGACCGGCTTTCTGACCTTTTGCGCCGTGACGGCAAAGTCACCTATCGCACCCGCATCGATGCCCGCGAGGCTGCCTATCTAAGCCGAATGCTCGACAGGATCACCGCCGATGAACAGGACGGCGAAGCACTTCGCTTCTTCCTGAGCCGGTCGATGCAAGGCGAACGCCCTCCCATCGACATCTACCGGGGCGACACATCCACCTGCCGGATCGATGGGCCATGGCAAGAGGTGGATAGTTATTGGCTTCCCCTCGGTGGTCTGGTCCTCACCCTTGGCGCCACGGCCCACCTTGACCCGTTCGAGGCGAAGGCTCTGCACCGCAAGATGCAGGACGCCATAGAAACAGCGATCCGGGCATGGGCGCGTGATCAGGACCTCTATTCCCTGCCAGAGGGAACCGACGCCATCGACAGGGGCGTGGCTGATCCTGCTGCCAAGGTCATGATCGCGGCATGGGCGGCGGAGCAAGCATCGGCCAATGGGCGTGATGTTGAGACAGTTCGGCCCCGCGATTGCGAACTTCGCGATGTTCTCTCGCCGCCTTGTGCCCTCTGCGGAAGGAGGCTGGCCCGTGACTGAGCCGAACCTCCAAACCGCAAGGTGGCGGGGCTGCGATGCTACGCATCGAGCCAGCAATTCAGATACACACCTCACGCACGGGTGCATGCCTGTTTTCCGCCAGTTTTGGCGAGTGCGCCGCGAGTGCGCCGCCCCGGCCCGTTGTCGGAATGCCTCAATTCCGGGGCTTTTCGGGAGTTCTCCGCGCACTCCCAAGGAGGCGGCCCGATGAGGCCGGTTCAGCACACCGTCCGCTTGCCCGCCTCGCTCGATAAGGCGCTCCGCGCCTTGGCCGAGCGCGACGGCACAAGCGTCTACGCCCTGCTTCAGCGAAGCGTCAAAGCCGGGGTGGCGGCGCTGGCCAACCCGCCCGCCCGTGACACGTCCGGCAGGGAGATCATCGCGGAACTGGCGATGGTCAGCACCCGCATGGTGGACGCCGAGCGGATGCTCGACCGGGCGCTGTTCACCGCCTGCGCCGCCTATTGCTATGCGCGCAGCGCCGCCACGGGCCAGCGCCAGAGCGATGAGGCCATCACCACCGAAATCAACGCGGCCTATAATCGCCAGCGTCGGCTGGCACGGGAGGACAGACGATGACCGGCCCTCATGATCGCCGTATCCACGCCGATGCCTTGCACAAGCAGCAGCAAGGCAGAAGCGTCGCCCAATTCAAACGGCAAGCTATCGCCATGCTTGTCTCAACCGCACTAGTCGGGATGGCCTTGCCCTATGGGATGGCAGGCCGGGACGCGATTGTCGCCACCGAGACGTATCACTGGGCCCAGGCTAAGCTATGGGTCGTATCGGCTTGGGCCAAGGATACCGAGGTCGATGTCCATATCGGGGGGCAGGTGCTTCCGGGCAGATCGGCACGCCAGATCATCGCGCACCCCTACTTTCAGCGGAGGGTCAGGCAGGTCTGGACCTTTGCCAAATGGGGCGGCTTGCTTGGCTTCACGGGCTCGTTTGGCCTCTTGCTTGCCCGGCGTCGTGTAACGCTCTACCGCCGCGAGAAGCTGTTGGCCGACCGATGGATTGCCGGAACGGCGACGACGACCGAGAAGGATTTGGCCAAGCTGACCCGCAAAGAGGCGGGTAAGGCTCCCCTGTCTATCGGCACTGTGCCAATCCCTTCGCGGCTGGAAACGCGCCATATGGCAATGATCGGCACGACCGGTTCAGGCAAGACGACCGCCCTGCGCCAGTTGCTTGACGGTATCGAGGCGCGGGGTGAAGCCGCCTTGGTCTACGACACCAGCGGAGAGTTCATCGCCCACTATTACAGGCCCGAGCGGGGCGACATCGTCCTGAACCCGTTCGATGCCCGCTGCGCCTTCTGGTCGCCCTTCGCCGAGATGAAACATCCCGCCGACGCCGACCGGATCGCGCACCAGCTAATCACCGAGACCGGCCAGCACGACAGCGATGTGTGGCTCGACACCAGCCGCATCCTTGTCGCCAACATGATCCGCGCGCTCTGGCGCGACGGGAAATGCACCTTGGCCGACCTGCTGCATGCTCTGCAAAATCGCACCAAGGATGATCTGAAGGAATGGCTGGCCACGAGCTCATCAGCCCGAACCTTCGCGGACGATGCCGACCGGGCAACAGGCAGCGTCTTGTTCATGCTCGCCAAAGCCGCCGACCTGATCCAGTTCCTCCGCATCGAGGACAGCGGGGGCACGCCCTTCGCTTTTCGTGACTTCATCCACGGGCTGGACAAGCGGAAGGGCGCCCGCCCTTGGATCTTCGTTCCGCGCAAGGAGGACTATTTCGAGGCGTCGAAGCCCTTGCTCGCCTGCTGGCTGGAATGCGCCGCCAGCGCCGTACTTGGCCTGCCGCCTTCGCCCGACCGGCGTATCTGGTTCGTGCTGGACGAGTTGGCCGATCTTCCTCGCGTCGATAATCTGGCGCGGCTCCTGCCCGAAGGCCGCAAGTTCGGCGCCGCCGCGATCCTGACTTTTCAGGCGCTGGGGCAGATGCAGCACCGCTATGGGCCGCAGATTGCCGAATCCATGCTGGGCTGCTGCAACACCAAGCTGTTCCTGCAAATCATCGACAGCGAAACCCGGCAATGGGCCAGCCAGACCATCGGGGAATGCGAGGTCGAGATTCATACGATGACCGATGCGCTGGCCGAGGGCGATGATGGGCCTCGCACCACCTTGGGGGTGACGCGGAAGATGCGGCCTGCCGTGCTGGAGAGCGAATTACGCCTGCCCAAATTCGAGGGGTATCTTCTCTTTCCCGATGGCCTGCCGGTGGCGCGTATCAAATTGGCCGCAGATCATATCGCGCGGCGCGGTCCTGCGCGCATGGCGGGTTTCCTTCCCGGCGATCCCAAGAACACCCTTTGGGAAAGGACGACCGCCGCCGCGCCGCCGTCGTCCCCGACGCCCGAGGGGACATTGCCCCCATCGTCATCACCCCGCACTCAGGGGCCAGTGTGATGGTGGCCTCCGTTTCCGCGCTGACCAGTTCGGCACAGGCCGCCAGCTATTACGAGGCTGACGACTATTATTCGGAGGGTGGCCCTTCGCCCTCGCAATGGCAGGGCAAAGGCGCGCAGGTCCTCGGCCTGTCCGGCGAGGTGGACCGCGAACAGTTCCGCGACCTTTTGGAAGGGAAGGTTGGCGATCAGCAGCTTGGCACCTTCCGGGGAGGCCAGCTTGAGCATCGCCCCGGCTGGGATGTTACCCTAAGCGCGCCCAAGTCCGTTTCGGTGATGGCCGAGGTTGCGGGCGACCGCAGGCTGATCGTAGCCCATGGCGAAGCGGTGCAAACGGCGATGGCTCACGTTGAACAGCATATGGCGGCTACCCGTGTCAGGGAGGGCGGCAGCGTCAACCGGGAGGCGACCGGCAATCTTGTCGTTGCCAGTTTCCAGCATGGCACGAGCCGGGCGCAAGACCCGCAGCTTCATACCCATAACGTCATCATGAATGTGACACAGGGCGAGGATGGCGCGTGGCGCAGTCTTGAACCCCGCGCGATCTACCAGCTTCAGAAGCAAATCGGCGCGATCTACCGGCAGGAGCTGGCCGTGAAAGTGCGGGAGCTTGGCTATGAGATCGAGCCGGGCAAGGACTCCATGTTCGAGATCAAGGGCCTGTCCGTGGAGGTCATTGCGGCGTTCAGCACCCGTAGCGCCGAGATCGAGGCGGCGCTGGGGGAACGCGGCTCCTCGCGTGATACCGCCAGTGCCGCCGAAAAGCAGATGGCTACGCTCGACACCCGCGCCGCCAAGGTTGCCACCGATCACACCACCCTAGTTGCCGAATGGCGAGAAACCGCCAAACAAGTCGGTTTCGGCCCGGCAACCCGGTTGGCCATGATCGAACAGGCCGAGGCCAGAGCGGCAAGCCCATCTCACCGGGCGGATATGGCCCGGCAGGCAACCATGGCAGATCGGGCCGTTGCGCATGCAGCTGAGAAGCTGGGCGAGCGGCAATCGGTGTTTTCCGCCGCCGCCTTGCAGGAAGAGGCCGGGCGAGCCGGGCTGGGCAAAGTGGGATATGCCCAGATTGGCGAGGCTATCGCTGCCGCCACGAAACAGGGCGAATTAATCGACCGGACCTTTCTGGACCGGCGCGGCGCCGAGTTTTCTGGCTTCACTACCCGCCAGAATGTCGAGATCGAGACAAAGATGCTGCGGATCGAGGCGGAAGGGCGCGGGACATTGTCTTCTATCGCATCGCCGCTTGCCGCAGCCAAAGCCGTGGCTACCGCCTCGGCTCAGGCGGAGCGGGTGGGCTTTGGCTGGAATGCCGACCAGCGGGCCGCCACCGAGCAGCTTCTGTCCAGCGAAAACCGTATCACAGCATTGCAAGGCTATGCGGGCACGGCCAAGACCACGACCGTTTTAGCGACCTTTGCCCACGAGGCCGAGGCGCAGGGTGTGCAGATCATTGCCTTGGCCCCAACTGCGTCAGCTGCGATGGTGCTGGGCGAGGCGCTAGGCGCAAGGAGCGATACTGTCGCCCGCCATCTGCTGTCGCCAGAGCTGCCCAATCAGGGGCAGCCCGCCGCGTGGATTGTCGATGAGGCATCCTTACTGTCGGCCCGCGATACTGCCCGGCTCTTTGACCTCGCTGAACGGCACAATGCCCGCGTGGTGTTGGTAGGGGATGTGCAGCAGCTTGGATCGGTCGAGGCGGGCGCGGCCTTTGCCCAATTGCAGGGCGCCGGGATGGAAACCGCGAAACTAAGCGAGATTGTCCGGCAGACCAATGAGGCCACGAAAGAGGCCGTGCTGGCTTCCATCGAGGGTGATGCCAAGAAGGCGCTCGCTGCGCTGGATAGCGGCGGAGGCCGGATTATCGAGAATGCGGATCAGGCCGAACGCTTTGCCGCCATGGCCGAGCAATATGCCGGTATGGACAAAGCGGCGCGTATCCGTACCCTTGTTATCGAGCCTTCGCGGGAGGGGCGGGATGTGCTGACGGCTGATATTCGCGATGCGCTCACCAGAGCGGGTGTGCTTACCGGCCCAGTTGTCACCATGCAGAGCCTTACGAACAAGGGGCTGACCCGTGCCGAGGCCCGTGATCCACTGAGCTATGACAAAGGCGATGTGGTGCGCTTCACCCGCGATTATGCC
The DNA here is from genome assembly GCF_017163935.1 of Novosphingobium terrae. NCBI lineage: Bacteria > Pseudomonadati > Pseudomonadota > Alphaproteobacteria > Sphingomonadales > Sphingomonadaceae > Novosphingobium > Novosphingobium terrae. Next base: position 2,523,256 of record NZ_JABVZR010000001.1, on the reverse strand, counting down.
GACAAGGGTGTGAGCCGGGGCGAGGCTTATCGGGTGGAGGCCATCGATCCGGCCAAAGCAGCCATCACCCTGAGATCGGAGGGTGGCGGGGAGGTGGATTGGCGCTTGCGGCAATGGGGAGCCGGGCAGAGCCAAGCCTTTGCGCCCCAATCGCTGGAATTGAAGGCGGGCGACCGCATCCAGTTCACCCGCAATGACCGGCAGGTGGGGCGGATCAATGGTGGGCGGTGCGAGGTTGTCGCAGTGGACGAAAGGGCTCGCTGCGCCACCATCCAGACTTCACGCGGGAGGACTGAAACGCTGAACATTGATGCTGCTCGCGACCAGCATCTCCGCCATGCCTATGTGGACACGGCCTTTGCCGCTCAAGGGCGTACCGCCGATCACGTCATGATCCATGCCGACAGCAAGGCAGCCAATCTGGTGGATCAGAAGAGCTTTTACGTTGGGATTTCCCGCGCCAAGGAGACTGCGACGGTCTTCACCAATGACCGGGGCAAGCTAGTATCGGCCATCAACGAGCGCGCGGGACAGGTCCAGACTGCCCTTGTGCAAGCCGCCATGCCCACGCCAGCGGCCGCCAAGGCAGCGGGGGCCGGGCTGTGATGAAGATAGGGTTTGTTTGCACGCCGACATCTGTATAGCGTCGCCCAACGCCGCACGATCCAGGGGGGCAGCTATGACCGCGATTGCAGATATTCGCTTGAAAAATCCGGCCCACCCCGGCGGTTTCATCAAGCATGAGATCATAGAGCCGTTGGGCTTGTCGGTCACAGCCGCAGCGGACGTGCTGGGCGTTACGCGCGCTACACTTTCGACCTTGCTTAATGAGCGCGCGAACCTGTCGCCTGAAATGGCGCTGCGTATCGAGAAGGGATTTGGGGTGTCGATGGATACCCTCATGCAGATGCAAAGCAGCTACGACATCGCGCAGACTCGCAAAAGGGAAGCGGAAATTAGAGTTTTTCCTTTCAAATGGAAGCAGCGAGACGATTAGCAACAACTGGCCTAAGTGACCCAGATCGGGTGGGTAGTGGTCGCGTTTATAAATTCGAGAACGGCGAGATATTAACTGATGCAAAGAGAAGAAGTTCGCACCCTTGGCGGGTTTGTGTGGTCAATTGCCGAGATTCTACGCGGTGACTTCAAGCAGTCTGAATATGGGAAGGTCATTTTACCCTTTGTCGTATTGCGCCGCCTCGACTGCATCCTTGCCTCTACCAAAGCCGCCGTTCTTGAAGCCGCCAATTCGGTTCCCGAGGGCGTAGACGACGCCACCCGCGACATGATTTTGTTCGGCGCGGTGGGCGGGAATGTGAAAGTCTACAACCTGTCCCGTTTCACGCTGGCCACCCTCAAGGGTCAAGACCCCAGCCAGCTTCACGCAAACTTGGTCGATTACATCACCAAATTTTCGGCAAACGTTCGCGACATCTTTCTCGATAAATTCCTGTTTACCGACCAGCTTAAGCGCCTCAAGGAAGGGGGTATCATTTGGAACGTCTTTGAGCGTTTCACTGAGATCAACCTGCATCCCGATGCGGTCAGCAATATAGAGATGGGCTATCTCTTCGAGGAACTGATCCGCCGCTTCTCGGAAATCTCCAACGAGACGGCGGGCGAACACTTCACCCCGCGCGAGGTGATACGCCTGATCGTGGACTTGCTGATCGCCAATGACGATACTAAGCTGACCGGACGCGGCATCATCCGGCAAGTCTATGATCCGGCCTGCGGCACGGGCGGTATGCTCGCCCTCACCGAAGCCGCCTTGCAGGAGTTCAATCCCTCAATCCGGGTCGAATTGTTCGGGCAGGAATTGAACGGGGAATCCTTTGGCATCTGCAAATCCGACATGCTTGTAACAGGCCACGATCCCGAGCAGATCGCCTTCGGCAACACGCTCACACAAGACTCTCATAAGGAAAAGAAATTCCACTACATGCTGTCCAACCCTCCCTACGGCGTGGACTGGAAAAAGTATCAAGACGCGATCAAGGACGAAGTCGATTCCCTTGGCTTTGATGGTCGTTTCGGCGCAGGAACGCCGCGCATTTCCGATGGCCAGCTTCTCTTTCTGCAACACATGATCTCGAAAATGCGCGACGATGAAATCGGCTCGCGCATAGGCATCGTCATGAACGGCTCGCCCCTGTTCACGGGCGGGGCCGGGTCCGGCGAAAGCGAAATCCGCCGCTGGATGTTCGAAGATGATTGGGTCGAAGCGATTGTCGCGCTGCCCACCGATCTGTTCTACAACACCGGCATCCAGACCTATGTATGGCTGCTGACCAACCGCAAGCCCGACAATCGCCGGGGCAAGGTGCAGTTGATCGACGCCAGCGGCGAGCGGTTTTGGCGTTCTATGCGCAAATCCCTCGGCTCCAAGCGCCGCGAGATTCCCGAAGAAGCCCGCGCCGACATTGTGCGTATCTATGAAGGCTTCCTGAACGGCGGCAGCGGTGAAGGCGGCGTTGCCAAAATCTTTGACGTTGCGGACTTCGGCTACCGCGAAATCCGTGTCGAGCGCCCGTTGCGCCTTAATTTTCGGGCGAGCCAAGAGCGGATCGCCCGTCTAGCTGATGAGAAAGTGTTTGCCCGCCTGCCCGACGACGAGCGGGAAGAGATCGAGGTCGTCTTGTTAAGCATGGACGACGCGCTCTTCATGAACCGCGATGCCTTCAACAAGGTTTTGACCAAAGCGCTCAAGGACGAGGGCGTGGCAATCGCCGGACCGGTCAAGAAGGCGATCCTTTCGGCACTTTCCGAGCGCGATGAAGAAGCCGACATCTGTGCCGACAAATATGGCAATCCCGAGCCGGATACCGACCTGCGCGACCACGAACTTGTGCCGCTGAAAGAGGATTGGCGCGAGTATGTCGCGCGCGAGGTGACACCGTTCTTTTCAGACGCTTGGGTTGATGAACAATATATTGACCCAAAGGATAGAGGGGTCGGTCGCGTCGGATACGCCATTAACTTCAATAGATATTTCTTTCAGTTCTACAGGCCGGAAAGCATGGAACAAATAGATAAGGCAATTGAGAGTATGCGCGCCGATATATCTGATCTCCTTATGGAAGTCACACTATGATCTCTCTTCAATCTAAGGTCACTGGGATCGAGCCGCCGCCTCATTGGATGCCTAGAAAGCTCAAGCATGTATTGAGAATCAGGAAGTCTAATAAAAATGAAGGTCTGAAAGAGAAAAATCTTCTTTCGCTGAGTTACGGTAACATCATTCGCAAAGATATAGAGAGCGCTGAAGGTCTGGTCCCTGCTTCTTTTGAAGGATACCAGATTGTTGAACCGGGAGACATCGTTCTTCGATTGACGGACCTCCAAAATGACAAGCGCAGTCTACGTCAGGGACTAGTGAAAGAGCGGGGGATTGTAACGTCCGCATATGATGCTGTGCACGCTTCGCAGGGCGATGACCCTGAGTATTGGTATTATTTCTTGTATGCCTTGGACATATCGAAATATTACTATTCACTAGGGGGCGGGGTCAGGCAATCTATAAGCTTCAATGATTTTCCAAACGATTGGATTCTTTCTCCCGACCTGTCGGAGCAGAGGGAAATAACAGGGCGTTTAAAAAAATCCCTGTTCGCCATAGATTCCATAGTTTCTCAAATTGGCGGTAATAGAGCGGTTCAAGTGGCAACTGAAGGATCACTCCTGTCCCTGCTGGCCAAGAGGCGCCAAGCGGCCATTGTGCAGGCTATCATGGCCTCTACATCCGTCGCTCACGAAGAGATTTCTGATAAGTTGATGCAAAGATTGGCCGCTGCCGCTGCGACCCATCGGGATGAGAATGAGGTTTCCGAATGAAGCAGTCCGCCGCTCACAACCTCCATAAGGAACAGGTGGTACAGGACCACCTGATCGCCCGCCTTGTCGCGGGTGAGGGCTATGAATTGCGCAATACCAAGATCGATTACCACCGTGGGCTGGCGATGGATAGGGCTTTGGTCTTGAGTTTCGTTCAAAACACTCAGCCCGAAGAATGGGCCAAGCTGGAAGAGCATTACACTACTGCGGCGGAAGACACGTTTTTCAAGCAGCTTGAAAAGTCCCTTAAAGATCGCGGACTGCTTGATGTGTTGCGGCAGGGAATCAAGATTGTCCCCGGCATCAAGTTCTCCCTTTGTTATTTCCGGCCCGCTAGCAGCTTGGAACCCAAGCGCGTCGCCGAATACGAGGCCAATATCCTCTCGGTGATGAAGGAGGTTGAATATAGCGAACGCCACGGGGGGCGGTTGGACGTGGCCTTGTTCCTCAACGGCCTGCCCGTCGCCACAATGGAGGCCAAGAACCTCCTTACCGGCTCCAATTTCCGTCACGCCGAAAAGCAATATCGGCAGGACCGTTCACCAGCGGGAGAACCGTTGCTGACCTTCAAGCGCGGGGCCTTGGTCCATTTTGCACTGGACGAGGACAATGTGTCCATGACCACGCGGCTGCAAAATGGCCGCACCCGTTTCCTGCCCTTCAACCGTGGCCGCGATGGCGGGGCCGGGAATCCCGACATTGAGGACGAGTTCCGCGTTGCCTATCTCTACAACTCTGGCGAATGGGGCGCGGCGATATTCTCCCGCGCCGTGCTGCTCGACATCATCGGGCGGTTCGTAAACCTTGATACCAGCGGCAAGAACGAGGCCTTGATCTTTCCGCGCTTCCAGCAGCTTGACGCCGTGTGCAGGCTTATGGCGCACGCAGGTCAGTTTGGCGCGGGACGCAACTACCTGATCCAACACTCGGCAGGTTCAGGCAAATCCAACACCATCGGCTGGCTCGCCCACCACGCGATCAACCTTCATGACGCGGATGACAAGGCGGTATTCAACACTGCAATCATCGTCACCGACCGCATTGTGTTGGACCGTCAGCTTCAAAACACAGTCTCGCAGTTCGAGCAGACGCAGGGAGTTGTGCGCAAAATAGACGGCACATCGAAGCAGCTTAAGCAGGCCATCGCCAGAGGCGCGCGCATCATTGTCACTACGATCCAGAAATTCTCTACTGATCATTTGAAAGCGATTTCCGGTCTGGGCGATCGCACCTTCGCCGTCATCGTGGACGAGGCACACAGCAGCCAGTCCGGCAAGTCCGCCCAAGCCATGACCGACGCGCTCACGCGCGAGGCGGATTCCAGCGACGATATAGAGGATATCATCGCCGCCTATCAAAAGGCGCGCGGACCGCAGGCGAATATCAGTTTCTTCGCCTTCACCGCGACCCCGCGCAATGTCACGCTGGAACGCTTTGGCACCAAGGGTCCAGACGGACTTCCGCACCCGTTCCATCTCTATTCGATGCGCCAAGCCATCGAAGAGGGCTTCATTCTGAACGTTCTGCAGAATTACATGACCTACAAGGCCTATTACGAACTGGAAAAAGCTATCGAAGACGACCCGCAGCTAAGTGGGCGGCGCGGCCAGCGCCGAGTTGCGCGCTATGCCAATCTACATCCTACCGCCATCGGCCAGAAGGTCGAGATAATTGTCGAGCATTTTCGCCGCCATGTCGCGAAAATGCTTGACGGACAGGCCAAGGCAATGATCGTTACAGGCAGCCGCGATCATGCGCTGCGCTACTTCTTCGGTGTGCGCGACTACATCAAGGCGCAAGACTATCGCGACCTCCGTGCGCTTGTCGCCTTCTCGGGCGAACTGACCTTCGATGGCCAAACCTACACAGAAGCCGACCTGACAGGCTTTGCCGAAACCGAACTGCCGGGCCGATTCGATGGCTTTAAGCCAGACGGCACGCCCTATCCCGACCAGTATCAAATCCTGATCGTCGCCGAGAAATACCAGACCGGCTTTGACCAGCCGAAACTCTGCGCTATGTATGTGGACCGCAAACTGGCGGGCTTACAGGCCGTGCAAACTCTATCGCGTCTGAACCGCACCCGGCCCGGTAAGGACCAGACCTATATCCTCGACTTCCAAAATATCATCGAGGACATACAGGATGCCTTCCGCCCATATTTCGAGGTGACAGCGCTCGAAGCCAACTCCGATCCTAATCTCGTTTACGACCTTGAAGGACGGCTGTTCAAATTCGCCTATCTCGATAAGGAAGAGATTGAGCGATTTGCGGCGACTTACTACAAGGGGCAACTCGATGGCGTGGACCGTGCGCGGCTCGAAGGGCTTGTCCGTGAGGCCGTCGCCCGGTTTGAAGCTGATGACGATGAGGGGCGGCAGGAGGAGTTCCGCCAACTTCTGCGCAGCTATATGCGTTTCTATAGCTTTATCGCGCAGGTGATGAGGCTGGAGGATACGAGCTTGGAAAAGCTCTACTCATACGGCGCATGGCTCGCTCGCCTCCTTCCCAACCGGCAGATCCCACCCGAAATTGAAATCACTGACGACATGCTCCGGCTACAAAAGTTCAAGGTTGAGCAGAAGGAGCAGGGTGACGCCTCGCTCGCCGTCGGCGACAGGGCGGCGCTAAAAGGGATCAGCGAGTTCGGGGCTAAGCCCTACACCGAGGACGAGCAGAAGGAGTTGTCCGAGATCGTCAAGGCGTTCAACGAACGTTATGGAACGCAATTCTCCGAAACCGACATGATCCGCTTCGAGCAGGTGAACGAGGAGATTCTAGGCGACGACCTTGCGGAGATGTTGCGCAATAACCCGCCGGATGTTGTTTACACTGCCTTCGCCCAAGCGTTCTTCCAAGGCGCGGTCCGCATGTTCCAGCGCGATAATGAGATGCGCAACATCGTTTTGACGGACGCGGAGGCGCGGGACAAGGCCACGCGCCACTTCTTCAATCGAGCACTTCGGCAAGTCCGCGACGTTCATGCGTCGTAACTTGTCCTATCGCTGGGATCGCATGTTTGACCTACAGATCACGTCGTGAGAAGGGAAAGGTCCTCTGAATCTCGAATGTCGGCGGTTCGAGTGATTTTTCAGGCCAGAATTTTTAGGGCTCTTTTGGGGGCCCTGTCTGAAGGACGATCATAATTTCCAGAAATAATTCAATTATTTCAATGATCCTATTTCAGTCCCTCCTCCCTACCATCGTTACCCCCACATTGCGGGGTGACCATATTTCCTGATCATCCAGAGAATTGGCCTTACTTCATTGCCGAAGGCTGTTTTTCTGTCTCCATCCTATCCGGGATAAGCGGTAAGATGGGCAATCCGTTCGCGCATGGTCGCCAGGTGCTTTTCGTTTTCAGCTTATACCGTTTGCCCCATCGTGCAGGCCGATAACGCTAAGAACTGAGAGGAGCGGATGCACTCCCCGTTCTGTACATCGAGAGCATAAGACCGACCACCATCATGCATCCGATACGCCGTTACAGCACCATTCAGCTTCGCGGTGGGAAACATTGTGTCCATGCGACATGGGGGGCGAGAGTGTGGTGATGAGGTTGGCTATCGTTCTTGCCCTGGTGGCAATCGGCGCGTCTCCTCGTCATGGTGGGCCGGAAGGCATTACGTCCGACACGGTCATGCAGCATCTTGATCTGGCCTCTTTCGGAAACCGGGGCGTAAGATGGGCGGAGGATGGCAAACATACTTTCGCAGACAATGGCTTTGTGGTCGTGCGGAAATCGGCTGTTTCAGCCACGCTGATCCGCAAATCGGATGGCCTGACCAAGAGCTTTGACATTCTGATCGATGACAAGCACAGCTTGCGCCTGTGCTTTCATGATAAATGGGTCGTGATGCCTCACAGCCCTGCGCCAATGCGTTTCGACTACACCACCGCGCTGTTCATATGGCGTGCGGAAGGGCGACTGTGGAAGGCAGAGATCAACCCGGGCGGGTTTGTGGGGTGCGTCAACAATCCCCCTGTCGAGCGTGATCTGTCGCCGCCTCCGTCTCAGCCCAGCAGCCCCATGACCAGCCTGATCAATGCGATCGCTCCCCGCGGTCATTATCCGCAACCCTGACTGCTTGCAGCATACCTTCCCCATAGCAGACCTCCGCCACCCACACCGGAAACCCACGCGCTCCATTGCCGGACCCGGCAAGAGACGTTACGCTGTCCACCCCAACCCCTGACGAGCGGATCGCATGCGCATCGGCCTTTCGATCCTGACCAGCGCCCAGCACAACATCTGGAGCAATGGCATCGGCCAGAATGTCTATCATCTGGCCCGCCTGCTCGAAGCGCTGCCCTTTGTTGAGCAGGTGCTGCTGGTCGACACCGGCGACGGCGGCCCTCCCGGCGATGCCGGGGCGGTGGGCGCGCGCTATGCGATGCTTTCCCCTCAGGAGGCCTTTACGGCGCTCGATGTCGTCATCGAGGTATCGGGCGCGCTAGACCCCGATTGGCTGAGCGCCTTTCGCGCGGGCGGGGGCAAGGCTGTCTATCTCAATTGCGGCCATCCCTATATGGATCTGGTCGAGCCCGATCTCTTCGGGCGCAACGACTATTTCCCGCCCATCGAGCGCAGCGACGAAATCTGGCTGCTCCCCAAGGACCGCGCCTTTACCGCGATGATGCGCAGCCTCTATCGTTGCCCGGTGCATGAGCTGCCCTATCTGTGGTCGCCGATGTTTCTGGAGCAGAAGGTGGCCGAGCTGACGGAAAAGGGCTCGCATTTCGGCTATCGCGAAGGGATGCTGGGGCAGGGGCTGCGGCCCGCGCTTTTCGAGCCTAACCGCTCGGCGGGCAAGATGAGCACCATTCCCTTCCTCATTTGCGAGACGCTGGAAAAGGTCGATCCGGGCCGGATCGCGCATCTCACCTATCTCAACACCAGACATATGACAGAGCATCCCGTTTTTGGCGCGCTGGTGGGCGGATCGCGGCTGGCGCAGGAGGGCAGGGTCTCGCTGGACGGGCGGCAGTTTGTCGCCAGGGTGCTGGCCGAGACGGCCAATGTGGTGGTCTCTCACCAGATCGACTGGGGGCAGAATTATCTCTATCTCGACGTGCTTTACGGCAATTATCCATTGATCCACAATTCGCCCTTCTTCGCCGATGTGGGCTATTATTATGAGGGCAATGACATTGCCGCGGGCCTTGGCTGCCTCACCCATGCGCTGGATCTGCACGATCAGGAACTGGCCTTTCATGAGGCGCGCAACCGCCGCATGATCGCCTCTGTCTCGCCCGAGGATGCCGCCAATCAGGAGGCCTATGCCCGCCGCCTGCTGGCCCTGACCAGCAGCGAGCAACCCGCATGAGCCATACCCGTTCCTTGCGCATCGGCATCGCGCTGGACCTGAGCGCGACTGCCCCGGGCCTGTGGGATGGCGATGCGCTTCAGGCAGGGGTCTTTCTGGCCATGGTGCTGCTGCGCTGCACAGGTGTGGCATGCTGCGTGGCACTGGATGCAGCACCCGGGCGGGAAACCGATCTGCTTGAAGCCTCCGCCCGCTCGCCGCTGCCGGTGGTTAGCAGGCATGAGGCGATGCAGAGCCTCGATCTGATCATTGAAATGGGCTGCCGTCTGCCCGAAGACTGGACCCATGATTTCTCGGCCAAAGGCGGCGTGCTGGTGGCCCAGCGCATCACCGGCGATCTGATCGCTGACAGTGAGGCCATGGCCTTCGCTTGCCCCACGGCCCTGCTGCCCGCCCCCAATTTCTATCGCGAGATCTGGGTCTGGCCCGCCTATGCGGCGGCCAATGGCAGCTATCTTCATTACACCACGCTGGCCCATGTGCATGTGGTGCCCCCGCTGTGGAGCCCGGCCATTCTGGAGCAAAGTGCCAGCGAGCAGGGTGTCCTCTGGCGTTACGCACCGGGGCGCAGATCGTGGCGTCTGGCCATTCTCGAACCCAACCGGTCGACTGCGGCATCCTGCCATCTGCCGCTGATGCTCTGCGATGCCGCCTACCGCCGTCAGCCCGAGGCGGTGGAGAGCATCTGCGTGGGCGACAGCGCCGCGATGATGGAAGGCCAGCATTTCTGCTACTTCGTCGACAGTCTCGATGTGGTGCGCCAGCGCAAGGTCCAGTTTTTTGACGCCATTCCCGGTTTCGCCATGCTGGGCAGCCGCGCCGAGGCGTTGATCAGCCACCATTGGGGCATGGGGCAGAGCTATCGCCATTATGAGGCGCTGCATGGCGGCTTCCCGCTGATCCACAACGCGCCTTTGCTGGGCGATTGCGGCTATCGTTACAAGGATTTCGACCCGGAGGACGGCGCCGAAACCCTGCTGAGCGCCTTGCGCCATCATGATGACGATCTGGCCGCCTATCGCGACAAGGCCGCCCGCTTGCTGGCCGAGCTCGATCCGGGCGCGGACCGGCAGGTCAAGGCCTATGAGGCGCGCCTCGCGGCCCTGTTCCCGCCGGATTGATGCCCCTGCGGCTGCTGTGCGAGCTTCCCGGCTGGACATCGGGGAGCACTGCGTACACCATCCGCCAAAGCCGCCTGCGCGAAGCGCCGGAGCAAAAAAGACGGGAGAGTCAAAACAGTGAACGCCACGCTGATCAAGGGTGTGTTTGTCGGCGGCCTTTCGGGTTTGCTCTTCGGTTTCGATACGGCGGTCATCGCGGGCACCACGGAAGGGTTTCGCACCGCCTTCCATCTCGATGCCACTTCGGTGGGGATCACCGTTTCGGCGGCCTTGTGGGGCACGCTGATCGGCGCGCTGGTGGCGGGCAAGCCGGGGGATCGTTTCGGGGCGCGTTCCGTGTTGCGGGCGATTGCCGTGCTGTACTGCCTGTCGGGGCTGGGCTGTCTGCTGGCTGCCGACTGGACCATGCTGCTGGCCTGCCGCGTGATGGCGGGGCTGGCGGTGGGCGCCTCATCCGTGCTGGCGCCGGTCTATCTGGCCGAGATCGCGCCTGCCAGACAGCGCGGGATGATGGTGGGCATGTTCCAGCTCAACATCGTGCTGGGCATTCTGCTGGCCTATCTCAGCAATGCGGTGGTGAGCTCCATCCTGCCGGGGCCGGGCGCCTGGCCGGTGAAATTCGCGGTGAGCGCCGTGCCCGGCGCGCTGCTTCTGCTGCTGATGTTCACCATCCCTGACAGCCCGCGCTGGCTGGCGGCGCGCGGGCGCCGGGGCGAGGCGCTTCAGGTGCTGGGTGCCTTGGGCGTCACCGATCCCGAGGGCGAACTGGCCAGCTATGACCGGGTCCATGCCGCACCGGGCGGGCGCCTGTCCTGGGCGGCGCATCGCAAGCCGATGCTGCTGGCTTTTGCGATCGCCGCGTTCAACCAGCTTTCGGGCATCAATGCCATTCTCTATTATCTCAACGACATCTTTGCAGCTGCCGGTTTCGATCAGCTTTCGGCGGATCGTCAGGCGGTGACCATCGGCCTGTGCAATTTCCTCTTCACCGCTCTGGCCCTGACGGTGATCGACCGTCTGGGGCGGCGGACGCTGCTGCTGATCGGCGCGGTGGGGCTGACGCTGGCGCTGGCTGGCACGGCAGCGGTCTTCCTGACCGGACAAGGGCAGGGTTGGCTGCTGTGGCTGCTGATCGCCTTCATCGCCTTTTTCGCCTTCAGTCAGGGCGCGGTGATCTGGGTCTATATCAGCGAGATCTTCCCCACCGCCGTGCGTGCCCGCGGGCAAAGTCTGGGCTCATCGACGCATTGGTTCATGGATGCGATCATTGCCATGGCCTTCCCGATTGTGGCGGCACATACGCGCGGGCTGCCCTTTGTCATCTTCGCGCTGATGATGGCGGCGCAGTTTGTGGTGGTGTGGTTCTTCTTTCCCGAAACCAAGCAGCGCTCGCTCGAAGCCATCGAGACGTAACGGGATCTAGTCCAGCACGGTGATCGGCGCTTGCGTCGAGTGGCGCAGGATCAGGTGAGGGGTCAGCATCATGGCGGGCGGGGCCTCACCCCTGATCTTGGCGATCAGCGTTTCGACCAGCATCGTGCCTGCATGGGCCGGGTCTTGTGAAATGGTGGTGAGGGGCGGGCTGGTCAGAGCGGCGATGGGAATATCGTCGAAGCCGACGATGCCCAGATCATGGGGGATGCTCAGCCCGGCCTCCTCGAAGGCGCGCATCGCGCCCACCGCGATCAGGTCGCAGGCAGCAAAGACTGCGTCGAAATCCATATCGCGTTCAAGCAATTGCTGCGCAGCACTGTAGCCTGAAGCCTCATTGGTCTCCGCGCTGACGCACAGCGCCGGATCTGGCGTGACACCGTTGGCGCGCATGGCATCGCAGGCGCCGCGATAGCGCTCCTCGATCTCGGGCGCGCGGCTGGAGGCATCGCCCAGAAAGGCGATGCGCCGATAGCCGCGATCGAGCAGATGGCGCGCGGCCAGTTGTCCGCCCAACCGGTTGTCGCAGCCGATGGTGCCATCGGGATTTTCGGCATTCACCGCGCCCCAACGCACGTAGTGGGTGCCCTCACGCTCCAGCAGGGCCAACTTGTCGCGATAGGCTTCATAGTCGCCATAGCCCAGCAGCATGATGCCATCGGCCTTGTGGCTGTCTTCGTAATCGACATGCCAGTTGCGCGACAGTTCCTGGAAAGAGGCCAGCAGATCGTAACCTTGCCGCGAGCAGGCGCGCGAGATCGCCCCCAGCATCGAGAGGAAGAAGGGGTTGATCTGGCCATCCTCAGGCGCGGATTCTTCGAAGAACAGCAGCGCCAGCGTCCTGGTGGTGCCCGACCGCAGGCGCGAGGCATTCTGGTCCACGGCATAGTTGAGCTGGGCGGCAATCGCCTCGATCCGCTTGCGCGTCGCCTCGCTGACCGAGGGATGGCCGCGCAGCGCGCGCGACACGGTGGGCTGCGAGACACCGGCGCGCTGCGCAATATCGAAGGATGTCGGCTTATAGGTCATCGCGGAACCCTGTCTGCTTCGGGCCGGAAATCTAGCAGCCGGGCAAGGCGCTGAAAAGCGGGCGCGGCATACCTCCGTTACTCTGCGTAAGCCACTGTGACCAAAGACACACCAATAGCGATAAAGATGCAACAGCTCGGGCCGTCAGCAACGGATCGTCATCGCATAGCAATGGTATACGTATGTCATCTTCTTCTCAAAACCGCAGCGCGGGAGCAGTCATTTTGACGTGCCCCGGAGGTGAGGGGCGGGCGAATGAACCGCTGAGCGATGGTTCAAGAGGCCAACAGGGAGGGATTATGACCAATATTTTCGGGCGCTTGCGCGCCACGAGCCTGTCGTGCAACGCGCTGAAGGCCGGCGTCGCCGGTATGGCTGTGGCCATGGCCGTGCCCGCCTGGGCGCAGGCTCCGGCACAGGCGGCGCAGGATGCCGCACAGACCACGCCTGACAACACCACGCAGAGCGCCAGCGCTGGCGAAGCCACCGGTGCGGACATCATCGTCAGCGGTTACCGCCAGTCGGTGGACAATGCGATCCGCGTCAAGAAGCTGTCGATCGCCGTGGTCGAGACGGTGAACGCTGAAGACGTCGGCAAACTGCCCACCAATTCGATCACCGATGCGCTGTCGCAGCTGCCGGGCGTGACCGCCCAGCGCCTCGACGGGCGTTCGGACGTGCTGGCCGTGCGCGGTTTCGGCCCGAACTTCACCACGACGCTGTTCAATGGTCGCGAAATCGCCACCATCGCTGACGACCGCGGCTTCCAGTATGACCAGATCCCGGCCGAGCTGATCAACCGCGCCGATGTGGTCAAGACCGCTTCGCCCGACATGATCGCGCAGGGCGTGGCGGGCACCGTCAATCTGATGACGATCGATCCGCTGGCTCAGAACCACCGCATCCTGACCGTTTCGGGCAAGTTCGAAGGCAATGCCTATGCCAAGGAAGCGCCCGATGTGACCCATCGCGGCTACCGCGTGACGGGCATTTATGTCGACAAATTCGCCGATGACACGCTGGGCGTGGCGCTGGGCGGCACGTTGCTGTCCTCGCCTCAGCAGGAGCGGCAGTATCAGAACTGGGGCTATCCCACCGATGCTTCGGGCAATTATCTGCCGGGCGGTGCCAAATACTTCGCCACGGGCAACATCGAGACCCGCCAGTCGGTCTTCGGCAGCCTGAAGTATCGTCCGAATGACAAGCTGCAGCTGTCTTTTGACGGTTTCTACTCGCATTTCCGCACCGTCCAGCAGCAGCGCGGGCTTGAAGTGCCGATGTCCTATGGCTCGGGCACGCTGGTGCCCGGCTCCACCACGATCAGCAATGGCGTGGTGACTCAGGCCAGCTACAGCAATGAATATGCGGTGCAGCGCAACAACTACAACCAGCGCAATGCCCGCACGCTGGAACTGGGCGGCAATGCCAAGTATAATTTCTCGGAAACGCTGCATCTCAATGTCGATGCCAGCTATTCGCGCGCGCATCGCCGGGATACCAATCTCGAAACCTACACCGGCACCTGCTACAATGCCTATGTGACCAAGTCGGCCTCGTGCCAGCCTTCGACGATCACTGTGACCCAGCAGCCCAACGGCGTCTACAATCTGTCGAGCACGCTGAACTACAACAATCCCACCGCCGAAGTGCTGACCGATCCGCTGGGCTGGGGCTATAACGGCACCTCGCCGGTGGTGCAGGCCGGCTTCCTCAACGCGCCTGACTATGTCGATGACATCAAGGCGCTGCGCACCGATCTGGAAAAGGATCTGGGCGGCGGCTTCTTCAAGAGCATCAAGGCGGGCGTGTCCTACAGCGTTCGGTCCAAGACCGCTGACTTCAAGTCCTATTTCCTGACGCCCGGCGCCACCAATGCCACGACCCAGCTGGCGCTGCCCAGCTCGATCCTGCTCGGCGCGGTCAGCCCCTATGGCTACAATGGGCAGACGCTGGCCTATGATCCGCTGGCTGCCGAAGGCCTGCTGACCAGCACCTTCGACAACCGCCCCTCCTCGACCACCCGCGACTGGCTGGTGCGCGAGAAGGTGTGGAGCGGCTACATCATGGCCAACATCGACAGCGAGGTGAGCGGTGTGCCCCTGAAGGGCAACATCGGCGTGCAGATCGTCAACACCAACCAGTACTCCACCGGCCAGTCGGCGTCGCTGTCCTCCACGGGCGCGGTCACCTATTCGCCGGCCTATGGCGGCGCGAAATACACCTACTTCCTGCCCAGCTTCACGCTGAAGGGCGAGGTGATGCACAATGCCTTCGTGGTGATTTCGGCCTCGCAGTCGATGTCGCGTTCGGAACAGGCCTATGAGGCCGTGCCGTTCCAGATCACCTACAACACCACCACCGGCGGCAATGCGGGTTTCAGCTTCAGCGGCACGGGCGGCCTGCCTTCGCTGCGGCCTTACCTGTCGACCAACTTCGACCTTTCGCTGCAGAAGTATTTCGCGAATGGTTCGGGTCTGGTCTCGCTTTCGGCCTTCTACAAGAACCTGACCAATTTCGTCGATCCGGTCGGTTCCTATGTGACCACCATCTCGCCGGCTGCTGCGGCGGCGATTTCGGGCGGGCAGGCGGCCAACAACCAGGTGCTGGTGACGGTGCCGAACAATGCCGGTCGCGGCTATGTTTCGGGCTTCGAAATCCAGGCGGAACTGCCGTTCTCGGCCTTCTCGCGCTCGCTGGATGGTTTTGGTCTGCGCCTGAACGGCACGCATAACATCAGCTCGGTCAGCTTCTCGCCTCCGGGCGGCGGCGTGCTGCAGACGGTGACGGTGCCGGGTCTCTCGGCCTGGACGGGCGTGGTGACCGGCTATTACGAGAAGCACGGTTTCTCGCTGCGCACCACCTATCAGTATCGCAGCAGCTTCCTCGGCCTTTCGACCACGGTGGAGCAGGCTGAATCCTACAACATCACCCGCGGCGAAGGTCTGCTGAGCGCGCAGATCGGCTATGAGTTCCAGCAGGGCCCGCTCAAGGGCTTCAGTGTGACGCTGACCGGCTCGAACCTGACCAACGCACCTTTTGAAAACTACTATGCCATGACCAAGCTGCCCATCAATTACGAGACCTATGGGGCAACCTATTCGATCGGGGCTTCCTACAAGTTCTGATCGAAGGGTAAGGTGAGATAAGGGGCGGCGCGTCGGGCAAGGTCTGGCGCGCCGTTCTGTTTAAGGCGCA
The DNA here is from genome assembly GCF_017163935.1 of Novosphingobium terrae. Classification (NCBI taxonomy): domain Bacteria; kingdom Pseudomonadati; phylum Pseudomonadota; class Alphaproteobacteria; order Sphingomonadales; family Sphingomonadaceae; genus Novosphingobium; species Novosphingobium terrae. The sequence goes on along the minus strand of NZ_JABVZR010000001.1, from coordinate 2,507,319 downwards.
GCGTGTGGGAGTGGGCATGCAGGACATCACCATCATCGGGGGCGGCACGGCGGGCTGGATGGCGGCGGCGATCCTCTCGCGCTATCTGACGAAGCACTGGCGCATCACGCTGGTCGAATCCGAGGAAATCGGCACCGTCGGCGTGGGCGAGGCGACCATCCCGCAATTGCAGATCCTGCATCGCGCTCTGGGCATCGATGAGGCCGAGTTTCTTGCTTTCTGCAAAGGCACCTACAAGCTGGGGATCGATTTCGTCGGCTGGGGCGATGAAAACAGCCGCTATATCCATGCCTTCGGCGAGATTGGCAGGCCGCTGGGGCTGGTGCCTTTCCATCATTACTGGCTGCGCGGGCAGAAGCTGGGGATCGCCAAGCCGCTGACAGCCTATTCGCTGAACGCCAGCGCGGCTTACGCGGGCAAATTCCAGCATGGCGTGCCCGCCACTGGCGCGCCGCTGGGCGGCCTTGGCCATGCCTTCCATTTCGATGCCAGCCGCTATGGCCAGTTCCTGCGCGCCTATGCCGAAAAGCGCGGTGTAAAACGGATCGAGGGGCGCATCACCAAAGTCACCCGCGATGGCGAGAGCGGCGATGTCACCCATGTCACGCTGGCGAATGGCGAGGAGGCGCGCGGCGATCTGTTCCTCGATTGCTCGGGCTTTGCCGGGCTGCTGATCGAGGGCGCGCTGGCCACCGGCTATGAGGACTGGCGCCACTGGCTCCCCTGCGATCGCGCCCTTGCCGTGCCCTGCGCCAATGCGCCCGATCTGACGCCCTACACGCGCTCCACCGCGCGCGAGGCGGGCTGGCAATGGCGCATCCCGCTGCAAAACCGCATCGGCAATGGCCATGTCTATTGCAGCGCTTTTACCAGCGACGATGCCGCGCAGCAGACCCTGCTGGACAATCTGGACGGCGCCCCTCTGGCCGATCCCAAGCCCCTGCGCTTCACCACCGGTCGGCGGCGCAAGATGTGGAACCACAATGTCGTGGCGCTGGGGCTGGCGAGCGGCTTTCTGGAGCCGCTGGAATCCACCAGCATCCATATGGTGCAATCCGGCGTGGAGCGCTTGCTGAAATTCCTGCCTCAGGGTGCGATTGCCCCCGCCGATGTGGACAGCTTCAACGTTCAGGCCGCCTTTGAATTCGAATCCGTTCGCGATTTCCTGATCCTGCATTACAAGCTCAACCGCCGCCCCGAGCCTTTCTGGCGCGCCTGCGCGGCGATGGATGTGCCCGACAGCGTCACCACCAAGCTGGAGCTGTTCAAGGCCAATGGCCGCATCACCCGCCAGAGCGAGGAACTCTTCGCCGAGGTCGGCTGGCTCCAGGTGCTGCTGGGGCAGGGGCTGACCCCGCAAGGCTATCACCCGCTGGCCGACCAACCCAGTGACGGCGAATTGGCGGAATTCCTCAAGCTGCTGGAAACCGCCGTCAGTCGGCAGGTTGCGGGCATGCCGACCCATGCCGAGGCGATCGCCCGCTCGGCACCAACCACAATGATAACAACACGCGGCTGATTTTGGAGAGCTTCCCATGCCTAAACACCTGACCTCTCTTGGCCGCATGATCGGGCTGCCCGCCCTGTCACTGTCCATCCTGTCACTGGCCAGCCTGCCCGCCCATGCCGCAACGGCTCCGCTGCCCCTTACCGAGGGCGTCACCACGGTGAAGCATCCGGCATGGGCCCGCTCGGCCAACATCTATGAGGTCAATGTTCGCCAGTACACGCAGCAGGGCACCTTCCGCGCTTTCGAGCAGCATCTGCCGCGCCTGCGCCGCATGGGCGTCGATATCCTGTGGCTGATGCCGATCAACCCGATCAGTCAGAAGATGCGCAAGGGCTCGCTGGGCAGCTATTACGCCGTCCGCGATTACAAGGCGGTCAATCCCGAATTTGGCAATCTTGCCGATCTGCAGCATCTGGTGAAGGCCGCCCACCGCCAAGGCTTCAAGGTGATCCTCGACTGGGTGGCCAACCACACGGGCTGGGACAATGTCTGGGTCGATCAGCACCCCGACTGGTACAAGCGCAACGCCAAAGGCGAGCTGGAAGGCTATCACTACACTGATCCCAGCGACCATCATGAGGAGGTCTGGGCCGATGTGATCGGTCTGGATTATACTAAGCCTCAAGTGCGCGCCGGGATGATCGACGCCATGGCCTATTGGGTGAAGACCGCCGACATCGACGGCTTCCGCTGCGATGCCGCCTGGGCCGTGCCGACCAGCTTCTGGAACGAGGCGCGCCCCGCGCTGGACAAGATCAAACCCATGTTCATGCTGGCCGAGGCCGACACGCAGGATTTGCAGCTCCACGCCTTCGATATGAGCTATGACTGGTCGCTCTACCACACCATGGTCAAGGTGGCGAAGGGCGAGGGCGACGCGCGTGATCTGGCGAAGCTCTATACCGATCCGGCGCGACGCTATCCCAGGGGCGCCTGGCGCATGACCTTCACCAGCGACCATGACGAGAATTCCAACGCGGGCACAGACCGCGAGCTTTATGGTGACGGGGTCGATGCCATGACCGTGCTGGCGGCAACCTTGCCGGGCATGCCGCTGATCTACAGCGGTCAGGAAGCGGGTCTCGACAAAAGGCTGGCCTTTTTCGAGAAGGACAACATCCCCTGGAAGGTGGACGGTCGCGCCAGGCTTTACGCCCAACTGCTGCGCCTGAAGCACCAGCACCCCGCGCTGATGAGCGGCATGGAGCCGGGCAATCTGCAACTGATCGAGACCGGCAACCCCAGGCTCTTTGCCTTCCGCCGCATCAAGGGCCGTAATCGCGTGACCGTCGCCGTCAACCTCTCGGCCACGCCGGGCACTGTGGTGCTGGGCGGGCGCAAGGTCACGCTGAAGGGCTGGGGCTGGTCGATCAACTGACGAGGCTTGCCTTGACATGGACTCATGCCCCGGGGTATCGCCGGGGCATGAGCAAGACCTTCCTCCGCGCCGGGATGTATTATTACCGCTGATCAGCGGTTGGTCTTGTGTCGTCCTTCAACCGCTGCCTGACCAGCGGTTGCATCATCCAGAGCAAGGCAGGTTCGGCAGCTTTCTTACGAAAGCACAGTCTTGTGATCTGGCCCGCCTTATCGGAACGACCCTCGCTCGGCATCATCGGTTTTGGTGCTTTCGGGCGGTTGATTGCCGCGCATCTTCGGGATTTCACCCGGATCTATGCCACGGATGAATCGCCCATGGCCGATGCGCCTGCGGGCGTGACGCTGACCGATCTTGCCGAGGTCTGTGCCTGCGATATTGTGGTTCTGGCGGTGCCCGTGTCTGAACTGGGCCCGATCTGCCGAGAAATCGCGCCTCTGCTGCGCCTCGGCGCGTTGGTGCTGGATGTCGGCTCGGTCAAGGTCGAGCCTGCGCGGATCATGGAGGCCGCGCTGCCCGGCCATGTCTCGGTGATCGCCACCCATCCGATGTTCGGGCCGCAGAGCATCAAACACGGCACGCGGGGGTTGAAACTGGTGCTGTGCCCGATCCGGGGCGGCGGAGAGCGCCGCATGGCCGCCTTTCTGCGCAAGGCGCTGGGCCTGCGGATCATCCGGGCCACCCCCGAGGAGCATGACCGCGAGGCCGCCTTTACCCAGGGCCTCACCCATCTGATCGCTCGCGCCCTGCTGCCTCTGGAAGCGCCGCGCCGCATCACGACACGCAGCTTCGATCTGCTGTGGGAGGCGGTCTCGATGGTCCGCCATGATGCCGCCGGCGTCACCGCCGCGATCGAGAGCAGCAATCCCTATGCCACCGGCGCAAGGCAGGCCTTTTTCGCGGAGATGGATGCGCTGCGGAGAGAATTGGGCTGAAGGCGAGAGCCCGATCAGTGATCCTGATTGCGCCAATGCGCGAAAGCCTCGGTCCGGGCGATTTCGCGGATGCAGGCATGGTTGATCAGGCCATCTTCGGTAATAATGTCGAAGAGATAATGCTCATCACTGGGTTGTTCCAGAACATGGGCAATGGCTTCGCCCAATGTCGGGTTTTCATCATGATTGGATGTTATTCCCAGTTTCATAAACAGGACAGGACTGTCAAAGCATCGCGATCCCATAATGCCGCATCCTTCTGCGTGATCTCTTGATCCTTACGCAATCTTCCCGTGATTGCACTTAGGTAACAACCGAGGGTGAATCATGGTTCCATGCCCGAAGGGGCAGGGTGCACAGCCTTGCCTGAGGGCCGCTTGCTCCTGCCGGATCGGATTACGGCCTGATCTGGCCGCTGCGCCACATGCAACAACGGCAGCAGGCATCGCGCGTCTCCGCCCTGTTCCCCGCTCAGCCGACCTGCTGAAGCGACGAAATTCCCTTGCGCACCTCCTTCTCTTGTCCGGTCACCGCGCAAAAAATCGGACCGGCAAGCCCATGGCTGCCGGTCCGATCCTTGTTCCAGTCTCAGGCGTTACTGTGCCGCGCTGCTGACCAGCCCCTTGCCATCGGCCTGACCGGAAAGCTGGGCGGCGGGCATGGTCACATTGCCCGCGCCGGTGCTGACCACCAGGCTGCTGACCTTGCCGCTGCTGTCAGCCACCACCTGCTTGACCTTGCCCAACTTGTCGCCATTCAGCGAGCGGACCACCATGCCCGGCTTCACGCCCGTCGCGCCGCTCAGGCCCGCCGCGCTGCTGCCCGCCAGCGCCAGGCTGGAGTTAGCCGCAGTTCCGGCAATCGCCGCCGAGCCCTTGGCCGCGCCCATCGCCGTGGCCGAGGTGCCGCTGACGGCCTGCTTGCCACGGCTGGCCAGAGCCTGACCGGTGCTGGTGGCGGCAGAGCGCGTCTGGCTGACGGTGTCGCTTGCGGTCGAGCGGGCCGATTGCGCGGTGTTGCGCACCGCATCGGTGCCCACCAGCTGCGCACTGGCGCTGCCGCTGCCCGAGGCCTGACCCGAACCGGCCAGCGAGCTGGTAGCCGAATTCAGCGGGGTGCTGGCGGTGTTGGCCAGATTGGCCGAGCCGCTGGCCGAACCGCTGCGGTCCGCGCTCACCTTGCCGGTCTTGCGGTTGACTGACTGGCTGCCGCTGCTGGTCACAGTGCCGGTGGCGTCACCGGTGGCATTGTCGGCGATGTGCTTGCTGTGCGAGCGGACGGTGCTGGTGGTGGAGTCCATCGTGCTGTTCATCGTGCTGCCGATGGAGCCCGCGCCGCCGAAGCCGCCGCCAAGGCCACCGCCAATGCCGCCGAGGCCGCCACCCAGACCACCACCCAGGCCGCCCCCAAGGCCACCATGGCCCCCCAGCAGCTGGGCGTGAGCAGGCATGGCCACAGCGCTCATCGTCAGAGCGAGAGCAGCCAGCGAAAGGGAAGAAAAGCGGTTCATGGTTCATCTCCTGATGTCTGGAGCAGGTCCGTGATGTCCGGCTCTGAGAGATGAACGAGAGGTCTTTTCCGTTTAATCCGCGGCGCTGACGATTTTTTCGAAAATTTTTCAAAAATCTTTGTCCAGCAATATTTTGCTGCGTCTTAAAAATCTCTTTGCTGCGTGTTTTTCAGATGCCCTTGCGGCAGGACGCACACAAAATGCCGCGTCCGGTGCGGCGGTTTTTGTCGGTCGCCTCATTGTCGGCACGCTGCAGAATGGTGCTGGTGCCGCCGCCAGCTTGCCCCAATGCGGCAAGGCGTGCGGCCACCAGCGGCGCGGCAAAGGATGTGCCGCGCAGCTTCTGCACCTTGCCGCCTGCACCAATGGCGGTGAGATCGGCGCCGGGGGCGGCGTAATCCAGATGGCTGGCGCGCCCGGCCTCGAACAGCACCTGACCGCGCCCGTCCACGCCCGTCACCGCCACCACGTCCTTGTAGGAGGCCGGGAAGGCGGGCGGGGCGGCGGCGCCATCATTGCCGACAGCGGCGGTGACGATCATGCCGCGCGCCTGCACTGAGCCAATGGCCCTGGCCAGCAGCGGATTGGACGGGCCGACAAGGCTGATCGAGACCACCGGCACGCGCTGCCCCGCCATCCATGCCAGCGCTCGCGCAATGGCCAGCGCATTGCCGCCCGCCGGATCGCGACCATAGACATCGGCGACAACGATATGCGCCGTGCCCGCGCCTGCCAGCAGCGAGGCAATGGCCTCGGCATGGGGATTGGGCACGGGGCCGCCGCTGGCGAAGGCGCTTTGCGCGGTGATGCGCGGGCCGGGTGGGACGCCGCCGTCGATGATGCCAACCGTGCCGCCGCGTGGGGTGGGGGCTGTTGGCGCTGCGTTCCCGGAGGGATGCGTAGCGCCGCTGGGGAAATGGATCTGGTCGGCGCTGATCTCCTTGCCGGGCAGCAGGTGCCGCAACTGGCGCAGCGCGGAGGCAAGGTTGGTGCCTTGCGGCGTGGCAAGGCGGGCATAGGCGATGCCGAGGCCATCCAGATCGCCCTGCTCGATCAGCCTGTAGCCTGCGGCGTTCGCGCCTGACAAAGCCGCAGCATCGGGGTCGAGCAGCAGCACCTCATGCGCGCGCGCGGGCTGGCCGGTGTCATCGGCCTCCACCGTGTTGCGATGGCTGCGCAGGAAATCTCCCAAGCGGTTGAGGCGCGCATCGGCCAGTTGGGTGAGAGTGCCCAGCGCGCCTGTGGCGGCATTGGTGAGAGGGCTGGTCGCGTCGCGCAGTCCATTGCCCAGACGGTCCACCGTGCCCTCCACGCCCTCGATCCCGCGCCCCGCGCCGCCCGGCAGGCTGATCTGGGCCTGCAGCCCGGCGCCTGTCGTCAACAGGGTGGCCAGCAGGCAGAGACGAAGCCATTTCGATGCTCTGTTCCGCGATCTGTTTCTCATGGGCTTGTTCCCGGATTGAAAAAATTGCAGGCTCGCGGATGAAACGCAATCCTGCATCCGTTTCATCCGCAAGCAAGGCAAAAAGGCGTGGCATCAGCGCAATTCGGTGAGAACCTGGTCAGATTGCTGCCTCAGATGAGGCGCTTCGCCCGGGGGCTGGCCCGCGATGGCGCTGACGGCGACGACCTGTGTCAGGCGACGATCGAACGCGCGCTCAAATCCAGCCATCTGTGGCAGGAGGGGACGCGGCTGGATGCATGGGTGTATCGGATCATGCGCAACATTTGGATTGACGAGACCCGCGCGCGCAGCCGCCGCGCCCAGACCTTCGCTCCCGAGGAAGAGGGCGAAAACGTGGGCGTGCCGGGCGACGCCGCCATCGAGGCCCACGCTGAAATGAGCCATGTCGACCGCGCCATGGCTTCGCTGCCTGCCGAACAGCGCGAGGCGGTGATGCTCGTGCTGGTCGAGGGTTTTGCCTATAAGGAAGCCGCAGAGATCATCGGTTGCCCCATGGGCACGCTGACCTCGCGGCTGGTGCGCGGGCGTGAGGCCCTGATGAAAGCGCTTGGAGAAACAGGAGAGCAGCCATGACGATCACGCAGGAAGAGATCATGGCCTATGTCGATGGCGAGCTGGATGAGGCCGCGCGTGGTCGCGTCACGCTGGCGGCGCTGGCCGATCTGGATCTGGCCGACAGGATCGCGGCCGAGCGGGCCTTGAGGGAACGCCTGAAGGCCCATTTCGCACCCGTGGTGGAGGAGCCTGTGCCCGCCGCATGGGTGGAGAGCATTCGCGCCGCCACGCCGCCTGCTCCGGTGATCCATCTGGCTGCGGAACGCGCCCGGCGGGCGGCGCCCGCCCCGCGTTGGCGCACGCCGGCATGGGCCGGGGCGGCGATGGCGGCCTGTCTGGCCATCGGCGTGTTTGTCGGGGCGCAGTGGCATGGTGCGCAAGGGGGTGGCGCGCAGGGGCCGATTGTGGCCGAGAAGGGCGCTCTGGTGGCCTCGGGCGATCTGGGGCGGGCGCTTGATACGCAGCTGGCATCCGCCGATGGGAATGCGCCGATCCGCATGCTGGGCACCTTCCACCGCGAGGGTGGTGATCTGTGCCGGGTGTTTGCCGGGGCTCAGGCCTCGGGCATTGCGTGCCATGATGGCGGGCAGTGGCAGCTGCAGCATGTGCTGCCGGGCAGCGCCCCTGCCGAGCAGAGCGCCTATCGCCAGGCCGGATCGCAGGATGGCGCGTTGATGGCGCTGGCCCAGAGCATGGCTCAGGGCGATCCGCTGGATGCCGCTCAGGAAAAGGCGGCCAAGGTCAAGGGCTGGCGCTGAGCTTTATGGTGCGGCGGATCATCGCGGCGCTGCTGCTGGCCTTCAGTGTGACGCCCGCTCAGGCGCAGGCGCCTGCCGCATCCCCGGGCCCCAGCTTTGCCTGCACCGCCGGGCAGGGCGGGATCGAGGCGGTGATCTGCGCCAGCCCCACGCTGTCAGCGGCGGATCGGGAGATGGCGGCGCTTTATGCAGTCAGCAAGGTCAGCGCTTTTGGCAGCGGGCCGTCCAACCAGCTGGAGGACCAGCGCGAGGCGGTGAAAGCCATGCAGGCTTGCGCCAGACCCTCGGGCCGCACGAGCATCGCCGCCTGCCTTCAGGGCGCCTATGATGAGCGCAACAAGGATCTGGCCATCGCCGCCGCAACGCGCGCGCCCGATCTGGCCCTGCCGGTGATCCGGCGGCTCGATCCTGCGTTTGCGCCGGTGGTGGAGGCGGTGGTGCTGTGGTCTTCGGAACCGGATGGCGCGGATTGGTCCGCGCCGGTGCGGGCGGGGAAGCGGGCGCGGATTGTCGGCCTGCTCCAGCCGGTGTTGCAGGATTTCCTCACGCAGCAGGACCCGCAGTTCGCGCGCGGCATGCTGGACAGCGCCACCGGTGAAGGCGCGGTGAAGCGGGCCGAGGACCTGCTGACGTCGCCCGATCGTTTCGTGGGCTTCCTCAATGTGCTGGGCCCATCGCTGGCCGGGGATGGCAGTGTTGGGTCTCGCGAAATGCCCTGCGCGGCCATTGTGGCCCATCCCGGGCTGCTGAAGGCGACGGACTCGGTCTATGGCGCCACGCCTGACAATTTCGTGTTCAACACCGATTGCCGGGCCAGCCTGCCGCCCTTGCCTCTGCTGACGGCTCTGGATGGCAAGGTGTGGAAGACATGGCCGATGTGCGACGGCACGATCCGTTTCGCAACCTATCGCCAATATCGCAGCACGGTGGATGAGGCCCGGCTGGGATTGGCCGGGCATGATCCCAAGGCGGTTCTGCCTGCCGTGCGCGGTGTGGCTTGGCGCGATATCTCCGCAGCGCGCGGGGAGCTGGCGGCTTACTATGTCCGCTATCTTGGCAGGACGCAGGCGCAGGCCTCGCAGATGGCCACAGATGCTTTGGCGGCGATGCTCAATGCCGCCCATGAGTGTGACTGAAGCATCGTGCGAAAAAGTGGGAACCGGTTTTTCGCATCAAACGATGCGGCAACACATCCAAAGCATCGTGCGAAAAAGTGGGAACCGGTTTTTCGCATCAAGCGATGCGGCAACACATCCGAAGCATCGTGCGAAAAAGTGGGAACCGGTTTTTCGCATCAAACGATGCGGCAACACATCATCAGCCCGCGGGTAACAGCAGTGCTTTTTCCTGACGCACAATGTCGGTCAGCCAGTCGCTGACGGCGCGGATGCGGCGCAGGCTGCTGGTGTCCTGATGGGTGACCAGCCAGAAGCTGCGCAGGATCGGCCTTTCGGGCAGCACGCGGGTCAGCGTCGGGTCAGCGTCGCCAATAAAGCAGGGCAGCACGCCCACCCCCGCGCCCGAGGCCAGCATGCGATGCTGCGCCAGGATCGAGGAGGAGCGCAGATCGGCGCTCATGCCGGGCGCGATTTCCGACAGATAGTTGAGTTCGGGCGCATAGAGCAGGTCAGGGATATAGCCCGTCAGCCGGTGGCTTTGCAGATCGGCTGGCCGCCTGATGGGCGGCTGGGCCTGCAGATAGGCGGGGCTGGCATAGAGGCGCAGCGCATAATCGGCCAGCTTGCGCGCGATCAGCGGCCCCGCCTTGGGGCGTGAGAGCAGCACGGCCACATCGGCCTCCCGCTTGGAGGGGCTGAGGAAACCGCTTGAGGCCGCCAGATCCACGCTGAGGTCCGGATGGCTGGCGGCGAAGGCACCCAGATGGCGCGCCACGATGCAACTGCCAAAGCCTTCCGAAACGCTGATCCGCACGCTGCCTGACACGCCCTTGCCGGGCGTGGCGGGCTCGATCCCGCTGGCGGCCTGCGCCATCTGCTCGATGGCGAGCAGCAGCTTGTCTCCGGCCTGGGTGAGGATCTGGCCCTCGCGCGTCTGCTCGAACAGCGTGGCGCCAAGGCGGGCCTCCAGCTTGCGCAGGCGGCGTCCCATGGTGGTGGCATCCATGCCCGCCAGTCGCCCCGCACGCGCCAATTGCCCGCTGCGGGCGATGGCGAGGAAGGCCTGGTAGTCGCTCCAGTCGATGTCCTGCATATTTGCAGGTCATAGCAGCAAATTTGTAGCCTTGCCCGCAATTTCAAAGGGCGTAAGCCTTGGCACAAAGAGACAGATGAGAAGGATGCAAGGCATGCGCTTGATCGATCATGTGATCGCCGGTGGCGGGCCGACTGTCGGCGGTCGCCGTGGCCCGGTCTTCAACCCCAGCATTGGTACGGTGCAGGCCGAAGTGGCGCTGGGCGATCGTGCTGTGCTGGATCGCGCGGTGGCGGCGGCTCAGGCGGTGCAGGGCGAATGGGCGGCCACCAACCCCCAGCGCCGCGCCCGCGTGATGTTCGAGTTCAAGCGGCTGGTCGAGGCCAATATGCAGGATCTGGCCGAACTGCTGGCCAGCGAGCATGGCAAGGTTGTCGCCGACGCCAAGGGCGACATTCAGCGCGGGCTGGAGGTGATCGAGTTCGCCTGCGGCATCCCCCATGCGTTGAAGGGCGAGTACACGCAGGGCGCCGGGCCGGGGATCGATGTCTATTCGATGCGTCAGCCGGTTGGCATCGGGGCGGGAATCACACCCTTCAACTTCCCGGCGATGATCCCGATGTGGATGTTCGGCGTGGCCATCGCCTGCGGCAATGCCTTTATCCTCAAGCCCTCCGAGCGTGATCCTTCGGTGCCGGTGCGCCTTACGCAGCTGATGCTGGAAGCTGGCGCGCCCGAAGGCGTGCTACAATGCGTGCATGGCGACAAGGAGATGGTGGATGCCATCCTCGACCATCCGGCGATCGGCGCGATCAGCTTCGTGGGATCGTCCGACATTGCCAATTATGTCTATCAGCGCGGCGCGGCCAACGGCAAGCGCGTGCAGGCGATGGGCGGGGCCAAGAACCATGGCATCATCATGCCCGACGCCGATCTCGACCGGGCGGTGGGCGATCTGGTGGGCGCGGCCTTCGGCTCGGCGGGTGAACGCTGCATGGCGCTGCCCGTGGTGGTGCCGGTGGGCGAGGGCACGGCGGAACGCCTGATCGACAAGCTGCTGCCGGAAATCGAGGCGTTGAAGGTCGGCACCAGCCTCGATCCCGCGGCGCATTACGGGCCGGTGGTCAGCGCCCAGCACAAGGCGCGTGTCGAGGACTGGATCGCCAAGTGCGAAGCGGAAGGCGGCCAGATTCTGCGCGATGGCCGCAATTTCACGCCGCAGGGCCATGAGGACGGCTTCTATGTCGGCCCGACGCTGATCGACCATGTGACGCCCGAGATGGACAGCTATCACAACGAAATCTTCGGCCCCGTGCTGCAGATCGTGCGCGCGGCGGATTTCGAGACGGCGCTCTCGCTGCCCAGCAAGCACCAATATGGCAATGGCGTGGCGATCTTCACCCGCAACGGCCATGCTGCGCGGGAATTTGCCGCAAGGGTCAATGTCGGCATGGTGGGGATCAATGTGCCGATCCCGGTGCCGGTGGCCTATCACACCTTCGGCGGCTGGAAGCGCTCTGCCTTTGGCGACACCAACCAGCACGGCATGGAAGGTGTGAAGTTCTGGACCAAGGTGAAGACCGTGACCTCGCGCTGGCCGGATGGTTCGGCGGAGGGCGGGAACGCCTTTATCATTCCGACCATGGGTTAAGGGAGAAAGTCGATGCAGATCGGTTTTATCGGCCTTGGCAATATGGGCAGCGGCATGGCCGCCAATCTGGTGAAGGCGGGGCATCGCGTCCATGCCTTCGATCTGGCCGCTCCGGCGCTGGAGCAGGCACGCGCCAGCGGCTGCGAGACCTTCACCACGGCGCGTGAGACGGTGGCGGGGGCGCAGGTGGTGATCACCATGCTGCCCAATGGCGCGATTGTGCGCTCGGTCTATGCCGAGGATGTGATCGGCCATGCGCCGCAGGGGGCGCTGCTGATCGATTGCTCCACCATCGATGTCGCCAGCGCCAAGGCGGTGGCGCAAGAGGCTGGCGCGCGGGGCCATGCAATGGTGGATGCGCCGGTCTCGGGCGGTATCGCGGCGGCCAGGGAAGGCACGCTGACCTTTATGGCCGGGGGTGAGGCTGCGGCTTTCGCTCAGGCCGAGCCCATCCTTCAGGCGATGGGCAAGGCAGTGATCCATGCCGGTGAGAGCGGCGCCGGGCAGGCCGCCAAGATCTGCAACAACATGCTGCTGGGCGCCAGCATGATCGCCACCTGCGAGGCGTTCAAACTGGCCGAAAGGCTGGGGCTCGATCTGCAGACCTTTTACGATATTTCCTCCAGGGCTTCGGGCCAGTGCTGGTCGATGACCTCCTATTGCCCGGTGCCGGGCGTCGGCCCGGTCACGCCTGCCGACAGGGACTATCAGGGCGGTTTTGCGACCGCGCTGATGCTCAAGGATCTGAAGCTGGCCATGGCGGCGGCAGGCGATGTCGGCGCCCATGTGCCGATGGGCGAGCGGGCAGAGGCGCTTTACGAAGCCTTTGCCGGGCAGGGGAATGGCGGCTTCGATTTCTCCTCGATCATCCGCAGCCTGTAACGCGTCAGGTGGCGGACAGATCGTCCAGCTGGGCGGTGCGCAGGCGGGTGAGGCGCGTCAGCACCGCCTCCCTGGCAAGGCCCGGCGCGGCGAGGGTGGCAAAGCGCAGATAGGCATCGCGATAGGTCAGCCAGGCACGCTGGGTCTTGCGGATATCGTCGGGTCTGGTCGTGGTGAAATTGTTCTTGCTGCCGGCCCAGACCATCGCCTTGCGATAGCTGGTGTTGAGCTGAGCATCGGCCATGGCGGCGTCATTGGCGCTGGCGGCGGGCCATTGGCCGGACTTCAGCCGGTCGAGATCCTTGAGGAACTGGTTCTGCACGCGGTCCTGCTCTTCGATCACCAGAGCGGCGCGGGCGGTGCCGGTGAGATCGACCTCGCCGCCGCCATGGGCATCGACAAAGGCATCGAAGCGCTGTTTCATCGCCGTGTAGAGCGGGCGTGAGGCGGCCGGGAAGCCGGCGATCAAGGCGGCCAGCCTGCTGTCGCGCCCCGCCGCCTTCTGGTTCGAGCGGCGCGCCTGACATTCGCCCTGGGCCAGACCGCTGCCGATATCGTCGCAATAGTCGAAGGGGCCGGGTTTGCTCTTCAGCGACTGGAGATGCTGGACGCGGCTTTCATTCTCCATGGGGGAGCCATCGATCTGGCAGGCATAGGCGGTGGCGAGATCGGGGTCGCGCTTGACGCCAAAGCCATTGGCGTAGAGCTGCATCAGGATGGTCTCGCCGCCGAAGGTGGAGGCGTCATCCTTGTTCTGGATTTGCGCAAAGGCGCATTGGCGGGCCTTGAGATAATCCACTTTGATGCCTTCGCCGTAATAGGTTTTTTCCGCGTCACAGCCCTTCAAGGCCTTGATCTGCGCGGCGGAGGGGAGATCGGCGATGGGCGGTTTGGGCTGGCCCAACCGGTGGCAGACGGCCCGGACTTTGGCATCCACCGCATCCCAATTGCCGGAGGAGATCTGCGTCAGGGCCGCCGCAGGCATGGTGGCGATGGCCAGAGCCAGCAGGATGATCTTCGGGCGGGGCATCACCAGTTTCTCCAGCGTAAAACAGCGTGTTGCGCTCTTTGCCCTGCCGGCGGGCATTTCTCAACACAGCTTGCACAGGTGGAGAGTTTACTCGCGTCCTCCGGATACCACTGAGGCTTCGTCGGGAGACGAAATGGGGGTGCAGGGGGCGTAACGCCCCCTGCGTTGCACTTCTTCCTAACACAACTGCGAGGCCTAACGCCGCCTCACACCCCCTAACGAGCTTTTTCCCGACCCCTGCGCCACAAGTCTCTCAACGGAACAACGCACATCAGGAGTTGCAGCGATGAAATGGCAGGACCTCACCACAAGCGAGCTGGAAACCATCGACCGGGCGACGCCGCTCTTCCTCTCCATCGGCGCGGTGGAGCAGCATGGGCCGCATCTGCCGCTGGCCACCGACTCCCTGATCGGCGCCTATTTCCTTGAGGAACTGGACCGCACGCTGGGCGAGAAGGTGCTGATCCTGCCTCAGGTCAGCGTGGGCTGCTCGCATCATCATATGGATTTCTCGGGCACGCTCAGCGTCAGCCATGCGGCGTTTCAGGCCTATGTCGCGGCGATCCTGCATTCGGCGCTGGCGCATGGCTTTACCAATGTGGTGCTGTTCAACAGCCATGCGGGCAATCAGGCTGTCGCCAATCTGATCGCCGAGGAGGTGGGCGCGGCTCACCCCGGTTGCCGGATCGTGCTGGCGGGCTGGTGGCTGCTGGTGGGCCCCGAATTGCGCAAGCTGCGCGAGGGTGTGGTGGGGCTCGACTCCCACGCAGGGGATCTGGAAACCTCGATCGTGCTGCATGCCGCGCCCGATGCGGTGCGCGCCATCGTGCCGGGCGATCACCTCTGCACCCACACCTTCGACTGGGCCAGCGGCGATCTGCTGCGGGCCGAGCGCGCCACGCTCTATCGCACCATGCATGAGCGCACCTGCGGCAGCGGGGTCGCCGGAGATCCCACGCTGGCGACGGCGGAGAAGGGCGAGGCGATCACCGGTTACGTGATCGACGCGCTGGCAGACATCGTCGCAGACCTTACAGGGCAGGAGTAAAGCCCCCCACTCCCCCTGTGACGGGCGTCGGCATGCCCCCCGGCCGACGCCCGTCGATTGCGTTCAAAAGTCCATCGTGATCGAACCGCGCACGGTGCGGGCCAGGCCCACATAGAGCGTCGATCCGCCGGTGGCCCAATAGCGCTTGTTGGTCACATTGTCGGCGTTGATGCGGAAGGTCATGGCCTTGCGCGCGCCCAGCGGCATGCGATAGCTGGTGCCAAGGCCCAGCAGCGCATAGGCAGGCAGCACGCCCTGATCCAGCACATCGGTGTAGCGCTTGCCGGTGTAATAGACGCCCGCATTCAGCCCCAGCGCGGGCAGCACGGCAGGGTGATATTCGGCAAAGGCCGAACCCGACCAGCGCGGCGTGCTGTCGATGAATTTGCCATCCTGCGCCGCAACGCCCGTCTGCCGCTGGATCGCGGTGAGATATTGTCCGGACAGCACCACCGACAGTTCCTTCGTCAGATTGCCCTGAACCGAGGCCTCGATCCCCTTGTTCACCTGCCGCCCGTTGACCAGATAGGTGTTGGTGGCCAGATCGGTGTAGGTCAGCCCCCGGTTGATATGGAACCAAGCGACCGACAGCAGCGCCCCGGCAAATTCGGCGCGGGTGCCGATCTCGATCTGGGTGCTCTTGATCGGGGCCAGCACATCGCCCGCATTGACGGTGCCATCGGGCGCGGTGCCCGCGCTTTCCAGACCCTCGATATAGGTGAAGTACAGGCTGGTCTTCTTGGTGGGGCGCAGCACAAGGCCGCCGGTCGGCGTCCAGGTGCGGACCGAGTAATTGGCCGTTGCCGTGCGCGTGGCGTAATCGACATGGCGCACGCCGCCGATCACCAGCACCTTCTCGCCAATATGCGCCAGATCCAGCGCATAGAGGCCGGTGTCGATGTTGGTCGATCCGGTGGTGGTTTTCAGCGTGGTGGGCGTCAGGCTGGGCAGGGTGACGGTGATTGGGCTGTAGAGATTCTGCGTGTAGGCGGCATAGCTCTGCGTGTGCTGATCTTCCTGCACCTGCCGGTTGCGGGCATAGCCGAAGAGGATCTCATGCCTGATGCCGAAGGTCTCCACCTTGCCCGAGATTTCCGTGCGCCAATAGAGGTTCGAATATTCCTGGTCCCCGGCAAAGGTGGTGGCGACAGTGCCCGTGCCGGTCGTCAGATTGAACTTGGCGATGTTGGCGATCATCCGCGCGCGCTGGGTGTTGGCATAGCCTGCCTCGGCGCGGATCGACCAGTCGTCGGAGAGGGCATAGTCGGCGCGGCCCAGCGCATTGGTCACCAGCGTGCGATAGGGCGCATTGGCCGGGGCATAGCGGTCATGCGGATCGGGGATGGCGGGCAGGGTGATCTTGCCGTTGACTGCTGTGGGCAGCGTGATGCCGCCCGGCTCATCGGTGGCACGGCGGTAATGCTCGACATCGAGTTTCAGCGAGAGGCGATCTGTCACCTTGGCATCGAAAGCGCCGCTGACCACATAGCGCGAGCCGTTCACGCCATCGATCGGCGTTTCCACATGCGAACCATAGGCGTTGATCCGCGCGCCGAACTGCTTTTCCGATCCGAACTGGCGGCCAATGTCCACGCCCGCGCCCACGCTGCCTTCCACATCGCCGTTCACGTAAAGGCTGGTGACGGGCTGCACGCCCGCCCGTTTCGTCACCACATTGACGATGCCCGATGGCGTGCTGATGCCGTAATAAAGCGCCGAAACGCCCTTCAGCAATTCCACACGCTGCTTGTTCTCCAGCGGGATCGGCCCGAGGTTGATGATCTGCAGCGCGCCATTGAGGCGATAATTGGTGCGCGCATTCATCAGCACGCCGCGCGAGAGGAAATTGTTGGTGGTCGTCGGGCTGGTCGACTGCTGGGTGACGCCGGGCGTGTTGCGCAGCGCGTCGTCCAGACCGATGGCGCCCTGATCGTCGAGCAGCGAGCGCGTCATCACCGCGATGCTGGCGGGCGTATCCATGATCGACTGGTTGCGGAAGGCGCCGACCTGCACGACCTCGGCGCGGAAGGGCGCTTCATGCTTGCCGGTGACGACGATGGAATCATCGAGGCTGCGTTCCACACGGGCATCGTCGCTGGTGGATTGCGGATCGCCTGCGGGACTGGGGGCAGGCGCGATGGAAACGGCGGCGGCAGCCGCGACGGCAAGAGTAAGCATGATATGGACCCCCTGGTCGGTGTTCCGACTGATGTGGTGGCCGCATTATCGTTGATGAAAATCATTTGCAATAGCGTAACGATATGTATTCGTGGCAGGGCGTTTTGTCTCTCGGGCGGGTTCAAAAAAGCTTTCGGGCGCCGTTCTTGCCTCGGGATGCGGGGCAGGTTTTCGGGCGGAACGGGCTTTCAAGGAGTGCAATGATGGATGTTTCCAACGTGGTGATGGGCAGCCATCTGTCGATCAGCATCTCGGGCACGGCGCGGTTGCAGCAGCAGGCCGGGACAACCTCTCAAACCGACACAACGGACAGCGCCGAACAAACCGTGGCCGAGGCGCTGAAAGCCGCCAATTCGACCACCTTGCAGGCCATCGAACAGGCGCTGAAGGCCTTTTCGCCGAATGCCTCGCTGGAAAACTATCAGCCCGGCAGCCGCTTCTACAACGGCTCGGGTGCGTATATCGATCTGAT
The DNA here is from genome assembly GCF_017163935.1 of Novosphingobium terrae. Classification (NCBI taxonomy): domain Bacteria; kingdom Pseudomonadati; phylum Pseudomonadota; class Alphaproteobacteria; order Sphingomonadales; family Sphingomonadaceae; genus Novosphingobium; species Novosphingobium terrae. The sequence continues at coordinate 2,489,796 of NZ_JABVZR010000001.1, read as the reverse complement.
CGTGTGAAAAAGCGCCGGTCCGTTGCGGGACCGGCGCTCCTTCATCATCAGCCCTTGCGGCCGGTTTCGAAGAGGAACCAGCGGCGGCCTTCGGTTTCATCGAGCCAGTTTTCGATCAGGCTGGCGGTGACGACATCGCGATGCTCCTCGCACAGCTCATGCAGGGCGCGCAGGCGGGTGGCCAGATCGCCATTGTCGTCGCGCAATTCGGCCAGCATGTCCTGTGGCTCGACGTAATCGGCGTCATTGTCCAGCACACGGCTCAGGCGGGCGATCTGGCCGATCGAGCGCAGCGTCGTGCCGCCCAGCTTGCGGGCGCGCTCGGCGATGGGGTCGGTCATGGCGAAGATTTCATCGGCCTGACGGTCCAGCAGCAGATGGTACTCAGTGAAATGCGGGCCCGAGACATGCCAGTGGAAGTTCTTGGTCTTCAGATACAGCGCGAAAACATCGGCCAGCAGCACGGTCAGTGCAGCGGAGAGATCGCGGGTGGCCTCTTCCCCAAGGCCCGAGGGCGTGGCGAGGGGAGCAAGGCGCTTGGCTTGGGCGGTGATCGACATGAGACTGGTTCCTTGGGTGAGGTGAGGAGGGCAATGTGGCGAGATTCTTCGCCGCATTCTTGGATGAAACGGATGGATTTCAGGCCAGCGTGGTGGCGATGGCGATGCCCGCTTTCAGCGTCAGCGTGACGGGTGTTCGCTCTGCCACATCGGCAAGGTGCGCGGCTTGATCGGCATCAAGCCCAACGGGATGCAGCACGCGGCGGATATGGCGCTGATCGCCCGCGCCGCTCAGGCTGAGATCGATATCGAGGCTTTCCAGCGGCCAGCCCTTGTGGTCGGCATACATGCGCAGGGTGATCGCGGTGCAGGCGGCCAGGCTGGAGAGCAGCAGATCATAAGGCGCAAAACCCGCGCCCTTGCCGCCCAGCACTTCGGGCTCGTCGGCGATGAGCTTGCGGCCGTTGACTTCGATCCGAGTGGCATAGGGCGTCTGGCCGATGGCGGCATGGGCACGGGTCATGGCTTGTCTTTCGTAGAAAGGTGGCCGGCAGAGGGATACCGGCCACAGGGGGGATTTAGGCAGCGTCAACCAGAACGATCTCGGTGTCTTCCAGCGCGGTGACCTTCAGCACATCGACATCCTTGATCGCGGCGCCGTCACGGGTGCCCACGCGGATGTCATCGATCTGAACCGCGCCGATGGCAGGCACCAGATAGCCGCGGCGGTCCTTGCCCAGCGGATATTCCGCCGTTTCGCCAGCCTTCAGCGTGGCGGCCACGATGCGGGCATCGGTGCGGATCGGCAGGGCGTCGTCGTCATTGTCATAGCCGCTGGCCAGCACCACGAATTGCCCGGCGCGCTCACCCTTGGGGAAGGGGCGGGCGCCCCAGCTCGGCTGGTCGCCGCGCCGGGTGGGCACGATCCAGATCTGGAAGATCTTGGTGGCGATATCCTCCATATTGTATTCGCTGTGGGTGATGCCGGTGCCCGCGCTCATCACCTGAACGTCGCCGGCCTCGGTGCGGCCCTTGTTGCCCAGATTGTCCTGATGGGTGATCGCGCCCTCGCGGACATAGGTGATGATCTCCATGTCGCGGTGGGGGTGCGGGGGGAAGCCGGTCTGCGGGGCGATGATATCATCGTTCCACACGCGCAGATTGCCCCAGCTGGTGCGTGCCGGATCGTAATAATCGGCGAAGGAAAAATGGTGCTTGGCGTTGAGCCAGCCATGGTTGGCACCGCCAAGGCTGTTGAAAGAGCGCAGTTCGATCATAGGTCTTCTCCTGTGAAGGACGGTGACCGGGGGGGTGGTCTGCTGTCCTGATGGAGTGGTTCTAGCGGCGACTCGTCCATCAGGTTAGCTGGATAAATGAGTTCAAGATGTTCTATAAAGTTGAATGATTGCGCTTGTGCGGAGGGCAACGCAAAAAGCCCGCGCCACGCGTTTCGCGGGGCACGGGCCTTTAATGAAAGACTGTGTTGAGAGGGTTTTAGCCTTCGCGAGAGGCCGGATGCAGCGCGCAGGCCGCCGTCCCGCCAAGGATCAGCACACCGGCCAGCGCCAGAGGCAGCGCCATTCCGCCCCATGGACTGGGAAGTGCCAGCAGGAATGCCCCCAGCGCCGCGCCTGCAAAGATCGCTGCCACACTGGCCACCCGGCGCTGCCAGTTGGGGTTGGCACCGCCCGCCATGCTGGAGTCGGCGGCAAGGCCGGTCAACGTCAGCGTCAGCACGGTGGTGGTGAGATCGGGCACTTTCAACTGGCGCACCGTGGCATTGCGGAAACCCATCGCCAGAGCGGTCAGCACCACAATGCTCAACAGCGCGGCATCGGGCGATTGCGTGGCGACATCGAAGAAGCACGAGACGCCAGCGGCAGCCCACAGCAAGGCTGCCTCGATAATGGCAGCGCGCATCAGCCAGCGGTGAAGCGGGCCGCCCTCCTGCTGCTTGCCGATATGCCCGGCGACAAAGGCCCCGGCCAGAAAGCCGCCGATCGCCACGATGTAGGAGAGCGGATGGAAGCCCGGCGTGCCCACGGCGGCAAAGCCCAGAAAGACGATGTTGCCGGTCATGTTGGCGGTGAAGACCTTGCCCAGCCCCAGTACGCTGATCGCATCGACAAGGCCCGTTGTGACCGAAAGCAGCAACAGCAGCAGAGGCAGCGGGGAAGAACGGGGCGGTGTAGAGGTGGAGGCCATGGTGGTGTCCTTGAAGGGCGTTACGGGGTGGGCGTGATGCCCTGCAGGGAGATGGTGCCATCGGGCGCCAGAACGATCCCGGCCTTGCGGGCGCCCCGGGCGTCGATCAGCACGATACCCGATCCTCCCGCATTGTTGAGGAAGACATAGGAAGACGCGCCACCGGGCCGGTCGAACTTCACATGAGCGCCCTTGTCATCGATCTCCAGCGAGGCCGTGGGGGCGTTGGGCGCGGGGTTGGCCAGCCGGATCGCCGGGCGACCTGCGGCATCGAGGCTGATGGTGGCGCCGGGCGTGTCATCGCCGCGCAGCAGCTGGATGGTGGGCGTGCCATCCCTGGCGGAGAGCACGATGCGGGCATGGCCCTGAGCATCGGTGACGCGGATTTCCTGCGTGACGACAGGGGCAGGGGGAGCAGCTTGCATGGTGCTATCCTTTCAAGTCGGAGATCGCCGCCAACTCGCTGCGGAACTGAGCGGCGGCGGCATCGAAGCGCTCGGCGCCCACATCGAAGACCCAGCGGGTCAGCGTCAGGGGCTCGACAAAATTCATGGCGCGCAGATGGGCCGCGGCATCCAGCGCGCCGGTCAGTCCGTGCAGCATGGCGAGGGAGGCCCCGGCAGTTTCGGCAGGCGTCAGCCCGCCATCCAGCATGCTGGCGGCCAGAGCGATGCTGCGGATCGGGCGGAAAAATGCTGCGCCAACCGCCTGTCTTACCGCACCTTCCATCACGGCGGGCGACCAGTCCTCGGGCGCGCCCAGACCGAACACCAGCAGCGCCTTGGCGGCCACCCCGGCGGGCGGGTTGGAGAGGAACAGGCTTTCGCCCCGCTCCGCCTTGAACAGGCCATCCTTGCGCATGGTGGTCAGCGTGCCGCCCAGCGCCTGATCGAGGTGGGCAAGTCCGCCACCCAGCGTGGCGCCATGGGCCTCATGGGTGAACATGCAGGCGCATGACAGATCGACCGTGGCGGCAGTGCTGTCCCATCCGGCGACATCCACCGCTACATGCCTGTATGATCCAAGGGTTTGAACCTGTGTCATGCGCCTGCTCCTTCCTGAGGCTTACTGCTGGATAAAGGCCAGAAGATCGGCGTTGATCACATCGGCATGGGTGACGGGCATGCCGTGCGGATAGCCGGGATAGGCCTTCAGCTGAGCGCCGGGCACGATCTGCGCGGCCAGCTTGCCGGTGGTCTCGAAAGGCACGATCTGGTCGTCCTCGCCATGCATCACCAGCGTGGGGACGGTGATGGCCTTCAGATCGGCGGTGAAGTCGGTTTCCGAGAAGGCCGCGATGCCCAGATAATGCGCCAGCGCGCCGCCGTTCATGCCCTGGCGCCACCAGTTGAGGCGCACCGCTTCCTTCACCTGCGCGCCCTCGCGGTTGTAGCCGAAGAAGGGCAGGGTGAAGTCGTAAAAGAACTGGCTGCGGTTGGTGGCGACCTGCTCGCGGATGCCGTCGAAGACCTCCATCGGCACGCCGTCAGGATTGCTTTCGCCGCGCAGCATGATCGGCGAGACCGCGCTGACCAGCACCGCCTTGGCGACCCGGCCCGGCTTGGCCTGAGCCACATAGCGCGCGACTTCGCCGCCGCCGGTGGAATGGCCGATATGGATGGCGTTTTTCAGATCCAGCGCATCGGTCAGGGCGGTCACATCGGCGACATAGGTGTTCATGTCATGGCCGGTGGCGGCCTGCGTCGAGCGGCCATGGCCCCGGCGGTCATGGGCGATCACGCGGTAGCCCTTGGCAAGGAAGAACATCATCTGCGCATCCCAGTCGTCGCTGCTGAGCGGCCAGCCATGGTGGAAGACGATGGGCTGGGCATCCTTCGCGCCCCAGTCCTTGTAGAAAATCTCGGTGCCGTCGGTGGTGGTGATGAAGGGCATGTCGGGTCTCCTGATTGGGGGTAAAAGCGTTTCAGAACTGCCGCTTGGCGTCTGCTGATGCCTGATTAGCCCTTGCGGATATTGCAGGAAACCAGCATAAAGATGTTCAAAATGTTCCAGAAAGTTGAATGATGAGTGATCCCGGTACGCCCACCTTCGATCAGTTGCGCATTTTCCTGGCCGTGGTGGATGCGGGCAGCTTCGCCGCCGCCGGGCGCCAGCTTGGGCGCGCCGTCTCGGTGATCAGCTATGGCGTGGTCAATCTGGAGACCCAGCTGGGCGTGATGCTGTTCGAGCGCGAAGGCTCACGCAAGCCGGTGCTGACCACGGCGGGGCGCGCCCTGCTGGCCGAGGCACGCGCGATCCATCAGGGCATGGATGGGCTGCGCGCCAAGGTGAAAGGCCTGCTCGACGGGTTGGAGGCCGAGGTCGATCTGGCGGTGGATGTGATGCTGCCCGCCGAAAGGCTGGGGCGCGTGCTGCGCGGCTTCCGTGAAATGTATCCCACCGTGCAGCTGCGCCTGCATACAGAGGCGCTGGGCGCGGTGCCCTCCATGGTGCTGGATCGCACGGCGGTGGTCGGGATTTCGGGGCCTCTGGCGGCGGGGGTCAAGGGCATCGAGGCGATCAGCGCCGGATCGGTGCCGATGGTGCCGGTGGCGGCGCCCGATCATCCGCTTGGGCTTATGGAGCATATCGCGCCGGGCGCGGGGCGTGACTATGTGCAGCTGGTGCTGACCGATCGCTCACGCTTTACCGAGGGTCAGGATTTCTCGGTGATGAGCCCGCGCACCTGGCGTCTGGCCGATCTGGGCGCCAAGCATGCTCTGCTGCGCGAGGGTATCGGCTGGGGCAATATGCCGCAGCATATGATCGAGGGCGATCTGGCGGCAGGCACTCTGGTCAAGCTGCATATGCCCGATCATCCGGGCGGGACCTATCGTTTTGCGGGCGTGTGGCGGCGCGATACGCCGCCGGGCCCCGCTGCCTCATGGCTGCTCGACCAGTTCGTGCAACTGGGCGCGCATGATCGCGAGTTGGAGGGGCTGGGGGATATCTAGCCCCTCGCGTGTGGTTACAGAGGTTCGCCGCTGATGGCGGGCGGCAGGGGCTGCGGGGCGAGTTGGCGGTAGAAGCCACCGGCCAGCAGGGCGCCGATGATCGGCGCGATCCAGAACACCCACAACTGGCTCAGCGCAAGGCCGCCGACCAGCAGCGCGGGGCCGGTGCTGCGCGCCGGATTGACCGAAGTGTTGGTGACCGGAATGCTGATCAGATGGATCAGCGTCAGCGCCAGTCCGATGGCAATCGGCGCAAAGCCCGAGGGTGAACGCGTGTCCGTCGCGCCCAGAATGACGACCAGAAAGCCGAATGTCAGCACGATCTCGATGATAAGCCCGGATTCCAGCGAATAGCCGCCGGGCGATTGCGGGCCATAGCCGTTGACCGCAAGGCCCTTGGGGCCAAGCTCGAAGCCCGGAGCGCCTTGCGCGATGTGCAGCAGCAGATAGGCGGCCACGGTGGCGCCGATCAGCTGGGCGATCCAATAGGGAATGATGTCACGCGCAGGGAAGCGCCCGCCAGCCCACAGGCCGACCGTCACCGCCGGATTGAGATGGCAGCCCGAAATATGGCCGATGGAATAGGCCATGGTCAGAACCGTCAGGCCAAAGGCCAGGGCGACACCGGTAAAGCCAATCCCCAGAGCAGGATAGGCAGCGGCAAGCACCGCGCTGCCGCATCCTCCGAAGACAAGCCAGAAGGTGCCGAAGAGTTCTGCGGTCAGTCTGTTGGTCAGTGGCATAAGTGAAGTCCTTGGCGAAAGGATTTGGGGGCGCCTTATGCTCACTGTGCCATGTGTTGTGGGAGTCTGCAGCATCACAATGCTGTGCTTTACAAGTTTTCATACTTGTCGCGGTGCGGGGAGGGGGATGAACCTTCCTCCCCGCATGATTTATTGGGGCGACAAGGCCTTGCGCAGGCCTTCGGCATCGCAGTCATTGGTCTCTGAACAGGCGGCGAAAGGCAGCGTCTGCACAGATTTCGGCCCGGACGGGGTGAGGTTGCGCATCTCGTCGAGACTCTGGGCGCGGAAGCGTACCGTCAGGCGATAGCGGCCTGCAGCATTGTGCCAGCGCTCGAAGATCAGAGCGCCACCGGGGGGCGGATCGTCGGGGGCGAATTGGGCGGCGTGCCAGTGCAGACCCAAAGCGCCGCCGATCAGCGCCAGATTGCCGTCATGGCCGACAAACAGGCTGAACGCCGGGGCTTGCGGGCTGGCCAGCGCCGTTGCCACGTCGCCCAGCAGTCTGGCGGAACCGGCGCGGGCGATGGCAGCAGGGCGCGCCGTCACCGCGAATTCCTGAGCATGCAGCATCAGCAGGCTGGTGATCTGCGCGCGGCTGGCGCGGCCCCAGCCGACCTCGCTCATCGGCTTGCCATCGGCATATTCCAGCGCCAGCGTTTCGGAAAAGCTGCCGCCCAGACCCAGCGCGCCCGCCAGCTTCACCTTGCCTTCGCCCGCGCTCAAGGCCGTGGGTTTGGCGGCGATGCAGGCAGCGGCATGGCATTGGAGGATGCGGTCGATCATGGCCCATTGCGGCGCAAGATCGCGATCAAGCGCCAAAGCCCCGCCGCGCGGCAACACGCCCTTGGCCGCCGCCAGCGTCTGTTCGGGCGAGAGCAGGGTGCTGCCGCTCTCGAAGGGCTGGAACAGGGGATCGCTTTCGCTCTGCCCCTTGTGTTCCACGCTCACCGTGCAGCCGGGCAGCAGCGTCGCGACATAGACCTCAGCGGTTCGCACCGTGCGCTGGTCAGTATCGGCCACGGCATGGATCGTGGGGCAGCCGGTGCCCAGCAGCGGCGCGTAGCTGGCCCGGTCAAAGGTGCCCAGCAGCGCCACGGCTTTCTCGCCATGATGGCTCAACTCGCCCCAATTCACATCCCATGTCGGCCAGGGCGCGGGCGCCATGGCTTGCGGCAGGGGATCAGCCTTGGTGGGCGGGCGCACGCCGTGGCGCATCACCACCACCACGCGGTCGAGCGTCCAGCCCGGTGCGCTTTCGGCGGCGAGGGCAGAGCCGGTGGCCACCGGCAGCGCCATCAGCGCCGCCAGTGCCACCATTGAGGATGTCAGAACGCGCCCCATCAGATATGCGCTTCCAGATTGAAGAAAATGCTGCGGCCCGGCTGGCGCCAATAGAGGTTGTAGGCCGCCTGCTGGCCGCTCTGCACCGCCGACTGGGTGCCGGCATAATCCGTCACCTGATGGCTGTTGAACAGATTGCCGACCTTGATCGAGGCGGTCACCTGATGGAGCGGGCCATAGACCTTGTCGAAATGCCAGCCCGCGGCCAGATCGGCGGAGAAAGTGGTGCCGATATGGCTGGTGGGATCGTCGATGGTGCCTGCCGCGATGGCGGTGTTGCCGTTGAGATAGCCGGCGGTGATGGCGACATTGCCATTGTCATTGCCATAGCGCGGGCCGATCCATTTGCCGATCAGCGAGCCGAAGGGGCCGTGCTTGTTTTCGTAAATGATGCCGGTGGCGGCGGTCCATTTGGGGGCTTCCTCCAGCGTGGCGCCGGTGCCCTTGTATTTGGCCGAGTTCAGCGTGGCATTGCCATAGAAGGACAGGCCCTTGGCCAGCACATACTGCCCTTCGAATTCCAGACCCTTGTAGATGGCGCCGCCTGCATTGACATAGCTGCTTTCCGCCGTGCCGCCCACGATGGTGGTCTGCGGCGAGAGGAAGTTGCTGAAATCGATGTAGTAACCGTCAGCCGAGAGGCTCCAGTGCTTGCCGTGGATCACGGTGCCGACCTGATAGTTCCACGTCAGTTCGGGCTTGAGCTGCGTGGGGTCCTGCACCTGGAAGACGGCAATCGGCGGCGCAAGGAAACCGCGCGCCACCTGCGCATAGGCTGACCAGCCCTCGGCAAGGCGATAGTTCGCGGCGATCGAGGGCTGCCATGCATCATAGGTGATGCTGGTGAGGCCATTCGGGCCATTCTTGTTGAGCGTGGCGTTGAGATCACGCTTGTAATTGGTGTATTTGATGCCGGGGTTGATGGTCAGGCCTTCGATGGGATGCAGGTCGACCTGAAGATAGGGCTGCCACGTCGTGCCCTTGTCTTCGTAAATATAGGAATAGGCGGTGCCCGTCTTGCCGGTGACGGGGATGGCCCCCTGCGAAATGTCGACGGTTTCGGAGAAGCGGTCGTCATGCTGGGAATCGAACCACACGCCCCATTTGATGTCGGCCATCTTGGTGTTGACGGCAAAGCGCAGCGTATCGCCCCAGGTGCTGACCACCGCGTCGGTGAACTTGCCCTTGATGTCGCTGGCATAGGTGGCGACCTTCGAACCGATCTTGGTGGGGCTGTAGAAGGTTACGCCATTGTCGGCCACGTTGGTGTCAGAGGCGTCGCTCGACTCGGTGTAGTCATGGACGAAGCCGTTATGGTAGACCTGATTGTCGATCTTGACCGGGCCGATCTGCGTTTCGAGGCGAATATATTCGAAGTCGGTCTCGTAACGGCTGGGCTGATAGCCATAATAGCACATCGCCGCCGTGTTGTAGCACAGGCCGTAATTGTTGCCATATTGGGCGTACTGCTGAAGCGTGGCGCCTTGCGTGGTGTACTGGTTCTCACGGTTCCAGCTGCCCAGCGCGGTCAGCTTCGTGGTCGGGCTGACGTCATAGATCGCCTTGCCGATGACATTGGTGCGCTTCTCGTTCGAGCCCGTCAGATAGCCATCGGTCTGCTCATGCTGCCCTTCGAGGAACATGCGGAAGCCGCCGATGTTGCCGGTGTCGACACGACCGCCGCCGGCGAAGGTGTTCCAGCTGCCCGCCGTGCCATAGGCATCGACATCGAAGTGATCGAGCGGGTCTTTCGAGAGGAAGCCCACCGTGCCGCCAAACGTGGCCTTGCCGATGGTGCTGGCCGAGCCCGGGCCGCGATCGATCTGCGCCTGCTGCAGCGCATGGGCGATGAACAGCGAGGAGGTGGTGTGATGCAGATCCTGCGAATCGCCGAAGGGAATGCCATCGAAGGTGACGTTGTACTGGCCATCCTGAAAGCCGCGGATCGCCATCGTCTCGGCCTTGCCGATGCCGGGGCCGTTGGGGTTTTCGCTCCAGACGCTGGGCTGGAACTTGATGATGTCATCGATGCTGGCCAGCGGGGCGATGTTGTTGGCGATAAAGCCTTCCTGAATCACCGATGTGGGCTGCGTGACATTGAGCGGCATGGACGATGGCGCCAGCGGCAGCGCCGTGGCGATGACGGTGATCGCGCGGGAATTGTCGTCAGTGTCAGCGGGCGCGGTCTGGGCCAGCGCCGGTGTGGCGACGGCAAGCAGGCTTGTGGCGGATAACAGGATCGAACAGCGCATGGAGGAACCTTCCAGAAGGGGTTGGAAGGTCGCCTAGGTGAGCGGTATGACAGAACCCCCGGCCAAAGATGACAAGCTTGCAAGGTTGGCGGTTTCCGCCGTTTTCAGCACGGATGGAGCGGTTGTTTCGGCCAGAGGCTGGGCGGGAAAGCGCAATTCCACGATCATCCCCGGCGCCCCGTCCAGCAGTCGCAAGCTGCCATCGTGAAAGCGCACAATCGCCTGAGCAATCGCCAGCCCCAACCCGCTGCCGCGTGAGGAGGTCGCCACTCTGCCACGCTCGAAGGGTCGGAGCACCCGGGCACGGTCGGCTTCGGGCAGGCCGGGGCCATCGTCGGCCAGCGTGACCACGGCTTCGTTGCCCTCGCGGCGCAGGGCGAGGCGGGCCTTGGTGCCTGGCGCGGTGTGCAGGGCCACATTCTCCAGCAGATTGACGAAAAGCTGCTGGAGCAGGCTGCGGTCTCCCACCACCGTGGCCGGGGCGAAGGGCCCGATGGCCAGCGCGCAATCGGCCTCCATCAGCACCGCCTCCATGGTGATGCCCACATCCTCCAGCAATTCGGCCAGAGGCAGCGGCTCGCGCGGGGCATCATGGCGCCCGGCCTTGATTTCGGACAGGCGCAGCATGGCCTCGAAGGTGGCGATGATCGCGGTGCATTCGCGCTCGGCGGCAAGGCGCATGGCGGCGAAGTCTTCCGCATCCTCGACCTCGCGCCCCAGCAGAGCGCGCAGGCGGGTGAGCGGCGTGCGCAGATCATGCGCCAGATGGCTGGCGAAATGACGCTGGCCTTCCACCATTTCCTCCATGCGGGCGATCATGCTGTTGAAGCTGTCGGCCTGAGCGGCGAAGATGCCCTCCATGCCTGCGACAGGGATGCGCTTGGAGAGATCCCCCGCCGCAATGGCATCGGCAGTGGCACGGGTGAGCGCCAGACGCGCGGCGATCATCCGCGCCATCGCCCGGCTGGCGAAAATGCCCATCGCGGCGCCAGACAGCGCCAGACAGGCCACCAGCGCAGGCAGCATATGCTGCACCACCTCCTTCATCTCATCGTGATGCAGCACGGTGAGATGCGCGCCATCGGGCAGTCGGATGGTGTAGGCGCGGCCATCCTTGGGCTTGGAATCGCCGTCGCGGTAGCTCAGCGTCACCACGCCGTCGCGCTGCAGGGGCAGGTCCACGCGGCCCACGATGCGGCGGCCCGAGGCATCGTAAAGCAGCGCAATCTTCATCGAGGTGGAGCGCGAGGCCGCCCGCCTCACCACACGATCCGCCACGGAGGCAGTGTCGCGCGGGGCGCCTTCCGGCATCAGCTTGCCCATCTCCTTGAAGAGCGAGGCATCCAGATCGCGCGAGAATTGCAGGCTGGTCAGCGTCAGCACGATCAGCGCCGTCAGCACCATGCCCAGAGCCACCGCCGCGCCGATGCGCAGCGAAAGGCGGCCAATGCGCGGCTCGCCCTGGCGCAGGGTGTCGATCAGACGCATTCGTCGCTCATCAGCATGTAACCCTCGCCACGCCGTGTGATGATGGGGTCGCAGCCCAGTTCCTGCAGCCGCCGACGCAAACGCGAAATGTTGGTGTCGACAATGTTGGTCACCGGCTGGAAGGCATAGCTCCACACGCCTTCCAGCAGCATGGCGCGGGTGACCAGCTTGTCGGCATGGCGCATCAGGAACAGCAGAAGCGAAAATTCCACGCGGTTGAGATGCGCCTGTTGCGTCCCGAAGCGCACTTTGTGATTGGCCGCATCAAGGCTGAGCCGCCCGATGGAGAGGGTGATCGCATCGCCATGCACCTGCGCCCCGCGCCGCGTCAGCGCGGAAAGCCGGGCGTTCAATTCATGGATATCATAGGGTTTGGCCAGATAGTCGTCGGCCCCGGCGTTGAGCCCCTCCACCTTGTCCCGCGCGCTGCCCAGAGCCGAAAGCATCAGCACCGGCGGCAAGGGCCCGCGCGCCCGCAGATGGTCGAGCAGGCCGGTGCCGGTCAGATCGGGCAGCATGCGGTCGAGGATGATCGCGTCGAAAGACCCTTGCGCAAAGGCGCCGATGGCTCCGGCTCCGGTGGCGCAATGGGTGCAGTCATGACCCAGCGTGCTCAGGCTGCCGGTCAGCTCCTGCGCGATCAGCGGGTCATCCTCGACAAGCAGGAGTTGCAATGGGGCGGTCCTCGGGCGGGAGACATGAAACCGCCCGCCGATAGCGCCCGGATGTGACAGTTCTGTTATGGCGTTTTTATGACAGCAATGTCTTGAGCTTAGCGCCATCGGGCGAGCCCAGACCGGTGCAGGCATCCCAGCCCTTGGCGGCCTCGAAACCGATGCTGCCTGATTTGTTGTTGCCGCTGACGATGTCGCGCAGCGCCGAAGGATCGCCATAAAGCTGGGCATGGATCTGCCCCAGCGGCGCCTTGCGACCGGCGTTCAGCCCGGCCACGATTCCCGCCCACAAAGGCGCCACCGCGCTGGTGCCGCCGATGATCCCGGTCTGGCCATCGGTGATGATGCGATAGCCGCTGTCAGGATCGGCATCGCCCGAGACATCGGGCACGCCGCGCCCGCCGCTCTTGTCGCTGGCGGGGGGAACGCCCGCCTTGTCCTGATAGCCGGGCAGGGCAAACAGCGTGCTGACCCCGCCGCCGGTGCCGCCGCCATTGCTGTTCCACACGGTTTCGCCCGTGATGGCATCGGCCGAGGCGGTGATCTTCGTGCCCCCGCAGCCCAGCACAAAGGGATCGGAGGCCGGATAATCGACATGGGCCTTGCCATCGCTCACCCCATCGGTGGCGAGGCCATCGCCGGAGGCGGCGCAGACCGTCACGCCAAGTTGCGCGGCATCCTTGAAGGCCTGCCCCATCGCGGCGATGGCCTGCTGGGTCCAGCCGCTCTCCGCCGAGCCCCAGCTGATGGACAGCACGCTGGGCCCGTTGTCCTGATCATGCACGGCTTGCGTGATGGCATCGACAAAGCCCTGATCGGTGTTGGGTGCGAAATAGACCGCGATTTTGGCCCCCGGCGCCGCGCCGCCCGCCACCTGAATATCGAGCGCCACCTCGCCATTGGCGCCGCTGGTGTCGGAAGGATCGTTGCTGGCCCCATCCACGCCAACGGCCACAATGGGCGGCACCGCCAGCGCCATCGCCTTGAAGGCGGCCTGATTGTCGGCATCGGTGTAGCCGCCGCCCAATTCGATGATGCCGATGCACTGGCCCGAGGCATCCACGCCGCTGACGCCATAAAGCCTGGCCACATCGGTCGGTAAAAAGCCCGCAGGTGGCGTCGGGCCTTTGTGCGGCACGATCTTGGGCGTGGCGATGGGGCGCGTGTCGAGCCCCAGCACGGCAGTGATCCGCCCGGCCAGATCTGTGGGCACATGCAGCGCGCCATGGCGGCCCCGGCAGGTCTGGCCATGGCCCTCATAGTGATGAAGCTGCGTGCCGAAGGCCTGCTCCACGGCAGAGGCCGGGCCACTCAGGCGGATCAGGCGGCGTTCGGGGCAGCATTCGGCCACCGTCAGGCCATGGCTTTTCGCAAAGGCTTCGATGGCGGCGATATCATCGGCATGCTCGGTGCTGCGTGCGGCATGCAGGGCGGCGCGGTCCGTTGCGCCTTCCATCGCACCATCAACGGGCCGGATATAGAGGCTGACAGCGATCTGCTCGTCAGCAGGCACACGCCCGATGGAGCGCATATCCCTGGGCGCGTCGCGATGGCTTCCGGCGAGCGGCTGGGTGAGATCGGCCATGGTCTGCCTCCTTGTTCTTTGGAACATACGGGTCGTGGTCATGCTGCCCAAGTCCCTTAAGTTTGAAAGGGATAGGCGCGGTATCGGAGCATCTTCCACTCTGCCCTGAGCGATGGAAAAACCCAACCGCGATCAGCGCTTTGCAGGGTGAAACGCCCCCATGGAAAGCCGGAGCGAGGGCAGGGGCACCGTAGCGGGCGATCCACCATGCGACTCCGACTGTTGACCGCCATTGTCCCGCAGAGGGGCCGTGTAGGACAGGTCCCATCACACCTTGCGCGCCCGCATCAGGCAATGCTCGACGGCCCAACTGGCATCCTTCAAGCTGCCATCGGGGCCAAAGGCCAGCGGGCGCTGCGCCATGGGGCCGCTCTGGCCCGGCGTGGCGGCGGTGTAATGCGGCGTGTCCCACACGCCCCAGGTCAGCACGGCGGAAACGGCGCCCGTGCCCAGCACCAGATCGAGATAACGCTTGTAGACTCCGGCCACCACGCCGTCGCTGGTCGCCGGATCGAGCTTGCTGTCATCGACATCGAGTTCGGTGATCAGCACGGTCAGGCCAAGGCCGCGCACCTCCTGGATAAATTGCGCCAGCCCCGGCCCAAAGCTGTCAGATCCGCCCGCGCGCAGATGCGACTGAAGGCCCAGCCCGCCGATCGGCACGCCGCGCTGTTTCAGCCCTTGCAACATCGCCAGAACGGCCTTGCGCTTGGCCTGTGCCTTGTCGCTGTCGCTCTCCAGCCCATAGTCATTGTAGCAGAGCAGCGCCCCCGGATCGGCCTGATGTGCGGCATGGGCTGCGATCTCGACATAGGCTGGCCCCAGCATCTGGTGCCAGAAACAGTCACGCCAGCCGCCGGGGAGGTTGTCGGCCAGATTGATCACTTCATTGGCCACATCCCAGGAGTGGATCATGCCGCGATAATGCCCGGCCACCGTCTGGATATGATCGACCAGCACGGCCTCGGCGTTCTGTCGGGTGACCGTCTGCGTCACCCATGCGGGCAGAGAGCGGTGCCAGCAAAACGTATGGCCGCGCATCGCAATGCCATGCGAGCGGGCAAAGCTGGCGATGGTATCGGCGGGGCCGAAATCATAATGGTCGGGCGCGGGATGGGTGGCCGCCCATTTGAGCGCATTTTCCGGAACCACCAGCGAGGCCTGCTGCGCCACAAACGCCGCATAGCGCGCATCGCTCAGGCGGCGCGGATCGAGCGCAAAGCCGAACTGCAGTCCATGCGCCCGCGCGACCTGCCCCAAAGGCACAAACCCCGAGTCGGCGGCCAGCACAGGCCCGGCATACAGCCCGGCCAGCGAGGCGGCGGCTTGACCAAGAAAGGCGCGGCGATCAGGCATGCATCGATCTCCCGAAGGATGTGGGGACATCTGCCCCGTCCGACATGACCGCAGCATGACCGATGGCATCAGTCATAGAGATGCAGCGGCCCGCGCTTCATATCCGGATAGCCATAGGCATTGGGCTCCTGAGTCCAGTCGCCCTTCGCGAAAATTACCGTATCGCAAGGGTCGATGGCATGGATGGCATAGCGGTCCCAGCCGATATGGATGAAATCCGGCACACCCCAGACCTTCACCGCGCTCCAATATTCCTCGCCGCGAAAGCCCACGAAATGGAGCGCCGGGCGGATGGGAGGGGGCATGCTGCTTTGCCCGAAGGTCATGCCGTGCATTTCCCTCTTGCGCATGCGCTACAATTGTAGCACGCTACAAATGTAGCAAGACTCGAGGCCAGAAGCGAGGAGAGCATCATGAGTCCCAAATTGCCACGACGGGAACGCGAGGTCTTCGAAATTCTCTGCGCTGCCGCCCCCATCACCGCCGCCGCCGTGCGCGCCCGCATGGCCGATGCGCCGGGCTCCTCGGCGGTGCGCACCTTGCTCAGCCGTCTGGAAGGGCGCGGGCTGGTCGATCATGTCGAGCAGGACGGCGTCTATCTCTACAGCCCGACCCAGGCGGTGGAGCAGGTGCGCGGCTCGGCGCTCAGCCAGTTTGTGAAGACCTTTTTCGAAGGCTCCGCGATCAGCGCCGCCACCGCGCTGCTGGGCATGTCGCGCAGCGCCGATGAAGACGAGCTGGAGGCGCTGGAAGAAGCGCTGGCACAGGCTCGGGCCCGCGCCGCCAGGAACGCTGCCGCCGAAGCGGAGAAGCAGTCGTGACCGCCGCCCTGCTGAGCGGCCTTGCCGCTCAATCGACGCTGGGTGCGGCGCTCGGGCTGGGCGGATTGTGGCTGCTGCGCCGCCGTTCGCCGCTTGATCGCGCGGCCTGGCTGAAGCTGGCGCTTGCGCTGCTGCTGGCAATGCCGCTGCTGCCGCGCGTCAGCCTGACGATACCGCATGCGCTGGAACGGCTGATGCCGGCCCCCGCCGCCGAGCCGGTTGACACCGCCCAGACCGTGGCGCGGCCCTATAAGGCCCTGCCGCAAGCCGTGCCGCCGGTGACGCGCCCCACCATCGCGCTCTCCACGCTGCTGATGCTGGCCTATGGGCTGGGCGCGGCAGCGCTGCTGGGCCGCCTGCTGCTCGGCGTGACGCTGTTGAGCCGCTGGACGCGCCGCGCGCAGCCTTTGCAGGACCATCCATGGCAGGAAGCGCTGGAGCTGTCCGGTGCGCCCGCCAGCACGCGGCTGGTGGTCAGCGAGAAGGTCAGCGCGCCGCTCAGCTGGGGTCTGCGCCATCCCACCATTCTGATCGACCCGGCCAGCGCCCGGCGCCCCGGCGATGCCCGCGCCATTCTGGCTCATGAGGCCGCCCATATCGCCCGTGCCGACTGGCTGGCGCTGATGGGCGCGCGGGTGGCGGTCGCGCTGTTCTGGTTCAACCCGCTGGTCTGGGTGTTGACCCGCGCGCTGGTCCAGCATTGCGAGGAAGCCGCCGACGCTCAGGCGCTGACCCGCTGCGCGCCCACCGATTATGCCGAAACGCTGATGACCTGCCTTGCCGGGAATTTCATGGGGCAAAATGGCACGCGCCTGCTGCCCGCCAATGGCATGGCTGCCGGCCATGGTCTCAGCCGCCGCGTGCATCAGGTGCTGGATGCGGCCCCCGCCGACCTGCTGCGCCGCTCGCGGATCAGGGTGGCCGGGCTGGGGGGCATTGCCACGCTGGCCGTCGCCGCATCGCTGGTCAGCTTTGCCCATGCCGCCGAAACGCCCTCGTCCTCGCACATCACCACGACCCGCATCGTTCATCCTGACGGCACGGTGGAAACCCGCAGCTGCGATGGCGACGGCAACACCACCATCGAGGTCGTGGGCACCAATGGCCGCCACACCCATATCCATCTTGCCGCCAGCAACGGCCATCGCACCACGGTGATCAGCGATGGCGCGAGCGATGGCGTCTCCGTCATGTCGCCCGAGCCGCCCGTGCCGCCTGCGCCTCCGGCACCGCCTTCGGGCTGGGCCCCGCCTGCGCCCCCGGCTCCGCCCGCGCCGCCCTATATCGGCAACCGCGAGGATGGACAGCTCTCCCGCGCCGACATCGCCCGCATCCGCGCCGAGGCCATGCGCGATGCCGAGCGCGCCCGCAGCGAGGGGCTGACCGCCGCCGCCGAAGGCCGGGCTCAGGCTGCCGCCGCGCGGATCGACGCTCAGGCCATCGCCCGGCAGGCCCGGCAGGAAGCGCTGGCCCAGACCGCCGAGGCCCGCCGCCAATCGGAACAGGCCCGCCGCGACTCCGAGGACGCCCGGCGTCAGGCGCTGGCGGAGGCCGATCAGGTTCGACGTGAGGCCGAACAGACCCGGCGCGAGGCTCTGGCGGAGGCCGATCACGCTCGCCGCCAGGCCCTGGCGGAGGCGGCCGAGGCCCGCCGCGAAGCACAGGCCGCGCGCCGCGCCGCCGCCATGGAACGCAACGACTGACCCTTTGACGATCGAGGCGGACCGGAGAGCCCATCGCCTGTCTCGATACGTCGGCCCGTCCGGTTTCACCTCCCGGACGGGCCCCCGATAGACCCGCTTTCAGACTGAATTGCCCTGTTTTCCGCTGCCACCTGCGCTGACGGAACGCCTCTTTGCGCCTGCGTCAGACGGAAACCGGGATCGAAGCCCTCCGTAACCCCCAACTCAGGAGATCGACCATGACCTACAGAATGAGCTTTTTTGCCCGCTGCGCTCTGTTTTCTGGCCTGATGGTGGCCGCCGCTTCCCCGGTTGCGGCGCAGGATCTGAACCAGGACCCCGATCGCGCGCCGCGTCTGGAGATCAACCTTGCGGGCGTGGATGTGACCACGCCAAAGGGTGAGGCTCTGGCCCGGCGCCGGATCAGCGGGGCGGCGCGCAGCGTATGCGCCGGTCTGCCCGATCCCGACGGGTTCAACCTTCAGGCCACCGCCTGCGCCAACACCGCGCGTCAGCAGGGCTATCAGCAGCTGTCAGACCTGCGCCAGACCCAGCTGGCCCGGCGCATGCAGACCGGCAAGACCGTCGATTACGCCCTGAAGACGCGTTGATGCCCTCTCCGGAGGTGCGGCGGCCGGGCCTTGAAGCTAGGCCGCCGCGCTTTCCTGCAAGGCCGCGATCACGGCTTTGGAAAAGGCCGGAATATCGTCCGGCTTGCGGCTGGTGATCAGATTGCCGTCGACCACCACCGCCTGATCCACCACCTGAGCCCCCGCATTGCGCAGATCGGTGCGGATCGAGGGCCAGCTGGTGACGGTGCGCCCCTGCAGAACATTGGCTTCGGCCAGCAGCCAGGGCCCATGGCAGATCGCGGCCACCGGCTTGCCCGCCCGGGCGAAGCTCTGCACCAGTGCGATGGCCTTGGGTTCCAGCCGCAGCTTGTCGGGGTTCATCTGGCCGCCGGGCAGCACCAGAGCATCGAAGCTGCCCTCATTCACCTCATCGAGCGTCTGGTCCACCGCCACGCTGTCGCCCCAATCGGTGTGCTGCCAGCCCTTGATCTCGCCCGGCCTTGGGCTGGCGACCACCGTCTCGATGCCCGCCTGATGGAGCGCATCGCGCGGGCCGGTGAGTTCCGACTGTTCAAAGCCATCGGTGGCAAGGATAAGGACACGGCTCATGACGGCTCTCCTGATTGTGAGGATCTGCCGATGGAATGGAGGGCCGGGGCCATAGGTCCGCGCGGGTGACTCGGGCCATCGCGCGGACAAGGCCGCCCGGCCATGAGTTTGCTCAGATAGGTCTGTTCAAGACGGGCGAGGGCGGCCATGGCAGTCGAATGACCGTGCAAACCATCACAAAGACCGGCGCCGACACGCCTGCCACCCGCCTTGCCACGCGGCTGGCCTTTTTTGTCGCGGGTTTTGCCATTGCCTGCTGGGCGCCGCTGGTGCCTTTCGCCAAGGCGCGGCTGGGGCTGGACGATGCCACGCTGGGCCTCTTGCTGCTGTGCCTGGGCAGCGGTTCGGTGGCGGCGATGATGGTCTCGGGCACGCTGACCTCCCGCTTTGGCACAAGGCCGGTGATTCTGGCGGGCGGGGCCGGGGTGATGCTGCTGCTGCCCTGTCTGGCCGCGGCGCCTTCGACGGCTTTGCTCGCCCTTGCTCTGTTGCTGTTCGGCGCATCGATGGGCGTGCTGGATGTGGGCATGAATGTGCATTCGATCGAGGTGGAGCGCGATGCGCCGCAGCCGCTGCTCTCCGGCTTTCACGGGCTCTACAGCATCGGCGGCTTTGCCGGGGCCGCGACGATGACCGCCTGCCTCTCGCTGGGGACGGGCGCGGTGGCCGGTACGATGATCAGCACGGCCTTCATCCTCCTTGCCATTGTCCTGATGGCGCCACGCCTGCTGCGGACCCGTCCCGAGGGTGAGGAAAGCCATTTCGCCGTGCCGCGCGGCATCGTTCTGGTGCTGAGCGGGCTGGCGGCGGTGACCTTTCTGGCCGAGGGCGCCTTGCTGGATTGGGGCGCGCTGGTCGTCACCGATCTGGGCCTGCTGAGCGTGAAGCATGCGGGCCTTGGCTATATGCTCTTTGCCATCGCCATGACGACGGGGCGTTTCGCGGGCGATGCGCTGACGGCCCGCATCGGCGACCGTGCCGCGCTGATGGGCGGCGGCGTGGTGGCCATCGCCGGTTTTGCCCTGTTGCTGAGCGCGCCTTTCGCCGGGCTGGCGCTGTCGGGTTTTGTGTTGATCGGGCTGGGCGCGGCCAACATCGTGCCGGTCTATTTCCGGGCGGCGGGCGCTCAGACGGTGATGCCGGGCCATCTGGCCGTCGCGGTGATGACCACCACGGGTTATGCGGGCATTCTGCTGGGCCCGGCGCTGATCGGCTTTATCGCTCAGCATGCCGGGCTGAAGGCGGCCTTCTGGATGCTGGCGGCGGGGTTGCTGGTGGTGCCGCTGTCCTCCGGGCTGGTGGTCTCGCGCCGGCGTTAGCCGCGTTGCGCCGGGCGGGGAAAGGCGTTATAGGAGCTTCCATCGCGAAAAACGGAGGCGGCCTGCCTTCGAGGATACGCCAGCCATGCTTCGGGCATGGTTCGGCCAGCGTCTTCCAAAGCCTGCGCTCACCGGCGCGGGCGACACAGTTGGAGCGCTGACATGAAAGATGACATTGCCATCATCGGTGCGGGGCTGGGCGGCTTGATGCTTGCCCGGGTCCTGCATGTGAACGGCATCCCCGCCACCATCTATGAGGCGGAGGCATCGCCCGAGGCAAGAACTCAGGGCGGCCTGCTGGATATCCATGAGCTGAGCGGCCAGCAGGCGCTGCGCGATGCCGGGCTTTACGATGCCTTCCTCGCGTTGGTGCGCCCGGGCGAGGATGCCAAGCGCATTGTGGATCAGCATGGCACGGTCCTTTTCGACCACCCCGGCGATCCGGCCAGCACCCGCCCCGAGGTGGACCGCGGTGAACTGCGCGCCATGCTGATCGCCTCCCTGCCGCCGGGCACGATCCGCTGGGGGCACAAGGCCGTTTCTCTGGAGCGTGATGGCGCCCGGCATCGGGTGGCCTTTGCCCATGGCTCCGGGATCGAGGCCGATCTGCTGGTGGGGGCCGATGGCGCCTGGTCGAAGGTGAGGCCTTTGCTGTCAGATGCCGGGCCGCTTTATGCCGGGGTCTCCTTTATCGAGATCGGGATCGTCGAGGGCGCCTTGCGTCACAAGGCGATGATCGATGCCATCGGCGGGGGAACGCTGATGGCGCTGGCGCCGGGCAAGGGAATTATGGCGCATCGCCATGGGGATGGCACGATGCGCGGCTATGCGGCGCTTCACCTGCCAGAGGCTGATGTGGGCACGGCGCGGGGCGATCTGGCCAGCCATTTTGCCGGATGGGCGCCATGGCTTGTCGATTTCCTGACCCTAAGCGAGATCGAGCCGCTGCTGCGCCCGATCCATGCCCTGCCGGTCGACCATTGCTGGGCGCGCAGGCCCGGGCTGACGCTGCTGGGCGATGCGGCGCATCTGATGTCGCCCTTCGCCGGAGAGGGAGCCAATCTGGCGATGCTGGATGGCGCACGACTGGCCGGGGCGCTGCTGGCCCATCCGGGCGATGGTGAAGCGGCGCTCGCGGCTTATGAGCATGAGCTTTTTGCGCGCAGTCAGCCGGTGGCGCAGCGTTCCGCCAGCAACCTTGCCCGCTTTTTCGGCGACGATGCGCCCTTCAGCGCGATTGATCTGTTTCAGGCTGCGTTGCGGCGCTGATCATCGCGACAGGACGGTCTTTCAGTCGAGGGGATGGCGGTTGTGCGGCGTGACTGGGGTGCCGGATCATATAGGCGCGCCGCTTTCCCTTGCTTCCGGGGCCGGGAAAGCGGCGACAGTGACCGCATCGTGTGTGTGGCTCTGTTGAAGGCGTGTATGCGCTCAGCTGAACACGGCCCTTGCGACCCGGAAGTGATAGGTTCCCGAGCCCACATCGAGGACCACTCGGCCCCCTTGCGCCACAGGCTTGAACTCTGCCCGCCCGGTGATGGGGCGGGCGCCTTCGCTCACCTGCGTGGCATCGCGCGCGGGCAGATGCAGCGTGCAGCGCGTGTTGGCGGGCACGGTGAGATCCAGCGTGAAAACACCATCGCTGCCCCGTTTCCAGTCGGTGGCGATCAGGCCCGAGCGGCTCTGATAGCGCGCCCCGCCCGAGGGCATGCGCGCATCATAGACCGGATCGAAGCGAAAGCGCGCAAAACCCGGCTCGACAGGATCGATCCCCGCGATGCGGCGGAACATGAAACCGGCCACCGCGCCCAGCGCATAATGGTTGTAGGAGTTCATCGAGAGATCGCCGGTGTCGCCATTCCACCGCTCCCAGATGGTGGTGGCGTGCTTGTCGATCATATAGCCCCATGAGGGGTAGGCGGTGCGCAGCAGCAGATCATAGACCAGCGACGTGTGCCCCGCAGCGGCCAGCACATCGAGGCTGTAGGGCGTGCCCAGAAAGCCGGTGGAAAGCAGCGTGCCGCGCCGCGCGATATCGGCCACCAGCAGATCGGCGGCGGGTTTGCGCAGTGCTTCGGGCAGCAGGTTGAAGTTCAGGGCGAGAATATATCCCGTCTGCGATCCATTGCCGATATGGCCGTCGCTCTGGACATAGGCCTTGGCAAAGGCCTGCGTAATGGCCCCGGACAGGCTGCGATAGCGCTCCGCCGCTTCGGTGCGCCCGGTGGCCTGCGCCATATCGGCCATGGCATCGGCGCTCGCTTTCCAGAAGGCGGTGCCGATCAGATCCTTGGGCGTGGTGGGATCGCCCGGCTGCCTGGCGTCCAGCGCCAGCCAGTCGCCGAAGTCATTGCCGCGCCCGTTCTTCCACAGCAGATCCGGATTGGCGGTGTGGAGCGAGGCGAGAAAGCGCTCCATCGCCTGCCAATGCTCATCGATCACGCTGGTGTCACCAAAGCGGCGCCAGCTGGTCCAGGGCAGGAAAACCCCGGCATCGGCCCAGCCCGGCGAGGAGCCGGTGGGGGTGAAATGCTCAAGGTCATTGTTGGGGGCGATGTCGGGGAAGGAGCCGTCGCTGCGCTGGGCATCGCGCACATCGCGCATGAATTTGCGGGTGAAGGCGGCGGCGTCCATGTTGAAGCAGGCCGCATCCCAGAAGACATGCGCGTCGCCCATCCAGCCCAGCCTTTCGTCGCGCTGGGGGCAATCGGTGGGGATGCCCATAAAGTTCGAGCGCTGGCTCCACAGCCCGTTCTGCCACATGCGCTCGGGCACATATTGCGGCAGTGACAGCGTGCCGGTTTCGGGCAGGCTGGAGTGGATCACGATCCCCTCGACATCGCTGGTGTCGAGCGGGGCGGCAAGCCCGTCGATCTGCACATAGCGAAAGCCGTGATAGGTGAAGTGCGGTTCGAAAGTTTCGCCGGTGGCATCACCGCGCAGGGTCCAGCTGTCCGTCGCGTGGGCGGAGCGCAGGTTGGACTGGTCGACATCGCCATCGGGGCGCAGCAATTCGGCAAAGCGCAGGGTGATGTGGCGCCCGGCCTCGCCTTTGGTTTTCAGCTTCACCCAGCCCGCGAAATTCTGCCCGAAATCCACCACGACCGAACCATTGCCGCGCGGGGTCAAAGTTTTGGGCCGCATTGTCAGCGATGAGGCGATGGGCTGAACGGCGGACCCGATCAGGGTAACCTCCGGTGTTTCGACAGGTTGCGCAGCTTCCCAGCGCTGATCGGGATGGAAGCTTGTGGTGGACCAGCCCGGTTGCTCAAGACGGCTGTCCACCGCCTCACCATCATAGAGATCGCAGGAGAGGATGGCCGAAGGGCTCACCGACCAGCCCTGATCGGAGGCGATGATCTCCTTGCTGCCATCGGTGTAGGCAAGCTCCAGCTGGGCGCGCAGCCGCAAGGGCGCTCCACCAAAGCCATAACGCCCGGCGGGCGCCATATAGCTGCCATACCAGCCATCGCCGACCAGCGCGCCCAGCACATTGGCGCCGGGCTTGACCAGATCGCTGACATCATAGGCACGATAGAGTACATGCTTGCTGAAATCGGTCCATTCCGGGGCGAGCAGCGCATCGCCGACCTTGTGCCCATTGAGCCAGGGCACATAGGCCCCCATCGCCGCCACATAGAGCCGGGCCGAGCGGATGGCGCGGGCCGCCGTAAAGGGATGGCGCAGCAGGAAGGCGCCATTGCCGGGGAATTGCGCGGTGCCCTCATCGGGGGTGACGGGTGACCAGTGGCTGGTGTCGGCACCGGCTTTGGCCCAATCATCAGGCTTGCCCAGAGCGGTGCGCAACCGGTCGCCGGTGATGTGCAGCACCTTGCCCGAGGCCAGCGTCGCGCGGATCAGCACAGCGACATGCGGCGCCGGGGCATTGGCGGCGGCATCGGCATCGGCTTTGAGGGTGATGGCGACATGATGGCGCCCGGCCTGCACCGGCCGCAGGTTGCGATCGGTCTGGGGCGGGCCGAAACGCATGGCATCCTGACGGACCGAGAGCGGAGCTTCATCCAGTATGGCCTCTGCGGGGCGGTTGGCGCAGCTGTAGATGGTGAGTTGCGCGGCTTCGGGCAGATCGAAATCGAGGCGGAAGCTGCGGGCGTCCTTGTTGGTGCCGTCACTGGCGCGCATCCAGCGCAGCCCGGCCAGCCGATCATCGCGCAGGGTTGCGGTTTCGGCGGCGATCCAGCCGCTCTGCCAGTCCTGAGGCGAAAGCAGGCCCATCTCCCAACTGGCCAGTGGGCTGTTGGCGGAATGGCCTTGATTGTCCCACACGGTGACCGTCCAGAAACAGCGCGTGCGTGAAGCCAGCGCCGCGCCGCCATAGGGAATGTCGAGGCTTTGGCGGCTGTCGATCCGGCCGCTGTCCCACAGGTCGAACTGGCCGGCTCGGGCGCGTTCGGGGGTGCTGGCCACGCCGATGCGATAGGCCTTTTGCGCCACGCCGCGCCGGTCGGCGCGCAGGGTCCATGACAGGCGCACCTTCTG
This sequence comes from Novosphingobium terrae, assembly GCF_017163935.1. Lineage (NCBI taxonomy): Bacteria > Pseudomonadati > Pseudomonadota > Alphaproteobacteria > Sphingomonadales > Sphingomonadaceae > Novosphingobium > Novosphingobium terrae. The sequence continues at coordinate 2,465,192 of NZ_JABVZR010000001.1, read as the reverse complement.
GCTGTGGAGCGCGCGGGGCTCGGGCAGGCAATCGGCCTGCAGATTTTCAATCGCCAGAACAACAGGCGCGGCAGCCGCTTTCAGCGCAGGCGCGGCGATGGCGCCCGCGCCGGTCAGAGCCATAAAACCGCGTCTGGATGTGTCGATGGACAAAAGCTCTCTCCCAAGGCCTGTGGTGCCGCTCGCTGTTGCTGGCTCCGGGGTAAGAGCCCGGAACAGAGTGCATCATGGCGCAGCTTCAAGCGCAATTCCTGCACATTTTTAACAGGATGCAGTATGGCGGTGGGTGAGGGCGAAGGTCAGATGCGCGAAAGCCGGCACCCGAAGGCGCCGGCTCTCCATGCGTTGTCAGGCGTTACCAGCAGGCGTGCCAGCGGCACCATTCGCGGTGACGGGCCCATTCATAGCGGCGCTCCTGCTCGTGGCGCCACTGCCATTCGCGGCGGGCACGCCAGTCGCCATCATAGGGCGGCGGGGGAGGGGGCGGCGGGCCATCCCAGCCCGGGCCGCGATCCCATCCCGGTGGGGGCGGAGGAGGCGGGCCTCCCCATTCCTGAGCGCTCGCCATGGTGGCCGTGGCCAGAGAACCGGCCAATGTTGCCGTCAGCAATGCTGCCTTGATCCAAACACGCATGTTACACCCTCCTTACAAGTGTGAAGCCTGGTTAGGAGGGTGTGGTTGAACGGGGTGTGGCGAGGCCGATGTCTACCGTTCATCTTGGGATTTTTAGCGTTTTAGTGCGGCCTTGATGCCCAGTGCGGTAAACCCCGCCACCAGCCCCCAGAAAGCGGCCCCCAGCCCGAACAGGGTCAGCCCCGAAGCGGTGACCAGCAGCGTGACGATGGCGGGATCGCGGTCCTCATGCCGGGCCATGGCCCCATCGAGCGCGCCGATCAGCGCGGGGATCAGGGCAAGGCCGGTCAGCGCCGAGATCACGCTGTGGGGCAGTGCCATAAAGAATCGCACCAGAATCGGCGAGAACAGCGCCAGCAGCAGATAGCAGGCCGCATAGAGCATCCCCACGCTCCAGCGGCGGTCCTTGTCGGGATGGGCATCGGGGTTGGTGCAGATGGCGGCGGTGATGGCGGCAAGATTGACCCCATGCACGCCAAAAGGCGCGCCGATCAGCGAGGCGAGCCCCGTGATCGAAAGCAACGGCCCGGGCCTGGGCTGATAACCCGCCGAGCGCAGCACCAGAAGCCCGGGCAGGTTCTGCGAGACCAGCGTAACCAGAAACAGCGGCACACCGATGCCGATGATGGTGCTGATCTGGAAGCTGGGGATGGTAGGGCTCAGGATGCCCAGCGTGGCGCCCTGGGGCAGGGCCTTCACATCGCCGCGCAGCAGGCAGAGCGCCGCGCCCGTGCCCAGCGCCAGCAGCAGGGCATAGAGCGGCAGGCGCTGCCTTGCGGCCAGAAAGACGATCAGGATCAGCCCGACCAGCAGGGGATCGGCCCCGGCCACCTTGAACAGGCCAAGGCAGAAAGGCAGCAGAATGCCCGCCAGCATGGCCGAGGCGATGGCGCCGGGAATGCGTTCTGCCAGCCGCCCCAGCGCGGGGATGGCGCCCAGCAGGATCATCAGCACGGCGGCGCAGACGAAAGCGCCCACCGCTGCCGCCCATTGCGTGCCCGCTGCCGTCGCCGCCAGCAGCGCGGCGCCGGGTGTGGACCAGGCCAGCACAACAGGAATGCGATAGCGCCATGACAGGGCCGCTCCGCCAAGGGCGATGCCAAGGCACAAAGCGGTGACGGCGGAGGCGGTCTGCAGCACCGATGCGCCCATGGCGCTCATGGCCTGAACGATCAGCGCGATGGTGCCGCCAAAGCCGATCAACGCGGCGATCAGAGCCGAGGACCATGCGGAGAGAGGAGGAAGTGAACGGATCATCATCCATGCCTAGACCAGCCCGGCCCTTTGCGCCAAGTGGTGGATTGTGCATGATGAATTTCACCGGCGAGGAGACAGCGGCATGACATGGCGGCCCATGCAGGAAACGGATATGGACGCGGTCACGGCGATTTCCGATGCCGTCCATGGCGATTACACCGAGCCGCTTGAGGTCTATGCCGAGCGGCGCGAATTGTTTCCGTCAGGCTGTTTTGTGTTCGACCGGGGGCAGGGTGTTGAGGGTTATCTGATCACTCACCCTTGGCGCCATGGCGGCCCACCGCCGCTGGGTGAGTTGATGGGGCCGCTGCCTCAGGGGGCGGATTGCCTTTATCTCCATGATCTGGCGCTGCTGCCCAGTGCCCGGGGCTCCGGTGCTGGCGCCAGGGCCGCTGATATGGCGCTGGCCATCGCGGTGGAGCATGGCTTGCACGATATCTATCTGCTGGCGGTCAATGGCGCCGAGACTTTCTGGACCTCACGAGGCTATGTGCCCGTCACGGAGAAGGCGCTGATCGCCTATCTGCGCAAGATCTATGGCGATGTGGTCTATATGCATCAAAGGGTTGAGGTCGCTTCCTAAAGCAGCGGTCCGGCCAGCCGAAACAGGTTCTCCAGAAAGCGCCGATGGCCCGGGCGCTGCGCCCAGCTCTCCTTGCTGAGCGGCGTGGCGTGCCGGAGATAGCCTTCGAGGATGCTATCCAGCTGCGCGCTGACCTGCGCCTCATAGAGGATCAGGCTCATCTCCAGATTGAGGTAGAAGCTGCGCATATCCATATTGACCGTGCCGAACAGCGTGACGTTCTCATCGATCAGCATGGCCTTGGCATGCAGCAGTCCGCCGCTGAAGCACTGGATCTCCACCCCGGCACCCAGCAGTTCATCGAAGCAGGACTGGCTGGCAAATTGCGCCATCCGGCTGTCGCCCTTCTGCGGCACGATGATCTGCACCTTTACACCGCGTTTCGCGGCGGAAGTCAGCGCCAGCAGCACCGCCTGATCGGGCACGAAATAGGGCGTGACGATCCGCACCCGCTCGCGCGCATTGAAGATCGCCGCGACGATGAATTCATAGATCGTGGACCTTGGCATCTCCGGGCCGGAGGGCAGCAGCTGCATGCGCAATGTGCAATCGGGCAGCGGCGGGCGCTGCTTGTCGAAGGGCAGGGTGCGCAGGGCCTCATCATCGATATCGGCGCCCGGCTTGTCGAGCAGATGGTCGGTGTTGAAGACGCAGGCGAAGGCATCGACCATCTCGCCCTCGATCCGCATCATCAGATCGATCCATTCGCCGACATGGGCGTCCGCCTTGAAGAGATGCGGATCGACCAGATTGAAGCTGCCCATATAGGCCACGGCGCGGTCGCAGATCAGCTGCTTGCGATGGTTGCGCAGATCGGTCCGCTTGGAAAAGGAGCGGATCACCGCCACCGGCAGCGAGGGCAGCACGCTGACCCCCGCCGCCTTCAGCCGCGTGGGCCAGGTCGAACGGAAGAAGCCCTTGCTGCCGAAATCATCGGCCAGGATCTTGCAATCGACACCGCGCGCGGCGGCCCTCAACACGGCCTCCAGCACCGAAACCACGCGCCCTTGTGGATCGATGATGTAGAATTCCAGACAGCAGTCGCTGCGCGCCCGGTCGATATCGGCCACCATGCTGTCGAGGATCTGGCCCGCATCGGTCAGGATCGTCTGGTGGTTGCGGCACAGGACCGGAAAGCTGCTTTCCTGCGCGATGGAGGCGGACAGAGCCGGAAAGGGCTCGGGAATGGCGTCGAGACCGGCGCCATCGGCGCCCGCGATGGCATAGGCCTTTTCGTAGAAGCGGCGGATGCGCTGGCCCAGTTCCAGCCGTCGCTCACCCAGGCTGGGCGCGCCGAACAGCACGTAAAGCACCGGCCCGGCGATCGGCATGGCGATCAGCACCACGATCCAGGCCAAGGCACTGTTCACCTGAAGCTTGCGATAGAGCACGCGCAGCGACAGAACCGTTGCCACCACGATATGGATCAGCAGCGGATAGGACAGAGTCGGGAAGGTCTGGAACAAGGGGGCTCCTTCGGGGCTTTGATGGTGTCATACGCATGATGGAAGATGAAGTTTCGTGAAACTCCTCACATGGAACATTCAGGCCGGGATCGGCACGCGGCGTTACCGGGATTATCTGCTGCATGCCCATCGGCAGGTCATCCATACCGCTGCCAAGAATGCCGTTCTGGGCCAGATCGCGCGTGAGGTCACGCCCTTTGATGTCGTCTGCCTGCAGGAGGTCGATCTGGGCGGGCGGCGGGCGGGCTATCGCTCCCAGGTGGAGATGATTGCGCAAGGCTCGGGCCATAGCCATGCGGCTGTGCAGCAGAACCGCGTGGTGCCGGGGGTTTCACGCCACGGCAATGCGATCCTGAGCCGCTGGCCGCTGCGCCTTGTCGAGGATATGAAGCTGCCCGGGCGTCTGGCGGGGCGCGGTTGCCTGATCGTGGATGTCGAAGGGCCGGTGAGGTTGCGGGTGGCCTGCCTGCATCTCAGCCTTGGCGCGGCGGATCAGATGGCGCAGCTGGAGGCGATCCGCACCAGACTGGATGAGGCCCCCAATTGGGTGGCGATGGGCGATTTCAACTGCGGCGCAGGCAGCAGGCCGCTGACGGGCTTTTGCCGGCAGGTGGGCGCCGGGCCGGGCGAGGCCTCGCCCCGCACCTATCCCTCATGGCGGCCAAGGCGGGATTTCGACCATATTCTGGGCAGCCGGGGCCTGACGCTCGGCGATTATCGCGCCGAGCCTCTGGCCTTGTCGGATCACCTGCCGGTCTCGGCCAGCCTTTTTGCGGGCTGACCGGTTTTACTGCCCCGCTTCGGGCGCCTGGCAGATGGTGAAGGGGCCGGGCTTCTTGCCCTCCTTCTTGCCCTCCTTCTTGTCATTGATCATGGCCTCGATCACGAATTCGAACAGCCCGGCCATATTCTGCGCGGGCATCGGCTGGATCAGCGGCAGCACGCGAGCGATCGCCGCGCAGGTCTTGGGCTTCATCGGCTTGCCCGCCACCGCCGCGGTGACGAAGGCGCGCAGCGCGGTCGGATCGTCGCTGGCGAGGAAACCGGACAGCACAGCCTTGGCCGGGTCATCGCTGTTGCCCAGCAGCTTGGTCAGCGTGGCGCGGGTGGCGGGCCATGCCGCGTCGGAAGCGGGCTGATACTGCTTTTGCAATGCTTCGGCGGTGGCGGCAAAGCCTGTTTCGGGCGGCAGCACCTTGCGGCACATGCCATCGACGGCCTGCACGGCGGTTGGCAAGGCGAAGGTCACCACATTCTGCGCTTCGGCCGGGGTGATGCAGGGCGGCGTGGCGCTCTGTGCCAGAGCCTGCGCCGGCAGCGCCAGAACCAATCCCGCCAAGAGGCATGAGCGTAGATGCATGATCAACTCCAGTTCAAGTGGAGCGCTCATGGCATAGTCGACGGGCCGACTAAAGATAAAGCTGGTCAGCCAAGAACTTCTGCACAGATTTTGTGATGATGAATTGGCCGTTTAGTATGCTGCTGCAGTTCAGGCCTCAAAGCGGCGGATCGCAAGGGCAGCGCTCACCAGCAGGGCCCCGCGGGAGAGGAAGCTGATCCCCACCAGCACGGTCAGCATGAACAGGCTGGAGGCAGGCCCGGCCAGCAGCAGGAACAGGCCCAGCACCACATCGATCCCGCCCGACAGCAGCCGCGATTTGCGATGCGCCCGCAGCCGCCACGCGCCGATCACATGGAAGATGCCGGAAACCAGCAGCCAGGCCCCGATCACCCAGATCAGCGATATGGCGCCGCTCAGCGGCTCATCGAAGATGGTGACACCGGCGATCAGCGCCAGCGCGCCCAGCAACAGTTCGGACCAGCGCGGCGCGCCTTCCAGAAACCACAGGGCAATGGCGATGGCGACCACGCCATAGAGCGTCAGGCCGATGGCCAGCATGATCCCGGTGGCCACGCCCGTCGCCAGCGGGTTGAACAGGGCCAGCACGCCCACGGCCATCACCAGCAGCCCATAGGCCAGCAGCCATCCCCAGCCCAGTGAGGCGCGCAAATGGGGGCGATAGGTGTGGATCATCGGCAGGGCCCTCACATGAAGCATCGATGCCTATGCTAACAGGCTTATGCCATGCAGGTTCCAGCCCTTACCGCGCAGGCGTGACCGGATCGACGCGACCGTCGCGCCGTTCCAGCGTCCAGACCGGGGCGGCGGGATCGAAGGGGCGCGTGGCACGCGGTGCCTCCAGACCCTCGACCGACCAGGGCAGGCGCAGCCAGGGGCTGGCCTTGTCTTTCAGCAATTGCGTGATGACATCGTCGAAGTGATCCGGGTCGTTTTTCCCGCGCCACATGTTGCGCGACAGGCGGAAATCCTGCGCATAGTCGGCCCATGAGCTGAAGCGGCGCTGCACATCGCGCGCCGTATCGAGCAGATAGTCCCACATGCGCTCTTCCGACAGCCAGCCCAGCCGCCAGCCCGAACGCGCCACCATCACCGCGCGCGCCGCATCGAAGCCGATCAGATCGGCGCCGCGAATGCCGTCAAGATCGGCCTGAATGGCATCGATCCGCCACAATTCCTCCAGCGCGTCCGGGTTCTCCTGAGCCGCCTCGCGCAGCTCCTCGCGCCGCGCCGCGATCGAGGGGCGCCGCCACAGGCTGTAGCGCCGCAGCTCCAGCCCATGGCCGCGACGATGCCCCTCGCTGCCCAGCCAGCCGAGCACGCGCAGCAGATCCTCCTCGCCTTCCACCGACCAGCCGTCTTTCAGCATTCTGGCGAAATCGGTGCTGTTGGCGCTGTTATCGGCAGGCAGGGCGTTGAGCGGCACCTGATGCTGCACATGATAGGGCGCGCCCAGCGCATAGGCCCAGAGCTGCGCCGCGCTCCAGGCGGGCGGCGCACCGATGTTGATCAGCTTTCCGACCGGCGGGTTCATTGGCTGCCTCCCGCGCGATAGGTCTGGATGGGGGAGAGTGTGCCGTCGCTGTAGACGATCTGCACGGTCACCTTCTTCGTCTCGGCAGGGGCGGAGATGGAAATGGGCACCTCGGGCGGGATGGGCATGGGCCATTGATCGGCATGGGCGGGGACATGGAACGTCTGGTCCGGCGTGTCGCGATCGATGCCGTAATGCACTTCCTTCACCGCGATGGCGCTGGAGATGATCTGCGTGAAATAGACCAGCATCTTGCCGTCGAAGGGGCGCAGCTCCACCCAATGGGCGGTGGTCTGATCCAGAATGGCCCGCGCCTGTTCGCGCGGGGGCTTGTTCATGATGCTGTCCCTGGCCGAGGGGCGCAGCAGGCCGAAGCCCTGCGTGTTCCAGCCCATCACGGCCACCATGATGATCAGGCCGATCAGCAGCATCAGCTGCCTTTCGGAATATTGGCGCTCGGGCTTCCTGCGCGGGGCGGATGCCGTGGCGGCATTGGCCACCAGCGGCTCACCCTCCACCGCCGCGCGCAATCTGGCCAGCACGCGCGGATCGAAGCGTTCGAGCAGGAAATCGCCATGGTCGAGCAGATCGCCCATCACCGCGCGGGCTTCATCCTTCTGTGCCTTGTCGAGCCCGTCAGCGGGAAGTGCCGTGCGCAGCCCCAGAATAAAGCCTGCGATCAGGCCGCCCGGCCCCATGGCCTGCTGGCTCAATGCCTCATACCAGTCTTCCGCCGCCACGCGGGCCAGCAGGATCGAATGGGCCTGAGGGTTGGTGCGGGCCGCCGGGCCATGCGCGTCCCGCCAGTCGAAGCGCGCCACCAGATGGCGGAACAGCTCGGGCGAGAGCGAGCGCTGCAGCGCCATGGTCTCGAACAGCGCGACATTCATCGCTTCAAGGAAAGGATCGTCAGGCCGCCGCACCATGAACAGCGCATTGACCGCCGCGATGGCGCGGGCGGTGTCTCCGGCTTCGCGGAAAGCGGCAATCTGCAGCAGCACGCTGCGGATGGCATCGGTATGATCGTCCGCTGCCGGGGCCGGCTGGGCAGAGGGGGCGGCCTGAAGGCGTTCATAGGCTTCGCGCAGGGCCTGAAAGCCTTCCGGATCGTCCTCGGGATTGACTGTTTTCAGCTTGCGGGCATAGGCGCGGCGGATCGTATCGGCATCATCGGTGGGCTCAAGGCCCAGCAGGGCCCAGTCTTCGGCATTCTGGCTCATTGGATGCGGCTGCCTTCGATCATCTCGATCAGCGCTTCGAGTTGCTCGCACAGCATGGCGGTACGTGTGCGGTCTTCATCATGCAGCGCGGCTTCGAGCAGGGCGATGCCCGCGCCCAGCTGCTCGCGATGGGCGCCGAGGCTTTCCTCATAGGCACGCTCGGCCCTGGCGATCAGCAGGCGGCTTTGCGCGCTTTCACGATCGGGCAGGCGCAGATGGGCGAGGGCGGCCATACGCTCGGCGATTTCCTCCTGGGTGAGGAGGCCGGCATGCTGCTCGATGATGATCTGTTCGGCCACGCCATCGATCAGGCTTTTGGCCGAGACCTGAAGCAGGCCGTTGATATCATAGGTGAAGCGGATTTCGATGCTCTGCTCTTCCCGCTTGCGGGGCTGCAGCTTCAGCTCCAGCGTGCCGAGCGGAATGTTGTCTTTCACAAGGCGGCTTTCGCCCTGAAAGATCCGCACGTTCACCTGCTTCTGGAAATCCTGCATCGGGGTGACGGTCTGCTTGCGGCTGACAGGCACCACCGTGTTGCGCTCGATGATCGGCAGCAGGCGACCGGCACTGACCCCCGCGCCGCCCAGCGATTCCACCACCTCGATGCCCAAAGTGTAGGGCGCGACATCGGTCAGCACCACATCGTCCAGCGCGCCATCGCGCATCTTCAGCCCGGCCTGCACGGCGGCGCCCAGCGCCACGACGCGATCGGGATCGATGCTGTGCAGCGGAAAGCGCCCGAAAAGCGTGGTGGCCAGCTTGCGCACGGCAGGCATGCGCGTGGCGCCGCCCGCCAGCACGACATGGGCCAGATCCTCGCTGCGGATACGGCTGTCGGACAGCGCGCGGGCGACGGGGCGGCGCAAGCGGTCCAGCAAAGGCTCGGTGATGCGAGCGAAGGTCCGGGCGTCCAGCACGGCCTTGGCGCTTTGCCCGGCGACCTCCAGTTCCATCACCGTGCTGTCGCTGGCATCCAGCGCGCGGCGCGCCTGTTCGGCGGCGCGGCGCAGGCGGGCCTGCAGTGAGCCATCCTCTGCCGCCACATCCTCTGCGGCCAGCTGTTCCAGCCCCGTGCTTTGGGCGAACCAGCTGATGATCGCGGCGTCGAAATCCTCGCCGCCAAGGAAATTGTCGCCCGCCGTGGCGCGCACTTCCATCACGCCCTCGAACAGATCGATCACCGAGACGTCAAAAGTGCCGCCGCCCAGATCGAAGACCAGAATCTTGCCCTCGCGCCCGGCCTGCCTTTCGTGCAGCCCATAGGCCAGCGCGGCGGCGGTGGGTTCGTTGAGCACGCGTTCCACCCGCAGCCCGGCCATTTCGCCGGCCACCTTGGTGGCCTTGCGCTGGGCATCGTTGAAATAGGCGGGCACGGTGATGACCGCTTCCTCGACGCTTTGCCCCAGAAAGGCCTCGGCATCGGCCTTGAGGGCGCGCAGCACGAAAGAGGACAGCTCCTCGGCGCGAAAGCTGCGGTCGCCCAGCGTGACGGTGCGGCTGGTGCCCATCAGCCGCTTGAACACGGCGGCCGAGCGCTGCGGATGGCTGACAAGGCGTTCACGCGCGGCGGCACCCACCAGCATCTCGCCATTGCGGTCAAGACTGACAACAGAAGGGGTAAGAAAATCGCCCAGCGCATTGGGGATCAGCACGGCGGCGCCATCCCGCCAGGCTGAAACGAGACTGTTCGTTGTGCCGAGATCTATGCCGATGATCATGAAAACCAATCCAAATTTGCGCGAGGCATAAGAGCGTGGCCGCTTTGCGTCAATCGCGCCGGCGCTTTCTTTACGCTGCTTTGCGCTCCTTGCTGAGGTCTATACGTCAGGGGTGTGGCAGGGTGACAGGATCATAAAAATTTCGCATCTCTACTATGCCATCGATTGCAGTTTCATGGAGCGGTGATTGCGTCAGGCGGTGCCATCCATCCGGTCAGAACCGTGCCTGAAAGGCTGGGCAGGGCGGCCCCAAGGCTTTAGGAAGGCGCCCATGATGCGTCTGTTTATCCTTTTTCTCTCGCTTGTTCTTGCGGTGCCTGTTGCCGCGCCCGCCTTTGCTCAGGATGTCGATGCCGTCGACCCGATCCTGGCGTCCACCAAGGCGCTGGATCAGGCCACCGCCGATTATCAGGCGATCGACACCGCCATGAACAGCCGCGACGGCGCCAATCAGGCCGCCGCGCTGAAAGACCGCGTAGCCGCCGTCAAACAGACGGCGGGCGATCAGGTGACGGCCCTGCAGACGCAGCTCCAGCTGGTGGATGCGCGGGTGGCCCAGCTTGGCCCGGTGACGCCGGGCGTGGTCGAGGCGCCGGACATTCAGGCCCAGCGCAAATTGCTGGCGCAGCAGCGCTCGACCATCGATTCGGCGATCAAGCGTGGCAAGCTGCTGGGCACGGAGGCCGATCAGCTCGCCAATGAAATCGGGCAGAATCAGGCTGATGCCTTTTCCGATCAAATGTCCCAGCGGGTGGCTTCGCCGCTCAGCGGGCAGTTCTGGGGGCCGCTGATCCGCAACGTGCCACGGGACAGCAAGCGCTTCTCGGGCTTTCTGGCCATCGAGATGCACGCCATCCTTCAGGGCATCGAGGGCGGCGGCATGCCCGCCGCGCTGGTTGGCCTGCTCTTCGGCCTTGCGCTGATCGGACCCGCGCGCCTCGCCCTGCGCGCGGCAGGGCGCCGCTATGTGATCGAGCGCGTGCCGGGCAGCCGTATCCGGCGCTCCACTCTGGCCTTGTGGCTGGCGGTTGTGGGCACGCTGGTGCCGTCACTGGCCTTGCTCTCGCTGGTGATGGGGCTGCGCGCCGGGGAGATGATCGCGCCGGCCTGGGCGCCGCTGGTCAGCCATTTCCAGATCGCCAGCCTGATTGCCGCGCTGATCACCGCGCTGGGCGGCGCGCTGCTTCAGCGGCGCCAGCCCTCATGGCGGCTGATCGGCATTTCCGATCATACGGCGCAGATGCTGCGCCCGCTGACCTTCATCGCCTCGGGCGTGACCATGCTGACCACGCTGCTGTTGGCGCTGCGGGATGGCATGGGGGCGAGCGGCCCCTTGCAGGCGGCGGTCGATGCGGTGACGGCTCTGATCTACACCGGACTGGTGATGGCCATTCTGGTCAGTGGCGCGCGGGCCCGCACCCATGCTCACGCCGTTGCGAAAGAAAAGGGCGAGACGCAGGAGGAGAGCGGCGAACAATCCATCATGGCCTTCCTCTCGCTGGCCTCATGGGGACTGCTGATCCTGTCGGTGCTGTCGCTGCTGAGCGGCTATATCGCCTTTGCCTTCTTCCTGATGCGCTTCATGATCTGGGTCGCGGTGGTGGGGGCGACGCTCTATCTGCTGCTGATCGCGGTGGACGATATCTGCACCGCCGCCTTCGACCGTGACAGCAAGCTGGCCACCACCCTCTATCAAGGGTTTGGCGTGCGCCGCAGTCTGGTCGACCAGTTCGGCGTGGCCCTGTCCGCCCTGCTGCGGCTGCTGCTGATCCTGCTGGCGATCGGGCGTGTGTCGCGCCCCTTCGGCTCGGATGTGTCGAGCATCTTCGACCAGCTGAGCCAGATCGCGCAGGGCATCACCATCGGTCAGGTGACGATCTCTCCGGGTGCGATCCTGCGCGCAATGGCGGTGCTGGCGGTGGGCATGTTCATTGCGCGCTCCCTTCAGCGCTGGCTGACCGGGCGCTATCTGCCCGCCACCGATCTGGATGCGGGCGCACAGAACTCCATCGCCATGGTCACGCGGTATATCGGCCTGATCCTGGCGGTGCTGTGGGCGATGGCCTCGCTGGGGATCGGGGTCGAGAAGATTGCGCTGCTGCTTTCTGCGCTGTCGGTCGGCATCGGTTTCGGCCTTCAGGCGATCACGCAGAATTTCGTGTCGGGCCTGATCCTGCTGGCCGAGCGCCCGGTGAAGATCGGCGACTGGGTGAAGATCGGCGATCAGGAAGGCGATGTGAAGAAGATCAGCGTGCGCGCCACCGAGATCCAGATCGCGGATCGCTCGACGCTGATCGTGCCCAATTCCGAGCTGATCACCAAGAGCATCGTCAACAAGACCCTTGCCGACCCGCTGGGGCGCATCCAGTTGCAATTCTCCGTGCCGCTGGGCAGCGATGTCGAGCAGATCCGCCATATGGTGATGGAGATCTACGAAGCGCAGCCCGCCGTGATCGCCGATCCCAAGCCCAGCCTCTATATCGATACGATCATCGACGGGCGGATCAACTTCAACGGCTTTGCCTTCGTGAACTCGCCACGCGCGGTCTATGCGACGCGCAGCGATATCTGGTTCCGCCTGCTCTCCGAACTGCCTGCCGCGGGGATCGAGCTGGGCACCACGCCTCAGCAGGTGCAGTGGATCGGCATGCCGACGGGCGATGGCGCGGATGAGGCGGGGCCGGGCTGAGGACCGCCCTTCCGGGATTATGCCGAAAGATCAGCGCGGATCGCCTCTTTATCGCACATGATGCCGGAACGGTCGCTTTTCTGGCGATCAGCCGGGGTGAGGCGGTCGCCTGCCGCGCGCCATGGCTGCTAACCCGCCAGCAACAATTCAGCGGAGGCTTCCATGCGCAGAACAATCATGCTCGGTTTTGGAGCAGCGGGCATGCTTGCGGCTGTGCCTGCCCAGGCCGACCCCATTCCCGATAGCATCGCCGCCATGATCCATGCGGCTGCCGACACCGGCAATGCGGTGACGCTCAAGACCGTGGCGGATCTGGCGAAAAAGACCAATCCGAACGCTGCCAAGGAGATCGATGAACTGGCCACCGGCCTGCAGAAACAGGCCGATGACAAGCAGATTGCCAAGGTCCGCACGCAAAAGCCGTGGCAAGGCTGGAAGGGGCAGGGGCAGGCCGGTCTCAACAACACGACCGGCACCACCGATACGACCGGCATTTCGCTGGGCCTCAATCTGGTGCGCAATGGCATCAAATGGCGGCATACGGTGATCGCCTCGGCCAATTATGCGCGGCAGAATGGCGTCACCACCGCCAATCAGCATGCCGTCAGCTATCAGATGGATTACAAGCTGAACGACCGCTTCTTCGTGATGGGGCTGGTCAGCTGGGAAGGCGATCGCTTCTCGGGCTTCGAACGCCGCTTCAGCGAGACTTTGGGCGCGGGCTATACGGCGATCAAGACGCCGACCATGACGCTGAACCTCACCGCCGGTCCCGCCTTGCGCCAGACGCGCTATGTGCCGGACTATCAGATCACCACCGGCTATGATGACGGCAAGCTGGCCGGTCGCGCGGGGCTGGACTACAGCTGGACCATCCGCCCCGGCGTGGTCTTCACCGAAAACGCCACCTATTACGGCCAGAGCGGCGACAGCACGCTGACCGCCAACACGGCGTTGACGATGAAGGTGTTCGGCAGGCTATCGGTACAGGCGGGCTTTCTGGTCGATCACGAAACCCAGCCGCCGGTGGGTCTGGCCAAGACCAACACAACCTCGCGCCTGACCTTTGTCTATGGCTTCTGATGCGGTTCGTCAGGTGACTTGATTGGTGGCAACCATTTCATTAGATTGAATTTATGTTGATCCGCTCTTCGGCTCTGCGCCGCTTCGCCGCTTTGCCTTTACTCTGGTTGTGTGCTTCGGTGCCGGTCGAGGCGGGCGCCGCACCCGACTTTTTCTCGGCGGCGCTGTGCCAGCCGCCCTATTCCTTCGACCATGCCAACACGCTGTATGAGGCTGCTGAAAAGCTGACCAAGCCGGATATGTCGATGATGGGCGCGGCGGTCTATCATCTGCCCGCGCCGGTCACCCGGGATGGTTTTACCACGCAGGATGTGATCTTCGCCGGTTCCGCGGTGGGCGTGCTGATCGAGGGCCATGTCGCGGAGGAACTGGCGCAAAAATACCAGCTGGAGCGCGAGAAAAATCATTTGTTTGGTGCCTCCACGCTGGGTTTCTCGCGTCGCTTGCCCGATGCGGATCAGGGTATGAAGGATCTGGGGCTGATCTCGCTTGTCGCGCGTGAAGGTCCGGCGATGCCGGGCAAGACGATGCTGGTCTGCGAATTCGATTCCAATGAGGATCTCGAAGCGATGAAGGCTTTGGAGAAATACTCCTCGGGCCAATAGGATCAGGCGCGGCGCAGCCTTTTCCAGCCGATCCACACCCCGCTGACCGAGGTGACCAGCCCCAGCAGCGACCACACCCACAGCCAGATGTCCCAGATCGGGCGGTTGTGGGTGAGGGCGTTGAGGTCCCATTTGTGAAGCAGGTCGAAGAGCCAGCGATAGGTGCGGCGGCGGGCATCGAGATGCTCAAGGATGGCGCCGGTCTCGGGATCGATATGCAGCCAGCTTTGCGCCGGATCGTCAAAGCGCAGGCGCAGGATCGGCAGGCGGGGCAGGGCGCCCACATCGTACCAATAGGCATCGGGCGCGGTCAGGCGCTCGATGGCGATGAGGTGGCCTGAGGGCACGAGGGCGCGCACGGATCGGGCAATCGCGGCGTCTGCGGGCCCTGCGGCTTGCCCGGTGGCGGCGTCATAAACCTTCCGCTGGCCATCGCCGCCAAAGGTGGATATCCGCGCCAGCCCGCCATCGCGGGACAGGCGGATTTGCCGGGCATCGCGCCCCAGATCGCGCAATCGCTCAAGCGTCACCGGGGGCATTGGCGCGGCCATGGCATAGGCCTTCTCCGCCTGCTCCGGCAAAGCGGCCTTCTGAAAGACCCGTCCCGGATCGACCGACAGCCAGCCGCTGAAAATCCATGTCAGCAGGAACAGGCCGCCGCCCAGACCTGCCACATGATGCCACAGCATCCAGCCGTGATAGGGCGTCATCCGCCCGCCCTTGAAGCGCCTTTTGCCCATGCGGGTGCGCAGCAGGCCGATCCAGATCCCGGCCAGCGCTCCGGCGATGCAGGGGCCCGAGACCCACAGCACCACCTGCCGCCACGCCGCATTGTCCTGCCTCAGCACGGTGGGATAGAGCCAGTGCGGCACCGATCCCAGCCAGTTCCAGAAGCGGCTATGTCCTGTGGTGGCCTGCACCACCGCGCCGCTGCTGGAGGACACGTAAAGCTGCGTGCCCGCCGCATCGGCCAGGCTGACCTTCCACAAAGGGCGATGGCGGTCGAAGCCCCCGGCCACGGTCCATTGATCGCGGGCGATCTGTTCGACCGCGCGCGCCGGAGCATGGCCGAAGCCTTGGGCTACCCGCGCCGCGAAAGCCCCATCCACCGGGCGCAACTCGGCACCGTGATGGGCGGGGAGGGTGATGGCGGGGCTGCCCCAGGGCTCGATCCGCCAGACAGGCTGGCCATCGCGCATCTCCAGCGTCAGACCGCGGGTATTGCTGGAAAGGGGCGGCGGCACATCCACGGCCCGCCAGTCGATGGCCTGCGCCCCCGCCAGCTTTTGGGCCAGCGAAAGCGAGGGATAGGGCACATAGATCATCACCAGCCCCGAGGCGAACCACATGGCAAACAGCAGGCAGGTGACGATCCCCACCCAGCGATGGGTCAGGTAAAGCCAGCGTTTTGCCTGATGTTGCCATGCCACGGTTTTAGCGCCTCAGAACTTGGTACGCAGTGACACGTCCACCGAACGCGGGCGGCCCAGAATCCACTGCTCGTCATTGTAGGTGGTCTGGGCGTAGGCCTTGTCCAGCAGGTTGTAGATGTGGACATCCACCGCCGCATGCCGGTTCAAAGCATAGGACAGCCCCGCATCCACCACGGCGTAAGCGGGCACGCGGAAGGTGTTGGCCGTATCCGAGTAGGTGTGGCCCACATAACGCAGCCCGGCCTGAGCGCGGATCTGCTTGGTCGCATCCCAGCGCAGCCAAAGATTGGCGGCCTGCTGCGGCACATTGGGCGGCGCCTTGCCGTTGAAGCTGACTCCGCCGGAGTAGAAATCGTCGTAACGCGCCTTCAGCACCGTGCCATTGGCGTCGATCCCGAAACCGGCGGGCAGGTTGAGCGACACCGCAGCCTCGATCCCCTTCGACGATTGCTGCCCCACCTGCTGGATCGGGCTGCTGAGCGTCTGCTGGTACAGCAGTCCCTTCTTCACAATGCGATAGGCCGCCAGCGTGGCCGTGCCGCGCCCGCCCCAGAAGCTGCCCTTGGCGCCCACTTCCACCTGATTGCCGGTGGCGTTGCTGAACTGGGTCTGGGCGGTGGAATAGGTGGTCAGCGTGCCCAGCGGATCGGTGCCGGTGCTGTATTGCGCATAGAGCGAAACCGTCGGGATCGGCTGATAGACGCCGCCGACGCGCCAGGTGGTGTTGGTCAGCCTCTTGTCGAAGGCGAAGGTGTCAACGCCGCCATTGCCGGTGGGATAGGTGCGGGTCCAGCGCTTGATCTCGTCATTCTCGTGCCGGATGCCGGTGATCAGCGAGAATTGTTCGCCAAACTTCAGCCGGTCTTCGGCGAAGAAGGCATATTCGGTGGTCTGGGTGCGATAGCGCGGAGCGATGCCCTGCGTGTCATAGAACAGGCCCGGGTTGAAGCCGGTGGGGGTGACGCTGTCTTCCTGCGTGTCCGATCCGAAATCGTTGGAATAGGTCAGCTGGATGCTGTTCACATCGAAACCGGCAACCAGATCGGTGCTGATGGTATCGCTCAGCGGGATCTTGAACGTCACGCTGCCCTGATCCCCCCATTGGGTCTGGTCATGGCCGATGCCGTAATTGTCGGTGCGATAGATGTTGCCGGGCGTGGCGGGGCTGTAGTTGTAGCCATTGTGGCAATTGCCGTCGGCGGCCACCCAGCAATAGCTTTCCAGATCGCGCCACTGGCGTTTGCTGGTCAGCACATAGCCCAGATTGGTGAGGCTGATGCTGTCAGACGGCGTCCAGTCGGTCTGCAGGGTGGCGCGGTTGTCGCGATAGCGGATATGCGCGTCGCCCACATTGTAGTTCTGGTGGCGCAGGCCCAGATCCAGCCTGCCATTCACCAGCGGCGTGCCGGTGTATTTCATCGGATGCTGGTCGCCGTAATCATCGCGCAGGGTGAAGGTCAGCGTGTCGGTGGTCGCCCAGCGCACAGTGGCGGACAGCGCCAGACTGTCCGAATGGCCGCGATCGACATAGCCATCCGAACGGCGATAGCTGGCATCGACGCGATAGGACAGGCGCTCGCCGATCGGCCCGCCAAGCCCCGCTGCGGCATGGAAGGTGTTCTGCGAGCCATAGCCGATCTCGCTCTCGAACTCGGTGCGCTGCGTGTTGGGCTTGCGCATGATGACATTGACCGCGCCGCCCAGCGAGCCCTGCCCATAGAGCACCGAGGCCGGGCCGCTCAGCACATCGATGCGCTCGGCCATCCACGGGTCGGTGGGGAAGGTGATGGTGCCCGCCGCCGGGAAGAGGCGCACACCGTCGATCAGCTGCAGGATCGAGCCTTGGCCGCTGAACCCACGCGCAGCCAGCGCCGTGCCGCCATTGCCGGGATTGCCGATGTTGAAGAAGCCGGGCGCGCGGGCCTCGGCTTCGGCAATGGACATATCGCCGCGCGCGCGGATTGCCTCGCCATCGATGCTGGTGATCGAGGCCGGGGTCTGCAGCGGGGTGAGGTTGAGGCGGCTGCCGGTGGCATCGGGCCGCGTCAGGGTCTGGGTCTGCTGGCCGATCACAAGGATGTTGTCGGCGTCCTGAGCGCTCTGGGCGGCGGCGGGCGCGGCGCAAAGCGGCACCAGCACCGAAGCGCCCAGGCAGGCGCGGCGCAGTGCCGGCGCATGGGTGAAGATGGTCATGAATGTTCCCCCTGAAGAGACGGATCTTGCTCTATGGCTTTGAAAAGGCGCCGGGTTGGCGGCTTTCACCGCGCCTGCGGACCTGCCGTGGCAAAGCGATGCTGCCCGATCATGATCTTTCCCCCGACGCCAGACGACGGGCAGGGGGCAAGGCCTGCCCCGCGCACAGGCGCAGGGCATCCCCTCGCCGAAACAGGCGGGCAGGCGTTGATGCCCGCTGCCCCGGCGCTCATGGCCCCCGGCCATGCTGTTCGTCGCTCAGACGGAAATGCAACCGTGCCTTGGCCATCCCCTGGGCCGGGCAAGAGCGACACGCAGCGGCAGGTCTCCTGGCTCACGGGTCGTCGCGCGGTACAAACCTTCCCGGGCCTCGCATGATTTTGCGTCCGGCCCAGTGGCTGCATCCTGACGTTTTGGCAGGATGCCCTTGTATCGCACTCGCCGCTCACAGTTGCAGGGACAGCCCGGTTTCGGATCGGATGATCCTCACCATGTTCCCTATTAAGCCCTTGCGGGCACCGATGCGGGTGGAAGGCAGATGCCTTCGGCCCGGCTCTCAACAGAATCTGTACCCCCGCGCAAGGTGAAAATGCTCTGGCGGGGCAGATGCAATCGGGCGTGGCGCAAATGACGCATTATTCTCTATCAAACCTATAGACAATTGGCAATGACACGCGCATGCGGATCGTCAGGCAAAGATGGAGACAGACTATGGCCCACCCTGAAGACCAGACAGAGAAACAGCCATGGGCCGAGATCCCGGCCCCGGACCGCCGCAGCCTGCTGACCGGCGGCATGATGACGATGGGCGCTCTGGCTTCGGCCAGCTGGGCCAACACGGCTTCGGCAGCGACGGCGGGAGAGGTGATCACCCCGGCGGCAAGTGTGGGTATTCCGGCGGGCAAGGCAGGTGGAACGCTGCCGCTGCGGCCCTCCACCTTCTCGGGCAAGAGCGAATGGGGCTATCACACCGCTGCCCAGCCCACGCCTCAGCCCGCCTCGGTGCGGACGGGGGAGGAGGTGCTGCCAACCCATCCGCGCCCCTACACCGATATCAAGAGCTACCACGCCCATATCTATTTCGATGAGGACAATCACTACAAGGCGGCCCTGCTGCGCCGCTGGGTGGCCGAACGTTTCGATGTGGAGCTGGGCGACTGGAATCTGAAGCCGCGCGGGCCTCATGTGACGCCCAGCTTCTATTTCGGCTTCCAGAACGAGCTGCTGCCGGTGGTGATCCCATGGCTCCAGCTCAACAGCTTGGGTCTGACCATCCTGATCCATCCCAACAGCGACAATGCGCGGTCGGACCATCTCTATTACGCTTTGTGGGTGAACCGCTCGCAGCCGGTGAACGCCTACAGCATGAAGGCGGTGGATGACAGCATCGAGGTCTTCACCAACACCCAGCCCAGCGTGCCGATCGAAACCTGATCCTTTCCGGAGAGCTTGATGGGCAAACTTCTTCTTGGGCTGGTTCTGGCGGCCAGCCTGTCCGGGGCGGCCTCTGCCCAGACTGACTCCGACCCGCCGCACGATCCCCGGCATCCCGCCCGCCTTGAACAGATCCGCTATCCCACGGGCGGGGTGCAGGTGCCCGCGCGGCTGTTTGTGGCCTCCGGCGCGGGGCTGCATCCCACTGTGCTGTTGCTGCATGGCTTTCCCGGCACGGAGCTGAACCTCGATCTGGCGCGGGTGTTTCAGCGCAAGGGCTGGAATGTGCTGGCGATCCATTATCGCGGCGTCTGGGGCGCGCCCGGCGCTTTCAGCTTCAGCCATACGGTGGAGGATGCTCATGCCGCTCTGGCCTGGCTGCGCTCACCTGCGGCGGCGGCCTATGGCGTCGATCCCGGGCGGATCGTGGCGGCGGGGCACAGCATGGGCGGCTTCGACACGCTGATGCTGGGCGATGACAGGGAGGTGGCCGGCTATGTGCTGATCTCGGCGGCCAATCTGGGCAAGAGCCGGGCCCTGAATGGCGATGCCAGACAGCGCGCGAATTTCGCTGATGAGGCCAGCTACACCAATGCCAGCGTGGAGGCTCTGGCTGCCGATGTGCAGGCCTATGCCGGTGATTGGGACTGGAACAAGCGCGCCGCTCTGCTGGCCGGGCGCCCGGTGCTGGTGCTCACCTCTGAGGATGGGCTGGCACCGACCGATGAGGCGGCTGCTGCGGCGGTGGAGGCGGCAGGCGGCCCCAGACCGACGGTGGTGCATCTTGCCACCGATCACAGCTACAACGACCACCGCGTGGCTCTGGCGACGGTGATTGCCGACTGGCTGGCGGCAAACTTCCCGGCGCGCTGATGATGAAAGGAGCGTGGCAGAGGCCACGCTCCTTCATGAGGTCAGGGCTTTTTGGCGGCCTGCTGCTTGGCGGTGTCCAGCGGGATCACCTGCTTGGCCTTGGCATAGCTGTCCCAGTCGGCCAGCAGTTCCTTCAGCCTGGCTGGCTCGCTGGCGGAGAGGTCGGTGGTTTCGCCCGGATCGCGCGCCAGATTGTAGAGGCGCCACTGATTGTCGCCCACGCCCTTTTTCAGATAGACGGGGGCATCGGCCTCGGCGGCGGGCAGATAGACGATCTTCCAGTCGCCCTTGCGCAGGCCGCGGCGGTAGAACAGCTCGTAACCCAGCGCTTCCTCGGGCGAGCGCACGGTTTCGCTCTGGCCCGCCAGCAGCTGGCTCCAGCTATGGCCTTCATGGGGCAGGATGGGATGGCCGTTGAAGCTGGCAGGCTGGGTCAGACCCGCGAGTTGCAGCAGCGTGGGGGCGATATCGGTGACGCTGAGGTTGGCGGTGTTGATCCGCCCACCCTGCACGCCCGCGCCGGAGGCAAAGGCGGTGGTGCGAATGCCGCCCTCGGTGGGATAGGATTTGACGAGGCGTGAGGGCACGGCATTGGCCTCGGCCCAGCCCGGACCATAGCCGACATAGGAATTGGCCTTGCCCAGATTGCCGAGGCTGTTGTCGATCTTGAGCAACTGGTTGAAATTGCCGCCCTTGGGGCCGGTGATCACATTGCCCTCGGGGCCATTGTCGGCCAGGAAGATGATGGTGGTGTTGTCATAGCGCCCGGTGCGCTTCAGCTCCGCGATCACGCGGCCGACATTCTGGTCCAGCCGGTCGACCATGGCGGCGTAGATTTCCATCTTGCGGGATTCGAAGGCTTTTTCTTCAGGTGTCAGGCTGTCCCATGGCTTGGCCAGCTCATGGGCATGGGCCACGGCATCCTGAGGCACCAGACCCAGCTCTTTCTGCCGGGCGAGGCGCTGCGCCTTGAGCACATCGTAACCGGCATCATAGCGGCCCTTGTAGCGGGCGATATCCTCGGGCGGGGCCTGCATCGGCCAATGCGGGCCGGTGAAGGTCAGATAGGCGAAGAAGGGCGTGGTATCGCCGGTTTTCGCGCTCTGATCCAGAAAGCCGATCAGCTTGTCGGCGAACTGGTCGTCGACATATTTGCCTTGCGGATAATGGACTTCCTTCAGTCCCTCGCGCCATGTGGAACGCTCTCCGGCCTTGCCCCATGCCGCGGTCTGATCGGCGCCGAAATGATTGCTCAGCCCCTGAAGCAGGGCATAGGACTGGTCGAAACCGCGCGCCGCCGGGCTGGTCTGCTCGGTCAGGCCCAGATGCCATTTGCCCGCCATCAGCGTGTGATAACCGCCCGCCTTCAGCAGCTCGGCAATCGAGGCGACGCGGTTGTTGAGGAAGCCTTCATAGCCATCATGCCCGCGCTGGCTGGCATCGAGCAGCTCGGCCATCGAGCCCAGCCCTGCCTCATGATTGTCCACGCCCGAGAGCAGTTCGGAGCGTGTGGGCGAGCAGGTGGGGGCGGTGTGGAAGCCGGTGAAACGCACGCCCTTCAGCGCCAGCGCATCAAGGTTGGGCGTGCGGATCTCGCCACCGAAAGCGCCAAGGTCCGACCAGCCCAGATCGTCGGCCACGATGACCAGAAAGTTGGGGCGGCTCTGCGCCTGAGGGGCCTGCGTGGCGGGCGCGGCGGTTTGGGCCAGCGCCGGGGCGGCCCATAGGGTGCTCAGGCTGGTGGCGGCCAGAAGTCCCAACGTAAGGGGTGCCAGCGCGAGAGATTTGAAAGATCGACGTTTTGCCACCGGATGCTTCCCCTTTGGTCGGTGCAGAGCATCATGCGTGATAGCGGAATGGCGCATGATGCTCCGGGTTTTTGTGATTGCGTCATGCCCCGTGAAAACCGGTTCCCACTGTATCGCACGATGCGCTGACTGCGCGCTCGTATGCGGCGGGGGGTTGAAAAGGGGCAAGCTAGGAAAACTCCATCATATTGGTAGATTTTATATGTTGCCGATTATCCGACCTAACCAATAGGCGAACGTCCAGAACGCACCAACAGGGGACGCGAGGGACCATGCCACATCCGATTTTCCGCAACAGCCGGAGCGATATCTCGCGTCTGGCGCTGATCGCCTGCGCCACGCCTGCGCTGCTGGGGGCCATGCCTGCTCATGCCGGAACCGAGACGTCTGCCGACACGGCCAATGCCGCGCCGACCACGGAGGGCGACGACATTCTGGTCTCTGCCCGCCGCCGCACCGAAAAGAGCCAGGATGTGCCCATCGCCATCAGCGCCTTTGCCGGAAAGCAGCTGGAATCCACCCGCACCTACAATCTGCGCGACCTGCAATCGCTGACGCCCAGCCTTGTCGTCACGGTCACCAACCCGCGCAACACCTCGATCAACATTCGCGGGCTGGGCAACAATGTCTCGGTCTACAATGACGGGCTGGAGCCGGCGGTGGGCGTCTATCAGGATGGCGTCTATCTGGCGCGCCCGGGGCAGGCGGTGTTCGATATGGCCGATCTCGACCATATCGAGGTGCTGCGCGGGCCTCAGGGCACGCTCTTCGGCAAGAACACCTCGGCGGGCGCGGTGGTGATCGCCACCAAGGCACCGACCTTCACGCCCGAATTCGGCGGCGATGTCAGCGGCGGCAATTACGGCTTCCACCAGATCCACGCCTATGCCAGCGGCGCGTTGATCGAGGACAAGCTCGCCGCGCGCCTCTTCGTCTCCAAGACCGATCGCAATGGCTACACCACCAACATCCATGACGGCTCTCACGGGCAGGATTACCACGATTTCAGCCTGCGCGGGCAGTTGCTCTTCACGCCCTCTGATCGCTTCAAGCTGCGCATCATTGGTGACTATGGCAATCAGCATAGCAACACGGCCTCCAGCGTGCTGGTGGGTGTGATCCGCAGCTACACCAATGGCAGCAATTTCGCGAACAACTTCACCGATCGCGCGAAGCTGGCCGGTTACACGCCGATCACCGCCGATCCTTCGGCGCGGCTGGTCGATGTCGATGGGCAGCAGAACTATCGCATGAACCAGCATGGCGTCTCGGCCACCGCCGATTACAGTCTGGATGGCGCGACGATCACCTCGGTCAGTGCCTATCGCGCGTGGAACTGGTATCCGCACAATGATGGCGACAACACGCCTCTGGATGCCCAGACCGATGCTCACCAGAGCAACAACCAGAAGCAATTCAGTCAGGAACTGCGCATCGCCTCCACCGGTGAGCGGCGCGTGGATTATGTCGCGGGGGTCTATTACCTCTATCAGCAGATCAAGGCCGAGGCGGTGAACCTTTATGGCCGTCAGGCGGGTCTGTGGTATGCGCCCACCACCGATCAGGTGGCCGCTGCCGCCGCGCTGAACAATTACGACATCGTCAGCCATTCCGAGCCCGTCACCAACTCCTATGCGGCGTTTGCCCAGACGGTGTGGCATGTGGTGCCCAATGTCGATCTGACCACCGGCCTGCGCTATACCTATGAGAAAAAGACCGGCTGGTTCATCCAGACCGCCAGCGGCGCCGATCTTTCGGGTCTCACCGCCGCCCAGCAGACGGCAGCCCTTGCGCTGCGCGCCCGCTATGGCGTGGCCAATGCCTTCAGCGCGGAAACCAGCGCGGGGCGGCTTTCGGGGCAGGCGACGCTGTCGTGGAAGATCACCCCTGCGGTGCTGGCCTATGCCACCTATTCGCGGGGCAACAAGTTCGGCGGCCTCAACCTGTCGAACATCGTGACGACGGGCGCCTATGCCGCCAACCCGGTGATCGGGCCGGAGACCATCAACTCCTATGAGGCCGGGCTGAAAACCAGCTGGCTGGGCGGCAAGCTTGTGGCCAACGTCGATGGTTTCTGGACCGATGACAGCAATTACCAGACCACCATCGTCGACGTCACCCGCAACAATCAGAGCTATTTCACCAATGTCGGCAAGGTGCGCTCACGCGGCTTCGAGGCCGATCTGCATGGCAATCCGGCGCCCTGGCTCTCCTTCTATGCCTCGGGCACCTATGACGATGCGCGCTATCTCTCCTATCCCAACGCGCCCTGCCCTATCGAGGTGACCGGCCAGACGCTGTGCAACATGAACGGCCAGCAACTGCCGGGCGTTTCGAAATGGGCCGGCTCGGCAGGCGGCGAGGCCAAGGGCAAGCTGGGCCGCAACTTCGGCCATGACGCAGAGGTCTATGCGGGCGTGGATTACTCCTATCGCAGCGCGCAATACACCACGGCGGCGGATTCGATCTATTCGCGCATCCCCGGCTATGGGCTGGCCAATCTGCACTTCGGCATCCGCGCTCTGGATGGGCGCTATGATGTCCAGCTCTGGGCGCGCAACATCACCAACAAGACCTATTATCTGACGCTCTCGGCGGATAATTTCGGCGCGATCCGTGGCAATCTGGGCGATCCGCGCACCTATGGCGTGACCTTGCGGACTAAAATTTAAGGTCGGGCAAGCTTCAAGCCGCGTTGGAGATCTTGCCCTTCTTGGGTGAGGTTCCCGTTTCGAACCGGCTGTCCAGCCATTCGATCATCCCCTCTGGCCGGGCGCAGCGTTCAAGCAGCTCGGCCAGGGTGAGGGGTTTGCTGAAGAGATAGCCCTGTGCATGCTCGCAGCCCGCCGCCTGCAGGATGCGGCGCTGATCGTCGGTTTCCACGCCCTCGGCCACGCAGGTAAGGCCTATGGTGTGGCACAGGGTGATCACCGCCGCCGTGATCGTGCCGTCCTTCTCGCTGCCGAGGCCGGTCACGAAGCTGCGGTCGATTTTCACCTTGTCGAGCGGCAGGCGCTGCACATAGCCAAGGCTGGAATAGCCCGTGCCGAAATCGTCGAGCGCAATCCGCACCCCCAGATCGCGGAAGGCCTGAAGGCTTTCCGCAGCAGCCTCGGCATTGCGCATCACAGCCGTTTCGGTGACCTCGATCCAGATCCGTTCGGGTGCGATCCCGGCGCGCTGGATCTCGCGCCGCACAAAGGCCAGCGTGGTGGTGGAGGTCAGGTCGCAGGCCGAGATGTTGAAGGAAACCGCCACGCTTTCAGGCAATTGTTGCGCGGCCTTCAGCCCTTTTTTGAAGATGGCCCGCGTGATGCTGTGGATCGCTGTGGACCTTTCGGCAATGGCGATAAAATCGGACGCGGAAACCTCGCCCACCAGCGGGCTGGTCCAGCGTGCCAGTACCTCCACCGCGCCCAGCCGCGCGCTGGCCAGCTCGACAATGGGTTGCAGCACGATGGAGATCTCATCCTCCAGCGTGCTGGCTTGAAGCGCCACCTCGATGGCGCGATCGGCCCGCACCGCCGTTTCCAGCGAGGAGGTGAAGACACAGACGCCCCCTCCATTCACATGCTTGGCGTGATACAGCGCATAATCGGCCCGGTCGAACAGATCGGCGGCGACGGTCCCGGCCTCGGGATAGCGGGCGATGCCCAGCGACCCGCCAACACTCAGCACGATCTCACCGATATGCAAGGGGGCCTGCACCTGTTGCAGCAGCCGCTCGCAGGTCTGGGCGAAATCGCCGTCGCTGGTGTCGATCAGGCCGAATTCATCGCCGCCGAGGCGATAGACCCGCACGAAGGGCCCGGCGGTCTCGCGCAGCCTTGCGGCAATGGCGCTCAGCAGCCGGTCGCCCACCTGATGGCCATAGGTGTCATTGATCGGCTTGAAGCGGTCGAGGTCCAGCACGCCCACGGCAAAAGCCGCGCCCTCGGCATCGACCGTCAGCGCATCGAGATGGGCATAGAAGCTGCGGCGGTTGGGCAGGGAGGTCAGGCTGTCCGTCAGCGCCAGCTTGCGGTTTTCCTCGTTCAGGCGCTGCAATTCCTCATGCTGGGCGTCCAGCTGGTCCTTGGAAAGCACCTGATTGCGAAAATGCTCGAAGCTGTTGAACAGCACCCGCAGCAGCACCCCCAGCACCAGCGCGACATTGATGCCGATGGTGACGAAGGTCAGCTGGGCGCGCAGCAGGCAGGCGACGATAAAGGTCGGCAGCACCGTCAGCGTGACGATCAGCGCGGCCTGAGGCACGACCATCAGGCAGAAAATGCAGCCGATCACCGTGGTCGAGATATAAAGGCCGATATGCGCCTGCTCGAAGGGGCCGCCATAGGGCGAGAGCATCAGGGCCCAGACGATATAGGCCACAGCGATGGGGCCGCACAGCGCGGTGGTCAGGCGCAGCTGGCGCCGGGCTTTTTCCGGGCTGGGCGTGCCGGCGCGCGCTTCCTTCAGCCAGCGGATCATGCGGATGACGGTGATGGTGAAAAGCACCGCCGGGGCGCTGATGGTCAGCGCTCTGGGCGCATGTTCGCGGTGCGTGATCGCCACGGCCAGCGAGTTGATCAGCAGCAGCCCATACAGCAGCGGCACCTGCCGCTGGAGGTTGATCGCCTGGGAAACGGCCAGCGCAGGGTCCTTGCCGATGTCTGCGAACCATTGGACCAGGCGCGATGAGCGCACGCGTGTTTCCTCTTGCTGTTCAGGGGCGACAGCTTCGCCCTTAGACCGCGATTGGTGAACAGAATGATACATGACACTTCCGTTTTCCGCGCAGCACACGCCGTGTCACAAAGCTGACCTGAATGAGAAACACAGCTGTGCTATGGAAGATCCTGCGAGTCGCCAAAGGTGACAGCAAGGAGAGGAAAGCCATGTTCGATCAGATCGACGCCGCCTATTATCTGATGCGCGCCGGTGAAGAGCGCGAGAAAGCAACCGATACCGATCTGCGTGAGGCAGACCGGCACCGCACCCGCGCCGCTTTGTTCGAGAAAAAAGCCAGAACGCTGCTGGGCCAGGCAGCCGCATAAACTTAACCTGTCACAGACATGGCGGGCGGGGGTGAGGGCCCCCGCCCGCTTTTTATGCTTTATGGCTGGCGACGATAGCGGCCAGCGTGCAGCATCTCGCCGGGGATCAGATCCTGGCCGTCGATGGTCAGCTGCATGGTGTCGAAGGCCGGCTGGATCAGCTGTCTGGTGTCCAGCGTGACCTCGGCGATGCCCTTGTCCATGGGGCCATGCCCCAGGGAGGTGAGATCGATCCGCTGCTCATGCCCCCCAATGGACAGCACCAGCGCGGTGATCGCGCCGGGCTGGCTGTCATTGGGCACAGTGGCCAGGCCATGGCGATCCGTGGTGAGAAGCACGCGCTGCCCATCGGCCAGCACCATGGCCACATCCACGCCCCGCAGCCCACCATCTTCACCATTGCTGACCAGAACCGACCGGCCACCGACCCATGTCTTGCCGGGCCTGGCTTCGGGCGGCAGGGTGCAGGCCGCCGGCAGTTTCGGTTCGGCGATTTCAGGTTCGGGGAGACCGGCGTCGCTGGCCGCGGTGAGGGCTGCGCTGCGCGCCATCATCCAATCGGAGAGGGTGGATTGGATCGCATCGGCCTGTGTGCCGGGCTGAGGCTGGGCCGTGACCTGCTGCGCCAGCGCCTCCACCTTGCCTCGCGCGGTCAGCGCTTTGGCCAAGGCGTCTGAGGCTCGGGCTTTCAGCACGTCGGGCGAGGGATGTTCGGTGGAAATGGGCAAGGGCGATGCGGCCATGGCGACATCATCGGTGAAGAAGGGGCAACGCTCGCGGATATTGCTTTCCTCGGCATCGCGCCGGTCGGTCAGCAGGCTGGTTTCGGCCTCTTCATCCCATGGCTTGATCTGTTTCAGCGCGAAAAGCGGCTTATCCTTTTCGGGCTTGTCAGCGGTCAGCACGATGGTTTTGCCCTGTCGCGCCCAGTGGCCCGTTGCGACATTGTCATCCGCGCCATAGGCCAGCATCCATTCGAAATGACCATCGGCGCGCAGCAACAGCTCTGACCCGACCTCCTGCACGCCGGAAAGGTAATAATGGCCGACAAAGGCTGAAGCTTCCGCCACGGTCTCCGACACGGGCAGCAGATGGCAATCCTTGCCCTTCTCCAGCCCGGTGATGGCGGAGACGGTCAGCACATGGATGCCCTTCTCCTCCTGATAGCTGCCAATCACCTCGCCATAGAGCGGCGCGTCGGAGGGTTTGGTTTTCAGCAGATCGCCCACCGCATGGCTGCCCCTGGCATCGCGCAGCACATAGAGCGTGTTGCCCAGATCGCAGCGTGCCAGCACCACCGCAGGCCGCTCCGGATTGATGACCAGCGTGCCGATATAGATGTCGTTGGGGGCATCCTCCGCCGTGGCCGGTTCGGCGGCGGCCAGCGCCAGCAACAAAGGCAGGATCATAAAGGCTTCCCATCCTTGTCGGTGGGCTCGACGCTGTAGGAGCAGCCATAGAGCGTCTTGCCTGGCGCGGTGCTGACGTTGGAAATCTCATGGGTGATTTTGGTGTGCATGCCAAAGCTTTCGCCCGCGGCTGGCGGGGTCTGGCTGTCCACCACCACCTTCTGGCCCATGAATTTGTGAAAGGTGATCTCTTTCTCGACCTGCTCGCGCGTGACCTTGCCCGAGGCGAGCAGGCTCTGGATCAGCGGTTCCGGGTCCATGGCATTGGCGATGCCTTCGGCCCTGGCGATCACCGAAGGGTCTGGCTGGTCGAGGAAACCCACCACGCCGCTGGCGGTAAAGCCGATATGGCTGGTGGTGTAATGGCCCGCCAGCGTGATCGGCGCGGGCAGCTGATATTCGATCATATAGGGGTTGTCGGTTTTCAGCTTGCGCCAGCCGCGCTTGGTGTCCGGAGCGTCAGGGCCGCCGCTGGCCAGCGCCATGGCGAAACCATTGTAGGCCGGAGCCTCAAGATGGCAGGTCAGCGCATCGACCAGATCCACACTTTCGGGCGTGAAATCGGTAGAAGGATCGGCAGTCGCGGCGGCGAGCAGCAAGAACAGGGTCTTCATAAGCGTCTGTATAAATGGATCGCGGGACTGCGCAACGCGCCATGACTTGTCTCTCCGGCATCCAATCCGGCCATCCTTCGACAGGCCTTGGCCATTGGCATGCCGATGGGCTAAGGGCGCCCGATGCGCTCACCCTGTATCGAGAATTGTGTGTTCGATGACCGCACCGGCTGGTGTCGCGGTTGCGGGCGGACCAAGCCTGAATGCCGCGCGTGGAAAAAGGCCCAGCCTCAGGAGTTGCGCAAGGTCAGCGCCGATCTGCCGCGGCGTTTGAAGAAGCTGGCCGCGAACGGGCGGTAAGCGGTTTTAGCGTTCCAGAGGCGAGCGGATGGCAATCGCGGCATTGCGATAGGCCGGATCGTCACTGACCTCACGCCCCGCCCATGCGGGGAGGGTAATGGCTTGATCCGCGCTGGTCAGTTCCACCTCGGCGAGGATCAGCCCTGCGGCATGGCCCTCGAACACATCCACCTCCCAGATCAGGCCTTCGTGGGGCACGCGGTAGCGGGTCTTGATCACCAGCGGCTGGGGGCACATCTGCAACATCGCTTCGGCGTCGGCCGCCGGGATGGCATATTCGAACTCGGGCCGGGTGATGCCGGGTGCGGTCCCTTTGACGGTCAGCCATGCCTGATCGCCGGCCAGCCTGACCCGCACGCTGCTGTCTGCCGATTGCGCCAGATAGCCCTGACACAGGCGTTTTCCGCCATCCGCCGCCGCGCGCCAGCTGTCATCGGCGGCAAGGAATTTGCGTTCGATCTCAACGGGCATGGTAAGCCTCTCTATCCGCCAAGGTTGCGCAGCAGTTGCGCGGGGAAGGGCGCCACAAGACGCTGCGCCTGCTTCCAGTCCTGATGCAGCCACGCCCGGTAATCGCGCGGATGGAGGATCACCGGCATGGTGGCGCTGCTGCTCTCCGAGCCCACAGGCATGCGGCCCTCGGTGGTCAGGATGGCGAAGCTGGGCACCTCGGAATCGCGCCAGATCCCGGCAAAGGCGAAGATCGGCATGGAGGGCACCGCCAGCCACGTCTTGCCGCTCCCCGCGAAATGGGTGGCGGGCACCAGACAGCGAAATTCCGTGTGGCGCAAGGTGCCGATCCAGAAAGGGCTGCCGATGTTGCGCACATGCGTCACCACATGTTCGCCGCGCGGCGGAGGCGGCACGCCCCATTGGCGCGGCACCAGCCTTGCGCCTTCCTTGCCGCCGATCACCACCGGCGCATAGCCCGTGGGCACCACCGTGCCGCCCTGCCAGACATCACCCTGAGCATCGGCGCCCAGAGCCCGGCCAATCGCATCGGCAGGCGCATCAAGGTGATAGGTGCGCGGCATCAATCCTCGCCTTCGCGACCTTTCCCTTCGTACCAGTCCTGACGCCCGGTTTCCTCCACCGCCCAGATCCACGCATCGTTGAAGGCGGCGGCGGAAAAGTTGAACTCCTGCCGCGCCAGATCGCGATAGCCATCCTTGCTGTGCAGCTTGGGCTTGCCGTCGCTCATATGCGGGAGCAGCCATGCGAGGCATTTTTCCCGGTCTTCACGGGCGCGGGCGGCGGAAAGGGCGCGGTTGGTCTTCATACCGCGCGTCTAGAGCATAATGCGTGATTTAGGAATCACGCATTATGCTCCAGGTTTTTGTTGCCGCATCGCTTTAAGCGAAAAAACCGGTTCCCACTTTTTCGCGCGATGCTTCAGCCTCACTTACTGCTCGATGGCAGGGTCCTTGACCTTGAAGGGATCACTGGCGGCAGGCTGCGTGGGCAGGGGCTGGCGTGGCAGTTCCTTGTCGCTGTTGGCCGCTTCCCACAGCATCCCGGCGATGATCACGCTGGCCTGACGCATATCGTCGCCGCGCATATGGTCCAGCGTGTCGAGGCTGGAGTGATGCACACGGCTGCCGTAATCGAGCGGGTCCTGAATGAACTGATAGGCGGGCAGACCCACCGCCTGCATAAAGACATGATCGGTGCCGCCGGTCTTCTTGGCCACCACATGGCCCGCGCCCATCGATTTGAAGGGGGCCAGCCATGCGCTCAGCAGCGGTTCGGCGCCCACATTGCCTTCGGCAAAGATGCCGCGGAAACGGCCCGAGCCATTGTCCATGTTGAAATAGGCCTTCAGCTCCTTGTATTCGGGCTTGGGCGTGATGGGGAAGGCGTTGCGCCACTGCATATAGGCCTCCATCCCGTCGAGCTTGGGGTCGACCGGGCGGCTGACCAGATGCTGCTCGATATAGGCGCGGCTGCCCAGCAGGCCCTGCTCCTCGCCGCCCCACAGGGCGATGCGGATGGTGCGCCTGGGCTTGATGCCCAGCTTCATGATCAGGCGCGCCGCTTCCATCACCGCCACGCTGCCCGCGCCATTGTCGGTGGCGCCATCGCCCGCGATCCAGCTGTCGAAATGGCCGCCCGCCATCACGTAACCGGCCTTGGGATCGGTGCCGGGGATTTCGGCGATGACGTTGGACGCCTTCAAATTCTTGTCATCATAGGTGGCGTTGACAGACAGTTCCATCTGCGGATCGGCGCCGGTGAGCGACAGGCGCACCAGCCGCCGGTAATCCTCCTGAGCCATATCCAGCGTGGGCAGCGCCAGCGTCTTGCCGGGCTGATAGTCATAGCCCTCGCCATGGACCAGCTTGCCGTCGCGATAGGTCATCTTGACCATGGCGATGGCGCCTTCCGACTTCAGGAATTCGGAGAGCTTGCGCTGGAAAAAGCGCGGGGAATTGGGGTTGGGCTTGGCCATTTCGGGGTCGAAATGGGGGATGTCATAGCTGTCGAGCGCGTTGACCTCGCTATCGGAGAGGCGCTTGAAGAAGCTGTCCTTGGGCTCGGCGCTTTCGCCCGGCATGGAGATCAGCACGATCTTGCCCAGCAGCTTGCCCTTCCACTGCGCGAACTGGCTTTCCCTGGTGATCGGCGCGACCACGATGCTGCCACGCAAGGTGCCGGTGGTGGGCGGCGACCATGCCACCGGGATCACGGTGAGGGGGATCTGGCGCGGCGCGACCATCGTGGCCGAATAGGAGGTGAGGTTCCAGCCGAGGCCGAAGTCGAAGGCCTCCTGATGCACATTCTGCATGCCGTAGGAGCGCAAAACCTCCATCGCCCATTGCTGAGCGCGGCGATGCGCGTCCGAATTGGTGAGGCGCGGCCCGATGCGGTCCATCAGGGCCGAGGCGGTGGTCATGGCCTCGCTGTGGTTCATGCCCTCATCGATGATGCGGGCGACCTGCGTGTCGTCCCCGGCCTGCGCGGCGGGCGCGAGCATGGCCGGAGCGATCAGGGCGGCGGCAAGCAGCAGATATGGCTTCATGGAAGCTCCCCCTTTTTATGTGGTGGGGGAGAAATAGCCTGTCTTGCGACGGTAAGAAAGTGTCGTTTGCCTTATGGTCGATTGCTTTGCGCGGGGTGGTTGTTGCTGATCGCCACCCCGCACAAGTCTCGGCCATCAGTCTTCGGTCGAAGAGCCCGGATTGCGCCCGAAGTTATAGCGCACGCCCACCATAAAGGCGCGGCCCGGCGCGGGGGTGCGGAATTGCTCGTCCTGCCCGTTGTAGATGTTGGTGCCCAGCACGCCGAAGGTGGCGTAATGGCGGTTGAACAGATTGGTGATGTTGGCGAACAGCTCCAGATGCTGCACGGGCATCACATGCAGATCGAGGTTGACCAGCGCATAGCCCGGCACCGCGCCGTTGAGATTGGCCTCGTCGCCATGAGCATACTGGCTGGACACCGCGATCAGATTGGCGCCCAAGGCCAGCTGCCGGATCGGCGTGTAAAGCGCCCGCAGCTTGACCGTATCGGAAGGAATGCCGGTGATATGGTTGCCGGGCTGCACCGTATCGCCATTCTCATCGGTGAAGCTGGAGCGGTAGGTTGCGGACACATGGCCATAGCTGGCGCCCAGATGCAGCGTCTTGAAATCGCCCGTCAGGCCAACTTCCACGCCCTGCCGCTGCGTCTTGCCGACATTGGCGAAGTAACCCATCCCCGAACTGTCGAAGATAAACTGAATGTCGTTGTTGAGCCGCGTGCGATAGAAAGCCGCGTTCCAGCCGATATGCTTCCCGATGGCGCCGCGACCGCCCACCTCGATGGTGCGGGCGACGACGGGCTTGAGATCCGGGTCGCCGTTGAAACCGGTGGGCAGGGCGCAGGGCCGGGCCGGATCGGCGCAGGCCAGTTCGATGGCGGTGGGTGCGCGCATCGCCTCGCTGTAATTGGCGAAAAGGCCGATCTCTTTCAGCGGGTTCCACACAATGCCCACGGCAGGATTGACCCTGCGATAGGTGTGTGAGCCATTGACCGGATCAACCTCCGGCCCGGCCACACCGCCGGTGGGGATTTTGGCGGTGGTCAGTGATGAACCGGCCCCGGCGGTGCTGGAGGTCGTCCAGTAGGAGGCGCCGATATAGGCGGGGTTGTAATATTTCAGCCCGTCACTGCCGGTCCAGCTGAAGCCGCCATCCTCATTGAGGAACTGGCTGTTGCTGCCCCCCAGCGACACATGCGTGGAGGTGAAGCTGACTGAGCCGGTGATGCCAAGCCTGTCGGTCAGGGACAGCATATCGCGGGCAAAGATGTTGTAGCTGCTGTTGTGGGAAGAAATCGCCACGCTGCTCACCAGCGGATTGCCCTGAAAGCCTGCGGTGCTGCCATATTTGAAGTTCCAGGGCATCACAACCGTCTGATAGTTCACCAGATAGGCCAGATAGGTGCTCTGGTCGTAGTGAATGTCCGAGGTTTCCCAAGTGCCGCCCAGATTGAAGTCATTCTTCAGCCCGAACAGCGGCGCATCCACATCCACCAGCGCATTGCCCCCGAAGGTCCGCTGGTTGACGTTGGACAGCACCATCGAGGTGTTGATGTTATCCTCGTAATTATGGATCGGCAGATTGCCGGTGTAAGGCCTAAAATTCGCGTATTTGGCGGTGCCCTGCGCGTAAGGATTGATCTGGTAAAGATCTAGCGCCGTGCCATTCACCGCGTCCGCTGTGCAGTTGCGCGATTCACCGCCCTCGCAACCATCGTCATTGCTGGCGTTGCTGTTGCTGGAATGCGCTTTCGAGCGGCGATAATAGACATTGCCGCTGATCTTTACATTCGAAGCCAGCCGCGCATCGGCCTTGAAGTTCACAATGATCTGATTGTTCGAGACATTGTCCGGCCATGTATAAGCCATCTGCGGCGTGCCCAGCATGGAAAGCGGCAGCGCCTGCGTACCATTGAGCGAGGTGTCAGCCCACACCGCGCCCAGCTCGGCATTGGCCGATGTGCCGTGCCAGCGCAGCTTGCCATAGGCCTGTTTGACTGTGGTGCTGGTGTACCAGCGATAGCCGTCCTGCTCGTCATAATTGCCCGCGACGAACCAGTCGAACGCCTTGTTGGCGAAGGTGCCGCCCGCCTCGGCCTGCACCGCCTTGCGGTTGAAGGAACCGGCCTGCATGGTGACGCCCAGCCCGCCATTGTCGGCGCCGTTCTTGGTGTCCAGCACCAGCGCGCCGCCCAGAGTGTTGAGCCCGAACAAGGGGTTGGAGCCGGGCAGCACCTCCACCTGCTTCACGGCATTGAGCGGGATCAGATCCCAGTTGACGATCGAGCCGAAGGCCTCGTTCATCCGCACCCCGTCGAGATAGACCGACAGGCCGGTGGGCGAGCCGAGCAGCGAGGTCGCCTGAAAACCGCGATAGGACACATCGCTCTGATAGGGACTGCCGGTGCCGTTGCTCAGCGAGATCGAGCCGAGATTGGCGTTGAGCAGATCGGCCAGATTTTCATGGTTCTGGCGGATGAGCGCATCGCCGGACAGCACCTGCGCATTGGCGGGCACATTGCTGAGCGTGGTGGTGTCACTGGCCAGCGGCGCGGTGACGACGATGGCGGGGCCACTGCTCCCGGTATATTCGGCCCCTGCGTCATCGGCGGCCAGTGCGGGGTTTGCAGCCAGCAGGCTTCCGGCCAGGCAGGTCGCGCCGAGCATCATCGTCTTGGTCATATCTTATCCTCCCGCGCAGCTTTATCCCGAATTGGTTCTTTCGGTTGCTGCGGTTTTCATCATCTGCATTCTGATTATCAAGCTGGGGGAGGGGAATCCTGATGGTTTCGTCAGGATGACCTAAGGTATAAGGCTGCAGACCAGTTGCACGCCCTGACCCTTGATGGCACGCACGGCGAGTTCAGGCGCGCTTTGCGCCAGACGACGGCGCAGGATGCTGATCGAGACATCCAACGTGTTGTCTGTGATAGAAGAATCCTCCCCCCAGACCGTATCGATCAGCGTCTGGCGAGGCATCAGAGCGCCCCGCCGTGCCGCCAGTTGCAGCAGTAGGGCATGAGCCTTAGGTTCCATGGTTAGCTTCTCGCCATGGCGCAGAACCTGCCCTTTGGCCTGATCCACACTCAGCGAGCCGAAGCTGATGGGGGCAGGCGCCAGCTGCTGTGCGCGACGTGCCATAACGGTGATGCGCGCGACAAGCTCGGCAAAGGCGAAGGGCTTGGGGAGATAATCGTCGGTCCCGGCTTCGAAGCCTTCGAGGCGGTCATCCAGCGTGCCGCGCGCGGTCAGCATCAGCACCGGCATGTGGTGGCCCTGCGCGCGCAGCTGGCGGCACAGATCCAGCCCATCGCCATCGGGCAGGCCCAGATCGAGGATGACCACGCTGACCTCGCCCGCGTTCACCTGATCGAGCAACTCCGCGCCGCGCCTTAGCCAGCGGATCGGGAAACCCCGCGCCGCCAGCCCTTGGCTGACCGAACTGCCGATGGCCACATCATCCTCGACCAGCAGGATCACGCCGCATCCTCCTTCAGCAAGGGCAATTCCATCACGATCCGACATCCGGCGGTTTCACGGTTTTCGGCACGGATAGAGCCGCCATGCTGCTCGACCACCCAGCGCGCCAGCGCCAGTCCCAGACCGGTGCCGCCGCGCATCTTGCCGCCCTCGGCCTGATAATAGGCGTCGAAAATGCGGGGCAGTTCGCTGGGCAGCACGCCGGGTCCGGTGTCGGCAATGGCGATGGTGGCGGTGTGGCCGTTGCTGCTTAACGACAGGTCCAGCATCCCGCCCGGATCGGAGAACTTCAGCCCATTGTCGATCACGGCCAGCGCGGCCTGAGCTAACCAGCGCCGATCCGCCATGGCGATAATGGGGGCGGGGCTTTGATCCTGCCGGATCGTCACGCTGATGGATCGGGCATAGGGCTGAGCCTGCAAGGAGGCGCTGGCCAGAACCTCGGCCAGACCGCAGGGTTGGGGGACCATCATCGGGCGCCCTTCGGCAGCGCTGGAAAGCGACAGCAGTTCCTCTATCCGGTGATTGAGAAAGCCGGTCTGGGCCACGATATCGCGCAGCACAGGCGCAGTATCCATGCTGCTGTCCAGCGCCACCTCTGCCATCACGCGGATGGCGGTGACGGGGGTGCGCAGCTCATGACTGGCCTTGGCGAAGAACAGACGGCGTGACTGGTCTATGGCGCGCAGATCCTGCGTTCGGGCGGTGATCTCCGCTGTCAGATCGCGGTTGGAGCGTTGCAACTGGATCAGGCCGATGGCAGCGGCACCCAAGGCCGTAACGGCCAGTAAAGCCCCAAGCATGATCGTATCGCGGCGGATGCGGGTGAGATCGGCGCGGGCGGCGGCCACCTCATGTTGTTCGCTGCTGTCGATGGCTTTGACCATGGCGATCAGTTGGGGGCGAGCATCGGGATGCTGCGCTAGTGCCGCCAAAGCATCGGCGCGGGCCAGTTCCTCGCTTTGGGCCCGTTGCTGTTGTGGGCTCAGAAACTGTCGTTCCTGCCGGATCAGATCGCGATAGGCCGTCAGATTGTTCTGCAAAGCCGAAGCGCTCAAGCCTTCCGCACCGCGGGCCAGATCCGAAACCAGCGCGGCCTGCTGCTGAGCGATCAACGCATGCTCGAACTGGCGGGAGGCGGCCATCAGGCTCAGCGAAAACCCTAGAAGCAGGCCAAGGATCGATCCGCTAAGGATCAGCAACAACAGCATCAAGCGCAGGGCAGGGCGCTGACGCTCCGCGCCTCCGATCCCTCTATCTGGCGCGATCCCGCTCACAGATCCTTGTGGACTCCCAGCCATACGGTGCGCGGCACGCCGACATCGATGCTGCCCGCCTGGTTGCGCGTCATCACGGTCACATCGGTCAGGTTCTCCACGCGGACGATGGCGGCGAAGCCATGGCTCAGAGGCGCGCGGGCGAAGAGGCCGATGGTGGTCGCGGGGCGCAGCACCGAATTGGCGGCATTGGCGTCATCCTCGAACTGAGCGCCGACATAGCGCACCGTGGTCGACAGCTGCCAGCCCTTCGCTGGAACCCAGCCCAAAGTGGTGCTGGTGGCGATTTTGGGAGTCTGCGCGGGCCGCAGACCATTCAGGCCGATCGCTGCGCCGCTGGCCTCCACCACGGAATCCGTCAGCGCCAGCGAGGCGTCAAGCGTCACCGCCCCCCAGCGCCCTTTGGCGTCCAGCTCCACGCCTTTCGCGCGGATGGCATCGACATTCTGCCGCTGCTTCAAATTCACGCCCGTGGTGACATTGGCAATCGCATGTTCCAGCCGGTTGACGAAGCCGGTGGCGGACAGCGTCACACCCGCGAAAGGCCCCAGATCGACGCCGCCCTCCACACCCTTCAGCCGCTCATTGCCCAGTAGCGGATTGGCGTTGGTGGTGACAGGAAAGACGGTGAAGGTGCGATACAGCTCATTGATCGTGGGCTGGCGAAGTCCGCTATAAGCCGAGCCGCGCAAGGTCACGCCATTGGTCACATGCAGCAGCGCACCGCCCCGGCCCGACAGCGCCCAGCCATCGCGCGGGTCATAGGCATTGTCGGCGGTGATCGCTCCGGTTGGCCCGGCGGTGCGGACATAGCCGCGCTCGATGGCCCAATGGTCACCGCGGATGCCGCCGGTCAGCGTCAGAATGCCGAGGCGCCAGTCGTCTTCGAGGAACAGACCCTTGTCGTCATTGGTGCCGCCGGCCCAGCGATAGCCGCTGACCGCCCCGGTGGTGGAGTTGTAGCTGACCTCGGAGAGATCGCCGATGGTGCGGCGCCAGTCGGTGCCCAGCCGCAGCTGGTGGTCGGGGCCGACCGGAGGATGCACCTCCAGCTTGCCACCAAGGCCGGTTGAGGGGGTGGAGCGCTGGTCCAAAGTGGGTTTGAAGGTGGTGGAGGAAATCACCACATTGGAAAAGCCGCGATCCTGCAGATAGGCCAGCGCATCGACCTGCCACGGGCCGCGCGCCACCAGACGGATGGAGGCATCCTCACCGAAGCTGCGGCTGTCGGCCCCGGTGAAGCGAAGGGTGCGCTGGTCGCGGAAGGCCAGCACGCGGCCTTGGAGCTCGATATCGGGTGAGACGGGGGCGACGCCCCGGGCCGAAACGCTCCAGCCGTCGTAGGCGGCTTTGGCGCTGGCGGGCACGCGCTGATCCAAGGGCGTGGTCCAGAAGCCTTGCCCGCGATCCCAGCGGCCAGACACCACTGCGAAACCTTGCCCCAGCCTGGGTGCCACGCTGCCTGAAAGCGAGGTTTCACCGCGATTGTCAGCGGAGATGTCGGCGGAGAGCGGTCCGGTGGTGTCGCGCCCGGCACTTTCCAAGGCGATGGTGCCTGCCACCGCGCCTGATCCGAAAGCGCCCGATCCGCCGCCGCGCGTCACGCGGATGTTGGCCAGCCGTTCGGGCGCGATGGCCGAAAGCGCCACCGAACCGAACATCGGATCGGCCATCGGCACGCCATCGAGCAGGACCAGCGTGCGCGCCGCCGCATTGCCGCCCAGCGCGCGCAAGGTCACGCCCTGCGCCGAAGGGTTGGTCGAGCGGCTGTCAGACCGGCGGAACTCCTGAAAGCCGGCAACGCCCGTCAGCACATCCTCGATCCGGCCC
Organism: Novosphingobium terrae; assembly: GCF_017163935.1. Classification (NCBI taxonomy): domain Bacteria; kingdom Pseudomonadati; phylum Pseudomonadota; class Alphaproteobacteria; order Sphingomonadales; family Sphingomonadaceae; genus Novosphingobium; species Novosphingobium terrae. Next base: position 2,426,337 of record NZ_JABVZR010000001.1, on the reverse strand, counting down.
GAGGCGCTGGAAAGCAGCGTCTCACGCGAGATCAGGATGCTGTCATAGGCGGCGGTGGCCTTGCTGTCGGCCAGCGGGCGGCCTGTAACGATCAGCACCTGACTGCCATCGCCATTCTGGGCAGGATCGGCCGGGGCGGCATCAGCAGCATGCGCGGGCAGGGCGCCCGTGGCGGCTACCGACAACACGGCAACCAGGCCCAAATCGCATCTGATACCCACCTGTCGAACTCCCCCATATCCTTCAGCCTTTGCGGCTGTGTTCTACGCAGCGTAACAGCGCTGCCGGGCCGGTTATCTTATACTTTAGGTCAAGGTCTGAGTGGCCCTCGTGCCAGCACGGGGCCGCATGTTGCGCCATTCATCCCAATGCCCTGTCCGCCCGTCGCGCAAAGACCTCCTCCGACCGAAGGTGCAATTGTTTGAGCGCCTGTGCAGGCCGATCTTTCCTTCCAAGGGACGGACAAAGACACTGACCCAGGAGGATGACGATGCTGCAGGATGCCTTGGCGAAATTCGCCGGCCAGAAACTGATCCGCGACAAATACGAGAACTACATCAATGGCGCCTGGGCTCCCCCCGCGCGTGGCGAGTATTTCGACAACATCTCGCCTGTGACGGGCCAAGTGGTGTGTCAGGTGGCGCGTGGCACTGCCGAGGATATCGAGGCGGCGCTGGATGCCGCCCATGCCGCCAAGGATGCGTGGGGGCGGATGTCGTCCACCGATCGCTCGAACATCCTGCTCAAGATGGCCGACCGCATGGAAGCCAATCTCGACCTGATCGCGCTGGCTGAAACCATCGACAATGGCAAGCCGATCCGCGAGACGACCCATGCCGACATTCCCCTCGCCATCGACCATTTCCGCTATTTCGCCGGTTGCGCCCGCGCTCAGGAAGGCACGATCAGCGAGATCGACCATGATACCGTGGCCTATCACTTCCATGAGCCGCTGGGCGTCGTCGGCCAGATCATCCCGTGGAACTTCCCGATCCTGATGGCGGTGTGGAAGCTGGCCCCAGCTCTGGCCGCTGGCAATTGCATCGTGCTGAAGCCTGCCGAGCAGACCCCCATGTCCATTCTGGTGCTGCTTGAGGTGATCGGCGATCTGCTGCCGAAGGGTGTCCTCAATGTGGTCAACGGCTTCGGCGTGGAAGCGGGCAAGCCGCTGGCCTCGAACAAGCGCATCAGCAAGATCGCCTTCACCGGCGAGACGACCACCGGTCGCCTCATCATGCAGTATGCCAGCGAAAACCTGATCCCGGTTACGCTGGAGCTGGGCGGCAAGAGCCCCAACATCTTCTTCGAGGATGTGATGGACGCCGATGACGATTACTTCGACAAGTGCCTCGAAGGTTTCGCCATGTTCGCGCTCAATCAGGGCGAGGTCTGCACCTGCCCCAGCCGCGCGCTGATTCAGGAATCGATCTACGAGAAGTTCATCGAGCGGGCCATCGCCCGCGTGAAGGCGATCAAGCAGGGCAGCCCGCTCGATCCCTCGACGATGATCGGGGCTCAGGCGTCCAACGACCAGCTTGAGAAAATCCTCTCCTACATCGACATCGGCCGCAGCGAGGGTGCCGAAGTCCTCACCGGCGGCGAGCGCGCCCAGCATGATGGCGAACTGGCCGAGGGTTATTACGTCACCCCCACGGTCCTGAAGGGCCACAACAAGATGCGCATCTTCCAGGAGGAAATCTTCGGCCCGGTGCTGGCCGTGACCACCTTCAAGGATGAGGCCGAAGCCCTCGCCATCGCCAATGACACGCTTTACGGCCTTGGCGCCGGTGTCTGGACCCGCGACGGCAGCCGCGCCTATCGCATGGGTCGGGGCATTCAGGCCGGTCGCGTCTGGACCAACTGCTATCATGCCTATCCGGCCCATGCGGCCTTTGGCGGCTACAAGCAGTCGGGCATCGGGCGTGAGAACCACAAGATGATGCTCGACCACTATCAGCAGACCAAGAACCTGCTGGTCAGCTACAGCCCCAAGGCTTTGGGCTTCTTCTGATTGGAAGCGTAACGGCACCTATGGCGTGGTCTCTCCGCGCTATAGGTGAGACTGTGGCGGGCAGCCCCATCCATCACTCCATCCTGCCCGCCACCTTTTAATTCGGAAAGGCTTGCCGTGGACACACCGCCACGCATTCTTTCGACCCAAGAGGCCGATGCTCTGATCGCCCGGCTGGAGGCGCGCCATGGGGCCCTGATGTTCCATCAATCGGGCGGCTGCTGTGACGGTTCGGCCCCGATGTGCTTTCCCAAGGGCGAGTTCAGGGTCGGCGCTCAGGATGTGCTGCTGGGCGAGATCGCCGCCAACAGTCTGGAGGGCGGCGTGCAGGTGTGGATCGGTGCCGCACAGTTCGAATATTGGCGCCATACGCAGGTGACCATCGATGTGGTGCCGGGGCGTGGTTCCGGCATGTCGCTTGAGGCGCCTGAGGGGCTGCGTTTTATCGTGCGTTCGCGCATCTTCACCGATGAGGAGGTGGCCCTGTTGGAGGCCGCCGGAGAGCCCGCCCGTGGGGCGTGAAGATTGGGCGCGATCGGCGCTGGTTTTGGATGACAAACACCCCCTTTCCGGTCCATGAGAGAACCATAAGAAAAACATGGGAGAGGCCGGGGCAGATGGTGCAGAATCTGGTAAAATCGGGGGTGGTTTTCGCCACATCGCATGCGGGTGATCCGTTTGAGGCGATGGAGGAAATCGCTGCGCAATTGGGCAAGGAACCGCTTGCCGGGGCGATCCTGTTCTGCCCGCATCATTTCGAGCCCGGCAAGCTGGCCTGGGCCATCAATCTGCAGACCGAGGGCGTGCGCGTGATCGGCTGCACCAGCTCGGGCGAGCTGACCGATCAGGGCTATGATCATGACAGTCTGAGCGCCATCGGCTTCCCCGCCAGCGCCTTTCGCCTGACCTCGCATTGCTTCCTCGATATCGACCATTTCGATCCCGCCGCCGCCCGTGCGCAGGTCCGCCAACTCGCCGCCGAGGCCGAGCGGGAAAGCCGGGTGCTCGGTGAAAGCGTCAACCATGTCGCGCTGTTTCTGGTCGATGGCCTGTCGCATTCCGAAGAACTGCTGACGATGACCATTCAGGACGCTCTGGGTGAAATTCCGCTGATCGGCGGTTCCTCGGGCGATGATCTGTCCTTCCGCCAGACCTCGATTTTCGAGAGCGGAGCCTTTCACCAGCGCGCTGCAGTGGTGGCGATCCTCTCCACACCGCGCCCGCTGCATGTCTTCAAGGCGCAGCATTACCGCCCCGGCGAGCGCAAGATGGTGATCACCGGCGCGCTCCCCCACGAACGCATCGTGACCGAGATCAATGCCGAACCCGCCGCTCAGGAATATCTGCGTCTCGCGGGGCACGCGGGGGAGGAACTGGGCGTGGAATTCTTTGCTGCCCATCCGCTGATGGTGCGTGCCGGGGGCGAATATCACGTCCGCTCTGTGCAGAGCGCCAATCCCGATGGCAGCCTGACCTTCTATTGCGCCATCGATGAGGGGCTGGTGCTGACCGTGGGCGAACCTGTGGACCGTATCGCGGGGATGGAAGCGCTGTTCTCCGACATTCGCGAAACCATCGGCCCGGTGGACCGCATCATCGCTTTCGACTGCGTACTGAACCGCATCGATGCCGAGCGTCGGCAGCTTTCCTATGATGTGTCACAGCTTTACCGCAAGAATGGCGTGGTCGGCTTCAACACCTATGGCGAGCAATATCATGCGCTCCATATCAACCAGAGCTTCAGCGGGCTGGCCATTGGCGAATGAGTGAAGAGCAGCGCCTTGACGTGAATGAAACGGATGCGCTGCGCGAGGAATTGCGCAAACTGCGCCGTATCAACGCTGCGCTGATGGACCGGGTTGAACGCTCCAGCGATATGTCCGCCAATGCCTTTTCGATGTTCGAAACGGCGATTTCGCTGGAAGCCATGGTGCGCGAACGCACCAGCCAGCTTGAGGACGCGCTGGGGCAACTGGCCAAGGCCAACAGCGATCTGGCCGCCGCGCACAGCAGCGCCGATGCCGCGCAGATGCGCCTGCGCGATGCCATTGAATCGATCAACGAAGGCTTCGTCCTGTTCGATGCCGATGACCGGCTGGTGCTGTTCAACGAGGCCTATCTGGGCTTCTGGCCAGACCTGTCGCCGCACATGCGTGAGGGGATGGAGTTCTCCGAAATCGCCCATCTTGCCGCGCAGCATGAGCGGCCTCTGGGCGCGGTGGTGGCGCCGGATCGCTGGGTTTCGGAACGCCTCGCCAAACATGGCATTGCCGATGGCGGCCATGTTCAGGCGCTCTCGGATGGGCGCTGGGTGCAGATCAACGAATTGCGCACCAGCGAGGGCGGGATCGTCGGCATCTACACCGATATCACCGAGGTGAAGGCCGAGGACGCCCGTGCCCGCGCCCTCGAACTGGCCGAGCGCAATCTGGTGCTGCAATCGACGCTCGACACGTTGTCCGAAGGCGTCTGCATGTTCGACAGTGCCGGGCGGCTATCCGCATGGAACGGCGCCCTGGGGTATCTGCTGGGGCTGGGCGACGATCCGGCGCGCGCACTGGCCTGCCATGGCGATCTGCTCGATTGGTGCCGCAAGGGGCTCGGCATGGAGGATCATGGCTGCCTTGATTGGCGGCAGGAGCAGGGCCACGTCAGCCAGCTGTGCCCGGCGGGGGATCGGCGGTTCGAGATCCGTTCGACGCGCACGGGGCAGGGCGGTCAGGTCTTCAGCTTTACCGATGTGACCGATATGCTGGCGGCTCAGGCGTCCCTGCGCGAGACTGCCGAAACCCTGGAACGCCGCGTTTCGGAGCGCACCGCCGAACTGCTCAGCGTGAACGAAAGGCTGGGCCGCGAAGTGGCCGAGCGCCGCACCATCGAAGCGGCGCTGACGCAAGCCAAGATCGCGGCGGAAAAGGCCAATCTGTCCAAGACCAGCTTTCTGGCGGCGGCCAGCCATGATCTGCTGCAGCCCCTCAATGCAGCCTGCCTGTTCGTGGCGGCCTTGGGCGATAAAAGGCTGGCTTTGCCAACGCGCGCTCTGGTCTCGCAGACGGCGACAGCGCTGGAATCGGTGGAGGATCTGCTGGAGGCGCTGCTGGAAATCTCGCGGCTGGATGCCGGCGCGATCCAGCCGGAAATCAGCCATTTCCGTATCGATCAGCTGCTGCAAACCCTGAATGTGGAATTCACCCCCACGGCGCGCGCGGCGGGCCTGCAATTGCGCATGGAAACCGAACCGCTCTGGGTGGAATCCGATGTGCGTTTGCTGCGCCGCATTTTGCAGAATTTCGTCTCCAACGCGATCCGCTACACCGCTTCGGGCAGCGTGCGGGTGACCTGCGGTGTGGAGGGTGATCAGGTCCGCGTGGCCGTGATCGACACCGGGCGCGGGATCGACAGCAGCCAGCAAGAGATGATCTTCGAGGAATTCCGCAGGCTCGATACGCGCAGCCAGGGGAAAGGACTGGGGCTGGCCATTGTGCGCCGCGCTGCCGATATGCTGGGCCACAAGATCTGGCTGCATTCCGCGCCGGGCGAGGGATCGACCTTCGCCATCACCCTGCCGCTGGGCCGCCCTGTCGCCGCCAGCGAGGGCGACGGCGTCACCGCCCCGCGCGATCGTTCGATGCAGGGGCGCCGCGTGCTGGTGGTGGACAATGAGCGGCAGATCCAGTCCGGCATGCGCACGCTGCTGGGCGGCTGGGGCTGTCAGGTCGCGATCGCCGGGGATTACGGCGAGGCTGTGCGTCTTTTCGCTGATGGCGAGCGGCCCGACATCATTCTGGCCGATTACCACCTCAACGATGGCGAGACGGGCGACCGGGTGATCGCGCAATTGCAGGCCCATTTCGCAGCATCGATCCCGGCGGTGATGATCTCGGCTGACCGGGGCGAGGAGCTGAAAACTCAACTGGCGGCCAGCGGTACACCCCTGCTCAACAAGCCGGTCAAGCCCGCGCAATTGCGCGCTTTGCTGCGCACCATGCTGCCTTAAGAATCTGCCCTAAAGCGCAAGGCCAAAACGAAAACGGGCGCCCCGATCAGGGCGCCCATTCTGGCAGGTGGCAGGGCAGGGGCCGATCAATCCCCGTCGAACTGCACCCGATTGGCCAGGATCACAGCCTGCGTGCGGCTGAACACATTCAGCTTGAGCAGGATCGCGGAGACATGCGCCTTCACCGTCGTCATCGAGACCGAGAGATCATGCGCGATCTGCTTGTTCAGCCGCCCATGCACCAGATGGTTGAGCACGATCTTCTGCTGCGGCGTCAGGCTTTCGATGCGCTCGCGGATCTGCTCGTTCTGTTCGTTGGCCGGGTCGGTCTCGGCCACGGCATCGGGCATGTAAATCTCGCCCGCCACCACGCGGTGCAGCGCGTCGAGAATGGCGCTGCGCTTCATCGATTTGGGGATGAAACCGGCCGCGCCCGCCGCCAGCGCCTCACGCACCACGGTGCGGTCGAAGGCGCCGGAAACCATCACCACCGGCAACATCGGGAAGCGCTGACGCAGCAATTTCAACCCATCGAGCCGTTTCACATCGGGAATATGCAGATCGAGCAGGATCAGATCAAAATTATCCTGCTGCTCCAGCGTGGCCAGCGCCTCTTCCAGACTGGCCGCTTCGAAAATGTCGCAGCCGTCGAAGGTGACCGCAATCACGCTGCGCAAACCGTCACGCACCAGCGGATGATCGTCCACGATCAGCACCCGCTCCATCTGAGGCCCGCTGCTCTCCACTCTGCCGCTGTCCATAATCCCTGTTTTACCCCCGGCGCCATGATCGGATACATTCGCAGGCGTGGCAAGCATCGCTGTTGTGGGCGGCGGATAATGTCGCACCCCGTCCCATGCCGATCCCTGCTGTCCGCGCCCCATCACGATCATCGCTGCCTCCCCTCTGCATGCTGGAAGCGGTTAACCCATCCGGATCAACCGCTCCCAACCCAACCTCAGCCCTTGGGCATCTTGAACACCCAGAGCGAACCGCCCTGGTTGATATCCTTGAAGCTCTTGGCCACTTCGCCGCCCCACAGCGGCACGGCGCCGCCCCAGCCGGACATGACAGCGACATATTGCTCGCCATCCTGCTCCCAGGTGACGGGCGAGCCGACCACGCCCGAACCGGTCTGGAACTTCCACAGCTCCTTGCCGGTCTTTGCGTCGAAGGCTTTCAGATAGCCCTCGGGCGTGCCGGTGAAGACCAGATTGCCCGCAGTGGTCAACACACCGCCCCACAGCGGAGCCTTGTTCTTATACTCCCAGACGATCTTGCCGGTCTTGGGGTCCATGGCGCGCAGCGCACCGATATGGTCCTCGGCGATGGGTTTGATGGTGAAGCCCGCGCCAAGGAAGGCGGCGCCCTTCTTGTAGCTGATGGGCTCGTTCCAGATGTCCATGCCCCAGTCGTTGGAGGGGACGTAGAACAGGCCGGTGCCCTGATTGTAGGCCATGGGCATCCAGTTCTTGCCGCCCAGGAAGCTGGGCGATGAGAACACCGAGGCGCCCTTGGCATCGCCCTGAGGCGCGCCGGGGCGACCGGCGGCGATGACGATGGGCTTGCCCTCTTTGGTGAAGCCTTCCGCCCATGTGGTCTTCATCACGAAGCGGCTGGCGCTGATGAACTTGCCATTGGTGCGGTCCAGAACGAAGAAATAGCCGTTGCGATCGGCCTTGGCGCCCAGCTTCATCGGCTTGCCGTTGATGGTGGCGTCGAAGGGGATGAACTCGTTCACGCCGTCGAAATCCCAGCCGTCATGCGGCGTGGTCTGGAAATGCCATTTGATGACGCCCGTATCGGGGTCGATGGCCAGGGTCGAGGCGGTGTAGAGGTTGTCGCCCTTGCGCAGATGGCTGTTCCACGGCGCGGGGTTGCCGGTGCCGAAGTACAAAAGGTTGGTGTCGGGGTCGTAGGTGCCGCCCAGCCAGGTGGCGCCGCCGCCGGTCTTCCACTGATCGCCCTCCCATGTGGCGTTCAGCTTGCCGGTTATGCCGTTGTCCTTGCCGCGCAAGGTGCCCATGTTGCCTTCGACCACCGGGCGGTGCCAGATCAGCTCGCCGGTGTTGACGTCACGCGCTTCCACCGCGCCGACGATGCCGAACTCGCCGCCCGAATTGCCGGTGATGACCATGCCATGCACGATCAGCGGAGCAGCCGTGGCGCTGTAACCGGCCTGATAATCGGCGATCTGCTTGTTCCACACCACCTTGCCGGTGTGGCGGTTCAGAGCCACCAGACGCGCATCCAGCGTGGCGAAGATGATCTTGTCGCCATAGATGGCGGCGCCGCGGTTCACCACGTCGCAGCAGGGCATGATGCCGTCGGGCAGGCGGGCTTCGTACTTCCACTTCTGGTCGCCGGTGCGCGCGTCAAAGGCAAAGAGGCGCGAATAGGAACCGGTGACATAGATCGTGCCGTCATAGACCAGCGGCTGCGATTCCTGTCCGCGCTGCTTCTCGCCACCCAGCGAGGCGGCGAAGGCGGGGACCAGCTTGCCGACATTCTCGGCGTTGATCTGCGTGAGCGGGCTGAAACGCTGGGCGCGTGGGCCCATGCCATAGGTTAGCACGTCGCCGGTGGAGTTGGCGTCGTCCATCAACTGCGCGTCGGTGGGGCCAGCGGGGGCGGCGCCAGCAGGCGCCGGGGCGGGGGCATTCTGGGCCATCAGCGGGGCGCTGACGCCGCCCAATGCCAGCGTGATGGCGGCCAGTCCTGCCATCGAACGCCTGAAACGTTCCTTCATGATCATCTCCCGTTTTGGTCGTTTTGGGCGTGGTCAGCGCCTCGATGAACAGAGTATGATTTGGGCCGAAGTGAACAATTGAACCTTGGGTCGGGTGGGTTTCTCAGGCAGCAAGGGCCGGGGTCCAGCTGACGCCGTAGCGCGCAAAGATCGCCTTCAGCTCGCCCGATTTCACCATGGCATCCAGCAGCCCCTCAATGGCGTCGCCCAGATTGCGGCTGTTTTCCTTCACCGCCATGCCGATGTCCCAGCCCGGCGACATGAAACCCGGCAGCGGCATGCTGCGCAGCGCGATGTTGCCCGGCTTGGCCGCAGCCAGAGCGCTTTCCACCTGCGCTTTGCTGGCAAACACGCCATCGGCCTTGCCCTCGGCCAGCGCCGAGGCGGCATCGAAGCCCATCGGGAAATGGAGCACATCCTTCGCCAGCACCCCGTCGCTCGTGCCCGAAAGATAGGAATCAGGGATGGAGTCGATCTCCACCGCCAGCTTGCGGCCCTTGTATTGGGTGGGGGCCGCGTTGCAGTCGATCTCGCCCTTGGCGCAGGCGAACTGGAAGCTCTCGCGGTAATAGGGGGCGACGATGGCCACCTGATCGACGCGCGCGGCAAAGCTTCGGTCGAACGGCACATGCAGCATCACATCGGCGGGCTGAAAGCCCAGCAAGCCGCCTTTCCACACGCCATTGCGCAGATCGGCCTCCACATCGTCGCCCGGCATCAGCTCGGCCAGATCGACATGGACGCCCAGCGCCTTGGCCAAAGCCGTGCCCAGATCGGCATCGATGCCGAAGAGCTTGCCGTCCTGCCGCCAGGACCACGGGCGGTTGTCCTTATAGACCGCCACCCGCAGCACGCCGAGCGCCTTGACCTTGGCCAAGGGTGCAGCATTCGCCGCAGCGGGCGCCAAGCCCAGTGCGGCGAAAGCCAGCGCCTGCATCACGAATGCGCGCCGATCCTGCATGGGATCAGTCCTGATGCTTGGTTTCGAGCCAGGCGCGGATCGCCCAGCCAGCCTTCTGCCCCAGCACCTCGCCCATGGGCGGCATATAGACCTTGCCGTCATGGCTGGAGCCGTGCTGATAGCGGTTGATGAACCATTCATCGCCCGTGTCGCCCAGCTCCAGATAGCGTAGATCGGGGGCGATGCCGCCGCTCTGGGCCTCAAGGCCATGGCAGCGGGCGCAGTTCTGGCCATAGGCGCTCTCGCCGATCTTGATGGCGGTGGCATTGCCGCGATAGGGATTGTGCTGCAGCCAAGCCTCGCCGATGTCGGGCAGAGCCGAGGTGTCGACCGCCTGAGGGGTGACATTGCCATGCGCCATCAGCGAAGAACCGACCGACGTGACAACAACAACGGCGGCGGCCAGCGTGGCCATGCGACCAAGAATTTTCATCCTCTAACCTCATCGATTGCGTGTTTTGTTGCGCACAATTCTACGGTGTTGCGCGGGGCCGCCCATAGACCTTTGGTACAATCCCAAGCCTGCGGGAGGGCGCCTAGAAAGATGCCCATGAGAAGGATGATCACCCTGCTGGCTGCCGCCTCGGCATGTGCTTCAACGACCTGCTTTGCCGAGACTATCTATGTCTCGAACGAGCGCGGCGACAGCGTCAGCGTGATCGATGCTGCCACGCTGAAGCCGCTGGAGACATGGAAGATCGGCGCGCGCCCGCGCGGCATTGTCCTTTCGCGGGACGGCAGGTTTCTGTTCATCTGCGTCGGCAACGATCATGCGGTGCAGATGATCGATCGCTCCACAGGCAAGGTGGTGGCCGATCTGCCTTCTGGCGAAGACCCCGAGCAGCTGTTTCCCTCACGCGATGGCAAGCTGCTGTTCGTTGCCAATGAGGATAATGCGGCACTGACCGCCATCGATATCGCCACGCGCAGCGTCGCCTTCCAGATCCCTGTCGGCAAGGAGCCCGAGGGCGTGGCGCAAAGCCCCGATGGCCAGTCGCTGGTCGTCACGTCCGAGGATGGCAATGAAGTGAGCTGGATCGATCTGCCCAGCCGCAAGGTGATCGCCACCATCGACACCGAACTGCGCCCCCGCCATGTGGAATTCACCGCAGACGGCAAGCAACTGTGGATCGCGGCGGAAACTGGCGGCGTGGTGCAGATCGTCGATACCGCCAGCCATGCCATCATCGAGACGCTGCATTTCGCGCCTCCGGGCGTGAAGGACTATCAGGTGCTGCCCTGCGGCATCCGCTTCACGCCCGATGGCAAGACGGCGGTGGTGGCGCTGGGGCGGGCCAATATGGTGGCGCTGGTCGATGTCGCCACGCGCAAGGTGCGGGCCTATGTGCCGGTGGGCAAGCGCGTGTGGCATCTGGCGATCAGCGCTGATGGTACGCGCGCCTACACCGCCAATGGCGTCTCCGACGATGTGACCGTGGTGGACCTTGGTACAGCCAGGCCGGTGGGCACAATTGCCGCAGGTGCAGGCCCATGGGGCGTTGCGATCGCGCCCTGACCTGTCCTTGACCAAAAGGACGAGAACCTAAGTTCAATACCGGGACAAAGCCGCCCGCGTCACTCTTCCAACAGGCCGGAAAACCGGCCGGGACATGGGAGGATGATATGAAAAAGCAGGTGATCCTGAGTGGCTGCGCTATGGCCTTGGCACTTGCGGTCGGGGCGACCGCAACGCCCGCCATGGCAGGCTCCAACGCCGAGCTGCTCAAGCGACTGCATGAAAAAGGCATCCTGAGCGACGACGAATACCAGTCCCTGCTGGCCGGCGATAAGGCTGATACCGCCGCTGCCGCTCCGGTGGCTGCTGCCCCTACCGCTCCCGCCGCTGCGCTGGATGACAAGCGCCTGATCCACATGACCGACAGCGGCGTGGGCATGGAGGTGGGCGGCGTGACCTTCAAGGTTTCGGGTCAGGTCAATGGTTTCTACACCCATGACACCGGCCAGACCCCCGGCGCCAACACGGCGGTTGTCGGCGGCGTGGTGGCAGCGGGCGGCAACAGCAGCTCGATCCGCAACGGTCTGCTGCCCGGTTACCTCAAGTTCGACATCACCACCAAGCAGGCGGGATGGGACATCGGCGCGCATTTCGGCATGTATCCCGGCATCAACAGCGCCACCTATGCCAGTGGCGGCGGCGCCAACAGCGGCGGCCAGAACACCGCGCTGCAGACGGCGGGCATCGACTTCCGCCAGACCTATATGACCGTGGGCCGCGCCGGGATCGGCGAATTCAAGCTGGGCCGTGACATCGGCCTGTTCGGCTCGGAAGGCATTCTCAACGATATGACGCTGCTGGCGGTGGGCACGCCCGGGGGCAATGTGGCCCCGGCCAACACCTCGCTGGGGCGCATTGGCGTGGGTTATATCTACACCGATTTCCAGCCGCAGATCACCTATACCTCGCCCAAGATTTCCGGCTTTACCGTCAGCGCGGGCGTGTTCGAGCCGCTGCAGTCGCTCACCGGTCCGGGCGAGACCAGCGCCTCGCCGGGCTTTCAGGGCAAGATCACCTATGACGGCAAGTTCAGCGACGTGACCCTGCGCGCCTGGCTCTCGGGCATCACGCAGCGGCATAACCGGCTCGATGGCGTGAATTACACCGGACAAGGCTTCGATACGGGCGCCAAGATTGGTTACGGTCCGCTGACCCTGACCGGTTATTACTACCGCGCAGCTGGCCTTGGCACCACCGCGCTCAACCTGTTTGACACCGATGCGACGGGCCATCGCCGCGACAGTGAAGGTTTCTACCTTCAGGGCATGGGGACGTTCGGCAAGTTCTCGCTGGGTGCCAGCTATGGCGAGAGCAGCCTCTCCTATGCCAACAGCAGCGATGCGCTGGCCAATCCCACGCTGATCAAGAAGAACAGCAGCTGGGTCGGGCAGGGGCGCTACAGCCTGACCAGCTGGGTGACGCTGATCACCGAATATGTCCACACCACCTCGCAGGCGCATAATGGCAACAAGGCGCAGGGCGACACGGTGGCGGCAGGCGCGATCCTGTTCTTCTAAAGACCAATACCGATACGATTGGCGGCGTTCTATCCCATGATGGAACGCCGCTTTCTCTGCGCCGAACCTATAAAACAGAGAGTATGCCATGAACGACGAGCTGTATCCGGTCCCCGACAGCTGGGCGCAAGACGCGCTCTACGATGCCGCCGCCCGCGCCGCCGCCCATGAGCGCTCTCTGGGCGATGCCGAGGCCTATTGGCTGGAACAGGCCAAGCGCCTCGACTGGATCAAGGCCCCCACCAAGGCCAGCCGCAGCAGCTTCAACGAAGCCGATTTCGGTATCGAATGGTTCGCCGACGGGCAGCTCAATGTCGCCGCCAACTGCCTCGACCGCCATCTGGCCGAGCGTGGTGATGCGGTCGCCATCATCTGGGAACCGGATGATCCGAAGGAAGAGCCCCGCCGCTACACCTATCGCCAACTCCATGCCGAGGTCTGTCGCTTCGCCAATGTGCTGAAGGACGCAGGCGTGCGTCGCGGCGACCGCGTCACCATCTATCTGCCGATGATCCCCGAGGCGGCGATGGCTCTGCTGGCCTGCGCGCGCATCGGCGCGATCCACTCGGTGGTCTTCGGCGGCTTCTCGCCCGAGGCGCTGGCCGGGCGCATCACCGATTGCGACTCCAGCGTGGTCATCACCGCCGACGAAGGGCGCCGGGGCGGCAAGCGCATTCCTCTGAAAGCCAATGTCGATCAGGCGCTGACCCATTGCACCAGCGTGCGCCATGTTATCACCGTGCGTGCCACCGGCGGGCAGGTGGCCATGCAACCGGGCCGCGACATGTGGTACGATGAAGCCGCCGCCACGGTGGAAGCCGACTGCCCCGCCGAAACCATGAATGCCGAAGATCCGCTGTTCCTGCTCTACACCTCGGGCTCCACCGGCAAGCCCAAGGGCGTGGTGCATAGCAGCGCAGGCTATCTGCTCTGGGCCAGCCTGACGCACGAATTGTGCTTCGACTATCGTCCCGGCGAGATCTACTGGTGCGCTGCCGATGTCGGCTGGGTCACGGGCCACAGCTACATCCTCTATGGCCCGCTGGCCAATGGCGCGACCACGCTGATCTACGAGGGCCTGCCCAACTGGCCCACGCCATCGCGCATCTGGGAGGTGGTGGACCGCCATCAGGTCCAGACGCTGTTCACCGCCCCCACCGTGCTGCGCGCCCTGATGAAGGAGGGCGACCATCATGTGGAAACCACCAGCCGCGCCAGTCTGCGCGTGCTGGGCAGCGTGGGCGAACCCATCAACCCCGAGGCCTGGCGCTGGTATCACCATACCGTGGGACAGGATCGCTGCCCGATCACCGACACCTGGTGGCAGACCGAAACAGGCGGCGCCATGATCGCCCCCATGCCCGGTGCCACCGCCCTGAAACCCGGCAGCGCGACCCTGCCTCTGCCCGGCGTCGATCCGCAGATCGTCGATGGCGAGGGGCATGTGCTGGCTGGCGCCTGCGAGGGCAATCTGGTGATCGCTCGCAGCTGGCCCGGCCAGATGCGCACCGTGTGGAACGACCACGCGCGCTTCTTCCAGACCTATTTCAGCACCTTCCCCGGCAAATACACCACCGGAGACGGCGCCCGCCGCGACGCGGACGGCTATTACTGGATCACCGGTCGCGTGGATGACGTCATCAACGTCTCGGGCCACCGCATGGGCACCGCTGAAGTGGAGAGCGCCCTTGTGCTGCACGCCACCGTGGCCGAGGCGGCGGTGGTCGGCATGCCGCATGACATCAAGGGGCAGGGCATCTATGCCTATGTCACACTCAACACCGGCGAGCAGCCCAGCGAGGAACTGCGCGCGGCTCTGACGCGCTGGGTGCGGACGGAAATCGGCCCCATCGCCACGCCCGATGTGATCCAGTTTGCCGTAGGCCTGCCCAAGACCCGCAGCGGCAAGATCATGCGCCGCATCCTGCGCAAGATCGCCGAGGGCGAGGTCTCGCCTCAGGCTCTGGGCGACACCAGCACGCTGGCCGACCCATCCGTGGTGGAGGATCTTGTTCGCACCCGTCTGGCAGCGGTGACGGTATGAACGCCCCCGCGCAGCGCTACAACCGTGGAGCGCGTCTGCTGCATTGGACGATCGCGCTGCTGATCATCGCCAACATTCTGATCGGCATCGCCCACGCCTATGTGAACAAGGATTGGCCGGTGATCCCGCTGCACAAGAGCATCGGTCTCACGGTGTTGGCGCTCACGTTGCTGCGCATTGTGTGGCGTTTGACGCATCGCCCGCCAGCTTTGCCTGTACAGATGCCTGGCTGGGAAAAGGGGGCGGCGCATGGGCTGCATGGCTTGTTCTATGCCCTGATGCTGGTGTTGCCGCTGACAGGCTGGGTGATGAGTTCTGCCGGGCAGTATCCACTGCGCTGGTTCAACCTTTTCGCCGTGCCGAAATTCGCGGTGGCGAAAGGCAGCGCACTGGTTGAGGTTTCACGCGGTTCGCATGGGGTGCTGGGGTTGGTGTTCGGTGCGCTGATCGTGCTGCATATGGCTGCGGCGCTGCGGCATCACTTTGTGCTGAAGGATGGGATTTTGCAGAGGATGATCGGATAGTTCAAGCAGGCAAAATCCAGAAAATCGGTGCGCATGTTTGAACAGAGGAAGGCGGCAGCTCCTCACCGCTGGACACTGTCATCCCATCGCGTTAGATCGTCCTGGAAATTGTGCAGGATTTTCAGGACTTATGCCAATATTGAGGTTTCTTCGGCAGAAGGTATCGCTGCCGGTATCATCCTTAATGTTGATTGGTGTTTTCCTTTACCTGTGTTTTTACCTGTTGCTTCAGCCCCGGGATAATTTTTCAGCCTATTGGGCACCGGAAGTCAGGGTTGGACACGATCAGTCCGGCTCAATCGATCTGAGGCAGGGCGGATTGGTCACAGCATTGGAGAGCAATGCTCTGCCCATCCGGCTTGAGGACATCGCGATCCGGGACAAGATCGATCTGCCGCTGCAGGGCGGGGCGATCGCGAAAGCGGGCCACGACCTGCTCCTGCTGGACAGGCTGGGTTCAACATGGCTGGTTTCGGGCGGGGGCATCAGGCCGAGCGGATTGCCCAAGCTGCCGCTGAACGTCGATGCGTTTGTCAAGCATGCGGCATTTCCTCTCGACCCGTCCAGCCTTCAGGCCCATGACATCAAGGTGAGATCCCAGAGCGGGCAGGTCTATGCCTCTTTCGAAGCCTATGATGAGGCATCGGGGGCAACACGCTTCACGCTGGCCCGCTCCAAGGGCTGGCCCGGGCCTCACCCTTCTTGGGAGATCATCTTTCAAGGGCCCTTGCTGCACAGTCAGGAGTTTTATTCCGGCCGCGCGGGGGGCGGGAAACTGGCGTTCAAGGACAATGCCCTGATCTTTGCGATCGGCGATTACAATCTGGATACGAGCGCTTTTCCTGTGGCTCAGGATCTCGGCAATCCCTGGGGCAAGATTTACAGCATGGATCTGGCCTCGGGGCGGGTCGAGCTGGTCAGTCGCGGACATCGTGTGCCTCTGGGACTGGTGGTGGCACCCAATGGCGACATTTGGGAAACCGAGAATGGCCCGCGAGGCGGCGATGAATTAAACCGGATCATCAAGGGCCGTAATTATGGCTGGCCGTTCGAAACATCAGGGCAGAACTATTTTTCCTACGTTTATCACAAGCCCGGAAGCCTAGGGAAAGCGCTTGCCGACACGCTGGGCATGAAGCCATCTTTCGAAGATCCCGTTTATGCCTGGGTTCCGGCGGTGGCCGTGAGCCAGATCGTCCTTCTGAAGGGCTTCGATCCGGCGTGGGATGGTGATTTTCTGGTCGGTTCTTTGAAAGGCCAGAGCTTGTACCGTATTCGGATCAAGGACGGGCGTGTGCTTTTCAGCGAACCCATCCGCATTGGCCACAGGGTGCGCGATATCGTGCAGGATGGGCCTCGCATCATCATCTGGACGGATGAGGGGACGCTGCTGGTGTTAAGCCGTGATCAGGGGGTGAAAAACCAAAGCTTCCCATCTCTTTTGGATCATCAGGACAGTAGTCTCGCGGAATGCACCAATTGCCATACGTTATCCGGCGATCAATCGACAGACTTTGGTCCTGCACTGGCTGGTGTTTACGGACGAAATATCGCTTCGTCTGACTATCAACATTATTCGCCAGCACTCAAATCCATGAGACAGGGTGTGTGGGATGAGCAGATATTGCGGCAGTTTATCAAGAATCCGTCCTCCATCGCTCCTGGAACGACCATGCCCATTCTGGGCGTCCCCGAGGACAGGCTGGATAACATCATGGCGGCCTTGAAGCGCCGCAAGGCTGGATCATGATAGAGTACCCAGCCCGGAATTTTCCGGGCTGGGTGGTTTCGTAAGGTGTCAGATGATCCCACCCGGCTTGAAAACGCTCTAGCCGACGTTGTCGATCCGGGGCAGCAATCTGCTCTCCAGTGCCGGATAAAAATGCGAGACGCTGCGCTGCAACTCATACCGCCCTGCGGCCATGACAGACAGGGGCGCGGGGATCGCCAGCTCTCCGGCCTCAACCATATCCAGCCCACTGCGCACGGCGTCATTCAAAGACGTGTCCAGCCAGTCGATCCAGTCGCGGGTCTGGGCGATGGCTTCTCGGCCAGAGGGATCGAAAGGTCCATGCCCCGGCACAGCGCATTTGTGAGGCAACTTCTCCAGCATTGCCAGACTCTCGCGCCAGCGGCTCAGATCGGCGGTGGGGGTGGCGGGGGCGCGGCGGTGGAACAGCAGGTCTCCGCCGATCAGCGTGCCGGTCTGCTCGTCCAAAATCGCCAGATCGGCAGAACTGTGGCCGGACAGAGCCATCAGGCGCAGGGTTCGGCCTGCGAAATCTTCGTGGTCGACGTGGATCGGCAGGCCGGGCAGCTTCAGATCGGTGCCGCGCATCCAGTCGTCGAGCAGGCGGTACATGCCATCGGAAAAACCCTGACCGTCGCGCTGGATATCGGCGATGGTGCTGGGCAATGCGGCCACGATCTCGCGCGGAAAAGCGCCAAGCCCCATGGCATGATCGGGATGGAGATGCGTGATATAGACGCGGATCACCTTGCGACCCGTCAGCTGCTCGGCGGCGGTTTTCAGCGCCTCTCCATAGCGCAGCGAGGGGCCGCTATCGACCAGCACCGTGCCTGCGGGCGTGGCGATGATGGTGATGTTGGCGATGGCACCGCCATTGTCGCGCTGGATCGGCTCGTCAGCGCCGGCGACCATCCAGATGCCATCGGCAATGGGAATGGGGTTAATCGGATAGGTCAGGGCCGCCCATGTCGCGGCACCCATGGCAGCGGTGGGAACCGTGGCGGGGACGCTGGCGATCAGGCCGCCCAGCACGGCGCGGCGCGAGAGGGTCATGATGCAGGCACCGTAACGGTTGCTGTATAATCGCGGCCATTGGTGTCGCGGGCGGCGATGGTCATCGCCTCGCCCGTGGTGGCCATGGGCATCAGGGTGAAGGCGGGGTCTTCGGACATGGCGGCCCAGATCTCCATCGTGCCCAGCACCTTGCCTGCCGAGGACAGGCTCAGCGTTTCAAGGTTGTAGGTCGGGATGTTGGCGACAAAGCCGGTGTCCATCGGATGGCGGATGACGAAGCGCAGGCGTGCGGCGCCATGCTCGCCCGGCCATGCGCCGCCGCGAATTTCGCCCAGATGCTGCGCCCAGTCGCCGCGCACCCGGCTGACCGGAGGCGCCGAGCAGCCGCCGCCCGCCGCATCGACCCAGGCGCCGTTCACGAGCCATGTGCCATCGGCCATTTGCACCGCGCCGCGCACCGGCGTGCGCTGGTCCAGCTTGATGCGGATCGCCAGATAGGGCGCGGCGGCAATCGGGCGGTAATCGGCGGCCAACGGGATGGGGTTGAGATCTGCGAAGATCACCATGCGTTTGACCTCTCCCAAGCCGCGCGCATCAAGCGCCACGGGGAAGCGGTGCTGATCCTCGGCAATCTGCGGCATGGAGAGTTTGAGAGCGGGTTCGAAACGCACCGGATCATGCTCGAAGATCATGCGTGCATGGGCCTCCCACATGGGCGAGCCCAGCGGATCGGCAGGATAGGCCGTGCTGGCGGCTTGTTCTGTCATGTCCTTCTCCCAAAGTCCGTGGTTACAGGAGGTGGGGGCCTGCTACCATTGCACCTTGGGTCTGGAGGGCAGGCGATGCAGCGCAGAACAATCCTGGCGGGGGCCATGTTGCTGGTGCCGGCTGTCATCCATGCTGCGCCGCCCGATGTTGCAGCATCGGAACCTCTGTTCAATGCGGACGGCTATCGCATCAGCCATTATCGCGGCCCCGTGCCCGCCGCGCCCGAGGGCGTGCAGCGCATCACGGCTGAAGAGGTGGCATATTTGCGGGATCGCGCCTTGCTGATCGATGTGCTCCCGGCAGAGGGCGGGCATCGCGATGAGGATGGCACATGGCATCTGGCCATGCCCCGCCCCAGCATCCCGGGCGCGCACTGGTTCCCCGAGGCCGGGCGCGGAGAGCTGTCGCCTGCTATTGCGCGCTGGTTCGAGCATGGCATTGCGCGTCTTTCCTCGGGCGATCGGCAGCGGATGATCGTCACCTTCTGCCTCGCCGATTGCTGGATGAGCTGGAATGCTGCGCGGCGCTTGCATGCTCTGGGCTACCGCAATGTTCGCTGGCTGGCCGAGGGGACGGATGGCTGGCGCGAGCTTGGCCTGAAGTTGGTCGATGCTGCACCCGAGCGAAACTGACGCCCGGCTGCAAGCTTTATGCATCCCTTATTCACGGCGCTGATGCGAAAAAAGGGGCAAGGGCACCTTCTCATAACATCGCGGTCTTGTTCCAAAGACCAATTGTGAGCAGGCGCGCTTGCGGCGAAACCGGAGCACAAGCCCGGGCCTGCGCCGGGGAGAAAACGATAAAATTTCAGGAGAAATCTGATGTCCATGCGCCTTGCGCTTGCTGCTGCTACCTTGGGTCTTTCGCTGGCGGCCATGCCGCTGACCGCCTCGGCCAAGGAAATCGTCGTGCATATGAAGAACACCGGCGCCGAGGGCGCGATGGTCTTCGAACCCTCCTTCGTGAAGGCCGCCCCCGGTGACGTGATCCATTTCGAGCCCACCGATGCTGCGCACAATGCCGAGAGCATTCCCAGCCTGCTGCCCGCCGGCGCCTCGGCCTTCAAGGGCGTGATGGGCAAGGATGTCTCGGTGACGGTCAGCAAGCCGGGCCTTTATGGCGTGAAGTGCATGCCGCACTACACCATGGGCATGGTTGCACTGATCCAGGTCGGCAAGGTGACTCCCGCCGAAATCGCCGCCGCCAAGGCCGTGAACCTGCCCCCCATGGCCAAGAAGCGCATGACGCCGCTGCTGGACAAGGTGAAGTAAGCCACAGGCTTTTCGTCGGGTTATAAAGCCCTCCCTTGGCGCCCGTTGGGGGGCTGCCGGGGGAGGGTTTTTATTGCGCCGCCAGCAGCTTGGCGAGCAAGTCAGACAGCACCTGCCGTTCTTCCGCCTCCAGCCCGGCAACGATAGACTGCTGGTTGGCGACATGCAGGCCAACCAGCCTGTCGATCAGATCCAGCCCCTGCGCGGTCAGCGCGACCAGCGTGCCGCGCTTGTCCTGCGGATTGGGGCGGCGCTCGACAAGGCCGGCCTTTTCCAGCCGGTCGATGCGGTTGGTCATGCTGCCTGAGGAGATCATCGCCGCCTCATAGAGATCGGTCGGCGTCAGGGCGAAAGGCGTGCCACTGCGGCGCAGGGTGGCCAGCACATCGAATTCGCCCGGTTGCAGCCCATGCTGCGCGAAAAGCGGGTTCAGCCTTTCGCGCGCGGTGACCAGCGCCGCCTCGGCCAGACGGCCCAGCAGCATCATCGGTCCGGTCTCCAGATCGGGTCTTTCGCGCGCCCATTGCGCGGCGGCCTGCTCGGCTCGGTCCATGATGCCTCCATATATCTTGACGTAGAGATAAATAACTCTATATCAAGATACACCGGTGACGGGTTTGCTCGCAAGAGTGCCTTGTCACACGCGGAGAACCATCATGTCTGCATCTTTGCCCCGCCGGGCGTTGTTTCCGGCGCTCATCCTGCTTGTCGGTCTTAATCTGCGGCCGATCTTGGCCTCGATCGGGCCGCTGCTCGATCAGATCCAGTGCGATACGGGGCTCACCGACAGTCAGGCCAGCCTGCTCACCAGCCTGCCGGTGATGCTGATGGGCTTGTGCCTGCTCGGCGCGGCGCGGGTGAGGGCGCTGCTGGGCGAAAGGGGCGGGATCGCTCTGGGGCTGACGGCGATCATGCTGGCCTGTCTGGCGCGCTGGCAATGGGCTACGGTGCCCGCCTTGCTGGTCACGGCCGTGATCGGCGGCTTTGGGATTGCGATTGTGCAGGCGCTGATGCCCTCTTTGCTGCGCCATCACGCCGGAGACCGCGCCCCGGCGATGATGGGCCTCTATTCCACGGCGATCATGGGCGGGGCAGCATTGGCCAGTTTTGCCGCGCCCCGCATCGCATCAACTCAAGGCTGGCTGGTTGCGACAGGAATCTGGGCCTTGCCTGCCGTGCTCGCCATAGCCGCGTGGTGGCTGGCAAGTCCGCCCCCGCAGAAGGCCCCGCAAGGCAGCACCGCCACAAGGATCTGGGGCAATCGCCGGGCCTGGCGGCTGCTCGGCTTTTTCGGGCTGGGGACCGGGGCCTATACGCTCGTGCTGGCGTGGTTGCCGCCTTACTACACCGGGCTGGGCTGGTCCGCGCGGCAGGCAGGCGCCATGCTGGCCGCCCTGACGCTGGCCGAGGTGGTAGCGGGGCTTGCCGTTTCCTTCGGCGTCGGGCGCTTTGCTGACCGCAGGCCGATGATCTTGCTGGCCATTGCGGCTTTGTTGGCGGGAATGCTCTGCCTGTGTCTGGCGCCTTTGACGCTGGCTTGGGCGGCGGCGGGGCTGGCGGGGCTGGGGATCGGGGCGTTGTTCCCGCTCGGCCTGATCGTGGCGATGGATCACGGCGAAAGCCCTGCGCAGGCCGGGCAGATCGCGGGCTTCGTTCAGGGCGGAGGCTATCTGCTCGCCGCTCTGTTGCCGCTGCTGGCCGGGGTGATCCGCCAGAACCTTTCCGACCTGACCCCGGCATGGTGGCTGATGGCGGCGCTGTGCCTGCTGCTCGCCGTGCTGGCCGCTGGTCTGCGCCCCGGCGACCGCCTTTCCCCGCTTCCCCTTTACGGAGCCTGATCCCATGTCTTTCTATACGGTTGGCACCCGCACCAATTATTACTTCAGCCATGGCGAGGGGCGGCCTGTGCTTCTGCTGCATGGCATCAGCAATTCGGGGCGGGCATGGGCGCCGCAAGTGCCTGCTCTGGTGGAGGCCGGTTATCGCGTGATCGTGCCCGATCATGCCGGGCATGGGGCTTCGGGGGCTTTGGATGGACCATTCGGTGTGTCTGACATGGCCAATGATACGCTGGCTCTGCTCGATCATTTGCAGATCGAGACGGCGGATATGGTCGGCCTGTCGCTGGGCGGGATGGTGGCGCTGGAGCTGGCTTTGCGCAGTCCTGAACGTTTCGGGCGGCTGGTGGTGGCCAACAGTTTTGCCGCCACCACGGCGCCGCAATTCAAGGCGATGGCGCAAAGCTGGGCCGCGATTTTCGAGCAGCCTCACGGCCCGGTGCTGAGGCTGGAGCAGAACTGGCCCTCTCTGGTCTCGCCCGCGTTTCAGGCGACAGCGGAGGGCCTGCGCACCTATCAGGTCTGGCACGGCATCGCGGCAAGTGCCGATGGTCCCTCGCTGGCCCATGTGGCCCGCGGGATCACGGATTTTGACTGCCGCGAAAGGCTTGCCGATCTGGCTCATCCTACGCTGTTTCTGGCGGGCAGCGAGGATCGCATGGCGACGCCAACGTCGATCAAGACGATGGCTGACCTTGCGCCACTCGGCCAGTATCGAGAGGTCGAGGGCGCCTCACATATCGCCAATGTCGACAGCGCACAGGCCTTTACGGGCCATATGCTGGAGTTTCTGAAGCAGGCCTAGGCGGTCAGTCGAGTATCCCGGCGCGCATGGCGATGGGCCAGCGGATGGTGCGCGGCGCGTCGGGATCGCCCCACAGGGCCAGCAGGTCTTGGGAAAAGGCGTCCAGCAGCGCTTCCTTGCCTGCCTCACGCGCATTGCGCACCGCCGACCATGTCGAGGTATAGCCCAGCAGCGCGTCAGCAGACCATTCCCTCACGATGTCGATGCGGGGTGGGGGCAGTTCGCGGAAAGGAAAGTCGATACCGCGATAGCCTTCATCGACCAGCCGCCGTTCGGACGGCCAATAGGGGCCAATCTCGGCGGTGTAGAAGTGCTGGAAACGGGCGTTCAGATCGGGACCGAGCTGCATCACGCCATAGGAGATCAGCGCCAGCACCGCGCCGGGCGCGGCCACGCGCTGCGCCTGCGCATAGAAACGCGGCAGATCGAACCAATGCGCAGCCTGAGCTGCCGTGATCAGATCGGCGCGCTGATCTTCAAGGCCAAGGTTTTCAGCGGGCGCCACACCATAGGTCACGCGCGGATGAGCCTCTGCATGGGCGATCTGCTCGGCGCTGGGGTCGAGGCCGATGACGCTCTCGAAAGCTTCAGCCAGTTGGCGCGTGAACTGGCCGTTGCCGCATCCCACATCCAGCGCCAGTTTCCGCGAAGGGGCGATGTCGGCCAGATGGGAGGCCAGCTCCGGCGGATAATCGGGTCGATAGCGGGCATAGGCGGAGCCGCCCTGGTCGAACCAGTTCCGTGTTTCAGAGGCGATGGTGCATCTCCTTGAAAATATGGGCTGGCCCTATCATGCCAAGCCCATCGGAACCAGTTCGACCATCGCCTGCATCAGCAGGTGCGGAAGGCGCCATCCTTCGTCAGGCAGATGGTGACTTCAGTGACGGTACCATTGCGCGTGCTCACCCGCAGACCGGCAGGCGTCATGCCATGATTGGCGGCCAGAAAGGCCTTGGTGATCGCGGGAATGTCATTCTTGCGCAGGATCGCATTGGCGCGATAGGCCGCCGGAATGGTCACCGCCGCCACATCCTTGCTGGAAAGCTGGAAATAGGCCGTGGGCGTCAGGCCCGAGCAGGTGCCATGCTTGGGCCACTCATGGTTGATCAGCGAGGGATCGGCATAGATCGGTCCCCACTGCTGGCGCTGATCGGCGGTGAGCGCGGGGCCGTCGCAATTGCTGGGATAGTCGCCGCCCTCAAGCTGGGGCCACAGGCCGTGAAGCACGAAGCCCTTGGGGGCGCGGCATTCATCGGCATGGCCGGTGGTGGTGGCGCAAAAACCCGGCTCCCAGCTGAGCGCCAGCACGTAATAGTCGAAAGCGCCGGGCGCGCGCTTGCCGACATCGCCTGCTTGAGCGCCACCGGGCAGGGCCATCGCCAGAGCGGCAGAAAGGGCCAGTGTTGCAAGGCCTCGGCTGTTCGTCATGATCTGCAGTCTCCACGGGTGAGGGGCCGCACTAAAGCTGTGTGATGTGGAGATTTCAAGACACCACAAGTCACTGGGGCTTGGGCTGCCGGATCTTCTTCCAATGCACGCGGTAGAGATCGAAACGCCGGTCCTTCAAATTCTGCACTGCGCCCGATTGGCGGCTTTTCAGCAGATCGGCCAGCGAGACATCGGCAATCGCGATGGTCTCGGTGTTGGGCGCCGTATCGGCGGCGACGCCATCGCGGGCGAAAGGGAAGTCGGAAGGGGTCAGGATCGCGCTTTCGGCGTAATGGATGTCCATCGCCTCCACATTGGGCAGATTGCCCACCACGCCCGACATGGCGACATAGCACTGGTTCTCCACCGCGCGGGCATGGCAGCAATAGCGCACGCGCAGATAGCCGCGCCGCTCATCGGTGCAGAAGGGCACGAAGAGCATCAGCGCCCCCTGATCGACCAGATGGCGCGCGAGTTCGGGGAATTCGGAATCGTAGCAGATCATCACGCCGATGGGGCCGCAGTCGGTCTGGATGGCATTGGCGCCATAGCCGCCCTTGATGTTCCACCAGCGCGCCTCCGATGGCGTGGGATGCAGCTTTTCCTGAGAAAAGGTCGCTCCGTCGCGTAGGAAGACATAGCTGATGTTGCGGATTTCTTCCTTGCCGCGATCGTTCTCGATCTGGGTGGGATGCGATCCGCCGATGATGTTGATGTTGTAGCTGACCGCCATCCTTTCCATAAAGGCGCAGAAGCGGTCCCGATAGGCGGCCACCTTGCGGATCGCGTCGATGGGCGAGAGCTTGCCCGCATCGATGGACAGCAATTGCAGCGTGAACAACTCGGGAAACAGCACGAAATCGGCCTTATAGTCCGATGCGACGTCGATGAAATATTCGACCTGCTCCTCGAATTCCTCGATGGCCGAGATGCGGCGCATCTGGAACTGCACCGTGGCGATCCGCACGCTGGCGGGCAGGCGGCCATGGGGCGCAAGCGTGCGCGTGTTGACCGCCTGAGGGGCCAGCGGGTTGGCCCAATACATCAAGATGCCGTGGCCCATGCTTTCATGGTCGACAGGCAGGTAATCCTTCAGCACGCGCAGCGGCTCATAGCCCTGGTTCATCTGGAAATTGATGACCGTGTCGCGGATGCGCTTGTTCTGCACCGCTTCCAGATAATCCTTGGGATCGGGAAATTCGCGGCGGCGGCGGGCATAGCCGGGCATGCGGCCGCCAAAGGCGATGCCTTTCAGCTCGAAATGCTCGCACAGTTCCCGGCGCACACGGTAGAAGCGCTGGCCGATGCGCAACCGGCGGAAGCGCGCATCGACGCAGACCTCCATCCCATACAGCACATCGCCATCCGGATCATGGCGGGAGGCATAGCCATTGCCGGTGATCTCGAACCAGCTGTGGGGTTTGAGCGCGACCTTTTCGGAGATGATGAAAGTGGCGCAATGACCCGCGATCTGCCCCTCATATTCGGCGACCAGCTGGCCATCGGGGAATTTGTTGATCTGGGCGCGGATCTGTTCTTCCGTCATCGATCCCGCATGGCCGTAAACGCGTTCTGACAAGGCGGCGATGGCGTGGCTGTCCTTCAGCCGGGCCTTGCGGATGATCAGCTTGGGTGCGGTCGACACGTGGCGGCGATCCTTTGCGGATAGATGGTGCGGGCAAGCGACAACACCGGGCACAATCACCTTTGGGCCGCCTTTGGTGAGATAACCCGCGAGGCCGCGCTAAGTTGCCTGTTTTGCGCCTTTAATCGACATGGAGCGCCTGAAGCGTGGCGCGCACCGCCTCTTCCAGCGGCGTATGAGGTTCCTCGCCCAGAAAGCCGACCAGCTTGCGGTTGTCGAGCCGCAGCGGCTGCTGCCAGAGATAGCGCATCTTGACGATCTCGCGCGGGGTTTCCTGAAACAGCCCGGCAAGGCGCAGCAGCCACCAGGGCAGGGGGCGCACCGGCAGCTTGCGGCCCAGCGCATGGCGGATGGCCTCGATCATGGCGGTGCCATCGGCATCCCAATGGCCGGTAAAATGGAAACGGGCGAAGGGTTCCAGATCGTCGGCGCGGTCCAGCAGGCGGGCGATGGTCTCGGCGGCATCGGGCAGATAGGCCCAGCCATGGCCGATGCCCTTGGCGCCGGGGCTGGTGATGGCAGCGAGCCGCTTGCCCGGCGTCACCAGCCCCTGACCGAACCAGTTGTTGCCCGGCACCGGCCCGAAGAAATCGCCCATCCGCAGGATCAGCCCTGGCACGCCATCATGGCTGGCGACTTCCATCCGGCGTTCCATCTCCGCGCGCAGGCGGCCTTTTTCGGTGAGCGGGTGCTGCGGAGCGTCTTCCCGCACCACAGGAAAGGCGTCAGGCCCGTAATTGTAGACCGTGCCGGGCAGAACAAGCCGCGCGCCAACGGCTCGAGCCGCCGCGATGCTGTTGTCGATCATCGGCAGCACCAGCCGGTTCCAGTCGCGATAGCCCGGCGGATTGACCGCATGGACAATCACCTGAACGCCCTGAGCCGCCCGCAACACATCCGCCGCGGCCATGGCATCGCCCTTCACCCAATGGACGCCTTCAAGCGCCCCTTTGGCGGGATCGCGCGCCATCGCCACCACCTGCCAACCATGGCGCAGCAGTGCCGTGGTTGTTTCTCCGCCGATCCCGCCTGTCGCGCCCAGAACCAGAGCTTTCTTCCCGCTTTGCATCGCCTGTCTCCTTGCTGTTGCGCCAGATATGCTTCGGGACTAGTCGAGAGAAAATTGCCTGATTGCTTTCATCAGCTGAAAGGTTTTTGATGAACAAAATCATCGATTGGGAGGATCAGCGCGCTTTCCTTGCCGTGCTTGAGGCGGGCAGCCTCTCCGCTGCCGCACGGGCTATGGGCGTGGCGCAGCCGACGATGCGGGCGCGGATCGAGGCGCTGGAACAGGCGCTGGGTGTGGTGCTGTTCACCCGCTCCGTGCGCGGGCTGGTGCCGACCGAGCAGGCCCGCGCGCTGAAAGACAGCGCCGCCGCCATGGCCCGCGCCTCAGAGGCCTTTGTCCGCGCCGCCTCGGCCCCGCCCGGAGAGGTGGCGGGGGCGGTGCGGCTCAGCGTCTCCGATATGGTGGGGATCGAGGTGCTGCCCGCCATGCTCGCCTCTCTGCGCGAGAAGCATCCGGGTTTGATCCTTGAGATCGTGACCAGCAATGCCTCGGCCAATCTGCTCGATCAGGAGGTGGATCTGGCGGTACGCATGCATCCGCCGAAGCAGGCGGCGCTGGTGGCGCGCAAAGTGCCGGCGATCCCGCTGGGCCTGTTTGCTCATCGCGACTATCTGGCGCGGCGGGGCATGCCCCGCACACTGGCCGATCTCAACACCCACGATATCATCGGCCCGGACCGCAGCCTTGCCGACCAAACCTATATGGCGCAGCTGTTTCCCGATCTGCCCCATGACCGCGTGACCATCCGCACCGACTCCCATCCCGCGCAACTGGCTGCAGCGCGCGCGGGTCTGGGCATTGCGGTGATGCAGACACCGCTGGGGCAGCGTGATCCGGCCTTGCGCGCGGTGCTGCCCGATCTGTCGATTGCGCCTCTGGAGACATGGATCGTCACCCATGAGGATCTGCGTCATGTGCCGCGCGTGCGCGCCGTCTTCGACCATCTGGTGGCCTGTTTCGACGCTTACGGTTCCTGAACCGGCATGCCCAGACTGAAGAAGGTGCCCTCGCTCCACAGGCCGATGGTGCCATCAGGAGAGGCCGTTTCATCCAGCGCCAGATTGGCCAGTTCGTAATAGACCGGGCGCCCGATCAGCGCATCCAGCCCCCCGCGCACATGCAGATAGAGCCGCGCGCCATGGCCCCGGTCCTCAAGGCTGAGCCGATGATCCGGCCCGGCCACCACCAGATCGCCGACATGCGTGCGGAAGGCCAGACGCCGTTCTTTGCCTTCGCCCTCGCTTTTCATCTCGACCACCACAAAGGGCGCATCCTCGACCGCGATCGACAGCTTCTCCACCGGCGTGACCAGCACATGGCTGCCATCCTCCTCGCGGCGCAGCACGGTCGAGAACAGGCGCACCATGGCCGGGCGCCCGATGGGGGAACCCTCATGCAGCCATGTGCCATCGGCCAGAATACGCATGGCGCTGTCACCGCAATGGGGCGGGTTCCAGTTTTCGACCGGGGGCAGCTTGCCCTCATCGGCGAGCCTGGCGATCTCGTTCAGCGTCAGGCCGATGATGGCCTCGGGCGGATTGGTCATGGCACGTGGCCCTCCTGAAGGTGCAAACGCTTGAGGCTGCCATAAGGCACCGGGGTGGCGATGGCCATCAATCATGCTCGGGAAAGCGGCTTTCGGCGGTGAAGGCCAGCACGGCGGGGGCATATTCCTCCGAGCGGAGCGCCAGAGCCAGCGTCACCGAAGCCGTCTCCTCCAGCGCATAATAGCTGACACCGCGCAGCGAGGTATCGCGCATCGAATCCGGCACCAGGGCAAAGCCGATTTCCGCGGCCACCAGCGCCAGAACCGAGGCAACCTGAGGCGCGGATTGCCCCAAAATAGGCTCGAAACCGGCTTTGCGGCACAGGGCCAAAGTTTCGTCGAACAGGGTCGGCCCCAGGCTGCGCGGCGTGACGATCAGCGGCTCCTGCGCCAGATCGAGCAGCCGCACCGGATCGCCGGGCGGCACGCGCGAGGAAGGCAGGGCGACGATCAGCGGCTCCTCCTCCAGCGGATAGATGCGCAGGCCGGTGTGATCCACCGATGTCGGGCGGATAAAGGCCACGTCCAGCGTGCCGGCCAGCAGGGCGGTGACTAGGCCCTGCGAATTGTCTTCGCTCAGGCTCAATTCCACCTCGGGGAATTTGCGGCGGAAGGTGCGGATGGTGTTGGGCACACGGTGGTTGAAGGCCGCCGATCCGGTAAAGCCCACGCGCACCGAGCCCGTTTCGCCCTTGGCGGCGCGCTGCGTATCGCGCACCGCGGCGGCAATGAGGTCGGGAATGGCGGCGATGCGATCGCGAAACACCTTGCCCGCGATGGTCAGCTCGGCGCCTTGCGGGATGCGGTGGAACAGCTGCGCGCCCAGTGCCTCTTCCAGCGCCTTGATCTGCGAGCTGAGCGGCGGCTGGCTGATCCCCAGCTTCTGCGCGGCGCGGGTGAAGTTGCCTTCCTCGGCCACGGTCAGGAAATAGCGGATATGCCTTAGCTCCACTCCATACCTCCAGCGTATAGCAATCGCGTCTTTCATGTATTGGACAAATGGCAAGTGCAACGCCAAATCGGGGGCGGAGGTTGAAAATGCACAGTTCCACCATGCTTTCCCCGGCTTACCCGTCTTTCGCCCCTGCCGTGACGGGTGCCGCGAACGACACCAGCGCGAAGCTGGAACCAACCGTCTTCCTGCCCGGCCTGCTCTGTGACCAGAGCCTGTGGCAGAACCAGGTCGAGGCGCTGGCCGATGTCTGCGCGCCGATGATCGCGAACCTGACGCTGGACGACACGATCGAGGCCATGGCGCGCCGCACTCTGGCGGCGGCGCCTGCGCGCTTCTCGCTGGTTGGCCTGTCGATGGGGGGCTATGTCGCGCTGGAAATCATGCGGCAGGCGCCCGAGCGTGTGGCCCGGCTGGCGCTGGTCGATACCAGCGCGCGGGCCGACACCGCCGAGCGCGCGGCGCAGCGCCGGGCGGGCATGGAATCGCTGAAGCGCGGCAAGTTCGTGGGGATCACCCATGGGCTGCTGGGCAATCTGATCCATCGCTCGCAGATGGAAACGCAGGTGGGCAGCCAGATGCGCAGCATGGCCTCGCGCGTGGGGGGCGATGCTTTCCTTCGCCAGCAGAATGCCATCCTCACCCGGCCCGATTTCAGCACGGTGCTGCCCGGTATCACCGTGCCCACGATGATCGTGGTGGGCGATGATGACCGCGTGACGCCGGTCTCTCACGCGCTGGAGATGCATGAGGCGATTGCCGGCTCCACCTTCCATCTGGTGCGCGAATGCGGCCATATGGCGGCACTGGAAAAGCCCGAGGACACCAACGCTTTGCTGCGCGACTGGCTGGACGCCGCTTAAGGCCCGGCGCGGACCGGCGCTCAAGGTTGTTATCCGGAACGTTTTTCAGAATGAGGAGGGGAAACGGGGTGAAAAAATCCCGTCTCCCCTCTTGCCCCGCGAAACCAAATACGGCAAAGCGCGCGTCCTCGGCCCCGGAGCGGGCACGAATGCTGGGGCGTAGCCAAGCGGTAAGGCAGCGGTTTTTGGTACCGCCACGCGGAGGTTCGAATCCTCCCGCCCCAGCCAATTTCCTGACATGATCGTTGTTTGTGAACTGCCGTTACGCGGGTACGGTTCTGGCCAGCAACGCGGGATCGAGCGCTTCGAAATCCGCCGGAGAATGACGCTCCCGCAAACCGCCGCTTGGCTTGTTGACGAAGCGGCCACGGCGCGTGCCGGGGCGGGCGTCGATCTCGGCCACCCAGCGGTTCACATGAGTGTAGTCCTGCGTGGAGAGGAACTCCTTGGCCTCGCCATAGGCATCGCCCTGGATCAGCCCGCGGAACCAGCCGAAGGTGGCCATATCGGCGATGGTGTAGTCATCGCCCGCCAGGAAGCGGCTCTCGGCCAGACGGCGGTCAGCCACGTCCAGCAGGCGCTTGGTTTCCATCGCATAGCGGTTGATGGCATATTCGATCTTCTCGGGCGCGTAGAAGTAGAAATGCCCGAAGCCGCCGCCGATAAAGGGGGCCGAGCCCATCTGCCACATCAGCCAGTTGAACGTCTCGGTGCGGGCCTTGCCGCTGGTGGGCAGGAAGGCGCCGAATTTTTCGGCCAGATGCACCAGGATCGAACCCGATTCGAAGACCCGCACCGGCTCGGGACCGGAACGGTCGAGCAGGGCCGGGATCTTGGAGTTGGGGTTGATGTCAACAAAGCCGCTGCCGAACTGGTCGCCATCGCCGATGCCGATAAACCACGCGTCATATTCGGCGTCGTGACCGGCCTCGATCAGCTCTTCCAGCATGATCGTCGCTTTCTGGCCGTTGGGCGTGCCCAGCGAATAAAGCTGGAAGGCATGCTCGCCGACCGGCAGCTCCTTCTCATGCGTGGCGCCCGCGACGGGACGGTTGAGCGCGGCGGCGGAAACGCCGGGCTTGTTGTCCCATGTCCAGACTTTGGGGGGCGTGTAAGTCTCTGTCACCGGGTGGGCACTCCTGTTGGGGGGCATTGTCGGTGAACAGATAAGGCGCCCCAACCGGCCTTGCCAGAGGGACGCCTTATGCGAATCGATAATAGATCGCCGCGCCGAAATAATCCCGGCGTGCAGAAGCGTTTAGGCCAGCTTCTTCACCCAGCCATGCGTGTCCGGAGCCTGCCCGCGCTGGATGGCGACAAGGCGTTCCTTCAGCTTGCCGGTCGTCTGGCCGGGGCCGCCGGTGCCGATGGTGAAGCTGCTGTCAGTGTCCGACACCTTGCCCACCGGCGTGACCACCGCCGCCGTGCCGCATGCGAAGGTTTCGAGCAGCTTGCCCGAGGCGGCGTCAGCGCGCCACTGGTCGATGCTGTAGCGCTCCTCGCGGACGGTCAGGCCTTCCTCGCGCGCGAGCGCAAGGATCGAATCGCGGGTGATGCCCGGCAGGATCGTGCCCGAGAGTGGCGGCGTGATCAGCGAACCGTCCTCGAAGACGAAGTAGAGGTTCATGCCGCCCAGTTCCTCGATCCACTTATGCTCGGCGGCATCGAGGAAGACGACCTGATCGTGGCCCAGCGCCATGGCCTCGGCCTGCGGGACGAGGCTGGCGGCATAGTTACCGCCGCACTTGGCCGCGCCCGTGCCGCCCGGCGCCGCGCGGGTATACTGGCTGACCCAGATCGACACGGCGGGCGCGCCCGACTTGAAGTAATTGCCGGCGGGCGAGGCGATCACGATGAACTTGTAGTTCTTGGCCGGGCGCACGCCGAGGAACGCCTCGGTGGCGATCATGAAGGGGCGCAGATAGAGCGAGGCGCCATCCTGCTGCGGAATCCAGTCGCGGTCGGCCAGCACCAGCGTCTTGATCGCCTCGACGAAGAGTTCTTCGGGCAGCGTGGGCATGGCGAGGCGCTTGGCGCTCTCGTTGAAGCGCGCGGCATTGGCCTCGGGGCGGAACATGGCGATGGCGCCATCGGCATGGCTGTAGGCCTTGAGGCCTTCGAAGATTTCCTGCGCGTAATGCAGCACGCTGGCCGCCGGATCGAGCGGGATGGGGCCGCGCGGGCCGATCACGGCATCATGCCAGCCCTTGCCCTCGGTCCATTCGATGGTCACCATATGGTCGGTGAAATTGGTGCCGAAACCGGGGTTGGCCAGCACAGCCGCGCGCACATCCGCCGGGGTGGGGGCAGGGTGAGGCAGGGGGGTGATGGTCAGTTCGGCGGCACTCGCCATGATGGTTACTCCTTGGGGGACTCGGATGGGTGGCTCTTTGTACTAAAATTTCACCCAGAGCAAGTCTTGAGACATAAAAATGCACGAAGCTTCTGATCTAGCACAGGGCGATCAGGGGGCAAAGATGGCAGTTTCACGCAGGAAACAATGACTCAGGGGGTGTTTGGAAAATGCGCTTTCGCCGGATTTGCAAACAAACTCTTTGCCCAAATGAGAAGGGCTGCGATGGCCCGTCACCATCACAGCCCTTCGCATGGTCAGCGGCCAGAAAGTGCCGCCACGAAGCCTTTATCGCTTAATCGAAACTCAGCGATAATGCTCCGCGATGCGGGTTGCCGACCTCTCTGCTGAACCATGAGACATCGGATCACCTCCTTTCGCGCTGTTGAGCCAAGTTGGCCGCGAGGAGGATCTTGTGGCACGGCACCGACCCAACCCTTGCGACGGGGCCAACCGGCATCGACCGACTGGCCTTGACATGAGGTGTGACTCCTTTTGCGCTGCACAACAAGACTTGAATTGCGATTTATTGCTGCCAATATGCTGTGCGCTTCGCGGCAGGCTGATCTTATCAACAGCGCTGCGATCAGCGGTTTACCGCAGCTCTCCTTTGCCGATTGGCCCTTACTGGCGGCAATCCTCGATCACGCGCGAAACCTCGGGCCAACTCGGCACATAGAGCGCGGTCACGCCATCGGCCTTCACCGCGAAACGGCCGCGCGAAAAGGCCATGGCATCCAGCAGCGGATCGCGGGCATTCAGCACGGTTTCCAGCCAGGCGCCGCGCGGCTGCAGCCACAGGGCGCGGGTCTGGCTGGCGGTGATCAGCGTCATGCTGACATTCTGGCTCGCGCCCGGATTGGGCAGGTCGAGCGAAATGGTGCGGTTGGCGGCGGCGCAGCGGATCACGAAACGGCTGCTGCCGGGCGCGCCGAAGCGGGCAACCGATTCGGCGCCTTCGCGTGCCCAATGCCAGTCGCCCGGGGTGATGGGGGCATCGCGCCAGTCAGCGACGGGGGCTGGCGGCGGCGGAGGCGGTGGTGTCGGCGCCGGGCGCACCGGCTGAGGGCGCGGTGCCGGGGCAGGCGGGGGCGTGCTGGCGCAGGCCGCCAGCAGGGCGATCAACCCGCAGGCCAGAGCGCCGCGCAGCCGCAGGGCAGGGCGCGAGGGCCGGGGCGACAGATGGGGCGAAAGAGCGCGATTTGCCTTCATGGCCTCCCTATGGAATGAGGGGCCCGGCTCGGCAAGAGTCGAACCATCCATTCACCGCCAACAGGTTTCCGCTTGAGCCAGTCTTCTGATTCCAAACCGCCCCATCCCGTTTCCGGCCGCCCCGCCAAGAAGGCCAAGATCCGCGTGGATCAGGCGCTGGTCGATCGCGGGCTGGTCGAGAGCCGGTCGCGCGCTCAGGCGCTGGTGCTGGCCGGGCTGGTGTTTTCCGGCGAGACAAAGATCGCCAAGCCGGGTCAGACCATCCCTGAGGATGCGCCGCTGGAAACGCGCGGGCGCGATCATCCATGGGTGAGCCGGGGTGGCATCAAGCTGGCCCATGCCATCGATCATTTCCAACTCGACCCCACGGGCGTTACGGCGATGGACATCGGCAGTTCGACGGGCGGTTTTACCGATGTGCTGTTGACCAAAGGCGCCGATCATGTCTTTGCGGTCGATTCGGGCACCAATCAGCTGGCGTGGAAGCTGCGTCAGGACCCGCGCGTCACCGTGCTGGAACAGACCAGCGCCCGCGTGCTGACCCCCGCCCAGATCGATCGCCCCTGCGATTGGGTGGTCTGCGATGCCAGCTTTATCAGTCTGGCCAAGGTGCTGGATGTGCCGCTGAAGCTGGCCGCGCCTGCCTGCCGCCTTGTGGCGCTGATCAAGCCGCAGTTCGAGGTGGGACGCACCGAAGTGGGCAAGGGCGGCGTGGTGCGCGATCCCGTGCTGCATGAGCGCGTCTGCGCCGAGGTGCGGACATGGGTGGAAGGTTTGGGATTCGTGGTTGACGGCATTGTCGAAAGCCCGATCACCGGGCCTGAAGGCAATGTGGAATTCCTGATCTGCGCCCAACGCAGCTAAAGGGCGCGCATTCCGGCCTGAGGGCGCAATCCAAACCGCCAAGGGGCTGAATTTCTACATAGCGGAATAGACGGAGGCAAGTGCCTGCGGGCAATCGCCTCCGAAACGGAATAACCCGTAGGCGATGGCTTGCGCGGGGGCTTTATCGTGGCATGATGAACGCCTTGTTAAGGATCTCATGCAAAGGTTCTCCCGCCTTATGACCTCCACGATGCACCAGTCTGCCGCGCGCCCCGCCGATCGACCTGCGCAACGTGAAGGCACTCGGTTCACCGCACAAGAATCCTTTTCCACACCGGGATCTTTCCGTAATGTCAGCCGCGACAGGCAGGATGCCTTTCATCGTTCGAGCAGGGTCTCCTACCGCATGACCGAGATTGCCTCTTCGCGCCAATTGATGGCCGGCCTGCTGCGCTGGGTTATCGTGTTCGTGCCCGCCATGCTGCTGCTGGGCTTTGTCTCGGCCTCCGCTTCGGGCAGCGGGCCGGACAATCCGTGGTTTGCGGCCTTGGTCAAGCCCTCGCTCTACCCCTCTCCCGCCACCTTTCCGGTCGTGTGGAGCGTGGCCTATGTGCTGATGGGGGTGGCACTTTCGATGATCGCCAGCGCGCGCGGTTCCCATGGGCGAGGGCTCGCCATCGGCATCTTCGCGCTGCATCTGCTGGCCAATTTCGCCTGGTCGGTGATCTTCTTCGGCCAGCATAACATTGCGCTGGCGATGGGCGATGTGGTGGTGATGGATATCACGCTGGCCGCATCGATCTTTCTCTTTGCACGCCTGCGCCCTGTGGCGGCATGGCTGCTGGCGCCGGTGATGGCCTGGGTGCTGTTCGCCACGTTGCTCAACTGGCAGGTGCTGAGCCTTAACCCCGATGCTCATGAAGCCGGTCAGGCTGCTGCCGGTTCTGTGCATGTAACGTTCTGAAGGCTGGCGCGCTATGCATCGTGGCGTTAAGGCGTGCCCAAGCGGACTCGTGGTATCACGGGCCCCAAGACAACACCTATCCGAACGGACCTGACCCATGCAGAGCGAAAACCCCCTTCTGGCCGATGTCGTCAAGCTGATGAACAGCGCGGCGGGCACGCTGGCCGGTGCCACCCGCGAAGCCCGCGACGGCGCGCGCGAAAAGCTGCGCGAGACCTTCGGCGGTCTGGATTTCGTGAGCCGTGAAGAGTTCGATGCCGTCAAGACGATGGCTGCCCGTGCCCGTGAAGAGGCTGAGGCTCTGAAGGAGCGGGTTGCGGCTTTGGAGGCGGCTCTGGCTGCGAAGTAAGAAGTTTAAGGGAAGATGCGAGGGTCATAACCCTCGCGCTCCCTTTAATGTCTGCGTAGCGCTTCGGGTTCGGCCATAGAGCTAAGGATGCTGCGCCGCAGGCTTTAAAATTCCGAAGCTGTTGTAAGGGCGCCGGGGCTTTCTGCCTGCGGCGCCTTTATCTTGCACAGGTGGAGAGTTGGGGCGCTGCGATAGGAAGCCGCTGCCCTAGCGTCGGAAGACGTCATGGGAGCGCGAGGGGGTAACCCCCTCGCTTCTACTCTTCTTCCTTAACCCCCTTATCGACGCGGCGGCGGACCACCGG
The DNA here is from genome assembly GCF_017163935.1 of Novosphingobium terrae. NCBI lineage: Bacteria > Pseudomonadati > Pseudomonadota > Alphaproteobacteria > Sphingomonadales > Sphingomonadaceae > Novosphingobium > Novosphingobium terrae. Next base: position 2,390,062 of record NZ_JABVZR010000001.1, on the reverse strand, counting down.
GACCACCCGCTCCACCAAACCCGCCCGGACGACCACCGCGACCGGGTGCCAGCTTGTCGATCTCGTCGCTGGACAGGGTGCCATCCTTGTCAGTGTCGGCCTTGTCGAAGCGAATGTGTTCATAGGCCAGCAGTTCGGGCAGGCTCATACCGGCGTCGTAGTCGGTGTTGGCCTTGGCGATCACCACGGCGTTGAGCGGTTCGACGGCGATGGAGAGGGCGGTGTCGCGCTCGCCGTCGCCCAGCACCGGGCCGATGCTGTTGGGGATGATCTCGGCGAATTCGCCATTGCCGTTGTCCGACAGCGCCGTTGAGCCCAGCTTGCCCTGCCAGGCGATGAATTCGTTCTCGTCGATCTGGCCGTTGTGGTTGGTGTCGATGACCTTGAAGCGGGCGCGGATGATGGCGTCGCGGCGGGCGGTGACGACCTGGTTGAACTCGGCGAGGGTGACGATGCCGTTGTGATCAGCGTCGGCGGCACGGAACATGCTTTCGACGGCTTCGTCGAACTTCTTGAGCGAGATGGGCTTCATGTCGCGGGGGCCGCGCGGGCCGACGGGCATGTCGGGGCCGTGGTCAACGCCGCCGCCGGGGCCGCCACCCATACCGGCGCCGCCCATGCCGCCGCCCATTCCTCCCATGCCACCCATGCCTCCCATCTGCGCCATGGCCGGGCTGGCGGCGATCAGGGTTGCAACGATGGTGGCGAGCGGCAGGGCGAGCCTGCGCGAGGAAAGGCGCATCGATAATCCTTATGGTTCCGACCGGTTATGGCCTGACTGGTGCCTTTGCCAAGATTGCTGCCAGATGAACAGGGTGCTTTCGTCGCGCATAAAGCCCGGCTTGGCGGATGATTTAATGGAGCAGGTAGAGAGGTGTGGCGCTCGGGTCGGTTGCTACTGCGGTTGCGTCGGGAGACGGAATGGGAGCGCGAGGGCCCGGAGCATTTCACTTGAGAAATGCGACCAGCGAAGACTCCACCCTCGCATCTTCCCTTCTTCCCTTAAAACTGATCAGCCACATCCATCAGATGGACCAGCTTACGCGGCGCCACCGAACGCCAGCTGCGCGCCAGCCAGTCGGCAATGCTGTCCCAATCGGTGTCGCCCAGATCGAGGCGGATGCCGATCCAGTTGTCGCCGAAATAGGCAGGACGGAAGTAGCGCTCATCGTCCTGCTCGATCAGGGAGGCCTGCTCGTCGGCGCCGCTGATCTTCACCAGCAGGGCGACATGGCCCCCGGCGTGATGATTGTTGGCGACATAGGCGAACTTCTTGCCCTTCACGATGCCGAAACAGGCCATGCCATGGCTGTTGGTCTCATCGGCCTCGGGCAGGGCGAGGGCCTTTTCGCGCACCTGCTCGGTCAGCCATTCGGGCGATTTTTCGCGCGTGACCCATGCGGCAAGGCAGCGGGCATAAAGCTGATGCTCGGCGAACAGCACGCGCCCGGCCAGTGTTTCCGCCGTATCGCCGGGCAGGATCGCCACGCGGGTCTGGCCCAGCACGGGGCCGTCATCCAGTTCCGGCGTCACAAGATGGACGCTGACGCCGCCATGGCTGTCGCCCGCATCGATGGCGCGCTGGTGGGTGTGCAGGCCCTTGTAGGCGGGCAGCAGCGAGGGATGGATGTTGAGCATCCGCCCCTCCCAGCTGCGCACGAAATCATCCGTGAGGATGCGCATGTAACCGGCCAGCGCCACATAGGCCGCGCCCGCTTCGCGCAGGGCGGTATCCATGGCGGCGTCATGCTCGGCGCGGCTCATGCCCTTGTGAGGCAGGGCGAAGGTCGGCACGCCCTCGGCGGCGGCCAGCGCAAGGCCGCCCGCCTCGGGCTTGTTGCTGGCCACCAGCACGATCTCATAGGGGCAATCCTCCGCGCGGCTGGCATAGAGCAGCGCGGCCATATTGGTGCCCGAGCCCGAGATCAGCACCGCCACCCTGGCCTTGGGGGCGGCAGGCTGGCGGATCGGATCAGGCATTGTGCGTGGCGGTCCATGCCTCGCGCGCGGACCACACTTCGTCAGCGCCGAAAACGGTGCAGCCGCGCTGACCGGCCTCGATGGCGCCGATGGTGTAGACGGTCTCGCCAGCCTCGGTCAGATCCTTGGCCAGCTGCTCGGCCTCATCGGCGGCCACAGCCAGCACCATGCCCACGCCGCAGTTGAAGGTGCGGGCCATTTCCTCGGGCTCGATGTTGCCTTGGGCCTGCAGGAAGGCCATCAGGCGGCTCTGCTCCCAGGCACCGGCATCGATCCGGGCATGGAGGTGAGCGGGCAACACGCGGGGCACGTTCTCAAGCAGGCCGCCGCCGGTGATGTGGGCGAGGGCATGGATGCGGCCCGCACGGATGAAGGGCAGCAGCGTCTTCACATAGATGCGAGTCGGCTCGATCAGATAGTCGATCAGCAGGCGGTCGGCATCGAAGAGGGCGGGGCGGTCCAGCTTCCAGCCCTTGTCGGCGGCGAGGCGGCGCACCAGCGAGTAACCGTTGGAATGCACGCCCGACGAGGCCAGACCCAGCAGCACATCGCCCTCGGCCACGCGGTCACCGGTGAGTTGCTCGCCGCGCTCGACGGCGCCGACGCAGAAGCCCGCCAGATCGTAATCGCCAGCGGCATACATGCCGGGCATTTCCGCCGTTTCGCCGCCGATCAGCGCGCAGCCTGCCAGCTTGCAGCCCTCGGCAATGCCCGCGACGACACGCTCGGCCACGCCATTCTCCAGCTTGCCGGTGGCGAAATAGTCGAGGAAGAACAGCGGCTCGGCGCCCTGCACGATCAGATCGTTGACGCACATGGCGACCAGATCCTCGCCGATGCGGTCATGGCGGTCATGATCGATGGCCAGCTTCACCTTGGTGCCCACGCCGTCGTTGCCCGCCACCAGCAACGGGTCCTTGTAGCCAGCGGCCTTGAGATCGAAGAAGCCGCCGAAGCCGCCCAGATCGGCGTCGGCACCGGGGCGGGCCGTCGATTTGGCCAGCGGGCCAATGGCCTTCACCAGCGCATTGCCAGCGGCGATCGACACGCCGGAATGTTCATAGGTGTAGCTGGTGGGCGTCTTGTTGTCGTCGGTCATGGCGGCTTCTCGGCTTTCCAGAAACGACGCTAAAGATGCGCCGAAAATTGAGTAGTGAACAGCTTTCGCGCGCCGCCTAGCGCTTTCCGGCTTGGATTTCCATGGGGGTTACGCCAATAGGCTCACAGCTTTTTGACGATTGAAGGCCCGATGCAGACCCTTTTACCCCGAGAAGCCTTGCTCGAACCGCTGCGCCGTATAGTGCGCGCGCGTCCGCGCATGGTGCTGGCCGGGGCAGGCGTTCTGGCGCTGGCCGGGGGAATCGCGGCTTTCGGTCCCTCGCGGCTGATCGCCCAGATCGAGGGGGATCGCGGCATCGCCCCGGTCGTCACCACCGGCGATATCGAGATCAACGGCGTTCAGGTCGATGTGCCGGGCAAGACCGCTCAGGAGGCGCGTCAGGCCGGTTGGCATGAGGCCTATAAGCAGGCCTGGGCCAAGGCGGGCGGCCCCGAGATGGGCGCCGATGCCATCGGCAATCTGGTTTCCGCCGTGGTGGTGGAGAGCGAGCAGATCGGCCCGCATCGCTATCGCGCCACGCTGGGCATCGTCTTCGATCGCGGCAAGGCCAGCGGTTTCCTCGCCGGGCATGGGCCTTCGGGTGGCATGCGCTCGGCGCCGATGCTGGTGGTGCCGGTGCTGTATTCCGGTGGCGTGGGGCAGGTCTATGAGGTGCGCGGCATCTGGCAAAAGGCCTGGGCCGAGTATCACACCGGCGCCAGCGCCATCGACTATATCCGCCCGCAAGGTTCCGGCAGCGATTCGCTGCTGCTGACGGCTGGCCAGCCCGGTCGCCGCAGCCGCATCTGGTGGCGCGCCCTGCTCGACCGGTTCGGCGCCAGCAATGTGCTGATCGCCGAGGCGCGGCTGGAGCGGCAATGGCCCGGCGGCCCGGTGAAGGGCACCTTTACCGCGCGCATCGGCCCGGACAACACGCTGGTCGACAGTTTCACCCTCTCCGTTCAGGACGAGGGGCAGGTGCCGGGCATGCTCAATCAGGCTGTGCTGCGCTTCGATCAGATCTACACGCAGGCGATGACCAGCGGGCAGCTGCGCTCCGATCCTACGCTCAATGTCGATCATCCGGTGATCGATCCGGGTCTGGCCCAGCTGATTCGCACTGGCGAAGCTGCCGAGGCCGAGCAGGCCGCCGCCCGCGCCCGTGCCGAGGCCGATGCGCTGGCAGCGCAGCCTCAGCCGAGCCCGTCACCCACGCCCGAGCCCAAGCCTACCGCTGCTGCAGCCGCTTTGTCGGTGCAGTTTGCCTCCCCCGACGCCGGGGCGGTTGATGCGGCGCTGGGCGGGGTGCGCGGCACCAAGGGTGTCGAGGGCGCGGCCACCACCAGCATCGCCATCGGCGGCACATCCGTGATGCGGGTTACATTCAATGGAACGGCGGCGGAACTCGCCGCTGCGCTGCGTTCGCGCGGCTGGCAGGTGAGCGTGGCGGGTAACACCCTGCGCATCCACCGCTAAGGAACTCTTATGACTGCACAAATTGCTCTCCCGCTCGATATGCCGGGCCGTGATACGCCGTCGCGTATCGTGGTGGGCCCCGCCAATCTGACCGTGATCGAGGCGTGTCAGCAGGCCGACAACTGGCCTTTCCGCACCGCCATCCTCTTCGGCCCGGCGCGCAGCGGCAAGAGCCTGCTGGCCCGCTGGTTCGCCGAAAGCGGCGTGGGCGAGGCGGTGGACGATGCCGATCGCATGGACGAAACCGCGCTGTTCCACCGCTGGAATCGCGCTCAGGAGGCGGGCACGCCGCTGCTGCTCACCGCCACGACGCCGCCCGATGGCCGCGCCTGGGAGGTGAGTCTGCCCGATCTGGGGACGCGTCTGCGCGCCGCGCTGCGTCTCGACATCGGCGAGCCCGATGACATCATGCTGGAAGAGCTGATCGCCCTTCATGCCGAGGCGCGCGCCCTGCCGCTCTCGCCCGAGGGCTGCCATTACCTTGCAAGCCGCGCCGAGCGTTCCCATCTCAACGCCGAAACGCTGGTGGCCATCATCGACAGGCTCAGTCTGGAGCGCAAAGCTGCGCCGGGCATGTCGATCTGGCGCGAGGCTCTGGAGGAGGTGTCGGGTTCGGCGGGCGCCGCTTAAAGGCGGGATGCTTGTGCCGGGCGCGGCGACATGGGATAAGCTACGCATGATCCGGCGTCTGTTGGCCTATATCGATTCCGTGGTGGCGCGCGATCCGGCACCGCGCTCGCGCTGGGAGGTGCTGCTCTATCCCGGCTTCTGGGCGCTGGCGCTGCATCGCGTGGCGCATGGGCTGTTCCGCCGCCAGTTCTATTTTCTGGCCCGCGCGGTGAACCATTTCGCCCGCTTTCTGACCGCCATCGATATCCATCCCGGCGCCACCATCGGGCGGCATCTGTTCATCGATCACGGCTTTACCGTGATCGGCGAGACCAGCCTGATCGGCGACAATGTGACGATCTATCAATGTGTTACGCTGGGCGGCACCAATCCGGCCAATGGGGTGGGCGGCAAGCGTCACCCGACGCTGGAAGACAATTGCATCATCGGTTCCGGCGCGCAAATTCTGGGCCCGATCACCGTGGGCAACCGCGCTCGCGTGGGCGCCAATGCCGTGGTGACCGAGGATGTGCCCGAGGGCGCGACGATGGTCGGCGTGAAGGCCCGTTCCACGCTGGTGGCGGCGGAAACATGGTCGCGCGATTTCATCCCCTATGGCACGCCCTGCCGCGAGCCTTGCTCGGATGCGGAGCCTGCGGTCAGCCGCATCGAGGCGCTGGAGGATGAACTGGCCTCTCTGCGCGCGCAGATTGCCGCGCTGGCGGTCGAGCGTTCACCCGATGCTCCGCGCGACGGGACGCAGGGGTAAGTGGCTGAGCCCGGCAGCGCGCCCGGTCCTTCCGGGCCGACAGTTGTTCCCTTTCCGCGCCCGGCGCAGCAGGTCGGCTTTGACCGGCTGGAGCTGACGAAGATTCTCGATCTTTACGGGCGGATGGTCGCTGCGGGTTTGTGGCGCGACTATGCGATGAATTTCGACAAGGATGCCGCCAGCTTCAGCGCCTTTCAGCGCGCCGCCGAGCGGCCGCAGGCCCGCATCGAAAAATGCCCCGCTCTGCGCAACCGACAGGGCATGTGGACCCTGTTCGGCGAAAGCGGACAGGTGCTGAAACGCGGCCATGAACTGGCCGGCGTGCTCAGCCCCATCGAGCGGCGGCTGGTGAAAGCGGTGGAGAGCTGATCAGAGCATTGTGCGAAAAAGTGGGAACGGTTTTTCGCAAAAAAATGCTCTAGGCCTGCAGCGCGTTCAGGCTTTCCAGCGTGGGGATCAGCTCGTCGAAATGGTCGATCACCGCATCGGCACCCAGCGTATCGACCGGCAGATTCGAAAAGCCGAAGCTGACCGCCACCACCGGCAGGCCTGCGGCTCTTGCGGCATTGGTGTCGAAATGGGTGTCGCCGATGTAGACCGTGCGCGGGGCGGTCAGACCGGAGCGCTCGATCATCAGTTGCAGCAGATCCGGCGCGGGCTTGGATCGGCCCGGGCCCAGCGTGTCGCCGCCGATGATGGTGTAGAAATGATGGGTCAGCCCCAGTTCGCCCAGCAGCTTGCGCGCCAGATGCTCCAGCTTGTTGGTGACCAGCGCCAGCTTCACCCCGCGCGCCGCCAGCGTCTCCAGCATGGGTTCCATGCCGGGATAGGGCTTTGTGTGGCGGGAGATATGCTCTTCGTAATAATCGACCAGTTGCGGCAGCAGGGCTTCGAACTGTTCTTCCGGCACCGGGCCGCCGGTGGCCGCCAGCGCGCGCTGCAGCATCATGCGCGTGCCGCCGCCGACAAAGGTCAGCGTTTCCTCACGCGTGGCTGCCGGGCGCCCGGCTTGCGTGAGCGCATGGTTGAGCGCCTCGGCCAGATCGGGGGCGGTGTCGAGCAGGGTGCCGTCGAGGTCGAAGCCCACCAGATCGAAGGGAAAGTCGGGGCGCTGCAAGGCGTTGGGAGAATTTTCGGTCATTGCCCCAAAGGGTGCCCTCTCCGTATGGAAACCGCAAGCTTTTGCTGGCAAAGAGCCCCTTATGACTGATGTGACATCCGCTCTGGCGATCGTCGTTCTTGCCGCCGGCAAGGGCACCCGCATGAAAAGTGACACGCACAAGGTGCTGCACGCGATTGCGGGCAGGCCCATGCTGGATCACCTGCTGGCCAGTGCCGAGGCGCTCGATCCGCAGCGCCGCGTGGTGGTGGCGGGCCATGGGCGCGATCAGCTGGAAAAGGCGCTGAAGGGCCGGGCGGATATTGCGCTTCAGGAGCCGCAGCTGGGCACCGGCCATGCTGTGCAGATGGCCGAGCAGGCTCTGGCGGATTTCGATGGCGATGTGCTGATTCTCTATGGCGATGTGCCCTTCGTGCGCAGCGAAACCATGCGGGCGATGATCGAGCGTTTGAACGCCCACGATGCCCCCGCCGTGGTGGTGCTGGGCTTCGAGCCCGAGGACACGCTGCAATATGGCCGCGTGATCGCGCAGGATGGCCGCATCCTCAAAATGGTCGAGCATAAGGATGCCACGGCTGAGGAGCGCGCCTGCCGCCTCTGCAATTCCGGCCTGATGGCGGTGAAGGCGCGCGATCTGTTCGGCCTGCTGGCGCGCGTTGGCAATGACAATGCCCAGGGCGAATATTATCTGATCGATATCGTCAACATCGCCAATCAGGACGGGCGGATCTGCGCCGTCACCGTCACCGATGATGCCGATGAGGTGATGGGCATCAACAGCCGTGGCGAGCTGGCTCAGGCCGAGCGTCTCTGGCAGGACAGGCGCCGCAAGCAGGCGATGGTCGATGGTGCCACGCTGATCGCGCCCGAAACCGTGTGGTTCAGCTGGGACACGCAGCTGGGCCGCGATGTGGTGGTGGAGCCGAATGTGGTGTTCGGCCCCGGTGTTTCCGTGGCCGATCATGTCACCATCCATGCTTTCTCGCATCTGGAAGGCGCGAAGGTTGCCAGCAAGGCCGATATCGGGCCCTATGCCCGTCTGCGCCCCGGCGCGGACATCCGCGAAAAGGCCAAGGTCGGCAATTTCGTCGAGATCAAGAATGCGGTGATGGGCGTGGGGGCCAAGGCCAATCACCTCTCCTACGTGGGCGATGCCGATGTGGGCGCGGGCGCCAATCTGGGCGCGGGCACCATCACCTGCAACTACAACGGCTATTTCAAGCACAAGACGGTCATCGGTGAGCGGGCCTTCATCGGCTCGAATTCGGCGCTGATCGCTCCGGTGACGATCGGGGCCGATGCCATCGTGGCAGCCGGCAGCGCCGTCAGCCGCGATGTGGCGCCCGGCGAGCTGCGCATGGTGCGCGCCGAGCAAATGGTGAAGCCGGGCTGGGCCGACCAGTTCCACGACATCATGCGCAAGAAAAAGGCCGAAAAGGACGGGAACAAGGGGTAACGCCCTTAAGCTCCCGGAAAGCCTGACCTCTATAATCGCGGCCCATAAATCAGGGCACACCAAACAGGGAATTGAGCGCGCATGTGTGGCATCATCGGCATCGTCGGCAAGGATGAAGTGGCGGACCGTCTGGTCGACGGCCTGCGCCGCATGGAATATCGCGGCTACGACTCGGCGGGCGTCTGCACCGTGCATGACGGCGAGCTGGTGCGCCGCCGCGCGCCGGGCAAGCTGCTCAATCTGGTGAAGGAGCTGGCGGTCAATCCGGCGCCGGGCCATGTCGGCATCGCGCATACCCGCTGGGCCACCCATGGCGCGCCCACGGCGGCCAATGCTCACCCGCATGCCACCAGCGTGCTGGGGCTGGTCCACAATGGCATCATCGAGAACTTCAAGACCCTGCGTGACGCGCTGACGGCCAAGGGCCGGACGTTCGAATCCGACACCGATACGGAGGTGGTGGCCCATCTCGTTTCGGATCTGGTCGAATCCGGCCTGTCGCCCGAGGAAGCCGTGGCTGCGGCTCTGCCCCAGCTGCGAGGTGCTTTCGCTCTGGCGATCGCCTTCCGCGAATATCCCGATATGCTGATCGGCGCGCGTCTCGGTTCGCCGCTGGTGGTGGGCTATGGCGAGGGTGAGACCTATCTGGGCTCCGACGCTCTGGCGCTGGCCCCGCTGACGCAGCGCATCTGCTATCTGGAAGAGGGCGACTGGGTGGTCATCACCCGCGAGGGCGCCCGCATCCACGACAAGGACAACAACCCTGTCGAGCGCCCCATCGTGGCCAGCGGCGCCAGTGCGGCGGCTGTGGAGAAGGGCAATTACCGCCACTTCATGCAGAAGGAAATCTACGAGCAGCCCACCGTGGTCGCCCAGACGCTGCGTTCCTACGTGCGTCATGTGGACGAGAGCGTGGCCCTGCCGCAGATCGATTTCGACCTGTCCGCCATCCGCCGCGTGACCATCGTGGCTTGCGGCACCTCCTTCTACGCTGGTCTGGTCGCCAAATACTGGTTCGAGCAATTCGCCCGCCTGCCGGTCGACATCGATGTGGCCAGCGAGTTCCGTTACCGCGATCCCGTGCTGGAGCCCGGTGGCCTCGCCATCTTCATCAGCCAGTCGGGCGAGACCGCCGACACGCTGGCCGCCCTGCGCCACTGCAAGGAAAACGGCCAGACCATCGCTGTGGTGGTGAATGTGCCCACCAGCTCCATGGCGCGTGAGGCCGATCTGCTGCTGCCCACCCATGCCGGGCCGGAAATCGGCGTGGCCTCCACCAAGGCCTTTACCTGCCAGCTGGCCGTGCTGGCCGCTCTGGCCGCGCATCTGGCAGTGAAGCGCGGGCGTATGAGCCGCGAGGAAGAGCGCCATGTCGTCCATCAGCTGATCGAGACGCCTGCCGCCCTGAACGCGGCTCTGGCCTATGACGACGCGATTGCCGCTATGGCGCATCTGATCGCTCCGGCGCGCGATGTGCTCTATCTGGGGCGCGGTCAGGACTTCCCGCTGGCGCTGGAAGGCGCGCTGAAGCTCAAGGAAATCAGCTATATCCACGCCGAAGGTTATGCGGCCGGTGAGATGAAGCATGGCCCCATCGCGCTGATCGACGAGAACGTGCCGGTCATCGTGCTGGCCCCGTCCGGCCCGCTGTTCGAAAAGACCGTCAGCAACATGCAGGAGGTGCGGGCGCGCGGCGGCAAGATCGTGCTGATCTCCGATGCCGAGGGTCTGGCCGAAGCGGGTGAGGGCTGCATCGCCACCATCGAGATGCCCAAGATCCACCCGCTGATCGCGCCGCTGGTCTATGCCGTGCCGGTGCAGCTGCTGGCCTATCATGTGGCTTGCGTGAAGGGCACCGATGTCGATCAGCCCCGCAATCTCGCCAAATCGGTGACGGTGGAGTAACGCACCGGTCACTTGCAGGCCTTACGGATTCTTAGGGATTGATCCCTAGGATTTCGGTGATGATAAGGCCTATCGATGTCGCGCAGGAAAGAGCCACGGGCGGTTCCACCACCGCCCATGGCGCTTTCGACGCCGACACGCTGCTCGCCCGGGCGACAGCGATGGCCGGGATCGGGGCTTGGAGCTGCGAGCTGGCGGATACCGCGCTCAGCTGGACTCCGGCGGTCTTCGAGCTTTTCGGTTTTTCGCCGGAGCATCGGCTCGACCGGCGCGAAGCCGTTGAGTTCTATGCCGAAGAATCACGCGCGATGATGGAGCGGCTGCGTGCCGAGGCCCTGACCCATGCGCGCCCCTTCACCATGGAAGCGCAGATCATGCGGGCCGATGGCACGCAGCGCTGGATGCGCCTCACCGCCGATGTGATGCGTGAGAACGGGCGCATCACCCATCTCTATGGCCTGAAGCAGGACATCACCGAGGAAAAGAAGCGCTGGGAGGCTCTGCGTCGCCTGGCTGAAAACGATCCGATCACCGGTCTGGCGAATCGCGCGGTGTATGAAACGCGGTTTCTGAATGCGCCGATGGTCCAGCCTGCGATCGCTCCGCTCGGTGCGCTGATTCTCTTCGATCTGGACCGTTTCAAGCAGGTCAACGATCACTTCGGCCATGCGGCGGGCGATGCCTGCCTGAAAGCCGCCGCGCGCCGTCTGGCCGCAGCTTTTCCCGATGCGCCGCTGGTCGCGCGGATCGGCGGCGACGAATTCGCCGTGCTGACCGATGCCAGCGTGGCCCCTTTCGCGCTGGAGCGCCGCGTGACGCGGGTGCTGACCGATCTGGCGAGGCCGATCCTCTGGCGCGGCCATCGTCTGGCCTTCGGTGCCTCGGCGGGCATGGCGCTGGTGGAGGACCCGCATCGCTATGATGCCGGAGCGCTTTTCGCCATCGCCGATGAAGCGCTTTATGCCGCCAAGGCGGCGGGGCGCGGCATGATGGTCATCGGCACCGCATCGCGCCCGGTGTTTCGACAGGCTTCCTGCTGTTGACGACCCGACCGATGGCGAATGGCCGGGGATGGTGCTAGGGGCGCAGACCCTACCAACTCAGGAATGCCAAAGATGTCGGTGACGATCCAACCCGCTGCGAGTTTCAAGGACAATCTGCAGGCCCTGCCGCCCATCACCGGGCTGGAGCGCATCGATCTGGTGAGCGACGATGGCACTCTTGTCGACAGCATTCCCAATCAGCCGGGCAAACAGGGCTCGCTGGCGGTGTATCACTATCTGAAACAGGCCTTTGGCGCTTTGGATGCTCAGGCGGCCGAGCATGGCCTGCTGGTCTTTGCCGAGCATACGCAGGATGCGCGCAACCGTCCGGGCGCCCATCCCAACATCGACCGCCTGCTGGCCATTGCCGAAGGCGGTGCGCCGCTGACGATCGAGGTGATCGCGGCCTGACCGGCCTACTCTTCGGTGTAGCGGACCAGCAGGCTTGTCCGGCCTGCCAGCATGGTTGCCAGTTCATCAACCATGGCTGCTTCGGCTCCGGCGTAGAGACTGGCCAGATCCTCGGCCAGTTTCCGCGCGGTGGGGCCAGCCAAGGGCTCGGCGCGGCGGAAGCCCAGCAAGCGCGCGCCTATGCCGAAGAGCATCAGCCCATGGCTCTCGCCCAGATGGCGGGCGAGGGCATGGTTCTGCATCGGGCTGAAATCGCATGAAAAATAGCCGTTGGGAAAGGCGGCGATGGCATCCGCCGCAGATGTGACCGGGGCGTAAAGGAAAAGAACTGCATCATCCGCGTCAAGGCCCAGCGCCGCGTCGGGATCGCGGTTGATGCTGAGCAGATCATTGCCTTCAGCGCTGTCTCCGCAAGGCAGTTGCCCTTTCAGGGATTCGCCGGACACCTCCGCTGACAGGTGCTGAAGATTGGCGAGGCGGATAGGAAATTCCGATGGCGTGCTGAGATAGCCCCGGTGTTCGCCATTTTCATAGGCCTGCGGGTCCAGCCCGGTCAGATCATGGCCAGCGGTATCGTCCAGCCCGTGATAATCGGCACCATGGCCCGATGTGTAACAGGCCTGCCCCAGATCATCGAGCGTGGCGATCACACAAAGATCGGGCCGCTCTGCCTGAAGCGCCGCATGCAGATCGAGCAAAGCCTCGAAAGAGGCGATGCCTCGTGCTGTCACGCCATCACAGAGCAGCGTGTTGAAAGTCCTGGGCGGCGCTTCGGCGAAAGGCACCAGCGTGGGGGCGGGATGGGGCATGGCGCTTATGAGGCGGCAGGTTGGGGCGCCTGTCAATCGCTCACCTTGGTTAACTTTTCTGAATGGGCGGCCTTATGCGGAAAACGCGTCATTTCCTTTGAATTTTCGTAACTTGGTTACTTGGTGTTAACTCAAGAATCTTACCGAAAACCCTTCGGCATTTACGGTGTGCCAAGGATTGCCCGCCTATACCCCGCCTATGAATGGCAAAGCGGCAATCGCCAGCAGCGGCGAGTTGGGACTGTTAACGGTGCTGGGCCTTGCCGAGCGCGGCCGAGACGTTTCGACCCATCTGCTCGGAAGCCAGCAGGCTCAACAGGCCAAGGTGGCGCGCATTCGGCTGCTGACCCAGGCCCCCGGCGCTTTTGTGGTGCTGGCGCTTTATCTCCAGCTGTTGGGCTGGGCGCCGATGCTGGGCTGGCTGGCCGGTCTTGCCGCCTCGCTGGGTTTTATAAGCTATGCCGACAAGCGCGGCGCCTTTGCCACGCAGATCGCCGCCACCATCGCCAATGCGCTGGTCTGGACCGCCGTGCTGTGGTTCTTCGTGCCGCTGGGATCGCAGGGCAGCCATTTCGAGATCTGGACGGTGCTGGCCACGCTGATGACCGTCTCGGCGCTGATCCTGCCGACCACGCCTCTGGCCACGCTGATGTTTTCGGCCATTGTGGGCGGGGCGGCGATCGGCTCCTTCGTGCAGGGCGGCTATGGGGCGATGGCGGGCGTGGCGGCGCTGTTCGTGGGCTGCATCGCGCTGGGCACGGTTGAGTCGGCCAAGCGCTTTCTCGCCTCGCGCATCACGGCGGCCAATATTGCCGAGCGGGATGAGATGGTCAGCCTGCTGCTGCGCGAAACCGAGGAAGAGGCCGACTGGCTGTGGCAGACCGATGCCCGCCACCGGGTGCGCGATGCCGGACGGCGCTTTGCCGATGCGCTGGGCCTCTCGGCGGGCGAGATCGAGGGGCAGGGCCTGCTTCACCTGATCAGCGGCTCGGGCGATCTGGACGGTTCCGATCCGGGGCTGATCGAACTGGCGGGCAAGCTGGGCAATCGCGAGGGTTTTGCGGGGCTGGCGCTGCGCGTGCTGGTGATGGAGCGCCGCCGCTGGTGGGAGATGTCCGGCGCGCCGCGTTTCGATGGCGTCGGGGCGTTTGAAGGCTTTCACGGCGTGATCTCGGACGTGACCGAAAGGCGCGAAAGCGCCGAGCGTATCGCCCGTCTGGCACGCTATGACACGCTGACCGGCCTGCCCAACCGCCTGATGCTGACGGAAACGCTGGCTGCTGCTCTGGCCGAAGGTGGGGGCGCGCTGATGATGCTCGATCTCGACCGGTTCAAGGCGGTGAACGATACGCTGGGCCATCCTGTCGGCGATGCGCTGCTGGCGCAGGTGGGCCAGCGGCTCGCCGCGCTGATGGCCCCGGGGGAGATGGTGGGCCGTCTGGGCGGCGATGAATTTGCTGTCGTCCTGCCTGCCGTCGCCAGTGAGGCGCGGCTGGACGACATCGCACGCGGGATTTTGCGCGATCTTGCGCGTCCGTTTCTGGTGAGCGGGCATCCGCTGTCGATTGGCGTGAGCGTGGGCTCAGCGATGGGGCCGCGCGACGGGGCTTGTGTCGAGGATCTGATGCGCCATGCCGATATGGCGCTCTACCGCTCCAAGGAGACCGGGCGCGGGCGGCATGTGGCCTATGGCGCGGACCTGCGCGCCGATGCGCAGGAGCGCCTCGTGCAGGAGAACGCGCTGCGCTGCGCCATCCAGAACGAGCATTTCGTGCTGCAATATCAGCCTGTCGTCGATCTGCTGAGCGAGCGGGTGGTGGGCTTCGAGGCGCTGCTGCGCTGGCAGCACCCCGAGCGCGGCCTTGTCGGCCCCGACACCTTCGTGCCGCTGGCCGAGGCCTGCGGGCTGATCGTGCCCATCGGCCAATGGGTGCTGAAAGCCGCCGCGCGGGAGGCGGCGCGCTGGAAAGGGCCATTGCGCGTGGCGGTGAATGTCTCGCCGTTGCAGCTGATGGCGCAGGATTTTGTCGAGGGGCTGGTGCAGGTGCTGGCCACCTCCGGCCTGCCGCCGCAGCGGCTGGAGATCGAGGTCACCGAGAGCATCTTCGAGGGCGATGCCGAAAGGGCCCGCGCCGTGCTGGAGCGGGTGCTGGCGCTGGGCTGCTGCGTGTGCCTCGACGATTTCGGCTCGGGCCATGCCTCGCTGGACTATCTGCGCAAGCTGCATTTCTCGGCGATCAAGATCGACCGGAGCTTCGTGAAAGCCGCGCTGGCCGGGCATCAGGAGAGCCTTGCCACTGTGCGGGCCATCGTGGCGATGACCCAGGGGCTGGAGATGGCCAGCATCGCCGAGGGCGTGGAAACCGCCGAGGAACTGGCGCTGATGCGCGATCTGGGCTGTACGCGGGTGCAGGGATACTATTTCGGGCGCCCGATGGACAGCAGCGCGATCGATCGGCTTTTTGCAAGGCAGAAGCAGGCTTGAAGAAGGTTTGAAGCAGGGGGCGTTACGCCCCCTGCACCCCCGAGACGTCTTCCGACACGGATGAAGTGCCAAGGCAGAGTGCAGCGCAAACGTCCCACCGCCGGAGGCTTTCATGCCTGCGGCGCTGCGGCCTTGCTCTATGGCTGAACCCTTGGCGCAACGAAGACATTCATGGGAGCGCGAGGGGGTAACCCCCTCGCATTTTCCCTTTTCCCTTTAACGAAAAGAAAAAGGCGGCAAAGCCGAAGCCCCGCCGCCCTTCAATCCGGTAAACCCGAAAGCGATCAGGCCGAAACCAGCGTCCGCACCACGCTTTCGAACAGCGCGCGGCCATCGATGCCGCCCTGGGCCTTTTCGATATGGCGCTCGGGGTGGGGCATCATGCCCAGCACATTGCCCTTTTCGTTCAGCACGCCCGCGATGTTGCGCGCCGAGCCGTTGACCTCTTCGGCATAGCGGAAGGCCACGCGGCCCTCGCCCTCGATGCGGTCCAGCGTGGCGTCGTCGGCGAAGAAGTTGCCGTCGTGATGGGCCACGGGGACGGTGATGCGCTGGTCCTTGAAGTAGCGGCTGGTGAAGAGCGACGTGTTGTTCTCGACGTTCAGTGCCACCTCGCGGCAGACGAAGCGGATGCCGGCGTTGCGCATCAGCGCGCCGGGCAGCAGGCCGGCTTCGGTCAGCACCTGGAAGCCGTTGCACACGCCAAGGACGGCAACGCCCTTGTTGGCGGCGGCGACAACGGCCTGCATCACGGGGCTACGGGCGGCCATGGCGCCGCTGCGCAGATAGTCGCCATAGGAGAAGCCGCCGGGCAGGGCGATGAAATCAAGGCCTTCGGGCAGGGCGGCGTCGCCGTGCCAGACGCGATGGACCTCGCCGCCGCAGACGTTCTCGATCGCCACCGCCATGTCGCGGTCGCAGTTCGAGCCGGGGAAGGTGATGACGGCAGCGCGGAAACTCATGCGGCGACCCTTTCGACGCGGTAGTTCTCGATGACCTGATTGGCGAGCAGCTTCTGGGCCATCTCGTCCAGAGCGGCGTCGGTGACGCTGTCATCGACTTCCAGCTCGATCAGGCGACCGGCGCGCACGTCCGAAACGCCCGAAAAGCCAAGGCCTTCGATGGCGTGATGGATGGCGCGGCCCTGCGGATCGAGCACGCCGTTCTTGAGGCTGACGAAAACGCGCACTTTCATGGGGGCTGGGCCTTTCTGTTCGGCGAAGAGGAATCGCGGCCCCTATGGCCCCGAAAAGCGCAAAAGCCAAGGGGCAGGCTGATCCGCCTGCCCGCTTTTCGGTCGATCAGCCGCCGTTGCGGGGCTGGGCGGGGTTGCCTGCGCCGTCCAGACGGTCCCCGCCAAGGGCGCGGTAGAGCGAAACGCGGTTCGATCCATCGGCCAGAACCGTGGCGATCAGCGTCTTTTCCGAGGTGTAGAGCGTCTGCTGGGCGGTCAGCACATCGAGGTAGGTGTCGATCCCGCCCTGATAGCGCTGGGTGGAGAGTCGGAAATTGTCCGCCGCCGCATCGCGTGCTGCCGTGCTGGCCTCAAGCTGGTCGGCGATGGTGCCGCGCCGGGCCAGCACATTGGCGACGTCGGAGAAGGCCGATTGCACCGCCTTGCGATAGGCGGCGAGCGAGGCTTGCTGCTGGGCCTCGGCCTGACGGGCGGTGGCCTTGGCGGCGCCGGCCTTGAAGATAGGGTAGCTGAGCGTCGCGCCGCCGGCCCATGCGAAGGTGCCGCCGGTGAACATGCTGGCCAGCGCAGAACTGGCCGTGCCCAGCAGGCCGGTCAGGGTGATTTTCGGGAAGAGCGCGGCGCGGGCGGCTTCGGCATTGCCCTTGGCGGCTTCCAGCGCATCTTCGGCCTGCATCACATCGGGGCGGCGCAGGAGAATGTCGGAGGAGAGGCCCGTGGGGATCGTCGCCAGATGCAGGTTGGCGTCGGTGAGGCTGAGCGGCAGGTTGGCGGGATCGATGTTATCGCCCACCAGCAGGCGCAGGGCATTGAGGTCGGCGGCCTGAGCATTGGTCTGGCTGGCGATATCGGCCTCGGCCTGGCGCAGGGTGATCTCGGCCTTGCGCAGGTCGCCCAAAGGCGCCACGCCGCCATCGACGCGCTTTTTCGTCAGTTGCACGCTGTTCCGGGCCGCCGTTTCGGTGTCCCGTGCAAGCTTGAGCAGGCTGGTGTCGGCGGCATAGGCCAGCCAGCCCGTGGCGATGCTGGAGACCACCGAGAGCCGCGCGCTGCGCGCCGCCGCCTGCGTGCCAAGATAGGAGGCACGAGCTGCCGCCGTCAGATCGCGCAGCCGCCCGAACAGATCGAGTTCATAGGACGAAACCACGCCCTGCGCGTTGAAGGCATCGCCCTTGCTGCTGCTGGAAATGCCCAGAGCGCGGTCGCCGCCCGAATGGGTCCAGCCTGCGCTGGCATCCAGCTCCGGAAACAGCGCGGAGCGGGCGATGCGGAACTGCGCCTGCGCCGCCTGCACATTGGCCACGGCCTGAGCGATATCCTGATTATGCACCAGCCCCTGCTCGATCAGGATGACCAGACGCGGATCGGCCAGCACGTCGCGATAGGCATAGGTGGGCGTCTGGTCCACGCCGGGCGCGGCATAGGCCGGGCCGGAGGGGAACTGCGCGGGGATTGGCAGCGGGCCATCGGATTTGGGCGCGGCCTGTGCGCCGCTGGCGGCCAGCAGGCTCACCAAAGCTGCAAGGGCGTGCAGGCGGTTCATGCCTGTGCCTCCTGCACGTTACCGCCCTTCTTGCGGGTCCACTTCTCCCACTGCTCCTTCAGCGTCAGGCGGATCAGCACGAAGAACAGCGGGATGAAGAACACCGCCAGCACCGTGGCCGTCAGCATGCCGCCGATCACCGCGGTGCCGATGGCGATGCGCGCATTGGCGCCTGCGCCATGGGCCAGCGCCAGCGGCAGCACGCCGAAGATAAAGGCGCAGCTGGTCATCAGGATCGGGCGCAGGCGGATGCGCGCCGAATTGAGCGCCGCCTCCAGAATGCCCTTGCCCTTATGGACCTCGGCCTCGGCGAATTCGATCATCAGGATCGCGTTTTTCGCCGCCAGACCCATGGTGGTGGTAAGGCCGATCTGCAGATAGACGTCATTTTCGAGGCCCCGCAGCGTCACCATGGCGACAGCGCCCACCAGACCCAGCGGGATCACCAGCAGCACGGCCACCGGCACACTCCAGCTTTCATAAAGCGCGGCAAGGCACAGGAAGACCACGATCAGCGAAACGCCATAGAGGATCGGCGCCTGACCGCCCGCCAGCCGCTCCTGATAGGAGGTGCCCGACCAGGCCACGCCGACACCCGGATATTTCTCGACGATCTCCTGGAAGGTGTTCATCGCATCGCCCGAGGAATAGCCCGAGGCAGGCTGGCCCGAGAACTCATAGTTGGAGATGGCGTTGAAGCGCAGCAGCGATGTCGGCGCCTTGCCCCAGCTGGCCGTGGCGAAGGTGGAGAAGGGCACCATCTGCCCGTCTGCGCCGCGCACATGCCAGTTGTTGAGGTCTTCCGGGCGCGAGCGGAACGGTCCGTCGCCCATCACATAGACGCGTTTCACACGGTCGCGGTCCACGAAGTCATTGACATAGGTGCCGCCCCAGGCGGTGGACAAGGTGTTGTTCACATTGGCCGCCGTGATGCCCAGCGCCTGCAGCTTCTGCGTATCGGTGCTGATTTTCAGCGTCGGCTGATCGGGCAGGTTGGTCAGGCGGACGTTGGCGAGGCGCTTGTCCGCACGGCAATCGGCCAGCACCGAATCGCGCACCTTGGCGAACTCCTCGCGCGAGAGGCCGCCGGTGTTTTGCAACTCGGCCTGAAAGCCGGTGGCCTGCCCGAGGCCGCGCACGATCGGTGGCTGAAGCGCATAAAACTCCAGATCGCGGAAGCCGCTCATCGCCTTGGTGGCGCGGTTGGTGATGGCCTCGGCGGTGTTCTGGTCGCCGGGGCGATCGTCCCAATCGGTGAGCGAGATAAAGCCGCGGCCCGCATTCTGGCCGTTGCCGCCACCGCCGCCGCCCGCCACGGTCAGCACCGTATCGACATTCTTGCTTTCGTGATCGAGGAAATATTTCTCGACCGCGAGCTGTGCCTGCTGGGTGCGCTCGATGGTCGCGCCCGAGGGCAGCTGGAGGCTGAGCTGGCCAAAGCCTTGATCCTCATTGGGCAGGAAGCCGGTGGGCAGGCGCATGAACAGGAAGGCCAGCAGCACCAGCATCGCCACATAGCTGATCAGCGGGATGCGCTTCTTGTGGGCCACCTTTTCAGCGCGGGGATAGTACCAGCCGACCAGCTTGCCGAAGTACTTCTCGAACTTCTCGCGCATCCAGTGGCTGGCGCGGCCGATCAGGCTGGTTTCATCCTCATCCTCGGGCCGCTTGAGCAGCGTGGCCGTCAGCGCGGGCGACAGGATCAGCGCCACCATCACCGACAGCGCCATGGCCGCCACGATGGTCAGCGAGAACTGGCGATAGATCACGCCGGTCGAGCCGCCGAAGAAGGCCATCGGCAGGAACACGGCAGAGAGCACCTGCGCGATGGCCACCAGCGCGACCGAGATTTCCTTCATTGATTCGATGGTGGCATCGCGCGGGCTCATGCCGGGGTTTTCATGCATCAGGCGTTCGACATTCTCGACCACCACGATGGCATCGTCCACCAGCAGGCCGATGGCCAGCACCATGCCGAAGAGCGTTAGCGTGTTGATCGAATAGCCGAAGGCGGCAAACACCCCGAAGGTGCCGAGCAGCACCACCGGCACGGCGATGGCCGGGATCAGCGTGGCGCGCCAGCTCTGCAGGAAGACGAACATCACGATGACGACCAGCACGATGGCTTCCACCAGCGTTTCCACCACGTCATGCACCGATTTGGTGATGAAGCGTGTGGAGTCATTGGCAAAGGCATATTGGTAGCCGGGGGGCAGCTTCTGCTTTTCGAACTCGGCCTTGACCAGTTCGGCGGTGGCCAGCGCGTCCGCGCCCGGCGAGAGCGAAACTGCCAGCGCCGCGCCCGGATGGCCGTTGACGCGGCTGATCACGCCATAGCTCTCCGCGCCCAGCTCGATGCGGGCCACGTCCTTGAGCAGCACATTGGCGCCATTGGCCTGCGTCTTCACCACGATCTGGGCGAATTGATCCGGCGTCTGCAGGCGTGACTGCGCCGTCACCGTGGCGTCCAGCATCTGGCCTGCCGGGCTGGGCACGGCGCCGACCTCGCCCGCCGCCACTTCGGCGTTCTGCGCGGTGATGGCCGTGGTGATGTCGCTGGGCATCAGGGAATAGCTGGCCAGCTTGTTGGGATCGAGCCAGATGCGCATGGCATATTGCGAGCCATAGACCTGCGTCTGGCCCACGCCCTGAATGCGCCCGATCGTCTCCTGCATATGGCTGACCATAAAGTCGGAGACGTCGATGTTGGTTGATTTGTCGAAGGTGTCGTAGAAGGCGGCGATCATCAGGAAGTCGGGGTTGGACTTCGTGACGCGCACGCCCTGCGCCTGCACCTGAGCCGGCAGGCGGGTGAGCGCCTGCTGCACCTTGTTCTGCACCTGCACCTGCGCGATGTCAGGGTTGGTGCCCTTCACGAAGGTGGCATTGATGCTGACCGTGCCGGCCGAGCTGGAGGTCGAGCTGAAATAGAGCAGGCCGTCGATGCCGGTCAGCTGCTGCTCGATCACCTGCGTCACGCTGCTTTCCAGCGTGGCGGCCGAGGCGCCCGGATAGGTGGCGTTGACGTTGACCTGAGGCGGGGCGATGTCAGGGAACTGCTGGACGGGCAGCGATAGCAAGGCGCCCACGCCGATCATCATGGTGATGATGGCGATCACCCATGCGAAAATCGGCCGATCGATGAAAATGCGCGACATGGATCAGCCTTATTTCGCGCTCTGGGCGCCGTTTTTGTCCAGCTTGTAGCCCTGACCGGTCTTTTCCGGCACGGGCTTCACCTCGCCATTGGGGCGCAGCAGGCCCAGGCCTTGCGTGATGACCTTGTCGCCCGGCTTGATGCCCTGGGTCACCACCCAGCTGTCACCCACGGTGCGCAAAGCGGTGACCTGACGCATCTCGGCCTTGTTGCCCTGACCCACGACATAGACCGTCGCCGTGCCCTTGGCATCGCGGCTGACCGCGCCCTGAGGCACGAGGATCACCTTGGTCTGCACCGCCTGGCTGAGGCGAGCCCGCACGAAGAGGCCCGGCAGCAGCAGCCCCTTGGAATTGGGGAAGCGCGCGCGCAGCGTCACCGTGCCGGTGGCGGAATCCACGGTGACTTCGGAGAATTCCAGCTTGCCGGGCAGGGCGTAATCCTTGCCGTCATCCAGCCGCAGCTTGACGTCGGGCTCGCGCGCTTGCGCGCCGCCATCGGCCAGCGCCTGACGCAGCTTCATCATATCCGCCGCATTCTGCTGGATATCGACATAGATCGGATCGAGCACCGCGATGGTGGCCAGCGCATCGGTCTGGTTCGCCGTGACCAGCGCGCCATCGGTGAAGGCCGAGCGGCTGATGCGGCCCGACAAGGGCGCGGGCACGGTGGTGTAGCGCAGGTTGATGCGTGCCGTTTCCAGCGCGGCGCGGTTTTGCATCACGCTGGCCGCTGCCGTGCGCGCCGTGGCGGCGGCATCGGTGTAATCCTGCTGCGAGACGGCCTGACTGGCCGCCAGCGGCTTGTAGCGGTCGGCCTTGATCTTTGCCGCCTCGGCACTGGCCTGAGCGCTGGTGAGATTGGCCTCGGCCTGATTGGCCGCCGCGCGGTACAGGCTGGGATCGATGCGATAGAGCGGCTGACCCGCCTTCACCATCGCGCCTTCCTCGAACAGGCGCTTCTCGATGATGCCGGAGACCTGCGGGCGCACCTGAGAGACGCGATAGGGCGCGGTGCGGCCCGGCAGCTCCACCTCCAGCGGCACGGTGCTTTCACTGGCCACCCAATAGCCGACTTCCGTCGGGCCTTTTGTCTTACCCTTGTCCTTGCCCGAACAGGCGGCAAGGCCAAGGCTGCCCGCCAGCAGCAGCGTGACGGCGACACGCACACGGGCTGTGGGGAGGCGGGCAGGCAGAAGGGGCTGGCGCTTGGCCAGCGCGGGGGCGGAATCTGTACGGGTCATGAACGGCTCTTCGGGCGAAGCCGGGGGCCAGTCAAGGTGGTGAGCAACGCACTTGGCGAGATCGTGACAATTTGTTACCCGGCGACCCAGCCCGCCGCCCACGTTCTTAAAAAAGCCATATAAAATGCCCGATGTCCGGGTTGTTTGTATGATTTAAAAGGCGATTTGAACCGGCTTTTATAGCTTACGGCTTGGGCAGGTCTACCCCATCGGGCAGCACCACCGATTCTACCGCGCCCGCGTCTGTCAGATAGCGCTGCGCCGCCGCTTGTACTTGCTCGGGCGTGACGGCCATCAGCCTTTCCTTGGCGTGCAGATTGCGCTCGATATGGTCGGGCTCGCTCTGGGCGCGCATGGTCAGCGCCATCCAGCCGCCATTGTTCTTGAGCGCATTGTCGAACCCTTCGACCAGCGGCGCGCGGGCGCGCTGGAACACATCCTGACTGACGCCATGGTCGCGCAGCGCTTCCAGCGTCTCGCGGATGGCGGCGCGGGTGGCGCCCAGATCCTTCACATCCACCGAGGCATTGATGGTGAACAGGCCGAAGCCCTTGTAAGTGCGCGATGTTTCGCTGCTGGAGCCGGGCGAATAGGCCTTGCCCAGCTTCTGGCGCAAGGTCTCCGTCAGCTGGATGCGCACCACGCGCTCCAGCATGTTCAGCACCTGCTTTTCCTGAGGATCGCTGTCATCACGGGTCAGCCAGACGAGATAGACCAGTGACTGATCCTTGGCCCCGGCATGGCGCACGATGCGCAAGGTGTGATTGGCGGTGAAAGGCCGGGTGCGGCGGCCGGCATAGGGCTGGAAATTGGCCTCACGCATGGGCAAAGCGCCCAGCGTGCGCGCGACCGAGGCGATGGCCTTGTCTTCATTCACATCGCCGACGATGCCGATTTCGATGGCGCCATGGGCAAGGCGATCCGAGATGGTGGCCTTCAGCCGGGCAAAATTCTGGGCGCGATAGGCCTCGATCGGCTGGCGGGTGAAGCGCGGATCGCCATCGGAGAGAATGCCGCCCAACTGCGAGACCAGCGCGGCGGCCGGTGTCGAGCGGCTCTGCGCAAACAGCGTGTCGATCGACTGGCGGAAGGGCACCTCGCCCTCGGGCCGATAGCCCGGATCGGTGAGCAGGGCGGCCAACAGCTCCATCTGCAGGTCGAGATCAGCAGGCAACACGCCTGAGGAGCTGATGAATGTGTCACCGCCATTGGTGAGCCCAAGGCCATAGCTGTGCCCGGCCAGCATGGTGCGCAGATCCTCGCGGCTGTGCTTGCCAAGTCCGCCATTGCCCAGCACCTGGGTCATGATCACGGCGAGCGGATCAGCCTTGCTGTTGAGCATCGTGCCGCCATCGAGCGAAAGCGCCACCATCACCTGATCCTTGGCCAGATCGGTGTGTTTCAGGTTCAAGCGCACGCCATTGGCAAAGCGCACTTCGCGGATGCCGCGGTCGGGTTCGCGATGGTCTTCCACCACTTTGCCGGCAGGGCCGAAATCTCTGTAGGCAAAGGGGACTTCGGCCTGCTGGGCCTCTTCGGGCAGGGCGGCCTTGACGCCTTCATCCCACGCCGCGCGTAGCGCCGCCTCGCCGCCTTCGGGGGCCTTGGGGCCTTCGAAGCGGATCAGCGGATCGGTGAGGGGCACGGTCTCGGTCTTCAGCGCGGCCAATATGCTGGCGGGTGTGATGCGCGGGATCAGCTTTTCGATGCGCGCCAGCGTGGCCGCAGGCGTGGAAGGCACCGAATCCTCGCGCAGCAGGCCGAAGGCATCGCCCAGCAGCGCGCCGCTGCTGCGGGTATCCTGAGCGGCGGCGGCATGTTCGGCATTGGTCCTGAGGTTGGCGATATGCTCGTTCACCTCGGCCTGAGTGAAGCCCCTGTCGAGCGCGCGGCGCAATGTGGTGGCGGCGGCGATCAGCCCCTCATGCCATTTGCCGACGTCGGTCTCGATCGAGAGATAGGAGTTGCGCCCGGCCTTCAACATATCGGAGGTGCCGAAGCTGGCCCCACGGAAGGGCGGATGGGCTTGCGTGGCCTGCCGCTGCAGGCGCCGCTGGATGATGCCGTAGCCGATGGAGCGCAGCGTATCGAGATCGCGCTGGGCCTGCGTATCGGGCTCGATGAGCCAGGGCCCTTCGGCGGTGATGTCGATCCGCTCCGGGCTGGCGGGGTCGAGATAGATCGAGGCATGGCCCTTGTTGGCCAGATCGATCGGCCCGGCCTTGGCGGGCGCTGGCGAGGGCGCGGCTTTCCATGTGCCGAAATGCGCCTTGATGGCCGCTTCCACCGCAACGGGATCGATGTCGCCGACCACGATGATGGTGGTTTTGGCGGGCACGTAATTGCGGGCCCAGAAGGCGCGCAGCGTGTCGGGCGTGGCGGCGTCCAGCGTCTGGGTGACGCCGATGGGCATGCGCGCCACATAGCGTGCGCCCGGCGCGATAAAGTTCAGCCGGTTTTCCAGCGCGCGGTAGGACCAGCTGTTGCGGTCACGCTTTTCGGCCAGCACCACGCCGCGCTCACGGGTGGTTTCGGCGGCGGGGAATTTGAGCTCGCTGGCGGTTTCGCGCATCAGCATCAGCGCGGTGTCGATCAGCGAAGGATCGTTGCGCGGCAGATCGAGCTGATAGGTGGTGTGATCGAAGGTCGTCTGGGCGTTGGTGTCGGCGCCGAAGGCCAGACCCAGCCGCTCCAGCAGGCGGACCATCTCGCCCGAGGGCACATGGGTCGAGCCCTGAAAGGCCATATGCTCGACATAATGGGCATAGCCGCGCTCGGCATCGCTTTCGTCGAGCGATCCGGCGCCGACCTCCATCCGCACCGCCACCTCGCCCTTGGGGGTGGTGTTGGGGCGGATGATGTAGCGCATGCCGCTGGGCAGGCGCCCGAAGCGCCATGCCGGGTCGAGCGGCACGTCGCTTTTTTCAAAGGCCCATTTTCCAGATGTCTGGCTGGGCTTGGGGGCCTCTTTCGCTTTCGCGCTCGCCTTTGCCGCAATGGGCTTGGCGCCGGCAGACTTGGCCAAGCCGGGCTGAACAAGCACCATGCTGCCGGCACAGGCGGCCAGCAGCATGCACTTCATCGAACGGCGCGAAAGCGTCAAAGGCTGGATCAGCTTATTTGCCCCGCAGCTTGCGATGCACCGAGAGGTCGAACACTTCGGACGGGCCGTTGTTCTCATTCTCCAGCAGGCCGAGGCGGCGAGCCACTTCCTGATAGGCCTCTTCCTCGCCGCCCAGATCGCGGCGGAAACGGTCCTTGTCCAGCTTTTCGCCGGTGGTCATGTCCCACAGGCGGCAGCCGTCGGGGCTGATTTCGTCGGCCAGGATCACGCGGCTGTAGTCGCCATCCCAGATGCGGCCGAACTCAAGCTTGAAGTCGATCAGGCGGATGTTGATCGCGGCGAACATGCCCGACATGAAGTCGTTCACGCGGATGGCCATGCTGGAGATGTCATGCATCTCCTCATTGCTGGCCCAGCCGAAGGCGGCGATATGCTCTTCGGAGATCAGCGGATCGCCCAGAGCATCGTCCTTGTAGTAATATTCGATCAGCGTGTGGGGCAGGGGCTCCCCCTCGGGGATGCCCAGACGCTTGCTGATCGAGCCGGCGGCAACATTGCGGACCACCACCTCGATGGGGATGATCTCGACCTGGCGCACCAGCTGCTCGCGCATGTTGAGGCGCTTGATGAAGTGCGTGGGGATGCCGATGTGGTTCAGGCGGGTGAACACATACTCGCTGATGCGGTTGTTGATCACGCCCTTGCCGTTGATGGTGCCCTTCTTCTGCGCGTTGAAGGCGGTGGCATCATCCTTGAAATACTGGATGATCGTGCCCGGCTCGGGGCCCTCGTAAAGGATCTTGGCCTTGCCTTCGTAGATTTGGCGGCGACGGGACATGGGCAAATCCTTTATCAATTCAACGGCAGCGAACGGGTCGGACGGAGCATCCGGCCCCAAAAGGCGAGCCCCGGCGCGCGAGGCTGCTGCGCAGTTGCGACAGCACCGCGCAGCCGGGGCATAGGGGCCATATAGGCCAAGGTATGTGTCTGTTCAACCACACACAGAGGTTCCTGTGTCAAGGGGGCGAATGGCGGTCAAGCTTCGGGGCAAACCTCGTGCAATGCGCCGGTGGCAAAGAAGCTTTCCAACGCTTTGGCATGGGGTTGCCAGTCGATGTTGCGCTCGGCCAGCCAGTCGTCGCAGAAGCAGGTGTCGGTGTAGCGCTCGCCGCCATCGCACAGGATGGTGACGACCGAGCCGCTTTCCCCCCGCGCCGCCATATCGGAGATCAGCCGCGCGCAGGCCCAGATGTTGGTGCCCGTCGAGCCGCCGACCGGCCGCCCCAGCCGCGCCGAGATCACCCGCATCGCCGCGATGGAGCGCGCATCGGAAATGGCGTCCATCCGATCGATCACATCGGGGATGAAGGAGGGTTCGTGGCGGGGGCGCCCGATGCCCTCGATGATGCTGGATTTGCAGGCGCCCAGCGAGGTGATCGAACGGTCGGCAAAATGGCGGTGGAAGATCGAGGTCTCCGGATCGGCGACGCACAGCTGCGTATCGACCCGGCGATAGCGCAGATAGCGCCCGATGGTGGCCGATGTGCCGCCTGTGCCCGCGCCGCAGACCACCCATGCGGGGATGGGATGCTCTTCGCGGGCCATCTGCTGGAAGATCGATTCGGCGATGTTGTTGTTGCCGCGCCAGTCGGTCGCCCGTTCGGCATAGGTGAACTGGTCCATGTAATGGCCGCCGGTTTCCTCGGCGAGCCTTGCGCTGGCTTCGTACACTTCGCCGGGGCTGTCGACATAATGGATCTCGCCGCCATGGAAGCGGATCAGCGCGATCTTGGCCGCCGCCACGGTGCGCGGCACCACGGCGATGAAGCGCAGCCCCAGCAGCCGGGCGAAATAGGCCTCCGACACGGCGGTGGAGCCGGAAGAGGCCTCGATCACGGTCGTATCCGGCCCGATCCAGTCATTGCACAAAGCATAGAGGAACAGCGAGCGGGCGAGGCGATGCTTCAGGCTGCCCGTCGGGTGGCTGCTCTCATCCTTGAAATAGAGCGTGATCCCCGGCGTGCCCTCGATCGCATGGTTGATGAGATGCGTGTCGCTGGTGCGGGTGATGTCGGCTTCGATGCGGCGGATGGCCTGGGCGTTCCAGGCGCGCCTCTCGCTCAGGGCTGCTTGCGTCATGCCGCTCACTTCTCTCTGGCGGGGCGCTTGTCAAGGAGCAGATCACCGATTGCACGCCCCGCCATGGGTCACGTGGTGTAAAGGTTACAGGTCGATGGGGTGACGGTGGGGGCGGGGTTGTAGATCATCGAATAATCGCGCGTGTCGCGCACGATGTAGGAGGCGACGTAATGGATGCGCATCGCCGGGGCATAGAGCGTGCCGAACAGCGGCTGGTAATCGTAATTGATCTCCACGAACATCACCCCGAAGCCCAGCGGCGCATTCACCAGCGCGCCGGTGTCGCCCATGCCCAGCGGCATGGCCGTGCCCGCATTGGCCAGCGTGGCCGTGCTGCCCGCCGTGGTGGTGGTGGTGCCATAGGAGCTGTCGTAATTGGTGCCGCTGCGCTTGCCCAGGCAGCGCTGCCAGTGGATGCGCTGCACCGGCACCACATCATAGGTCTGGGGCGTGTATTCCAGGCTGGAGAGGGTGATGCGCCCATAGGTGGTCAGATTGATCCCCGCGCTCTGCAGGCGCACGCCCGAGAAGATATCGTTGACGTCCGTCTCGCGCAGCTGGGTGGTGGCCAGCGTGCTGGAGAGGCCGACGCGACCGGCATTGTCGGCCAGCGTCATGGCGATCTGGCTGATCCGCATCTGAGCCAGCCCGTAATTGGCATATTCGATGCCCGCCCCGCCCAGATACATTACCACCGGCAGCATCAGCGCGAATTCGAGCAGTGCCGCGGCCTTGCTCTCACGCAGCAGCCTTTTGAACAGCGCCCCCCTCATGTGCAGATCGTGGTTGGCGTGGGCACGGTCTGGGCGGCGTAGGGCTGGTTTTTCAGAATGGTGGTCGAGGAGATGGTCACCACATTGGACCATTTCATCCAGGCCGCGGTGGGAAACAGGCGCGGATAGGTCATGGTGGCGGTGTAGACCACCGTGTCGCCCGCGCCGCCATTGCCGCTGATGCCGGGATTGGCGTCCCACTGGCCGTTGCCGTTGACATCGGTGAAGCATTCGCCGGGATCGCGGATGCCGTTGCCATTGCTGTCGGTGAAAGGCTCGGGCGAGATATAGCCATATTGCGCATAGCTCAGCCGCGAGGGAGAGCCGGTGGCCCAGGCGGCATTGCGGTTGCCGCCCTGCACGATGGAGAGCACCTGAGCATCCAGCGTGGCCGGGGTGGAGTTCTGGATCGTGGCGTCACGCGCGGCCTTTTGCACCGCGCCGCTGAGCAAAGCCTGCATATAGAGCTGATAGGCAAAATCGCAGAGCCCCATGATCAGCAGCAGGGCGATGGGCGCCGTCATCGCGAACTCCACCGCCGCCGCGCCGCCGCTGGCGCGCCACAGGCGGCGCAGGAAGGCGCGCGCCCTCATTGCGAGATCCGCAGGCTGGCCACCTGCTTGGCGATGGTGGAAAAGGCGGTCGTCAGCCCCGAGCCGCTGGTGGTGGCCAGCGCCTGTCCTGTCGAACTGGCGCAGGAGACCAGCGGGGCAGGCGCCGTGGTGGCGATCGAGATCGTCCAGATGTTGATGTTGCGCGCCTTGGCCGCCGAACATTCGGCCAGGAAGCGCTGGATATGATAGTTGGTCAGATTGTTGAAATCGCCGCCCGAGACGCGCCTGTCGTAATATTCATTGCCGTACATGCCATAGACATAGGTGCTGGGCGACATCACGCCGTCCGTCAGGAAGACGATCACCCGGTTGGGTGGCAGGCGCCCGGGCCAGGCGGCGGTGTCATTGGCGAAGATGCCGGTGGGCGAGAGCAGCCGCGTGCCCCAGATCATCCCCGTATCGTGATAGGTGCCGCCAATGGGCCGGAAATCGCTGGCATTGACATAGGCCGAGACCTGCGCCCGCGTCATGGTGGAGAGCCGCGCCACCGGCTTGCCGCAGGTGATATAGCCCATCTGCATGTAGCTGGGTGTGCCGATGTTGGGGTTGGGGCCGCTGCCCAGCAAATCCAGCAGGGAGGTGGAGGTGGCGGTGCTGGTGTAATTGTTGCGGGCGTAGAAGACCTCGGGCCACATCGGCTTCCACTGCGTTCTGATGTCGCTGGTGGGCACCAGATCGGGGTCCAGATCATAGGGCAGGCTGTTGATGTTGAAGCTGGAAACGCCGGGGGTGGTGTAACGCTCCTCCAGGCAGCCGGCCCAGGCATCGGTGACGCCGATCTTGGTCGGGTCCGGCGTGGGCAGGCCGGTGCTGTAGATGCTCAGATTTTCCGACACGGGCTGATAGGTGTAGAGAATGGGCACCAGCAGCTGGAGCGTGATGCTGCGGGCATTGTAGGTCCAGCTGGTGTTGCTGTTGCCAGCCCCGCCCACGAGATATTTGGGCGACATATCCATCACCGCGCGCCCCGCATTCACGGTGGAACTGTAGGTGACGAAGCCATAGCGGATATGGGTCTGGGCGCTGGAGGAGGCGGCCAGCGTGTCATAGAAATTGAGCACTGCCGTGCGCAACGCGGATATGCGCGATCCGCTCTTTTCCGGCACGTAATAGGCGGTGGAAAGCGGATAGCCCGCCACGCTGGTGTTGCCGCTGGTGGCGCCATCGAGCGGGCGGCTGTAAGTGGTGGTGCCCGCGGAATTGACGTAATTGTTGCAGGTGTTGTCATCGTCGCTGGGCAGGCAGGACATCGATCCGGTGGTGTCCAGCACGAAGATCACATCGGTGTCGGGCACATCGAGCCGGGCGGTGCAGGTGGCGGTCAGCGTGACATTGCTGACGCCCAGGATCTTCATGATGACCGTGGGCACCGTGACCTGCGCGGTTCCCGTCAGCTGCCCGTCAGACGTCTTGGCGGGGGTGAAGGTGACGCCGGTGGTGCCGAACCAGCCGTTGCGGAAATTGTTGTTGAAGAAGCTTTGCGACTGGGCGATGGCTGTCGCATCCAGAATGCCGTCGAGCGCGGTATCGGTCATCGAACGCCGCCCGGCCAGTGCGCCCGCGTCACAGGCCTGCTGCAGGCGGGAGTTGACGACATAGAAGCGCGCCGCATCGATGGCGCAGCCAACAAACGCTGCCAGCACGAACATCATGCCGGCCATCATCAGCATCACATTGCCTGCCCTGTCCTTCCGCAGCCGTGTCAGCAGGGGAAGGGCATGGCGGGAGGGGGTTGCCGCCACGGTGCTGGTCGCCTCGCTTTGTCTGCCATCCTCCATGGATGACGCGAGTTTGCCTTGGCATGGGGCGCGTTGATAGCGTCCCAGCGCAGCGTTCCGCATATGTGCTTAACGTTTGCAGGGCGCCGCTAACCTTGATGAGCGGCCACATCCGGGTGTTGACGGAGTTAAGCGGTAGCATGGCACCGTTTTGCCGGGGACCGGAGCCTCAGGCGAGGTGAGCAGGGTAAGGTATCATGGTGAACGAAGGCTTGCCGGGGCGCTTTTCCCGCTTGTCTCGGCTCTGGAGGAATCCGCTAGGGAACATTCCGGATTTCCGCCCTTTTATCGTGCGTTGGCTCCTGGAGCATGCCGGGTGTTTGATGAACCATCCGGCATGCTCCAGGTTTTTGTTGTCGCATCGTTTTTCGCGAAAAACCGGTTCCCGTTTTTCGCACGATGCTTTCAGGCGGGATCGATCATGGCGGCACGCACTCTGCTTCAGTTCTTCCACTGGTACTATCCCGAGGGCGGAAAGCTCTGGGCCGAGGTGGCGCAAAAGGCGCAGGGTCTGGCGCAGATGGGCGTGACCGATGTCTGGCTGCCCCCGGCCTATAAGGGCGCTTCGGGCGGCTCGTCGGTTGGCTATGACACCTATGACCTGTTCGATCTGGGCGAGTTCGACCAGAAGGGCGCCGTCGCCACCAAATATGGCGATCGCGCCGGGCTGGAGGCGGCCACCAAAGCGCTGAGCGGCGCCGGGCTGCGGGTGATCCATGATGTGGTCTTCAACCACAAGATGGGCGCCGATGAGAAGGAGCGCGTGGCTGTCCACCGCGTCAACCCCGAGGACCGCACCCAGATCGAGGAAGACGCCTTCGAGGCCGATGCCTACACCAAATTCACCTTCCCGGGCCGGGCGGGGCAGCATTCGCAATTCATCTGGGATGTGAAATGCTTTGCCGGGGTGGACTGCATCGAGAACCCCGATGAGCAGGGCGTCTTCCGCCTGGTCAACGAATATGGCGATGGCGAATGGAACGAGGAGGTCGATGACGAACTCGGCAATTTCGACTATCTGATGGGCGCCGATGTCGAGTTCCGCAACAAGGCCGTCTATGAGGAATTGAAGTACTGGGGCCGCTGGCTGGCCGAGCAGCTGCCGGTGCAGGGTTTCCGTCTCGATGCCGCCAAGCATATCCCCGCATGGTTCTTCCGCGACTGGGTGGGCCATATGCGCGAAACCGTTGACAGCGAACTGTTTGTCGTGGCCGAGTACTGGAAGCCCGATATGGAGGCGCTGCGCCAGTATCTCGATCTGGTCGACAAGCAGCTGATGCTGTTCGATGTGGCGCTGCTTCACCATTTCCACGAAGCCTCGCGCGCCGGGGCCGATTACGATCTGCGCACCATTTTCGACGGCACGCTGGTCGCTGAAGAGCCCGATCACGCCGTCACGGTTGTGGGCAATCACGATACGCAGCCGCTGCAGGCGCTGGAAGCCCCGGTGGAAAGCTGGTTCCAGCCGCTGGCCTATGCGCTGGTGCTGCTGCGCACGGGCGGCGTGCCCTGCGTCTTCTATCCCGACCTCTATGGCGCGCAATACAGCGACGCGGGCGGCGATGGCGGCGAATATCAGATCACCATCGAACCCGTGCCCTGCCTGCCCAAGCTGATCGAGGCGCGCCAGCGCTTCGCCCATGGCGAGCAGACCGACATCTTCGACGAAGCCTGCAGCATCGCCTTTATCCGCCATGGCACGGCCGAGCATCCCGGCTGCGTGGTGCTGCTCTCCAACGGCGATGAGGCGGGCAAGGTGGTGGAACTCGGCCCCGACCATGCCGGCGCCGCTTTCCGCGACTTCCTCGGCCATTGCGAGGAAGAAATCCACGCCGATGAGGAAGGCCGCGTCACCCTGCGGGTGAATGGTGGCAGCGTCAGCGTCTGGGTGCGCAGCGATGCGCTGTGATCACTTCCAGAACAACTCGCTGCGCCCGTTCTTGCGTCGCCGCTGCCACAGCTGGAGATACATCACCACCCCCGACACGCTGAGGTAAAGCAGCGACAGGCCGCTCAGCAGCACCAGCCAGCGCCCGGTCAGGCCGAACATATCGCCGCGATGGAAGCGCTTGAGCGCCTGATGCAGCTCCCAGCCGCTGGGGAAGCTGAGATCGGGATAGCCCGGTTCCCACATCTTCATCGCGGCGCCGGTGTTGGCGTTGTAGACATGCTGGGTGGTCTCGGCATCGGCGGCGATCACCACGCCCTGCGGATAGCCCACGAAACTGCGCAGACGCAGCACCTTGATCCCCGTGCCGGGCTGCTGCCGGTGAAAGGCGGAGAGGGTGGTCGCCAGCATCGGCGCCAGCTGCGCATCGTTCAGAGGCGAGGACTGATCGCCATCGAAGGCGCTTGAAGCCCGCGCACCATTGAGCGCGGTATGGATATTGGCCCCCACATTGTCGAGCGAGAGCAGCAAGCCGCTCACCGTCAGCCAGATCACGAAGAGGCTGGCCGTCACCGCGATCCAGCGATGCAACTGGCGCCACAGATCGCCGCCTTTCCACCACGGGGCGCGGCGCCCCATCCTGGCCCGCGCGCGGTAGAGCTTCAGATAATGCGCCAGCCCGGTGAAGATCATGATCGCAAGGCCGATGGCGGCGATGCCGTTGATCGCCGTGCCCCAGGGCAGAAACAGGAAACGGTGAAGCATCTTGAAATTTGAACGCGTCGAGGCGAAACCCCGGCCCGGCTGAGGCGGCGGCAGAAAGCTGTCAGGCAGGCGTGTGCCGCTGATGAGATCGAAGATCATCTGCCGCGCCCCCATCTGCACATGGCCCGCCAGCCTGCCATCCTGGCCGCCGCGCAGCTCCACCAGTCGAAGCGGTTCACCGGGCGCAGCGGCGCGGCCCAAAGCCGTGGCCCGCGCGATCCCGGCCGCGTAATCGGTACCTTCGGGCAGGGCAGGCGCGCTGTAATCGGGCGCCGAGACCACCGCATAATTGGGCGGCCCATAGATATGCTGGCGCATCATCTGCATATCGGGATCGCTCTCGGGCGCATGGGTGAGCAGCGCGCGCATATCGGCCAGCTCGATGCCGGTGCCCGTCGCGGCCACATAGATCAGCAGCACCGCCGCAAAAACGGCGCATATCCGGTGCCAGCGCAGCATGGCAGTCCCTCCCCAACCCGCTTTCGTGGTGAAGCGGCATCGGCGTGATCATGCCTGAAGGCTTCAGCCTGCGTGCCATTCAATATGATGCCGCTCTGCATCGAAATTATGCGTTTTTTAGTCGGGCCTGCGGCTTTTTCCGCGCGCAAGCATTTCTCTGTCACAATCTGGCAATGGAGCAGCCATGGAACGCATCAGCGGTGAGATCGATCGGGGCGACAGGACCTTGCGGCTGACGCGCAGCCGGGCGCTGAAAATGGCGCGATCCACCCATGCCTATGTGCGGGGCAACACCGCGAAATTCTATGAATGGCTGGCGAAATCGCGCTCCGCGGAGCATCTGCCCCAGGGCCCCTCCTGCTGGATCTGCGGTGACGCGCATCTGGGCAATCTGGGCCCGATCGCCGCCGCCGATGGCCAGATCGATATCCAGATCCGCGATCTCGATCAGAGCGTGATCGGCAATCCGGCGC
The DNA here is from genome assembly GCF_017163935.1 of Novosphingobium terrae. NCBI lineage: Bacteria > Pseudomonadati > Pseudomonadota > Alphaproteobacteria > Sphingomonadales > Sphingomonadaceae > Novosphingobium > Novosphingobium terrae. Next base: position 2,355,809 of record NZ_JABVZR010000001.1, on the reverse strand, counting down.
ATGATCTCATTCGGCTGGGGCTGTCGCTGGCCTCGGCAGCGCGGGGGTCGGATCTGCCGGGGGTGACCACCGCCCGGATGATCGAGGAGATGGTCGATGGCTATGCCCGCGCCATGGCCCAGGGCGAAGACGGCGAAACCCCCGAGCCCAATGTGGTGAAGGCCGTCAAGCGGCAGGCGCTGGGGCGGCGCTGGCGCCACCTGCTCAGCCGGATGGATGACAGCAATGCGGGGCTGCCGCGCGGCAAGAAGTTCTGGCCGCTCGAACCGGCGGAAGACAAGGCGCTCAAGACCCTGTTCAAGGACCCTGCCGTGATCGCCATGGTGCTGGCGCTCAACCGGCGCGATGAGGGGGACCGGGTGCGGCTGCTGGATGCGGCCTTCTGGAAGAAGGGCTGCAGTTCTCTGGGCAATCTGCGCTATGCCGCGCTGCTGGGCATTGGCGGCTCGCGCAAGCAGCCCGCCGATTATGCGCTGATCGACCTCAAGGAGGCGGTGACGGCGGTGGCCCCCTCCAGCGATCCTGCCGCCATGCCGCAGGACCATGCGCAAAGGGTGGTGGCGGGCGCCATGGCTCTGGCGCCCAATCTGGGCGAGCGGATGCTGGCCACCCATGTGCTGGGCCGCTCTGTGATGATGCGTGAATTGCTGCCTCAGGATCTGAAGCTGGAGGTGGCGCAGTTCTCGCAGGGGCAGGCAACCAAGGCGGCGCGCTATCTGGCCTATGTGGTGGGCCTGGCCCATGCGCGGCAGATGGACCGCGAGGCACGCCGCTGGTGGCAGGATGCCGTCAGGCGGCGGCAGAGCGCCACGCTGGATGCGCCCGGCTGGCTGTGGGAAAGCGTGGTCGACCTCACCGGCATTCATGAGGCCGCCTATCTGGAGCATTGCCGCGCCTATGCGCTCTCGGCATCGGAGGCGCAGACGGGATAGGCTGCGGAACTCTGGCAGAGACGGCCTGTTCCCTCACGCGGAGAGCTGAAGGAGGCCCGTATGACCGACCGCCGCGATGCCCATACCAACCAGCCGGGCCTGAAAGGGCGCAAGGCCATCATCACCGGTGGCACGACGGGGATCGGCAGGGCTATCGCCGTGCTGCTGGCCAGCGAAGGCGTGGAGGTCTTTGTGTGCGGCCGCGATGCTGACCATCTCGGCGATGCTCTGGCCCGTATCCGCGAGGTGGGGCGGGGCGATGGCATCGCCCTCGATCTGGCCGATGAGGATGGGGTGGAGCGCTTTTTTGCCGCTGCCGCTCGCACTCTGGGAGCAGCCGATAGTGTGATCGTTAATGCGGCGGTTCCTGCCGAGGGGCTGTCGACCATGTCGGCGCAGGAGGTGCGCTATGCCGTTGCCACGGATTTCACCGCCTATCTGCTGAGTACCCATGCCGCTGTCGATATGCTGGGCGATCATGGCGATATCGTGCTGATCGGCTCGATGTCTGCCCATGTGCTGGGTGGGGGTTCCACGGTCTATGCCGGGATGAAGGCGGGCATAGCGGGCTTTGCCGAGGCGCTGCGCCGCGAACTGGGGCCCAAGGGCATCAAGGTCTCGCTGGTGGAGCCCGGCAAAACCGGCGCCGATTTCCAGTACCCGGACATCCCCTCAGACAGGCAGCGCGCCATGATCCATGACGAAACCATGCTGCGCGCCGAGGATATCGCCGTTGCCGTGCATTATCTGCTGACCCAGCCGCGCCGCGCTGTCGTGCAGCAACTGACCATCACCCCGCGCGGGCAGGAACAGGAGTAGGCGTTATGACCGAGCATCCCTTCGATCAACTGCTGCTGGTGCCTGACGATATCGACCTGTCACGCTCACCGCTGGCCGGGCATCTGGGGGCCGAGACCTATGTGCTGGGCGCCTTCAATCCGGGGCTGACGCGGCTGCCGGGCGGCAATCTGCTGATGATGGTGCGCGTGGCCGAGGCACTGCGCGAGCCGATCCATGACGGCCATGTCCATGCCATCCGCTGGGAGGATGGGCGCTATGTGCTGGATGCCTGGCCTCTGGAGCATGCCGACACCGCCGATCCGCGCAAATTCATGCTGCTGGGCGGCGGCTGGAAGATCATGGCGCTGACCTCGCTGTCATGGCTTTTGCCCGTGGAGCTGAGCCCGGATGGCACGCGGCGGCTGGCGATCCATTACGACAAGGCCATCGCCCCGCAAAACAGCCTGCAATGTTACGGCTTGGAGGATGCGCGGATCAGCAAGGTGGGTGAGCGCTGGCTGATGACCACATGTTCGGTCAGCCCTGAGCGGCATTCGACCACGCTCTACACCTCCGGCAATGGGTTGGACTGGACCTTTGCCGATATCGTGCTGGATCACCAGAACAAGGATATGCTGATCTTCGAAGGGCTGATCGATGGGCAGTATTGGGCCCAGACGCGGCCCTTGGGTGACCTCTATTTCGCCTATCCGCCGGGCAGCGCATGGCGGGCGGGCCCCTCGATCAATCTGGCCACATCGCCCGATGCGCTGCATTGGAAGCCGCATCTGAAGCCCGGCATTCGTTCGCATGCAGGCACTGTGGCCACCGCGCGCATGGGCGGCGGGGCGCAGCCGATCCTCACCGATGAGGGCTGGCTGACCTTGTGGCACGGCGTGGAGCCCAAGGAGATCGTGGGCATCTACCGCACCTATTGGTCACTGCTGGACAGGGATGATCCGACCATCGTCCTGCGCAGCGGCGAGGGGCCTGTGCTGGAGGCCGATCCCGAACTGCTCCGCCCCATCGAGCATCAGATCTATCTGCGCGATGTGGTTTTCACCACCGGCATCGTTGCGGGCGAGGATGGCTTTATCGTGGCTTCGGGCGAGGGCGATCTGGCTTGTCGGATCACCCATATCCCTTCTGACGCCTTCGGTCTGAAGCCCTAAAGCCGTGCCGCGTGGAGGCGCCCGCCGCTGAGCAATTTTGCGGCTTTCGGGGTCACGCGCATCATCAGATTGCCCAGCGCCACTGTTGCGCCCAGCACCATAAAGGGCTGGCTCAGCAGAAACAGCGGATAGGCAGGCGATCCGATGGGGCCGAAGATATGGTCGCCGATCAGCGGGCCCAGCAGCCAGATCATGATCAAATGCGCGCAGAACATCAGGAACATATAGGGCTCGACCTTGAGCAGAGGCCCGGCAATCCGGCTGGCCGCCAGCCTCCAGGCGAGGGCCCAGAAGAAGATCGCCGTGGCGCAGCGCATCGCCAGATCGATGCCAGCCAGCATCAGCGGATCATTATAACCACGATCGACGCCGACCACCTCCAGCCACACTTTGACCGTGCCGATGGCGATATAGGGCGCCCCCATCAGCACCAGCGGGCGTGAGGCCATCCAGGCCGCCAGATGATGCCTGCGCGCCAGCAGTCCGGCGATAAAGAACAGCAGGATCGAGGGACGCTGCAGCACCACCGGAGCCGGGTTCACCGGCATCAGAGACCATGCCATGGCGGCCAGCGCCACGCCGATCAGCACTTTGCTGGGTAGGCGCACCAGCAAGGGCACGGCCAGCATGCAGATGAAAAGGTCACGCAGGAAGGGGATCTGCACATTGATATCATTGGGCGTGATCAGGCAGAACAGCTCGTCGATGGTCCACCACACTGTGTCGGGGCGGGGGGCATAGATCAGCCCGAGATAGGCCGCGCCGGACACGAAGAAGATGGCCAGCGCATTCCACAGCACCATGGGCAGCGCCACGGTGCGCAGCTTGCCTTTCAGAAAGGTCTTCCACCCCCGCTTGGCGAAGGACGGCCCCACCAGCCAGCCCGAGATCATCGAGAGCAGCGGCACCGAACTGCGCGCCATCAGATCGATCAGCGCCCAGCGCATCAGGCCTTGCGAAGTATCGTTGAACAGCTGCAGGTCCTGCCCGTTCCGCCCCGTCCAGGCATGGACATAGACGATGCCCATGATGCAGATCACCCGCGCGATGGCGATCGCGCGGGACAGGTGGGTCTTTTCGTCGAGCGGGGCCTGTCTGTCGGGAGGGGTGGGCCTGGTCTGGTCAGCCGTGCGGGCAAGGGTCATCGTTGCTGGCTTCACTCTGCCCCGCCTGTTGCCGCGCTTCGGCCATGCCGTGTCTTTTCCGGCCAGTTCTTTTCCGGACAGGTCCATGCGCATTCAGTCATCCTGCCGCTTTGATAGGCAGAATTGCAAAGCTGCCAAGCGTGGAAAGGTTGCGCGCCGCCCCATCCGCGACCAGTCGGGCCAGCGGCGGGGCAGGCGGCGTTTTATTCCATGCCCTGGCCCGGTTTGGCACGGCATGGGCAGGTCAGCGCATGGTCGTTCACCAATCCCGCCGCCTGCATAAAGGCATGGACCGTCACCGCGCCGACGAATTTGAACCCTTTGGCTTTCAACGCTTTGGACAAGGCCAGCGAGGCAGGCGTACTGGCCAGCACCGTCTGCCCGTCGCCCAGCTGCGGGGCGCCATCCACGAAGCTCCAGATCCAGCTTGTGAAATCCTCGCCCGCCTCCTGCATGGTCAGAAAGGCGCGGGCATTGCTGATGGTGGCCTCGATCTTGGCGCGGGCGCGGATGATGCCTTCGTCCTGCATCAGGCGCTCGACATCCTCGGGGCCATACAGGGCGATGACAGCCGGATCGAAGCCCTGGAATGCGCGACGAAACCCTTCACGCCGGTGCAGGATGGTGCGCCATGACAGGCCTGCCTGAAACCCCTCCAGCAACAGCATTTCCCACAGGTCACGCGGGTCGTGCATGGGCACGCCCCATTCTGCGTCGTGATAGGCTTCCATCAGCGGATCGCCCTGTGCCCATTTACAGCGCGCCCAGTCGCCGCGTTGAAGGGCCTCTGCCATCGGAGCATCATCCTCATTGTTCATGATATGTACTCAATCTAGCATCGTCTTGCCGCAGGGGAAGAGGTAAAATGACAGGCACCGCGCCAAACCCCTCATCTTGCCGCAAAATCCGCAAGGAAGAGCCGATGGCACAGGACTTTAGCCTTAAGACCCGGACCCAAGTGGCGATCCCTTCGTTTCGAGAGCAAGCTTAGGAAGGATGCACTTCGCATGACCGATACGCTCGCCTCCGCCACGCTGACCCCTGCCGCCCCGCATGTGCGGGAAGACGGTTCGGTTCAGCGCCTTGCCATCGACACGATCCGGACTTTGGCGATGGATGCGGTGCAAAAGGCCAATTCTGGCCATCCCGGAACACCCATGGCGCTGGCGCCTGTGGCCCATACGCTGTGGAGCCGCTATCTGCGCTATGACCCCGCCACGCCGGACTGGCCGAACCGGGACCGCTTCGTGCTCTCCTGCGGTCATGCCTCGATGCTGCTCTATGCGCTGCTGCATCTGGCGGGCGTGGAGGAGATCGATGCCGATGGGAAGAAGACCGGCGCGCCTGCCGTCAGCCTCGACGACATCAAGCAGTTCCGCCAGCTGGATTCCAAGACCCCGGGTCATCCCGAATACCGCATGACCACCGGCGTTGAGACCACCACCGGGCCTCTGGGGCAAGGCTGCGGCAATTCGGTGGGTATGGCGATTGCCGCGCGCTGGCTGGGAGCAACCTTCAACCGCGATGGTTTCGATCTGTTCGATCACGACGTCTATGTGCTGTGTTCGGATGGCGATCTGATGGAAGGCGTGGCGAGCGAGGCGGCTTCCATCGCCGGGCATCTCAAGCTGCCCAACCTCTGCTGGATCTATGACAGCAACCATATCACCATCGAGGGCGAGACCGATCTGGCCTTCGATGAAGACGTAGCCAAACGTTTCGAGGCCTATGGCTGGCAGACCGTGACGGTCGAGGATGCCGAGGATGTGGTGGCCTTCGCCAAGGCGCTGGAGGTGTTCAAGGCCACGCAGGACAAACCCACGCTGATCGTGGTGAAATCGGTGATCGGCATTGGCTTTCCCACTCGCGCCGGCACCCACAAGGCCCATAGCGATGCCCCCGGCGAGGAAGAAATCCGCGGCGCCAAGAAAAGCTACGGCTGGCCCGAGGATGCGCAATTCCTTGTGCCCGATGAGGCCAAGGCGGAATTCTCGCGGGCGGTTTCGTCACGCGGCGAGCCGTTGCGGGCGGCATGGGAAAACAGTTTCGCCAAATACCGAGAGGCCTATCCCGAACAGGCCGAAGCGATCGATGCGCTGCGCAATGGCCAACTGCCCGATGGCTGGCAGGACGACCTGCCCAGCTTCGAGACTGACGCCAAGGGCATCGCCAGCCGCGAGGCCAGCGGCAAGGTCATCAACGCTATCGCCACCAAGGCGCCATGGCTGGTGGGCGGCGCAGCGGACCTCTCGCCCTCGACCAAGACCGATGTGAAGGGCGCGCCCTCGCTGGAGGCGCAGACCCCCGGCGGCCGCAACATGCATTTCGGCATCCGCGAGCATGCGATGGGCTCGATCGCCAATGGCATGGCGCTGAGCTATCTGCGGCCCTACACCGGCACCTTCATGGTCTTTTCCGACTATATGCGCCCGCCGATCCGTCTGGCGGCGATTATGGAGCTGCCGGTGATCTTCGTCTTCACCCATGACTCCATCGGCGTGGGTGAGGATGGCCCAACTCACCAGCCCATCGAGCATCTGGCCGCCCTGCGCGCCATTCCGGGGCTCGACACGATCCGCCCCGGCGATGCCAATGAGGCGGCGGTGGCCTGGAAGGTGGCGCTGACCCATACGCATGAGCCGACAGCGCTGATCTTCTCGCGTCAGGCGATCTCCACGCTGGATCGTGGCAAATACGCTTCGGCGGATGGCCTCGAAAAGGGCGGCTACATTCTGGCCGACAGCGATGGCGAGCCGGAGATCATCCTGATCGGCACGGGTTCTGAACTGCCTCTGGTGGTGGCTGCGCATGAAAAGCTGACGGGCGAGGGCGTGAAATCCCGCGTCGTCTCGCTGCCCAGCTGGTATCTCTTCGAAAAGCAGGACCGTGCCTATCGCGACAGCGTGTTCCCACCCCATATCCGCGCCCGGCTCGCTGTCGAGCAGGGCGGCGCGCTCGGCTGGGACCGTTATGTCGGCCATGATGGCGCCACCATCACCATGTCGACTTTCGGCGCCTCGGCCCCCTTGGCCAAGCTTCAGGAGAAGTTCGGCTTCACCCTCGACAACATCTGCAAAGTCGCCCGCGACGTGATGGAGAATGCCCGATGAACAGCCAGAGCGGCGTGGTGGTGCGCACCAAGACCAGCCTGTTGAAGCACTTGCATGAGGCCGGGCAGGCCGTGTGGCTGGATTTCGTGGATCGCGGTTTTCTGGCGCAGGGCGGCCTCAAAAAGCTGATCGAGGAAGACGATGCCACGGGCGTCACCTCCAACCCCTCGATTTTCGAGAAGGCGATGGGGCATGGCGATGCCTATGATGAGGGCTTCAAGCAGGCCCTGACGCAGGGCGATGTTGCCGTTCAGAAGCTGTATGAAAAGCAGGCCATCGCCGATATCAAGGCTGCTGCGGAAGATCTGCGCCCGGTCTATGATCACCTGCACGGGCAGGACGGTTACGTCAGCCTTGAGGTCTCCCCCTATCTCGCCAATGATACCGCCGCCACCATCACCGAGGCGCGCGAACTGTGGCGTCAGGTCGATGCGCCCAATCTGATGGTCAAGGTGCCGGGAACTGAAGCGGGTGTGCCCGCGATCCGCCAGCTGATCGCGGATGGGCTGAACATCAACGTCACGCTGCTGTTCTCCATCGAGGCCTATAAAGCCGTGGCTCATGCCTATCTCGACGGGCTGGAGGCGCGCGTCGCCAAGGGCGAGCCCATCGATCATATCGCCAGCGTGGCCAGCTTCTTCGTCAGCCGCATCGACACGCAGATCGACAAGAAGATCGATGCCCGTGTGAAGGAGGGCGACAAGGATGCCGAGGCGCTGAAAGCGGTGCGCGGCAAGGTGGCCATCGCCAATGCCAAGCTGGCCTATGCCTGGTATCAGGAGCTGATCGCCAGCGACCGGTGGCAAAAGCTGGCCGCCAAGGGCGCGCGTCCCCAGCGCCTGCTCTGGGCCTCGACGGGCGTGAAAGACCCGGCCTATCCCGACACGCTCTATGTTGACACGCTGATCGGGCCGGACACGGTCAACACCATGCCCCCCAAGACGATGGACGCCTTCCGCGACCACGGCACCGTGGCGCAAACCCTGACGCAGGATGTGGAGGCCGCCCGCCATGTGTTGGCCGAGGCTGATCGCTTGGGTTTGGATCTGCCCGGCGTAACAGCTGCTCTGGTTGAGGATGGCGTGAAGCAGTTTGCCGATGCCGCCGATGCCCTGTTGGGCGCGGTGGCCGCCAAGCGCGCGCAATTCGCAGGCGATGCGATCAACAGTTTCGAAGCCACCCTGCCGCATGATCTGCAAGAGGCCGTCGAAGCGCGCCTGAAGGTAGCCGCCAGCGAAGGCTGGTCCCGCCGCCTGTGGCAGGGCGATGCCTCGCTGTGGACCGGCAAGGATGAGGGCAAATGGCTCGGCTGGCTGGCGGCGGCCGAGGGCAAGCAGGTTGACGATGCCGCGCTGGAAGCCCTGCGTCAGGATGCCCATCAATACAGTGATGCCGTGCTGCTGGGCATGGGCGGATCGAGCCTTGGGCCCGAGGTGCTCTCGCTGATCCTCGGCCATGGCGAGGGCAGCCCGCGCCTGCATGTGCTCGACACCACCGATCCGGGGCAGATCGCGGGCGTGGCCAGGGTGATCGATCCGGCGCGGACGCTGTTTATCGTCTCCAGCAAATCGGGCTCGACGATGGAGCCGGAACTGCTGCGCACCTATTTTCATGCGCTGAGCGGCGGAAAGAGCGACCATTTCGTCGCCGTCACCGATCCGGGATCGAAGCTGGAAGCCAAGGCCAAGCAGGACGGTTTCGCCCATATCTTCCTTGGCGATCCGGCGATTGGCGGGCGTTATTCGGTGCTCTCGGTCTTTGGTATGGTGCCTGCTGCGGCCAGCGGGCTGGTGGCTCCGGCGCTCTATCATGCCACGGCGCCGATGGTGCTCTCCTGCGGGCCGGATGTGCCGCCTGCCGCCAATCCCGGCGTGAAGCTGGGCGCGATCATCGGCGAGGCGGCGGTGCGCGGGCGCGACAAGTTGACGATCCTTGCCTCCCCCAAACTGCTGCCTTTCGGGTCATGGCTGGAGCAATTGCTGGCCGAATCCACCGGCAAGCAGGGCAAGGGCATCGTGCCTGTCGATCTGGAGCCACTGGGCGCGCCGCAAGCCTATGGTGCGGATCGCCTCTTCGCCTATTTCGCTCTGGCGGGTGAGCGCGATGCCGAGCAGGAAGCCCGCCTTGAAGCGCTGGCCGCCTCGGGCCATCCGGTGCTGCGGATCACTTTGGCCGAGGCCGAGAACATCGGTCAGGAGTTTGTCCGCTGGGAGGTGGCCACCGCCATTGCCGGCGCGGTGATCGGCATCGATCCCTTCGACCAGCCCGATGTGGAAGATGCCAAGGTGGCCACCCGCAAGCTGGTCGATGCCTATGAAAAGGACGGCGCTGAGAATGAAGATGCGCCCGTAGCGGAGACCGATGATTTCGCCGTCTACGGCTTTGGCGAAGGCGCCAAGGACGATGCTGCCGCCTTGCTCAAGGCTCATCTCGCCAGCCTGAAGCCGGGCGACTATGCCGGTTTCCTCGCCTATATCGAGCGCAATGAAACCGACAGCCTGCTGATTGAATCCATCCGCACCAGTCTGCGTGATGCCAAAAAGGTGGCGACGGTCGCCGGTTTCGGCCCCCGCTTCCTGCATTCCACCGGGCAGGCTTACAAGGGCGGCCCCAACAGCGGCGCCTTCCTTGTCATCACCCGCGATCCCGATCCCGATCTGGCCATTCCCGATCATCGCGCCAGCTTCGGCTGGGTGCAGATCGCTCAGGCCAAGGGCGATGCGCAGGTGCTGGCGCAGCGTGGGCGGCGCGTGCTACGCGTGCATCTCAAGCAGGGCGGTGGCGGACTCGCTGCGCTCAAGACGGCGATCCTCGCGGCCCTGTAACGTCTTTTGATACCCCCCAAGAAAAGGACTTCTGCATGCGTCTTGCAATGATCGGCCTCGGCCGGATGGGCGCCAACATCGCGCGTCGGCTGATGCGTAACGGCCATGAGATCGTGGCCTTCGATCTGAGCGAAAAAGCCATCGATACGCTGGTTCAGGATGGCGCCACCGGCTCCACCTCGATCGAGGATCTGGCGGACAAGCTTGATGAGCGCCGTATCTTCTGGGTGATGCTGCCCGCCGGTGAACCGACCGAAAGCATGATCCAGAAGCTGCTCGGCCTTTCGCGCCCCGGCGACATCATCATCGATGGCGGCAACACCTTCTACAAGGACGATATCCGCCGCGCCAAGGCCTGCGCCGAAAAGCAGGTCACCTATGTCGATGTCGGCACCTCGGGCGGCGTCTGGGGGCTGGAGCGCGGCTATTGCATGATGATCGGCGGCGAGAAGGAAGCGGTCGACCTGCTCGACCCGATCTTCGAGGCGCTGGCCCCCGGCCTCGGCACCATCCCCAAGACCAAGGAACGCCCCGAAGCCAGCGACCCCCGCGCGGAAAAGGGCTATATCCATGCCGGTCCCGCCGGCGCCGGGCATTTCGTCAAGATGGTCCACAATGGCATCGAATATGGCCTGATGGCCGCCTATGCCGAGGGCTTCGATGTACTGAAGGGCAAGATGTCCGAAAGGCTGCCCGAGGATGAGCGTTTCGACCTCAACCTCACCGACATCGCCGAAGTGTGGCGCCGGGGCAGCGTGGTGTCCTCGTGGCTGCTGGACCTCTCCGCCTCGGCTCTGGCCAAGGATCAGGCGCTGGACGCTTTCAGCGGCAATGTCGCGGATTCCGGCGAAGGCCAGTGGACCATCGACGCCGCCATGGAAGAGGCCGTGCCCGCCTATGTCCTCTCGGCGGCGCTGTTCGCCCGCTATCGCAGCCGGGTGGAGAACACCTTTGGCGACAAGCTGCTCTCGGCCATGCGCTTCGGCTTTGGCGGCCATGTGGAGATGCCCCAGTAATGAAGAAAGCGCCCGTTGCTCCCCCCGCGACGATCGTGATCTTCGGTGTGACAGGCGACCTTACCCGTCGCCTGTTGCTGCCGGCCATCGTCAATCTCCAGCAATCAGAGCTGCTCGATCCGGCGACGAAGATCATCGGTGTGGGCCGTGATGACATCGACGCCGATATCCTTTGCAAGGAACGCCTGCCCGGCTTCTTCGAGGAGGATGGCGCCGCGTGGAAGGCTCTGAAACCGCGCATCGCCTATCAGCGCGGCGATTTCGGCGATGAGGCGCTCTATCAGGCACTGGGTGAGCAACTGGACGCCAGTGCCATGTTCTATCTGGCGGTGGCCCCCAGCTTTTTCGGGCCGATCGTGGAGCAATTGGGCAAGGCCGGACTGCTCGATGAGAGCAAGGGCTTCCGCCGCGTGGTGGTGGAAAAGCCCTTCGGCACCGATCTGGCCTCGGCCAAGGCGCTGAACGCGCGCCTGCTGGCTCAGGCCAATGAGGAGCAGCTTTACCGCATCGACCATTTCCTGGGCAAGGAAACGGTGCAGAACATCATTGTCAGCCGCTTTGCCAATGCCCGCAATGAGGCGGTGTGGAACAGTCGCTACATCGATCATGTGCAGATCACGGCGGCCGAAACGGTGACGGTGGGATCGCGCGGGGCCTTCTACGATGCCACCGGCGCGCTGCGCGATATGGTGCCCAACCATTTGTTCCAGCTGCTGGCGCTGGTGGCGATGGAGCCGCCGATCAATCTGGAAGCCGAAAGCCTGCGCAATGAAAAGGTGAAGGTGATCGACGCCATCCAGCCCATCGCGCCGGAAGACGCGGTGCGCGGCGCCTACACCGCAGGCAAGATCGGCAAGGAAAAGGTGCCCGCCTTCCGCGAGACCGAGGATGTTGCGCCCGACAGCAGCACCGAAACCTATGTTGCCCTGAAGCTGGCGGTGGAGACATGGCGCTGGCACGGCGTGCCCTTCTATCTTCGCACCGGCAAAGGCCTGACTGCGCGCGACACGGAGATCGTCATCCGCTTCCGCGACGCCCCCATTGCCCTGTTCCGCGACACGCCGACTGACAGCCTGCCGCCGAACCAGCTGGTGCTGCAGATCCAGCCCAATGAGGGGATCAAGATGGATATGGCGGTGAAACGCCCCGGTCCCTTGATCGAGGCCGTGCCTGCCAGCATGTCTTTCGCCTATGCCGATATCTTCGATATGGGCCATCGCACCGGCTATGAGACGCTGATCTATGATGTGCTGATCGGCGATGCCTCGCTGTTCCAGCGCGCCGACCAGATCGAGGCGGGCTGGCGCGTGGTGCAGCCCTTGCTCGATGCTTGGCAGAGCGGCGAGCCGGAAGCCTATGAACCGGGCAGCGCCGGTCCCGCAGGCGCGGACGAACTGATCGCGCGCGATGGCCGCGCCTGGCATGAGATTGGATAGGCCACCCCATGAAAGACCTGCGCCTGTTCATCTCGGACATCGACGGCACTCTGACCCGCAGTGACAAGACCATCAGCCCCGCCGTGATCGAGGCCGTGCATCGGCTCGATGCGGCAGGCGTGCCTTTCACGCTGATCAGCGCCCGCCCGCCCAGCGGCATTCTGTGGATCGCCGAAACGCTCGGCCTGACGCGCCCCATCGGCGCCTTCAATGGCGGCACCATCGTTCAGCCCGATGGCACGGTGTTGTCTTCGGAATTGGTGCCGGGGGATGTGGCGCGTCAGGTGCTGGCGCTGATCGACCGGCCCAATGTCACCATATGGCTGTTCAGTCAGGGCCGCTGGATTGCCCAGCGCCCCGACGCCCATTACGACGACCGCGAGCGTAAATCGGCCAATCAGGAGCCGATCTATGACGCCAATCTGGACTCCTATGCCGACAGCGTGGACAAGATCGTCGCCGTCTCCGACGATCACGACATGCTGGCCGATCTGGAAGCCATCGTGGATCGCGCGGTGGGGACCCGCGCCACAGTGGGCCGCTCGCAGCTTTACTACCTCGATATCACCGCCACGCGGGCCAATAAGGGCGATGGCGTGCTGGCTCTGGCCCATGCTTTCGGGGTCGATCCGGGGCAGGTGGCGGTGATCGGCGACCAGCGCAACGACATGCCGATGTTCCGCAAGGCGGGCCTCTCCATCGCCATGGGGCAGGGGCCGGTGGAGGTGCGTGAGGCGGCGGACCATGTCACCGCATCGAATGATGAGGATGGGGTGGCTCAGGCCATCGATTCTATCTTGCTGCCCATCGCGGCATTGCGCGGCAAATAACTGATAAATAGGGAATGATTGTTTCCGGGCGGTGTAAAATATCGTCCGGAACATTCGCAGGCCGCCCGCGTTCCAAACCTTGCCATCAAGGAGGTGGAACTCATGACATTGAAATCGACCATCGGCGCGGTTTGCGCCGCGAGCCTTGCTGTCTGCGGTATTGCTGCCGCTCACGCCCAGCCTGTCGCGCATGACAATGCCGCGCCCAACCCCGCCATGAAATCGCCTGATCATATGACCAAGGCGCCGCTCGCCAAGGGCAAGAACTCCTTCACCCAGAGCGAGGCCAAGTCGCGTCTGGAAAAGGCGGGCTATGCCAATGTCAGCGACCTCAACAAGGATGCTGACGGCCTGTGGCAGGCCAGCGCGACCCGTCACGGCACGCCGGTGAAGGTGGCGCTGGATTACAAGGGCAATGTGGCCACGCGCTAAGCGTCCGCCTCATCTCAACGGGAAAGGATAGACCCATGAGTCAGATCGTCACTCGCCTGTTCGACAATTTCTCCGATGCCGAACATGCCGTTATCGAACTGGAGCGCGTTGGCGTTCTCCACGGCGACATCAGCCTAGTGTCGAACCGCCGGGGCACCTCGCATGCCGCTGCCGATGTGCGCGAACCGCGTGACAGCACCGCTGGCGACGCAGCCGCGCGCGATGCCGGTGTGGGCGCCGCGCTGGGCGGTGTGATCGGTGCCGGTGGCGGCGTGCTGGCGGGCCTTGGCCTGTTGGCCATTCCGGGCCTCGGCCCCGTGATCGCGGCGGGCTGGCTTGCTTCGGCGGCGGTCGGCGCGGTGGTCGGTGGCGCGGTGGTGGCTGGTGCAGGCGGCATTGTCGGCGCGCTGACCCATGCCGGCGTGAGCCGCGCAGAGGCCGATGTCTATGCCGAGGGCGTGCGGCGCGGCGGCACGCTGGTCAGCGCCAAGGTCGAGGATGAGCTGGTTCTGACGGCGCAGGCCGCGCTGGACAACACGCCCTATGTCGATATCGCCGAACGCCGCGCCCTCTATCAGGGGCAGGGCTGGACGACCTTCGATGACAGGCTCGATCCCTACACCGATGCCGAGATCGAGGCCGAACGCGCCCGCTGGCGCTAAGGTGCGGAGCATCGCGCGAAAAAGTGGGAACCGGTTTTTCGCAATAGCGATGCGACAATAAAAACTGACCTCAAAGAAAAGCCCGGCTTCCAGAAGGGAGCCGGGCTTTTTCTTATTCAGCGTTCTCGCTGTCGGGCTGTTTTTCCTGCCCCAGACCGTGGCGCAGCAGCATTGGCATATGCGCAAAGGTGAACAGGAATGAGAGCGGCATAAAGACGATCAGCTTGGCACGCAGCCACTGGTCGAAGGTGAACCAGCCTTTGTAGGCAAACACCTCGTTCAGTGCGGCGAGGAACAGGAAAAACCAGCCCCAATTGCGCGACAGTTTCATCCAGCCCTCGTCCGAAAGGCCGTCAAAGGCGCTTTCCAGCAGATATTTCATCGTCGGCTTGCCCTTGATCCAGCCGATCAGCAGCATTACCGAGAACAGCGTATAGACGGCGGTCGGCTTGTGCCTGATCCAGCCCTCATCCTGACTGATCATCGTCAGCGCGCCAAAGCCGCAGACCAGCACGGTGGAGAGCCACAGCATGGGCGACACCTTGCCGCGAATCCACTTCGACGCGATCAGCGCCAGCACCGTGGCCGCCATAAACACACCGGTGCTTTTGGTGACGGCGGCCACATCGCTCAGGCTCGCCGCGCCCGAAGGCTTGAACAGGCGATAGGCGATAAAGAACGCCGCGACCGGGCCGTAATCGATCGCCAGATTGACCAGCGGCGAGTGGTTCTTGCGTTCCGGCGCGGTCATGCCTGCACCCCGGCGATCACGCGGGCCACCAGATCGGGATCGAAGGGGCGCAGATCGTCGATCCGCTCGCCCACGCCGATGGCATGGATGGGCAGGCCATATTGCTCGGCCGCCGCGACCAGCACGCCGCCGCGCGCAGTGCCGTCCAGCTTGGTCATGACCAGCCCGGTGACGCCCGCCACCTCCTTGAAGGTCTCGATCTGGGCGAGGGCATTCTGGCCATTGGTGGCGTCCAGCACCAGCACCACATCATGCGGCGCGGCGGGGTTGAGGCGGCCCAGCACGCGGTGGATCTTGGCCAGCTCGTCCATCAGCTCGCGCTTGTTCTGCAGGCGGCCTGCGGTGTCGACGATCAGCGCATCGGTGCCGCGCTCGCTGGCGGATTTCACCGCATCGAAGACGATGGCTGCAGGGTCACCGCCCTCGGGGCCCTTCACGATGGGCACACCAAGGCGGTCCGCCCAGACGCCCAGTTGGCCGATGGCGGCGGCGCGGAAGGTGTCGCCCGCCGCCAGCATCACCGCATAGTCCTCTTCCTGAAACAGGTGAGCCAGCTTGGCGATGGTGGTGGTCTTGCCGCTGCCGTTGACGCCGATCACCAGCACCACATGCGGGCGCGGGAAGGCGGTGACCTCCAGCGGCTTGGCCACGGGGCGCAGGATCGCGGCGATTTCCTCGGCGACGGCCTCGCGGATGGCGTTTTCGCCCGCCGAGCCCTCGAAACGGCGCTGCGCCATGGCGCCACGGATGCGGGCGGCGGCGCGCGGGCCAAGATCCGAGAGGATCAGCGCATCCTCCAGCTCATCGAGCTGGTCTTCGGTCAGGCGCGCGGCACCGGTGATGCCGGAGAGATTGCCCGCCAGACGTTCGGAAGTCTTGGCGAGGCCGCCCATCAGGCGGGAGGTCCAGTTCTCGGCGCTCATGAGAGCAATCCTTCGGTGATGCGTGTGGGGGTGATGGTCAGCATCTGCCCGGGCGTGGAGCCGGCGGGCAGGGCGATCCTTGCGAAATTTTCGGCGTGGCCGGTGCCGTCGCGCTCGGCCAGCACGGTCTGGGGGTGGCCGATCAGGCCTTCGAGCCAGCGGGCGCGGCTTGTGGCGACGGCTTCGCGCAGTTGCGCGGCCCGTGCGCTTATCAGCGGGCGCGGCAGTTGCGGCATGCGCGCGGCAGGGGTGCCGTGGCGGGCGCTGTAAGGGAAGATATGGCCGTGGACGATTTGAAGCTCATCGATGATCGAGAGATTGTCGGCGTGGGCGGCGTCATCTTCGGTGGGGAAGCCGGCGATCAGGTCCGCGCCCACGGCGATATCGGGGCGGCGGGCTTTCAAATCGGCCACAAGGTTGACGGCATCGGCGCGCAGGTGGCGGCGCTTCATGCGCTTGAGGATCAGATCGGCGCCATGCTGCAAGGAGAGATGCAGATGCGGCATCACCCGCTGTTCGCTGGCGATGATCTCGCGCAGCAGGGGATCGATCTCCACGCCATCCATTGAGGAGAGGCGCAGGCGGGGCAGGGCAGGCACATCGCGCAGGATCGCGGCGACCAGATCGCCGAGGCGCTGCTCGTCACGGTTCCAGCCGGTAAGGTCCACGGCGGTCAGCACCACCTCGCCCACGCCTACATCGGCATGGGCGCGCACCTCATTCACCACATCGGCGATGGAGCGCGAACGGCTCGGGCCGCGACCGGCGGGGATGATGCAGAAGGTGCAGGCATGGTCGCAGCCGTTCTGCACGGCCACAAAGGCGCGGGTATGCTGGCCTGAAGGCATTGGCACAACAGGCGCGGGCGGCACGTTCCATGCCCGCGCATCCAGCTTGTCGGCATTGGCGATCAGGCCGTCCACATCCAACGCAGCGATGGCATCGCGCTCCACCTCCACCGCGCAGCCGGTCACCATCAGCCGCGCATCGGGGCGGGCGCGGCGGGCTTTGCGGATGGCTTGGCGTGTCTGGCGCAAGGCCTCGGCGGTGACGGCGCAGGAGTTGATGACGACCATGTCGCGCTCGCCGGCGAGAAGCGCGCGCATATGCTCGCTCTCGGCCAGATTCATCCGGCAGCCCAGCGAGACGACCTCGACGCTCATCCCTGATAAAACGCGGACAGCTCGAACGCGCCGCGGAAGGCTTCGGTGGCAGGACCGGTCATGGTGATGCCATCATCGCCACGCCATTCGATCACCAGCGGGCCGCCCGGCAATGTGACCGTCACGCGGCGGTCGACCAGACCGCGACGCATGGCGCCGATGGCGGTGGCGCAGGCGCCCGTGCCGCAGGCCAGCGTGAGGCCCGCGCCGCGTTCCCACACGCGCAGGGTGATCGCATCGCGCGCCGTGACGGTGGCGACATTGACGTTGATGCGCTCGGGGAAGAGCGGATCATGCTCGATCAGCGGGCCGAGGCGATCCAACTCCACCTCATGCGTATCGGGCGTGAAGAAGATCACATGCGGATTGCCGACATTGACGGCGGTGGGGGCGTTCAGCTCTTCCCAGCCCACCGGCATGGTCAGCGTGTCCATGGCATAGGCCAAGGGAATCGCGTCCCACTCGAAGCGGGGGCGGCCCATATCGACCGAAATGCCATCGGGCGTGGGCGCGGCATAGATCACGCCCGCCAGCGTCTCGATGGCTGCCGCGCTGCCGTGAAGCAGGCCCACGGCGCGGGTGGCGTTCCCGCAAGCCTCGACCTCGCTGCCGTCCTGGTTGAAGATCCGCATCTTGAGATCGGCGATCTCGGACGCTTCGAGCAGCACCAGCTGGTCGCAGCCGATGCCGCGATGCCGGTCACCCAGAGCGGCGGCCAGAGTGGCGGTCATGGGCGGCACATTGCCTTCGCGCGCGTCCAGCACGACGAAATCATTGCCCAGCCCATGCATCTTGACGAAAGGAACACGCATAAGGGGGCGCTCTAGGCGCATGGGGGGGCTGCGTCCAGTGTTGGTGGGCGGTAAATTCGCGGTGGTGGCGGGGTTGTGCGCCCGGCCTCTGGTCAAGACGGTCAAGCGGTGTCACATAGGGCTGGTTGCAAAACCATGGCGTGATGCCGGGGAGAGTCTTGCGTGATCGTTCAATTCGGAACCAGCCGGTTCCTTCAGGCCCATGTCGATCTCTTTGCCAGTCAGGCGCGGGATGCGGGGCAGGATGTGCCGCCCATCACCATCGTTCAGACCACGGGTGATGCCGAAAGGGCCAAGCGTCTGCGCGCTTTTGCCGATCCCGAGGGCTTCCCGGTGATCCTTCGCGGGATCGAGGCGGGCAAGCGCGTTGATCAGACGGTGCATGTGCGCAGCGTGATCGGCGGGATCAGCGCCGTGGCGGACTGGGCTGTGCTTGTGGAGCTGGTTGCGGGGCAGGCGAAGGTTCTTGTCAGCAATACGGGTGACACCGGTTACCATTTTTTGCCAGAGGATCGCGCCCGTCCGGCAGCGGGACAGGTGCCGGGCGGATTTGTACCCAAGCTGACCTCTTTGCTGCATGCCCGCTGGCAGCGAGGCGGCGCGCCTCTGACGCTGCTGCCCTGCGAACTGGTGCCGCGTAATGGCGATGTGCTGCGCGGCGTGGTGCTGGATCTGGCCCGCGATTGGGGGCTGGGGCAGGGTTTTGCCGCTTGGCTGGAAACATGCCTCTGGATCAGCACGCTGGTCGATCGCATTGTCAGCACGCCGCTGGAACCGGCGGGAGCGGTGGCCGAGCCTTATGCGCTGTGGGCGGTGGAGCGCCAGCCGGGACTCGCGATGCCTTTTACCCATCCGCAGGTGGTGTTGACCGATGATCTGGAGCCTTTCGAACGGCTCAAGCTGCATATCCTCAATCTGGGCCATACGTGGCTGGCGCAGCGATGGCATGAAGCTGGGGCTGCCCCGGCACAAACCGTGCGTGCGATGATGGAGGATGGTGTGACGCTGCCAGCGTTGCGCTCGCTCTATGTGCAGGAGGTTGTGCCGGGGTTCGCGATGCGCGGATTGGGTGCCGACGCAGAAGCCTATGTCGAAACGACGCTGGATCGCTTTGCCAACCCCTATCTCGATCACCGGCTTGCGGATATCTACAGCCATCACCACGCCAAGATCGAACGGCGCGTGACAGGCTTTATCGACTGGGTGAGGGCTCAGGTGCCCGATCTCGTTTTGCCGCGTCTGGAGGCGCTGGCCCATTCTGTTTCGGAGACTGCCGCATGACCCGGGCCCTTCGCCTTTCCCCGCTCGACGATGTGGCGGTGCTGATCGATCCGGCCTCTCCGGGAGAGGATGTGTTGGGGGTGACCGCGCGTGATGCCGTGCCCTTCGGCCACAAGCTGGCGCTGCATGACGTGGCGGTGGGGCAGGTGGTGCGCAAATATGGTCAGCCCATTGGCATCGCCACGCAGCCCATCCGCGCGGGCGAGCATGTCCACAGTCACAATCTGGCTGTCGGTGAGGGCCGCCATGCCGGAGCAGCGGTGACGGCAGGCATGGCAGGGCGTCTGGTGGCGGCGCCCGAGGATGCGCATTTCGAAGGCTATCTGCGCGCCAACGGGCAGGTTGGCACGCGCAACTGCATCGCGGTGATGGGCAGCGTCAATTGCGCCGCCACGGTGGTGCGCCGCATCGCCCGGCGTTTCGAGGATGCCGCGATCCCCGGCATCGACGCGGTGGTGCCGCTCACCCATGCCAGCGGCTGCGGCATGGCCAAAAGCGGGGAGGGCATCGACACGCTGGAGCGCACGCTGACCGGCTATGCCCGCAACCCCAATTTCGCGGGCGCGGTGATCATCGGCCTTGGCTGCGAGGTGGCGCAGATCGGTGAAATGCTGGAACGCCACGGTCTGGCGCCGGGGCCCATGCTGAAAACCTACACCATTCAGGATGCGGGCGGCACGGCACCGGCGATCGAGCATGGCATCGCTCTGGTGCAGGAGCTGATCGAGGAGATCTCCACCGCGCGGCGCAGCACGCGGCCCGCCAGCGATCTGGTGCTGGGGCTGCAATGCGGCGGGTCTGATGGCTGGTCGGGCATCACCGCCAATCCGGCGCTGGGCGCGGCGAGCGATCTGCTGGTGGCAGCGGGCGGCACGGCCTTCCTCTCCGAAACGCCGGAAATCTACGGGGCCGAGCATCTGCTGCTGGCGCGTGCCGCCGATCCTGCGGTGGCGGCGGCGCTGGAAGAGCGCATCGGTTGGTGGGAGGCGCATGCCAGTCGCCATGGCATCAGTCTGGATAACAATCCCTCGCCCGGCAACAAGGCGGGCGGGCTGACCACCATCTTCGAGAAATCTTTGGGCGCTGTAGCCAAGGCTGGTTCTGCGCCTTTGAGCGAGGTTTTGCTCTATGGCCAGCCGCGGAGTCGTAACGGGCTGATCTTTATGGATTCGCCGGGCTATGATCCCTGTTCGGCGACGGGGCAGATTGCCTCTGGCGCCAATCTGCTGGCCTTTACCACCGGGCGCGGATCGGTGTTCGGGGCGCAATGCGTGCCTTGTCTTAAGTTGGCCTCCAACGCGGCGCTCGCCGGGCGGATGGCGGAGGATATCGATGTCGATTGCTCGCCCATTCTGGAGGGCATGAGCGTCGAGGAACTGGGCCAACGCATCTTCCGGCAGTTGCTGGAGGTCGCCTCGGGCCGACCGACCAAGAGCGAGGCGCAGGGCGTGGGCGATTATGAATTCGTGCCATGGCAATTGGGCGCCTGGGTCTAGGCAACAGGCAAGGGGCTGGATTGGCCGGGCTTTGGGTGTATCCGGGGCTGGCCATAGTTCAGGACCCAGCCCTATGATCCAGCGCTCGAAACCGAGCCTTTTCGACATTCTCTTTGCGTGGAAAGGCACGATCCTGCCGCGCATTGGCGGGCGGATGGCGCTGATTGTGCTGGCCAGCGTGGTGGCGGTGGTGGCCGCACGCGACCATCCCGGCATCTTCGGCCAGATCAGCGCTTTCCCTTTTACGCTGATCGGTCTGGCGCTCTCGATCTTTATGAGCTTCCGCAACAACGCTTGCTATGGCCGCTGGTGGGAAGGGCGTCAGCTGTGGGGCGCTCTGGTGATCGAGGCGCGCACCATTGCCCGTCAGGTGGCCAGCCTGCCTGTGGTTGAGCGTGACGGCTTTGTGATGGGTGTCTGTGCTTTCGCCTTTGGTTTGCGCGCCAGGCTGCGCGGCGATGATGAGTTCGCTGCCATCCGCCAATGGTGGGGTGAGGGCGCGTGGATGGCCATGGCCAATCCCACCAATGGTGTCGTTCATGCCATGGGGGTGACCAGCCAGCGCCTGCTCGCTGAGGGTGCGATTGATCCGATGCGCTGGTCGGCGCTGGAGCAGCATCTGGCGGCGCTGACCAGCGTGCAGACCGGCTGCGAGCGCATTGCCGCGACTCCCGTGCCTTTCGCCTATTCGCTGCTGCTGCATCGCACGGCCTATATCTTTTGCCTCAGCCTGCCTTTTGCTCTGGCGGGCACGCTGGGGTGGTGGGCGGTGCTGCCCTCGGCGCTGGTGGCTTATACCTTCTTCGGGCTGGATGCGCTGGGCGACCAGTTGGAGGACCCCTTTGGCCATGATGTCAACGATCTGCCGCTGGACGCCATGGTGCGCGTGATCGAGCGTGATATGCTCTCGGCGCTGGGGCGCGAGGAGCCGCCGCCTGTGCTTATCCCTGTGGATAACGTGTTGATGTGAGGTGGAGGGTGTGTCGACAACGCGTCGATAAGGCCGGGAAAGAAAAAAGCCGACCCGAAGGCCGGCTTTCTCAACTTCTTGATTTTCAAGAAGTAAATGGTCGGGGAAAGAGGATTCGAACCTCCGGCCCCTGCCTCCCGAAGACAGTGCTCTACCAGGCTGAGCTATTCCCCGACCGGTGCTGCAGAGGCGGTTTGAAGCGTCTCTGCGAGGCAGGAGCGGGCCTATAGACAGCGATTTCGAACCACGCAAGCGGCGTTTCGCATTTTTTTGCCTGTGCGTGAATTTTCCCCGATTTGAGCCGCTTGCTGAAAATCGGATGACGGCGCCTGCGCCTTGGGCCAAACTGTGTGGATGACCTTGCCTAACACGATCCGAACCGAGTCCGCCCCCCAAGTCGCTCACTGGGAAGAGCAATATCTGGCCTTGATGGACCATATCTGGCGCCATGGCGATGAACGCCGCGACCGCACAGGCGTGGGCACGCGCTCCGTCTTCGGCGCGCAGATCCGCTGCGATCTCTCCGACAACCGCATGCCGCTGCTGACCACCAAGCGCGTCTATTGGAAGACCGCGACGCGCGAATTCCTGTGGTTCCTCACCGGCGACACCAACATCCGCTCGCTTTGCGCGCAGGGGGTGGAAATCTGGACCGACTGGCCGCTCGACCGCTATCGCAAGGAAACCGGCGACCCGATCAGCCGCGAGGATTTTTCCGCGCGCATCGTGGCGGATGAGGCTTTTGCTGTGCAATGGGGCGATCTTGGCCCGGTCTATGGCAAGCAGTGGGTCGATTGGCCCAATTATCAGCCTGCCGGGGATGGCCTCTATCGCAAGATGGAGGGCATCAACCAGATCGCCGATCTGGTCCACAGCCTGCGCCACAATCCGGGCAGCCGCCGCCATATCGTCGAGGGCTGGAATGTGGCCGAACTCGATTCGATGGCGCTGCCGCCCTGTCACAAGACCTATCAGTTCCATGTTGCCGATGGGCGTCTCTCCGGCGTGCTGTATCAGCGCAGCGCCGATGTCGCCCTTGGCCTGCCCTTCAACCTGTGGAGCGCTGCGCTGTTTATCCGCATGCTGGCCCAGCAATGCGATCTGGAGCCGGGCGAGCTGGTCTGGATGGGCGGCGACACCCATCTCTACCTCAACCATGAGGAGCTGGTGGAGGCGCAGTTGCAGCGCAAGCCCTCGGGCGATCCGCGTATGACCATTGCCCGCCGCCCGGAGAGCATCTTCGATTACGCCATCGAGGACTTTGTCGTCCCCGACTACGCGCCTCAGGGGAAGCTGGCCGCGCCGGTCGCGGTCTGAAGGGGAGGGGGCGATGGAGACAGACCCGCGAATCGATGCCTATATCGAGAAGGCGGCGCCCTTCGCTCGCCCGATCCTGACCCATCTGCGCGCTCTGGTGCATGAAGCGCTGCCGGATCTTGGCGAGACCATCAAATGGGGTATGCCGCATTTTACGGTCGCGGGCAAAAATCTGGCGGGGATCGCGGCCTTCAAGGCGCATTGCGCTTTCGTGATCCATGGCACGGGCCGTCAGGGCATGGAGCGCGATCCCGGCATGGGTGATTATGGCAAGATCACCAGCCTCGATGATCTGCCTCCCGCCGAAGAGCTGAAAGCCAAGCTGCTCGCTGCTGCCGAGAAGATCCGGCAGGGCGGCGGCATGGCCCGCCCCAAAAAGGCGCCGAAAGAAGCGATTCCCGTGCCTGAGGATTTCACGCAGGCTCTGGAAGCCCATCCGGCGGCTCAGGCGGTGTTCGAGGGTTTCGCCCCCTCCCACCGCCGTGACTATCTGGAATGGATTGTGGAGGCCAAGCAGGCCGCCACGCGCGCCAAGCGCATCGCTCAGGCCGTGGAATGGCTGGCCGAGGGCAAGAAGCGCAACTGGAAGTATGAGAAGTGCTGAAAGGCGCGCTTACCTGACCATCCCGGCATAGGCGATACGCCCCGACCCGGCCAAAGCCTGCGCCGGCGTAATATGCCAACGCATATGCGTCACATCCTGAGCCGTCGCCAGCCTGTGGCCGACACGCAGAGCGCCCAGACGTCCCCATGTCTTTCCCCCGTCGGCGGAAACCTCGGCTTCATCCTTCTCGCCCGGCTGATAGCTCATGCCGCCTGGAACGGCATCGGTGACCGTAAAGCCGCCCGTGCCGCCCAGGCGATACCAGCTGAGCAGTGTCACCACCTTATCACCTGAATTCACCTGCCGGGCCGGTTCCAGCATATGCACCGGGCCACGGGCGTTCTGGCGGATGTGTTCCACGAAAAGACTTGATTCGAGCATCACATCGCTCTGCGTGCCCAAAGCGGCCTCTTGGAGGTGGGCATTGTCACGCGCGCGACCGGGACCGGCCAGCAAGGCCATGCTGAGGGCAAGGGGCGTCAGGCAGGCGGCGCCCCGCAGCAGGAAACGGAAGGGTGAGGCAGATGTTTTGCGCATGGGCAGAACTTTCACTCGCGGGATCATGCGATGATTCTGCGCCCGATCGATAAAAATTACGGTTAACGCCGCGTTTGGCATAAGTCCGAAACGGCGCGGAAACGGCCTCAACCGGGCCGAAACTGCATTTTTGGCGGCTTAAGGCATAGTTTTCCACAGCTTAACGGCAAAATTGAGAAAGCTGGCGGATCGTTGTTGACAGGGTCGGCGGTCCCGCCTAGAGGCGCGTCTCCCAAGGGGCGCTGCCTCTTCGGAAACACAGGTGAGCGGGTGTAGCTCAGTTGGTTAGAGTATCGGCCTGTCACGCCGAGGGTCGCGGGTTCAAGTCCCGTCACTCGCGCCACTTGTGTTTCAGTAAGAGTGTTCCGGGCATTGCGCGGGTGTAGCTCAGTTGGTTAGAGTATCGGCCTGTCACGCCGAGGGTCGCGGGTTCAAGTCCCGTCACTCGCGCCACCTTGGGAATGTTTTCTCCTAGCGGGAAATGAGAACGGCGGCCTTCGGGTCGCCGTTTCTGTTTGTGCGCGCGGCACGCGGCTTTGAAAAAAAACGCCGGGGTTTTTAGCCCCAGCGTCCGGTTTCCATCCAGATCAGATAGCGCCTCAAAGGCAGCAGCCAGATCACCCCCAGCAGCACATAGACGGGCAGCTGAGCCAGCACAGGCCATGGCGCGATCCATGGCGCCACGAAGCGCGCCACCAGCCCGCCATAGACCAGCAGCGCCCCCACCAGCGCCAGAATGCCGATGGGGATGCGCCAGGTCGGGGCGTTACGCGGCGGGGGCTTGGCCATCAGGGGGCCTCGTAAAGGCGGGTGGGGGTGATGACGGCTTTCAGCGGGTGGTCATGGGCTTCCAGAGGCAGGTTTTCCTCCAACTGGCAGTCCCAGCCCAAGCCAAGCGCGGTCACGCCCTGATGGGCGGCCAGCCAGCGGTCATAATGGCCGCCGCCTTGACCCAAGCGTGCGCCATCCGAGGAAAAGCCCACCAGCGGCACGAAAACCAGCTGCGGCTCGGCCAGAGGCGAATCGGCAGAGGGCTGCAAGGCGCCATGCGGGCCAACTTCCAGCCCTTCATCCTCATAGGGATCGAGCCAGAGGCGGAACTGCATTGGCGCATCCTTATGCGCGAACCAGGGCAGGGCGATGGGGCGCCCCTGCTCGGCAAAGAACTTCGCATAGCCGCGCGTCGGCGCCTCATCGGGCAAGGCGTGATAGAGGCCGACCGCCGCGCCCTCGGGCGCCAGAGCGGCCACGGCGGCAGGCGGCCGCATAAAGATCAGCGCCCGCACGCGCGGGTCCAGAGCAGCGACATGCGCGCGCCGGGCCTTGCGCAAACGGGCCCGCAGCGCCTTCTTCTCGTCCAAGCGATGCCTCATGGGATGGCGCGGGCCGGATCAGCGCGCGCGAGAAAGGGGGTGACGGGACCACCATGGGTCGTTTGCCTAGAAATCCACCGACGCCTACACGTCAGGTGGGGACCATGTACCACAGGCCAGGGCCTGGGCAGAGACAGCCCCCAAGGATTTGCTTATAGCCTCAGGGATGTTCGAAAGGCTCGTGCGCGGCAGTACCCGTCGCCATGCAATTTAGGCGCGAAAGAGCCGATCCTCAAGGGGGTCTTCCAGCAAAGAGGCCAGATTTTCCAATCGCAAGGCCAGATCGGTAAGGCGGTCGGTGTCGTCAGGCCATGCCGGCACGGGTTCGGGGGCGGGCGTCGAAGCTTCTTCAGGCGCCTCTTCAAGCGCCAGCGGGATGGCGGGAGAGGCATCCTCCTGCTCGGGAAGAAATTCTTCGGCCTCGAAGCTTTCGGCAGGCGGTGGCAGGCCAAGATCGCCCTTTTTTGCCTCATAGACCTCATCGGCCAGCAGCAGGGCGGCAAACAGCAGCGCCCGGCTTTCGCCCTGCACGGCGGCAGGTGGCAGGCTGGCCAGCCGCGCATCGATCATCCGCCCCAGATCGGCGATATGCTCTTCCTCGCCCGCGGCGCAGCCCACCACATAATCGCGACCGGCAATGGTCAGGGTAACATTGCTCACGCCGGGCCGACTCCGCTGCCGGGTGCATGCGAGGCGATCAGTGCATCGAGTCGCCCCAGCGTCTCGCGAAGTGCGCCGCGCAGGGCCTGATGGCGCTCCTGCTCTTCATGCAATTGCAGCTCCAGCGTGGCGGCATCGCTGCGGGTGCGCGCCGCCGCGTCCAGCCGTGTGAGGGCTGCTTCGATTCTTTGCCAGGCTGCTTCGCGGGGGGACTCATTCATATGCAGGGGAGCCTAGCCCAGCGGCGGGCGACTGCAAAGCGGCTCTGCGATGGAAAAGAGGTCTGATGCGGCGGTGAGCAGTGCATCGCCTCACATTCGTATTCATGGCTGCATACTTATTATTCCCCTTGTGCGTGCCGGACGGTTGACGGGGCAGGGTGCATCCGCAAAGAGGTCCGCGCGATTCGCGTATCATCTGGAGCCAGCAAAGCATGACCATCGCCGCCCCGTTCGACGCCCCTCAGCTCGACAACGCAAGGTTGCAGGCGATGGCCAATGCCATCCGCGTTCTCTCCATGGATGCCGTTCAGGCCGCCAACAGCGGCCACCCCGGCATGCCGATGGGCATGGCCGATGTGGCGACGGTGCTGTTCTCGCGCTTTCTGAAGTTCGATCCGGCTGCCCCGCGCTGGGCCGACCGTGACCGCTTCATCCTGTCGGCGGGCCATGGCTCGATGCTGATCTACTCGCTGCTGCATCTCACCGGCTACGAACAGCCGACGATGGATGACATCAGCAAGTTCCGCCAGCTGCACAGCGTCTGCGCCGGCCACCCCGAAAACTTCGAGCTGCCCGGCGTGGAATGCACCACCGGCCCGCTGGGTCAGGGGCTGGCCATGGCGGTCGGTTTCGCCACGGCTGAACGCCACCTCAACGCCACCTTCGGCGACGATCTGGTCGATCACAACACCTTCGTGATCGCGGGCGACGGCTGCCTGATGGAAGGCATCAACCATGAGGCGATCGGACTGGCCGGTCACCTCAAGCTGGGCCGCCTCAACGTGCTGTGGGACGACAACCGCATCACCATCGATGGCGACACGAGCGTTTCCACCAGCGAAGACATTCCGGCCCGCTATCGCGCCACCGGCTGGCACGTTGTCGAGTGCGACGGCCATGATTTCGACGATATCGCCCGCGCCATCAGCGAAGCCATCGCCGATCCGCGTCCCTCGCTGATCGCCTGCCGCACCATCATCGGCAAGGGCGCCCCCAACAAGCAGGGTGGCCATAACGTCCATGGTTCGCCGCTGGGTGACGCCGAAATCGCCGCCGCCCGCGAGGTGCTGGGCTGGACCCTGCCGCCCTTCCAGCTGCCTGCCGAAATCCTCGCCGACTGGCGCTCGCTCGCTGGCAAGGGCGCTGCTGCCCATGCCGCATGGAGCGCCCGTCTGGCCGCCGATGCCCAGGGTCAGGAATTCAGCCGCCGCATGGCTGGCGAACTGCCCGATCTGGCAGAGGCCGAGGCCACCTTCGCAGGCTGGCTGGAAGGCAACCAGAAGGTCGCCACCCGCAAGGCCAGCGAGCTGGCGCTTGAAGTGCTGGCCCCGCTGGTGCCCGAACTGGTGGGTGGCTCGGCTGACCTCACCGGCTCGAACCTCACCAAGGTGAAGGCCACCACGCCGCTGACCGCCGATGATTACAGCGGCCGTTATGTCTATTACGGCATTCGCGAATTCGGCATGGCGGCGGCCATGAACGGCATGGCGCTGCATGGCGGCATCATCCCTTACGGCGGCACGTTCCTGGTGTTCTCCGATTATATGCGCAATGCCATTCGTATGTCTGCTTTGCAGCGCGCCCGAGTGGTGTACGTGCTGACGCATGACTCGATTGGTCAGGGCGAGGATGGTCCCACGCACCAGCCTATCGAGCATGTGATGAGCATGCGCATGATCCCGAACCTTGAGCTGTTTCGCCCCGCAGACGTCATCGAGACGGCTGAGTGCTGGCAGCTGGCGCTGGAAAACGATGACGGCCCGACCGTGCTGGCGCTGACGCGTCAGAACGTGAGCCAGGTCCGCAAGTCGGGTGAGAACCTCTCGGCACTGGGCGCCTATCGCCTTGCCGAGGCGACTGCTGACCGCAAGGTTGTGCTGATCGCCACCGGTTCGGAAGTGGAAATCGCCGTCGCCGTGCGTGCCGCTCTTGAAGAGCAGGGCATCGGTGCCGATGTTGTCTCCATGCCTTCGATGAGCCGCTTCCGCGATCAGGATGCTGCCTATCAGGCGGATCTGCTGCCCGCCGGTGTGCTCAAGGTCTCGATCGAGGCTGGCACCACCTTCGGTTGGGAAAGCATCACCGGCGCTGACGGCCTGCGCTTCGGCATCGACACCTTCGGCGCCAGCGCTCCGGCGGCTGCGCTTTACGATTACTTCGGTCTGACGGCGCCCAAGATCGCGCCGCAGATCGTCGCGGCGCTTGGCGCCTAAGCACTTAGAACACCTAAATTCACCCAATTGAGGAGCAAGACATGGCTGTGAAGGTAGCGATCAATGGTTTCGGTCGCATTGGCCGTAACGTCGCGCGCGCCATTCTGGAGCGCCCGGACTGCGGTCTGGAACTGGTCTCGATCAACGATCTGGCCGATGCCAAGGCCAACGCCCTGCTCTTCAAGCGCGACAGCGTGCATGGCACCTTCCCCGGCACCGTCGAGGTGGACGGCACCGATCTGGTCATCAACGGCAAGCGCATCCATGTGACGGCCGAGAAGGACCCCGCCAACCTGCCGCATGCCGCTCAGGGCATCGACATCGCTCTGGAATGCACCGGCTTCTTCGTGGACCGCGCCAGCGCCGGCAAGCATCTGGATGCGGGTGCCAAGCGCGTGCTGATCTCGGCCCCCGGCAAGAACGTTGACCTCACCGTCGTGTTCGGCGTGAATGATGACAAGCTGACCTCGGAGCATCTGATCGTTTCGAACGCCAGCTGCACCACCAACTGCCTGGCCCCCTTCGCCAAGGTGCTGCACGAAGCCATCGGCATCGAGCGTGGCCTGATGACCACGATCCACAGCTACACCAACGATCAGAAGATCCTCGACCAGATCCACAAGGACCCGCGCCGCGCCCGCGCCGCTGCCCTGAACATGATCCCCACCAGCACCGGCGCCGCCGTGGCCGTGGGCGAGGTTCTGCCCGAGCTGAAGGGCAAGCTGGACGGTTCGTCGATCCGCGTGCCGACCCCCAACGTCTCGGTCGTCGATCTGGTCTTCACCCCCAAGCGCGATACCACGCTTGAGGAAGTGAACGGCCTGCTCAAGGCTGCTGCCGAGGGTCCGCTCAAGGGCGTGCTGGGCTACACCGAGGAGCCGCTGGTCTCGGGCGACTTCAACCATGACTCGCACTCGTCCACCATCGACAGCCTGGAAACGGCTGTGCTGGAAGGCAAGATGGTGCGCGTGCTGAGCTGGTACGACAATGAGTGGGGCTTCTCCAACCGCATGGTCGATACGGCCGGCGCGATGGGCAAGCTGCTCTGATCCAAAAGCGGGGCGGGGCGAAAGTCCCGCCCTTTCTCTTTATGGCCCGCGCTTCTAGGCTGCGGGTGATGTTCTGATGCCTTCCGCGCTGCCGCGCCGAGGGGCTGGGGGAAACCATGGCCAATTTCCGCAAGCTTGACGATCTGGGTGATGTGAAGGGCAAGGTCGTGCTGCTGCGCGTCGACCTCAACCTGCCGATGCAGGATGGCGCCGTCACCGACGACACCCGCGTGCGCGCCGCCGCGCCGACGATCAAGGAACTCTCGCTCAAGGGCGCCAAGGTGCTGCTGCTGGCGCATTTCGGCCGTCCCAAGGGGCAGCGCACCTCGGACCAGTCGCTGAGCCTCGTGCTGGGCGCGGTGGAGAAGGTGCTGGAGCGCGAAGTGATGTTCGTGCCCGAGATCGCCGGGGATATCGTCAAGCAGGCCATCGGCATTCTGGGCGAGGGCGATGTGGCCCTGCTGGAGAACACCCGCTTCTGGCCCGGCGAGGAAAAGAACGATCCCGAGCTGGTGAAGGCCATCGCCGCCAATGGCGACATCTATGTCAACGATGCCTTCTCCGCCGCGCACCGCGCTCATGCCTCCACCGAGGGTCTGGCTCATGTGCTGCCCGCCTATGCCGGTCGCAGCATGCAAGCCGAACTGGAGGCGCTGGAAAAGGCGCTGGGCAATCCGGTGAAGCCGGTTGCCGCTGTGGTTGGTGGTGCCAAGGTGTCGTCCAAGCTGGACGTGTTGAAGCATCTGGTGACGCAGGTCGATCATCTGGTGATCGGCGGCGGCATGGCCAACACCTTCCTGGCCGCGCGCGGCGTGGATGTGGGCAAGAGCCTGTGCGAACATGACCTGACCGGCACCGCCGAAGAGATCATGGACGCCGCCGACGCCTCGGGCTGCACCATCCATCTGCCTTACGAGGTGGTGGTGTCGAAGGAATTCGCCGCCAATCCGCCATCGCTGCGCACCACCAATGTGCATGAGGTCGCTGCCGACGAGATGATCCTCGACGTTGGCCCGACGGCGGTGGAAGCGGTGGGCGATGCGCTCAAGACCTGCAAGACGCTGGTGTGGAATGGGCCGATGGGCGCGTTTGAAACCGTGCCTTTCGATGCCGCGACCGTGGCGCTGGCCAAGATTGCCGCCGCGCTGACCAAGGAAGGTTCGCTGGTTTCGGTTGCCGGTGGTGGCGACACTGTGGCGGCGCTGCATCACGCGGGCGTGGCCAATGACTTCAGCTACATTTCGACGGCAGGCGGCGCCTTCCTCGAATGGATGGAAGGGCGCGAGCTGCCCGGCGTGAAGGCGCTGGAAATCTGAACATTTCACCACCTTCCTTAACCACTGAAACACAGGGCCCGTCGCCGGATGGCGGCGGGCCCCAGCGTGCCGAGCCTTCACGTGCTGCCCGCCACCGCTTCGTCACGCTCGATGCGATGCGCGGGCTTGCCGCTCTGGCGGTGGCGATCTTCCATCTGAGCAATCCGCTGGTGCCCGGCGGTTATCTGGCGGTGGATTTCTTCTTCGCCCTGTCCGGCTTTGTGCTGGATCGCACCTATCGCCCGCGTTTCGCCGTGGGGCTGGGCACCGGCGAGTTCCTGGCGTGGCGCTTTGTGCGCCTCTGGCCGCTGCATCTGTGCGGGTTGTTGCTGTGCTTTGGCTGGCTGGCGATGCTGGTGGCGCGCGATGCCACCGACATTGGTTGGGGCACGCTTCTGAGCGGGCTGGCCGCCAATCTGCTCTTCCTGCCCAGCGTGATCGGACGCGACATTTCGCCGATCAACCCTCCGGCCTGGTCGCTGCTGATGGAGTTTGGCGCCAACGCCCTGATGGCGCTTTTTGCGATCCGTCGCCCGACCCGCGCGCTGATGGCTATGCTATGTGTGTTTGCTGCGGTGCTGGTGGTCGATCTGACGGTCACGCAGGCTCTCACGCCTTTTGCGGAGAACGCTTCAATCGTGAAGCAGGGCTATCGCTGGCACGATGTGCATCTGGGCGTGGTGCGTACCATCTTTTCCTTCCTTGCAGGCATGGTTCTCTCGCGGCTGCTGGAAGGGCGCGTGCCCAATGTCAGCCGCTGGTCGCTGGCGGTGCTGGTGCTCGGGCTTGTGCCCTTGCTGCTGCCTTTCTCGGGCTGGAGCCGGTTTATGCTCGATCTGGGCTTTATCCTGCTGCTCTCGCCCGCGCTGGTGCTGGCCGGGGCCCGGCTGGAGATGCCCCGCACCTTCCTGCGCTGGGGCGAAAGGCTGGGGGACATTTCCTATCCGCTCTACGCCGTGCATTTCTTCTGGACCTATGTGGTGGGCAATTACGGCTATGATCATGACTGGCCGCTGGGCCTCACCCTGTCGGTCTTCCTGCTCACAGCGATCGGCAGCGCCGCCTTTCTGGCCCGCTTTGTCGATGCACCCTTGCGGCGCTGGCTGGGACGCCATCTTGGTGTCTTTTTGGCGCAAAAATAGTTTGGCATGCTGCGCTCTCGCAGTTGCGAAAAAACAGGTTTGTGGCTACCGAACGGGAACTGCATACCTATGCGATGCATAAATTGACCGAATTTTACCCCGATAGGAGCCTGTATGACGACGAAGGCCGTGGCAAAGATCCTCGCCAATTATGAGTCCGACAATCCCGGCGTGAAGGCCAATCTCTATCGCATCCTGTCGCAGGGTCGCCTTGGCGGCACCGGCAAGCTGGTCATCCTGCCGGTCGATCAGGGCTTCGAACATGGCCCGGCCCGCTCCTTCGCGGTGAACCCCGATGCCTATGATCCCCACTATCACTATCAGCTGGCGATCGACGCGGGCCTCTCGGCCTATGCCGCTCCCCTCGGCATGCTGGAAGCCGGTGCCGACAAGTTCGCCGGCCAGATCCCGACCATCCTGAAGGTCAACTCCTCCAACAGCTGGGGCACCAGCGCCAATCAGGCCGTCACCGGCAGCGTGGCCGATGCCCTGCGCCTTGGCTGCTCGGCCATCGGCTTCACCATCTATCCCGGTTCGGACGATGTCTTCGAGATGATCGAGGAAATCCGCGAGCTGCGCGAAGAAGCCGCCAGCGTCGGCATCGCCACCGTGATCTGGTCCTACCCGCGTGGCGGCAAGCTGCCCAAGAGCGGCGAGCTGGCCCTCGATGTCGGTGCCTATGCCGCCCACATCGCCACGCTGATCGGCGCGCACATCATCAAGGTGAAGCTGCCCAGCGCTCACATCGAGCAGGAAGAGGCCAAGGCTGCTTACGCCGGTCAGGACTGGTCGAACCAGGCCGATCGCGTCAAGCATGTCGTGCAGTCCTGCTTTGCCGGTCGTCGCCTCGTGGTCTTCTCGGGCGGCGCCACCAAGGGCGAGGATGCCGTCTATCAGGACGCGCGCGACATTCTGGCCGGTGGCGGCAATGGCTCGATCATCGGCCGCAACACCTTCCAGCGCCCGCGTGCCGAGGCGCTTGCCATGCTCGACAAGATCGTGAAAATCTATAAGGGCAAGGAATAATCGCCCAGGGCGCCGGTGGGACTCGGCTTTCGAGCCCCACCAGCAGCATTTCGGCGAGCAGCGGCGTCGGCCCGTTTTCCCATCCTTTTCCCTGCGTGCGGGGGAAGGGATGGGAGAGAGGGCCGACGCCGTTCGCGTTTTGGGGCAAGGGATTAAAGTAAGAAATGCGAGGGTGTTACACCCTCGCGCTCCCATGATGTCTTCCGGCGATAGGGCAGCGGCACCCTATCGTGGCGCGCAAACGCTCCACCTGTGCAATGCACGTTGCGCGCGAAGGCTGGCGGGTTTAGAGCGCGCCCATGGCTGACGAAACCTTTGAAGACGACTTCGAGAACCCTTTCGACTCGGGCATCCTGCCCGACGAAACCTCCTTCGGCGACGAGATCGATCCGGAGCTGCGCCCGCGCACCAAGATCTATCTGATCTCGCCCCTTGATGTGACGGGTGATTTCCCCGAACGCCTGCGCCGCGTGATCGAGGCGGGCGTGAAGAACAAGCATGGCGTCGCCGCCTTCCAGTTCCGCGTCAAGGGACTGGACGAGCATGCCGCCGCCGCTCTGGCCGCGCCCCTGCAGGCGATCTGCGCCGAGCGTGAAGTGGCCTTCATCGTCAACGATTCGATCAGCCTCGCCAAGCGTCTGGGTGCCGACGGCGTCCATCTCGGCCAGGACGATGGCGATCCGCGCGAAGCCCGCGACCGCCTCGGCCCCGATGCCCAGATCGGCGTTTCCTGCAACAACAGCCGCCATCTGGCGATGAATGCGGGCGAGGCCGGTGCCGATTACGTCGCTTTCGGTGCCTTCTTCCCGACCAAGACCAAGGTCACCGAACATGTCGCCCAGCTCTCCACGCTGGCCTGCTGGCAGACGGTGTTCGAAATCCCCTGCGTCGCCATCGGCGGCATCACGCCCGAGAATTGCGGCCCGCTGGTGCGTGCCGGCGCCGATTTCCTCGCCGTCTCCAGCGCCATCTGGGACGGGGATGAGGTGGCCAATGTGCAGGCCCTGATCGCGGCGATCCACGCCGCCTGAGCACCAATCCCGCGTGCGCTTGCTGACACTCATGTCAACAAGCGCACGTATGGGGCTTTTCAGCCCAGTTGCGCCGTGGCATCAGGCGCCATGACCACACAGACCAACACCATAGAAAATGTTGGCGCGGCCCCGGCGCGCGAACTGACCTTGCGCGGCGTCATCCTCGGCGCGCTGCTGACGGTGATCTTTACCGCGGCCAATGTCTATCTCGGCCTGAAAATCGGCCTGACCTTCGCCACATCGATCCCCGCAGCGGTGATTTCCATGGCCGTGCTGCGCACCATGCGCGGCTCGACCATTCAGGAAAACAACATCGTCCAGACCATCGCCAGCGCGGCGGGCACGCTCAGCGCGATCATCTTCGTGCTGCCCGGCCTGCTGATGATCGGCTGGTGGGTGGACTTTCCCTACTGGCAATCGGTGGCGGTGATCGGCGTCGGCGGCATTCTGGGCGTGATGTACTCCGTCCCGCTGCGCCGCGCGCTGGTGACCGGCACGGACCTGCCTTATCCCGAGGGCGTTGCCGCTGCCGAAGTGCTGAAAGTCGGCGCTGGCAGCTCGGCCACGGGCGAGGGCGATGAGGAAAACCGCAAGGGCCTCTCCGCCATCGTGAGTGGTACGGCACTTTCCGCGCTCTACACGCTGCTGGCCAAGATGGGGCTGGTGGCCGAGGAAGCCGCCAAATCCTTCCGCGTCGGCTCCAGCCTCAGCCAGGTTTCGACCAGCTTTTCCATGGCGCTGATCGGCGTGGGCCATCTGGTGGGACTTGGCGTCGGCATCGCCATGCTGGTGGGCATGCTGCTGAGTTGGGGCGTGCTGGTGCCGCTCTACACCCATGGTTTTATCGGCGATGATATGGGCGCGGTGATCGGTACCACCTTCAAGATGAAGGTGCGGATCATCGGCGCGGGCACCATCGGCATCGCAGCGGTCTACACGTTGCTGCGCGTGATCGGCCCCATCGTGAAGGGCATTTCGGGCGCCATTGCTGCCCAGCGCGCGCGTCAGGCCGGGCAGGGGGCTTCCTTGCCGCTGACCGAGCGTGATCTGCCCATCGGCATTGTCGGCGCGGTGATTCTGGCAGCGATGCTGCCCATCGGCCTGCTGCTGGCGGATTTTGCGCGCGGTGGGCCCATTGAGGCGCATTTCTGGCCGGTGCTGCTGGCCACCATTGCCTATGTGCTGGTGATCGGCATCGTGATCGCCTCGGTCTGCGGCTATATGGCGGGGCTGATCGGCGCGTCGAACTCGCCGGTGTCGGGCACGGGGATCATCTCGGCGCTGGGCATTGCGCTGCTGCTGGCGGCCTTCTTCGGGCGGGATATCGATCCGGCGGCGACCAAGGCTCTGGTGGCCTTCTCGCTGTTTGTGACCGCGATTATCTTCGGTGTGGCGACCATCTCCAACGACAATCTTCAGGATCTGAAGACCGGCGAACTGGTTGGAGCCACTCCTTGGCGTCAGCAGGTTGCGCTGGTGCTGGGCGTGATCTTTGGCGCTTTGGTGATCCCGCCGGTGCTGAGCCTGCTGAACCAGCGCTTCGGCTTTGTCGGCGTGCCGGGGGCGGGGCCGAATGCTCTGGCCGCGCCTCAGGCGGCGCTGATCTCGACGCTGGCGCAGGGTGTGCTGGGCGGTCAGCTTGACTGGAGCCTGATCGGCATTGGTGCCGCCATCGGCGCGGTGGTGATCGTGATCGACGAGGCACTGCGCAAGAGCGGCAAGGGCATGCTGCCGCCGCTGGCGCTGGGCATGGGCATCTATCTGCCGATGGCGCTGACGTTGCTGATCCCGATCGGCGCGCTGATCGGCCATGCCTATGACCGCTGGGCCAAGCGCACCGCCAACCCCGAACTGGCCGAGCGCCTCGGCATGCTGGCTGCGACGGGCCTGATCGTGGGTGAAAGCCTGTTTGGCGTGATCTTCGCATTGCTGGCGGGTGTGACGCAAAAGGCCACGCCGCTGCAGGTGATCGCCGAGAACCCCTTCGCGGAGGGCGCGGGCATCGTGGTGTTCGCCGCAGGGATCGCATGGATCTACCTGCGCGTGAAAAAGCAGGCCTCGCAGTAACAGAGAGGCAGGGCACTCGGATCGGGTGCCACTGCGGTATCGTCGGGAGACGTTCCGGGAGCGCGAGGGTGTAACACCCTCGCATCTTCCCTTCATCCCTTATTGATTGTTCATCACCGCCCGCACGCACCTCATATCGGTGTCCTTGCCGTTCGCATCGGTCTTGCGCAGGAAATTCTCGCTCACGCGGCGGAATTTCTGCCCTTTGCGCGGGCCGCTGGTGAAGCGGATCACATCGCCGGTTAGCAGGTAAATCCCGCGCCCGCCCTTCACGCTGTAGACCGAGGCGTGGAGGATGGTGAAATCCTCATCCTCGTGGCGAATGCCGGTCTTGCCCAGCGCATTGCCGGGCGTTTCGCATTGATAGACGCCCTGCTTCATGACCTGAGCCTGGCCGATCTCGCTGGCCTGTGCGGGCAGGCTCGTCCCGAAGATGGCCATCAGGCACATGAACAGCCCGGATTGCAACGGGCGCCCACTCGCGCTAAGGGCGCGGCTTGCGCTTTTCAGGCGCGGGCCTTTCGGGGCCTGTAATTCGTTCTTTCGCATCAAAGGTTCATCCCCATGAAGATCAGCGGCGTCGATATCCGCCCCGGCAACATTCTGGAATACGAAAAGGGCATCTGGAAAGTCGCCAAGACCCAGCATACCCAGCCCGGCAAGGGCGGCGCCTTCATGCAGGTCGAGATGAAGAACCTGATCGACGGACGCAAGACCAATGTGCGTTTCCGCAGTGCCGATACGGTGGAACGCGTCCGCCTCGACACCAAGGACTTCCAGTTCCTGTATGCCGAGGGCGACGATCTGGTGTTCATGGACGTGGAAACCTACGACCAGATCACCCTGCCGAGCGACCTGCTGGGCGATGCCGCCGCCTTCCTGCAGGACGGCATGACCGCCGTGCTTGAAATGTATGACGAGCGCCCGATCAGCGTTCAGCTGCCCGATCAGGTGGAAGCCACCATCGTGGAAGCCGATGCCGTGGTGAAGGGGCAGACCGCCTCGTCGTCCTACAAGCCCGCGCTGCTGGACAATGGCGTGCGCGTGATGGTGCCGCCCCACATCAGCTCGGGCACGCGCATCGTCGTGAACGTGTATGAGCGCAGCTACGTCGGCAAGGCCGACTGATCTGTTGATCAGGGCGGCGTTTCGCGCGCCGCCCCCTTCTTTCTAATTCGGGAATTTGCCCAGTGAGTGTCGTTTCAGGTCTTATCCGCGTGATGGAGCGCGCCGCGCGCAAGGCAGGCCAGCGCCTGCGTCGCGATTTCGGCGAGGTGGAGCACCTTCAGGTCAGCCGCAAGGGCCCTGCCGATTTCGTCAGCCGCGCCGATCAGGCGAGCGAGCGCACCATCTATGACGAGCTGCGCGCCGCACGCCCCGATTGGGGTTTCGTGCTGGAAGAGGGCGGCGTGATCGAGGGCGATCCCACCAAGCCGCGCTGGATCATCGATCCGCTCGACGGCACCAGCAACTTCCTGCATGGCATCCCGCATTTCGCGATCTCGATCGCGGCGCAGGAGCCCAAGCTGGACGGCAGCGGTTGGGGCGACGTGATCGCCGGCCTGATCTATCAGCCGATCACCGACGAGAGCTTCTGGGCCGAAAAGGCCCGCGGCGCATGGCTGCATGACCGCCGCCTGCGCGTCTCGGGCCGCCGTCACCTCGACGAGAGCCTGATCGCCACCGGCATTCCCTTCGCGGGCCATGGCGACACGCTGGAATGGCAGAAGATCTATGCCGCCCTGGCGCCTCAGGTGGCGGGCATCCGTCGCTTCGGTGCGGCGGCGCTGGATTTGGCCTGGGTGGCTTCGGGCCGTTACGAGGGCTTCTGGGAAAGCAATCTGAAGCCCTGGGACACGGCGGCAGGCTGCCTGCTGGTGCGCGAAGCCGGTGGTTTCGTGTCCGACTGGCGCGGCGTGTCGCAGCCGATCTGCGACGCTCAGCTGCTGGCAGGCAATGATGCGCTGCACTCGCGTCTGCACAAGATCGTGGCGACCGCGCTGAAGGATTGATGTGTTGATTGGTTGGGGATTGATGCTTTCGGGCATTGATCCCCGGCCAAAGGTCCGCTAGGCGGGGCTGCATCGAGCCTGCCAAGCGGGCTGACGCGCAAGACAGTCTGCTCTTGCTGCAGTGCCCCCGTGGCGGAATGGTAGACGCGACCGACTCAAAATCGGTTGTCGAGAGATGTGCCCGTTCGAGTCGGGCCGGGGGCACCATGTCAATGTCGGAATGTCGTTTAAGATGATCCAAGTTTCCGTTTGGATCACTACACATTCCGGCTTTTCCTTCCAAAATATGGCTGATTTCTGCGAGATTTCGCGAAAGGCCTCGCGCTTCTGAAAAATGAAAAGCCGCCGGTTCCCCGACGGCTCATATGCGCAAATCACCCAACAAATTCAGCGAGGCCGGGCCCACGGCACGCGCCATTGTTCCGGATTGGCCATGAAATCGATCATCTGCCGTCCGGTGGCAGGATGGTGGCCGATCCCGGTAATGAGGTAGCGCCGGTCCTGCGTGATCGGATGCTTCACCGCCGATGAGAGCGGCGAGCCAATAAGATCATAGCGCTCGACTGCCGAGGATATGGGCAGGATGACGCTTCCGCCCCGGTCCGAGGTGCGAATGAGTGTGGGACCGACTCGCATCTCCATGTGGGCAGAGCGGCCGTCGATATGGAGGATGATATGGCGTGCCCCGTATGCATCTTGGGCGAGGGGCGTGCGGCCCCATGCCGAAACGCCGGGGTGTCCCTTGTTCTCGAGCCCGTTCAGTAGGGTAGAGACGCCTACTTTTGCCGGCCACTCGTCGGATGGGGTGAGGCGCCACATGGCGATGTCGAGTCGCCTGGCCGCGCAGGCATCGAGAAGAAGGGGGGAGGCCAGACAGACGTTGCGGGCGAGCCACTCCCTGAATAGTTGAAGGCGGTGCTCCGTGTGCTCGACGTCGAGTAGCCGCTTCGCGGCGGCGCGGCGTTCCGATCTCGGCTTGTTGCTGGGCCTGCGCTCTGGGGTCATGTCTCGCGCTCCTTGAAGTCTTCGTTGATTATCGTGGCGCCATCCATCTGGAAGACGGTGTGGTGCTCGCCCTCGAGGTCGAGATAGAAGCCGAAATGCTTCTTGAACCGGATGACCGCGAGGACCGCCGTCAGGGCGTTCATGTCGCTGACCTGAGCACGCGATTCGTAGATACCGGCGCCGCCCGAGGCCAAGGGCGCCCGATGGAACTGCCGCACATGGTCGCGCATCTCTGGCGTGCTGGTCGTGACCCTCACCATTCCGGTCAGGCCGCCATCCGCCGACTCCAGCCCGATGCCTGTGTCGATGAACGGCAGCGCCCTCTTCTCCAGCTCCTTCACCAGCATATGCCGAGCCGCCCCGTCATCGACGGCGAGGAAGACGAAGTCGACATGGTCGAGGTAGCCGGCATTCGCCTTCCCGAGCCTGACCTCGTGCCCGACGATGCCTCGATGCATGCGCGAGTAGAGGCGCGCGAAATGCGCTACCTTGCTGGGCAGTGCCCGAAGCTCCTCGATCGACGGCGCCCCGGGCGCGCGGAAGGCGCAGTGCTGGTCGAAGCGGTCATCGTCGAAGAGGTGGATCCGGCCGACCGGGGTCTTGGCGATCTGGTCAAGGATGTATGAGCCGGTGCCGCCCAGTCCGACGATGCCGATGCTGAGGCCGGCGAGCCGGTCGGAAAACCTGCCGATGCCGTTTCGTGAACTGGCTGTGTCGAGATATTCGAAGCAGGATCTGCCCTCTCCGGTCATTACATGTCCGGTGCGGGCAGTGGCGGTGGGCTCGATCACGGCAGCATGGACCGACACATGCTCGGCCAGGGTCGTCATCTTGTGATGATGGTCGTCGAAGTAGCCACCGGGTGGGAAGCAGCAGATGAAATGATCCACGAGGAGCCCGCCTCCGAGATCCTGCCGCCTGAAATCGTGGAGCATCCCGTCCAGCTGACAGCCGTCGGCGGTGTGAGGAGTGCCGCCCGCGAACCAGCCGTTATGGTCCCTGGGCTGAACGGTGCGGTCGCCGGCCAGTTGCAGCAGGCAGACGAGCGAGCCGCGGCGCAGCCGCCTGTCGGCGGTCACGAAGGGGATATCGCGCAGAACGAGATAGCCCCCCACGATCTCGACGTCGTAACCGTCTTCTACCAGGCGGCTCAGATCGGGATTAGCCCTTATCAGTGCGTGTGACATTGTAGGTCGCTCCGTTGGTCAGACGCATGCGCTGGCGGGGGGCAAGCAGACCTACCGGCCGGTCCATCGGGCCGTGGCGGTAGCTGACGGTGAACATCCTGCCGGTGTCCGGGGTGAGGTCCGGATAGGCCAGCCTGACCAGATCCTCGAAGTCGATATCTGTCGCAGGAAGGTTCTGCTGCCTCCCGTTGATGACCACGGGCACGGTGCCGCCACGGTCCGACCGCGTGACGACACCGGGCACCCAGTTGACCGAGAGGTCCACCAGCGCGCCGGGGCGGAGCCTGTCGCCGCCGACAAGATGGAGCGTGAGATCGTCACCGATGCCGCCGATCTCACGGATGTCATGCTCGTAGATCGCAGCGGAGCCCCATTCCCAGAGCCGGTCGTCGACCCGGAGATAGCGGAGGACACCCTTCCGATGGAGACGGAAGCGGGCCTCGCCCTCGGCACCCACGACCTGGGCGTCGGGCGCGATCATCCGCGCCCAGCCTCCATCGACGCGGATCAGCACGTCGCGGTCTTCCGGATTGGCATCAACCGCAGCCAGCACGACCCGGCCGGTCAGCCCTTCCGCCGGCAGTTGGAGTGCGCGCCCGTCGACGACGACGCGCTGGATTTCCTCTTCATCGTTCATCTGGATTTTCCTCGGTTCAGAAGGGGGAGGCATGCGCATCGACGAGAACGTCGATGCGGCGGTAGAGCTCGGCGGTGGGCAGGTATCGCCAGCTGCGCACCGACTTGAAGAGGTCGTCGAGATCGAGTCCGGTCGGAACGGGGATGGCACGATCGGCCAGCACCTCGGCAAGGATGTCGATGGACCGAAGCTCGAACTGGGTGGCCTGCCAGCCCTGGAGATCGACGCGGTTCAGCCGGTCGGCCAGAACGGGAGGAACGGCATCGACGTCATGCGCCTGCACGATCCAGGTCACGGCGCTGTAGTCGAGAACCGCAGCGAGAGTCGGGTCGGGAAAACCGGCGTTGGACGCGCCGTCCACCAGCCGTGCGACAAGGTCGACCATCTCCCTGCTCGCGCACTCGATCCCGAGGATGCTGATTACCGGGTTCGCGCAGCCGCTGGCGACCATGGCCGCGCAGAGCGGCAGCGGCAGCTGCAGATCAGGACCGTATCGGGGCTGGACGAACATGTCGACGCCCGCGTCGAAGCTGATGTGCGGCACCCCGGCGGCCCTGGCCAGGCTCCTGGCGACATGGGTGCGCCCCGCTCCGACCTCACCGCCCAGAAGGATCGCCGGCATGGTGAACCACCGACGCCCTCTCACCCGCTGCAGCGCGCAGGCGCGCTGGACGGACAGCATGAACTCCGGCTCCC
Source organism: Novosphingobium terrae (assembly GCF_017163935.1). Classification (NCBI taxonomy): domain Bacteria; kingdom Pseudomonadati; phylum Pseudomonadota; class Alphaproteobacteria; order Sphingomonadales; family Sphingomonadaceae; genus Novosphingobium; species Novosphingobium terrae. Next base: position 2,313,977 of record NZ_JABVZR010000001.1, on the reverse strand, counting down.
AGTCCAGATCCAGCTCCGCCAGGATGCGGTCGGCCCCCAGCCGGTCGCCGCCACGCAGTTCCAGGCTGGCTTCGGATCCGACGACAAGCGGCCGGCCGGAGAAGGTGCGCGCGAAGAGCATGACGGGCAGGTCGCGGGACTGATCGGCCGAAGCGCCGACCGGCACGAGCGGACCCGCGGTCATTGACCCCTCCAGAAGCGAAGGGGGCGCCGGCCACCCACGCTGATCCCGCGGGCCTTCGCGTCCCTTTCCGCCGCGCGCATCCCCTCCAGGATGTGTCGCTCCAGAGCAAGCTGCCCAGAGTCGGCGAGCAACTGCGCCATCTCCTCGAACCGCTTCCGCTGATATTGAAGCCAGTCGACGACCCTGTCGCATTCCCACTCCGCGGCGAAGGACATCTTGAAGAAGGGCTCGTCGGCGTTGCCACGCTCCAGCCCAAGGTAGGGGCGCTTCCCTTTCGGGGTGTAGCAGTAGAGCGTGATCACGCGCGAAAGCCGCTCTTCCTCCAGACGGTGCTTCTCAGCCTCCCTGACCTGGTTTTGCCGTTCCTCCTCGTCGGCCCGCGCTGCCTTCAGTATCAGCATGCCTGCTGGGTCGGCGCCGAGGCGGGCGGCAAGGCGGCCCCAGAAATTCCAGAGGTCCGACCGCAAGAGCATCCATTCGTGGAGAGCGCTGGCGCCTTCCTGGCTTTCGCAGGACTGTTGCCACACGATTGCCTGGCTGCCGTCGTCGCGATTTCGGAAGAGCGCGACAGCGTTGCGGCCGGGGCCGTCGGGTTCGGCCAGCAGAATCGGAGCATACATGGCGTCTGCAGCATAGGTGTCGTCACGCGGGATGGCGGGCATGGGCGTCTCCTTCGTGGGAGTGAGGTTGGAGCGGGAAGGGGCACGGGTCACGACGGGCGGCGCTGGCGATCGAGCAGTTCGGCCAGAGCTGTCCTGTTGTCCTTCGAGCGATGGCGCAGGAGCTGGACGACCGCGTCGGTGCCGGCGCCTGGGACGTTCCGGCCATGGCTGTATCCGGACTGCCAGAGCAGGGAGTTCAGCGCGAAGCCGTGGAAACCGCGGGCCGGCCAGTCCACGTCGCTCATGGAACAGGCCCATCGCAGCCCGCGTGCGTGCTCGAACCGGCTCTCGACCCAGGGGCGCACGGCGTCGACGCCGTGGGCGACGACGATCGACACGGCCCGAAGCACCTCGGTGGCGGTCCAGTCCTCGACGATGCCCCGACGGGGCTCGGACACCGAGTTTTCCGCAGCTGCGTGCATGCCGGTAGGCGTGGGGGTGCCCGGGTCCTCGACCGTATCGAGGAGATCGCCGATCCACGTGATGGCGCCGCTGCTGTCGTATTCGAACGAGCGGAGGGTGAGGCGGATGATCCTTCCCTCTGCCGGGTGGCTGCCGACGGTGGAGATGTCGACTACCGCGATGGATCCAGCTGCGGGGCCATCGCCGTCGTCTGTCCATCCTTCATCGAGGTCCAGAGGCCGGACCTTCGGCCAGAATTCGTCCTTCGCGGCGGCCAGGAGGCCGCGCGTATGTCGCTTGTCCATGTTTCTTGCTCCAGTCCGGCCCGTTTTCGGCGCCGGCAGGTTAGAAGGGGCCGGAGCCCGCTACGTCTCAGTCGTGCTATAGGGAGGCGGCGGCCTGGGGTGGGAAGCGGGGCGCTTACGTTAGGCGCGCGGGAAGTGGATGTGGCCTAGGATCAGAAGGCTCCGAAGGTGGTGTCGGACTTCGCATGTGGCGACTGTCGGGGGCGGGCGGCGGGCCGGCGTAGCCGGTCCCCGGTGCCTCCGCGCATACGACGCGCTGCGTATCGGGCCGAGGCTCTGACATGACGCGGGGCCGGAGGCTTGGCGACGGGATCGTCGTGCACGAGATGGACGAAGAGCTCGGGATCGGCGTCTGTGCCCAATCCCAGCCCGTGCAGCATCAGCGCATTGATGAAGTGCGGCATTGACACGCAGGCGTCGATCGCATTTGCGCCGTCGAACATGACGCGCGGCGTGAGCATCCAGCTCATCGGATCGATCGCGCAGCCCTCACGCTGGAAACGCGCGCCGGCCTCGGCCGCCACGGTCACGACGCGATAGAGGCCGCGGCGGGTGGTCAGGTAGAAGGGGTCGGTCGGCTGGTCGTCACCGAGGGGATCGTCAGAATGGTGATCGTAGGTCCGGGCAGCGTCGCGCGCCGGCAGGTCGGGATAGGTGGCAGTCATGGCCATCTCCGGGTCGCCGAGTAAGGCTCCAACTTCGGCGCGGGATGGCGATGGGTCCCGTCCGACAACCCCTAGATGGCATTGCTCGTCAATATGTCAATACATCATGATATGATGATATGAAAATTATTTTCGATCCCTCTGCGCCTGTGTCTAAGCGGGATTTTCGTGGTTACCGAACTGTCAAATTTGGCGCTTGAAGAGGATGTCACATCGACTATCTTTGACATATGGACAAGATCAAGGCGATCGGCATGTTGAGCGCGTTGGCGCAGCCCACGAGGATGGACGTCTTCCTGACGCTGTCCCGGCGCGGCGACGGCATGTCCGTGGGCGAGTTGGCTAACCACATGGAGACCCTGCCCAACTCGATGTCGACGCATCTGTCCGTTCTGTCGCGCGCGGGCATCGTCACCGCGACCAGGGCCGGGCGCGTGGTGACCTATGCGGTCGACCCGGATGCGGCGAAGGCCCTGGCGGTGTTTCTTCTCGAAAGCGGTCGCCAGAACTAGGGGCGGGCAGCGCATTTCCGCTGCCGGGAAGGCCGGATGCATGCATCATGCCCAGCCGAAATGCTCTTCGACATCGATGCGATCCCAGATCTTGCGTCGAATCTCCTGAAGGTCGGCGGCTCGCAGAGCCTTGGCTGCGGTGGTGGCGGGCATGTTCAGCCGGGTGGCGATCTCTCGAAGGGAAATCCATCGGCGTGCCAGGTCCTCGACGTCATCGACGAGGTAGAGATTGGAGAACTGGCCGCATACCGGCAGCTTCTGGAGCGCAACCGAATATCTTTTCGGGTTTATGTTGAGCAGGACGAGCGCGTCGCGTCGAATGAGGTAGGGGGAGAAGGTGGCCGGGAAGCGGCTACGTTCGAAGCGTGCCGCCTGCACTGCGGGAATGCTGGACGAGGCGATCAGAACGCTGTCCGCCACCTGGGTTCCTGGGGAAATCTCGAAGTGCAGATCTCCATCGAGCAGCTGTCTGAATACGGGTCCCCAGGGCTTCGGCCTGCCCCACACATGGCGCATCGCATCGACGAGCCTGACGGGATCCTCCATCGGATGCGGGACCATTAGACGGTTCCGCGACGCCTGCTCTTCGAGACGGGAGAAGAAGTCGTCGACGGTTCCCGGCATGAAATGAGGCCCGGTCCCTGCGAACGCGGGGCCGTCGGCCTCGAGTATCCCCAGCGCCGTCAGCTGCTCCACCCCATGGTAGGAGATGCCAAGATCGTAGGCGAGCGAGTCCGGGGTGATCCGGCTGTTCCACTCCTCTCCCAGGGACTGGACCTCTGCGGCGGCGTATGCGCGCACCAGACGGCGGCCATGGAGGCGCAGCAGACGGGTGACGAGCCCCTCGTCCCAGGCGAGTTCTAGGGTTTCGGAAGCGAGTTTCGACACGCCGAGCGCTTCGACCTTGGATATCGGGTTGCCTTGGCCGGCAGGTGGCATGTGGATGACCGGGAGCCCGCGGTGGGGGCTGTCCGACGGCTTGCTTCGCGCGACCGCCCAGCCGAAATCGTTTAGAGCCCGGTTTATCTTGATCATCGTGCTGGGCCTGACGCTCGCGTCGAAGACCATGTCTTCTAGGCTGGCGGGCCAGCGATGCAGGATATCGGCGGCTTTCCAGAGACCCTGTAGACGATCCTGTGGGGCGGCGATCTGGTCTGAGGGCGTGGGAGGAGAGAAGACGCCCGCGAGCTGCTTCAGGATGTCGAATGTAAGGTCGCGGTCGACATGGCGTAATGCGGGAGGCAGAGCGCCGATAGCGGATATCCGGATTTCATCGGCCGGGTGAGCCAGAGCCGAGATTATGGACAGCGCAGGCCACATGTGATCGGGGACGATGGAGGCCTCCAGACCGTCCACGGCACCGTCGATCCCCCAGCCGAGGTTCGAGGAGCTCTTCGGGGCATCCTTGGCAGCCGTCCTCGTTGACGGAAGGAGGCGGCGGGGATCGCCGAGCTTCAGGTTCGCGGCCTGGGCGAGCCTCTTCAGGGCGCGGGACGTCGACAGGATGGAGTTGGCGCTGGTTCCAGGGCGAAAGGCCAGCTCGTCATGGCTGTTCGGCCAGCGCTGCAGGTAGTCAGCCGCCTTCCAGAGGCCGTTGAGACGATCCCGTGCGCGCTCGATCGGATAGTTGACGGCGTCGGGATCGAACACCTCGACCAGCTGCATGAAGACCGAGTAGATCTGGTTCCTGTCGACCTGGCGGAGTGCCGGCGGCAGCGCATCCAGGGCGGACTCGCGTTCGGCCTCGATCGGATGCACCAGCGCCTTGATCAGGGTCAGCGCCTTCCGCATGTCCTCGGGCACCGGATAGGAACGCAGGTCCGCCAGCGAATTGCCGCATCTGTCGCAATCGTGAAGCTGCGTGACCGTCCTGGTCCAGCGCTGCGGGACGTCGCCGGTCTCGCAGGGGCATGCGTCATGCAGCATGTCCCAGTGATCGACGCAGAACGGGATGTCGGCGAGCTCCCATGTGGCGCGGTGGTAGCCATGGTCCCGGTCGATGGACTGTCTACCGCTGCTTTCGGCTGCACGCACCGCTGCCTCCCTGTCGGCCCTGAAGGCCAGCGGCGAGAACCTGCGCAAGCTCCATTCGACCGCTCCTCTGCCGAGCCGAAGGCCGTAGAAGGAACGGTGGGAGTTGCCCAGCCCCGGGTAGCACCTGCCGATCACCTCTCCGTCTTCGACGCCTATGGCGTGCGCGAGCTGCTCCAGCTCGATGTTCGGATCCTCCGAGATCATGACCTGGTTTCGGTAGCGCAGCCCAAGCGATTTCAGGATGCTCCAGCTGTTGTGGAGGTCGTTGATCGCGCAGCAGCGGTATACCAGACCGCGTAGCGACTCTCCGGGCCTCGGAGCCACCTCCTTCCGGAGGCGGCTCCAGCCTTCGCGCGACGGCGCTGGCGCAGGTGGGCGCTGGGAGGAAAGACCGGCGCCCACCTGGCGGACATACTGGCCGAACGGGGTGCGCTCGGCTCCGAAGTCATCGTCCGACCCCAAGATCACAGCTCCCGCAACGGGTTGGACTTGGCGAAGTTCAGCGCGATGGACCATGAATCGACCGCATCGCTGAGGTCCTGCATGGTCATGACCTTGCGCTGGTCCCGCGCCACGTTCCTGACCGCCATCAGCATCACGCGCATGAGCTGGCCGATGATGCCGTCCGTCGCCTCGCCCAGGGTGTCGGCGAGGTCCGGATTTGAGAGACCGACGGGCTCGTCGAGGATGCCGTCGCTGACGAGACGCTGGTCCAGCTCCGCCAGAAGGTTGGTCCACAGTTCGAAGTCGTCGTCGTTGTCCATCACGAGAGGCGCGAGGTGGCAGGGGGAGAACAGCCGACCCGCGAACTCGTCGTCCGCCTTGATCATGGGGACGGCGGTCTCGGTGCCGAGCAGGACGATAGGAACGCGCCCGGTGTCGAGAAGGAGCTTCAGCTCGGCCGTCACCTCGCGGCTGAAGCCGGTCTTGTTGCCCGTGTGCTGGGTCTCGTCGATGATCAGCATCTGGACGTCTGCCTCCTGCATGGCGCGCATCGCACGACTGCGGAGCGTGGTCTCGTTGCCCGCAGACGCGAAGCCGTCGTCCAGTTCGGCCATGACGTTGACCCACATCTCCCTCGCGCTTCCGCTGGCGCTCATGCGGGCATGGATGACCGGCTTCGTCTTTTCCGGTGCCTCGGAGTTGATCATGAGCTTGTATTGTTCCGCAAGCGTCGATTTTCCGCAGCCGGTGCGTTCGAACAGGCTCAGCCCGAGCTGCGGTCCGCCGCGCTGTCCCAGCCCGAACAGACGCATCTCTTCGAGTTCTGCCATCCCCGCGATCTGTCTGGGATAGGCGAGGCGGATCCGCATGAGCTTCGTCATCGCCAAGGCGACCGCCGGCGCGCGTTGGCCGGCCGGGCTCTGCCTGAAGGAAAGGAAGGCGTTCTTCATTTCCGTCGACAGCCGCGGCTTTTCGAGCTGAACGTCATTGGCGTGAGCATGGATGATCGCGTCGGGGTCGGGGAGGGGACGGTCTTCGGTCACGTCGATGTCGGATGGCGCCATGGGCAGGTCAGATGGCATCGTCGGGGCCGCCGGCGGCGACGGTTCCGCAGCCTGCGGCCGAGACTTGTCGTCGTCGTGGGCATTGTTCTGCGTGCGCTGGCGGCGCGGGAGGCGCAAGGAGGGGGCGGCATCCTCGGGTTCGTCCGGACGCTGGGGCACATGTGCGATGTGGTGCATATGCTTCACGATTCTTCTCCGGTCTTGTTGGAGCGGGGGGCAGGGGCCGCCCGCTGGTCGCGCCGATCGGCGGACTGCTGTTGCGTCCCGGCATTGCGCCGGTCGTCATTCGTTCGTCCCAGGCGCCTGTCGCGCCGGCTGACATAAGGGGCGGGCTGTTCGGGTTCCGATGCCGCTGAGGCCTGGGAATCCAGCGTCGTCTCGGCAGCCGCTTCCTGATTTTCGGCGGCGCGCCTCTTGCGTGTTTTGATCGGCTTGACGGCTGGAGCCGGGACGCCCGCGGCCGGTCGCAGCGTCGCCGGGACCTTCGGCTCCTTGGGCTTCTGGCGTGGTGTCGGGATGTGCGCGTCCTTGCGCAGCCCGACCGCCGACCCGTGCTCGACGGGCGCATGCGGGTCGTCGCCGGCGTCACGGACGGCGGCCTCCGCCGACACGTCCTCGTCGCGCACTTGGACATAGCGGCCGAAGACCTGCTTGACGGCAGGATTTTCCGCCGCCTTGGCGATCGCCCGGCGTTCGCGTTCCGCGGCGCCGGCATTGACCTTGGCGAACTCCTCGAAGAGTCTGGCCCGGACATAGGCCTGCTGCTCGGGCGTGGCATATTCCAGCGCTTCGGCCTTCGCCAGTTCGAGGTGCCGCCCGTGCAGCCACAGCGGCGTGCCCTTCGCCAGCCTGTCGGTGCAGTGAAAATGCTCCCACTGCGGGGGCGAGCTGTAGGGGTTCCAGACCTTGATGAGGCCGATATCGTCCGGATCATACTTGCATTTGACCTTGTGGCCCTGCTTGCGTCTGTCGTCCGTGTTCGGATTGCGGTCGAAGCCGATATCGTTCTTCTCGCGCTTCCAGCCGTCGTCGAACTGCTTGATGATGCGGGTCATGTCGACAGCGCCGGGCGTGTAGTGACGGCTGAACTTGTCGATCCCCGAACTCGTCATGGCGATGTCGAATTCGACATTGCCGATCGAAGCCGCGAATTCGTCGACGTTCGCGATCTTGTCGGTCTTTCGCTTGCCGCGACGCTGTTTCCAGAGGAGGGCGGGCTGGCGCCCGTCCTTGCTCTTGGTGCCGGTGACGTTATGGGTCATCGCGGCCAGGTCGAGCATTCGAGGACCGAAGGATACGGGGACGAGGATGTGCTCGTTCTCGTCGAAGGCTTCCTTGGCGTTGAAGCCATATTTGCGCATGCGGGCGATGTCGTAGTTGGCGTCGAAATCCTGCTTCGTCGCCAGATCCAGCATCGTGCCGATCAGCCGCTCCATGTGGGACTTGTCGCGAGCCTTCCCGCTCCCGGTGAAGTCGCAGCCGATGTGAGCGTCCAGCAGCACGTCCTCCACGCTGCGGCCGTGGTTCACGGTGCTGTTGTCGAAGCTGATGATCGCGGGCTTGAAGCGGAGCCAGGGCAGGTCCGCATCGATCTCGAGCAGCTCCTGCGTCACGGCGCCATGCTTGGGGCTGTTCGCGTGGAGGACGGTTCGGAGAACCGAGGACGAGGACGCCGGGCCTATGTTGAAGTTCCAGCCGCCCAGGAGGCCGGTGTCGTCTTCGGACAGCAGCGTCATCGTGCACTGGCCGACCGGTATGCCCGTCTCGTCGTCGAAGAAGTACAGGCGGGGAATGGGGGTGTCGTCCAGCCACGCCCGGGCACCGGGATGCGTCGGAACGTCGCTGAGGCCGCCGCCGCCATAGAGCTGATACTCCGCCTGCGGGGTGGTCTTCGACTTGTATCCGGCGGACTTCAGGCTGCGGCACATGCGCCAGAAGCGCTTGTAGCTGATGGCCTTGTAGGGCTTCTGCGGGACGGCATATTCCGCCGGTCGCTCGCAGGGGCCAGCCACGCCGTCAGGATCGATGCAGAAGTTGCGGTCGAGGGCCTTGCCTCGGTTGATCTTGTAGATGTCGGCTACGTAGCGGTTGTGGTTCTTGGTGATGTCCCCGCGAATGTGGGTGGCACGGATCGCCCAATACATCACGATTTCCAGGGGATGCCGGATGGTCCAGGTGCGCGGCGTGCGGCCGGTCATCGACACGCTGTCCCATGTCTTGCGGGACCCCTTGGTTCCGTTCAGACGAAGCCAGCGGCGGAAGGTAGGGCCAGGTATGACACGCGCGCCGGTCATGGCCGCGATGTCGGGATCGGCGAGGGCTACCTTCATGAAGGCTGCGATCGCATTGTCGGACCTGCTGAACTCGCTGGCGTCGAAGAGGGTGAGCAGCTTCGTCTTGAACGGGGAGCTGGGGTCCTGGCGCCTGGCCTGATCGAGATCCTTCTTCTGGGCGCGGGCGCGGTTGCGGACCTCGCTGGCCAGCGGCGGTTCGCGGAAGATGAGCTGGCCCATCGCCCAGAAGAGCCCGAGTTCGTCGACAGTCGGCTTGCGGGGGTGACCGTCATGGCCGACGACCATGAATTCTCCGTATGCGCTGCCTGACGGAGCCCGCAGCGTCACCGACCGGTCGGAGTCTGTCCTGTCATAGTGATACGACAGGCCGAGGATCTCGATCTCCTCGCCGGGTTCCGCCTCGAATCCATGCCCGGAGGCGGGGAGAGGTGCGTTGCTGGCAGCGCTCATATGCGGATCTCCGATGCGCCCGTGAAGGGCCTGGTCGGATGGAGGATCGTGCGCGGCGTGAACTTCGCGTCGAGATCGGCCGCAAGCATGCCGCGCGCGAGCATCGCCTCGATCACCGCGTCGCCGCGAAGCAGGTCTCTGGGCGTCAGACGTTCGCGAAGCGCGCCCCATTCGATGGCCTCGCCACGAGCGGCCAGGGCTCGACCTGCTCGTTCTTCCTTCGCCGACAGGTCCATCGACCGACGGGCGAACAGGCCCCAGACGTTGCGGTAGCGCTCCTCGGTGCCGAAGATGTCGTCGAGGTAGAGGACGCTGAATTGCATGCCCACCATGCGGGCGATCTCCGCGACGCAAGCGAGGCTCTCGCGGTATTCCTCATCGGCGATGTCCCGGGGGGTGCGCTTGCACTCGATCAGCTGGACGGAGCCGTTGCGGAGCATGCGGACGGAATCCGGGCGATATCTCCGGAGTTTTCCATGCTGCATGTATTCGAACTGGTAGGGGTGGCATTCGTAGTCGACGACATCTGTCGCGACCTCGTTGTAGAATGCGAGGAACTCCTCGCCTTTCCCTTCGCCGAGCTGAGTGGTCCTCGTCTTGATGGAGGAGAAGCGGAACCGGCGGTGCTTGGCGCCGCGACCGATGACAGGCCGCTCGTGGCCGCCGTGCCTAAGCACGGTGATCCTGGCGACCATGTCGTTTTCGCCGAGGGGGAGCCACCGCTCGGTGGCGCGCTTGAGGCGGCGTCGGCTGGGTCGTATCGACGGGTCCGTCCGCACCGGCAGGAGGTTGACTGCCGGAAGCACCGAACACCGGGTCCACGGTGAAACGCTGCGGTTGAACCTCTTGGCGGGGGGCAGGGTCATGGGATGCCTTCACATGTCTTGAGGATTTGCGTCGGCATCCGCCGATCACGGGAGATCTTGTTGGCTCGGCCAAGCCTGCGGCGGGGGTGCGACCGCTGATCGAGCGCTACGTCAGGTGCCGTAGTTGCACCTGGCCCAGGCGTTTGCCCTCTGCTTCAGGCGCACGTAGCGCAGGAATGTCGAGTAGGACGGCACAGGGAGCGGGGTGGGGTCGAGCTCCTGGCTCCTGGCGATCGTGGCGCAGAAGAGATCGTAGGCATTGCTGACAGTCATCGCCCCATCCTGATGGATGTATTCGAGGGCAGTGTAGATGAGAGCGCTTTTCACGGCGTGGGGCCATTTGTGGATGCGGTTCTGCTCCAGCCATTTCGGCAAGAATGCCGTCATCGGTTCTTTCTGGTCGATCATCGGTATTGTCCCTGTGGCGAGAGCACACGGGGGCGTTCCGCCGGCCGCGATGGTCTCGGTTTTTCCGGGCTGGTGCCCCGGAGACGGTGCGCCCTGCGGCGCGTGGCTTTCGTGGTTTTGGTCGTCCATTTCCTGGACGGCCTGGACTTCAGGTCCTAGATGGAGCGGAAGATCCGATAGGTGACACCGCGCGGCCGGGGCCCAGCGTAGTGCTTCAGGCGCCAGGCGCGGCCTTCTTCGATCAGATTCTCGAGTTGCCGCACCTGAACTGCTCGGATGTAGCCCGGGTGGTGATCGGGGGCCTCGCAGGCGAGGAGCAGGACGTCGCGGCCCCGATCACGGGTTTCTGCGAAATAGCGTCGCTTGATCCGCATCCTGATGCCGTCGATCATGATCTGCATGCCGTCGATGAACGTCGGTGCCATAGAGTTCTGCAAATCCTGCGCCGGATACATGTCGGGTGCCAGCAGGGATTCGCGATACGGACGCCTCGTCCGCCGGATCCGCTGCGCCTTGGGATCGTAGTGGCGATGTCGGTCCGCCTTTGCTCCCGCGATCACGAAGCCTGCTCCTGATCAGGAAGGTAGGCCATACGGAAGGTGGATGTGCGGCGTGCGGGGCGCCGGCGCAGCTTGGGGAACCGGACGGGTTCGAAATGAGGATTGAGATCGGCTTCGGGCGGCGTGTCGGTCGGCATCGGCTAACTCCTTGTTCGGGCCAGTGACTCGATATTTAATTGGACATGGCTCAAAGTCAATCGAACCTTATTTGGACATTGTGATTTTGATGGTTAACCGCGATTTGCCGTTTAGACCGAACGCCGGTTGGTCAGATGGAAATATGCATCTAAGTCTCGACTTCCATGGAGTTTTTGGCTAGCCTGACCCGATGGAAGACAGCGAAGAAAAAAAATCGGCCTCCGTGCGACCGATGGGCGTGAAAAGGAAAATCGAGCAGCTTCAACGCCCTTTACCCATCGAAATCAGGACTGCGTTCGACTCGGATGTGCCTGATAGCGAATCGGCCATGTGGGCAGCGATGTCTGCGGATCAGCGAAACGAGACGCTGAGGCGGCTTCGTGTGCTGCTGAAGTTCGAGGATCCCAATGCAATTCCTCCGACGGTCGACCGGGCAGCCGAAGATGCCGGATTGAGTCTCAACCGCTACTATGAGGTCCACGCTGCCTGGAGGGCCTCCCGGTCGTTGGTCTCGCTCGGGACCTTCGCGAAGTCGCCGCGTAACCGCACGCTGTCCTATCACGCTGATCTAGCGAAGCTGGCTGTCGACGTCGTGGACGCAGCGCCTTCGGAAAGCGTCCGGAAGCAGGCGCTGTCGCTGGGCGAGGCCTATGCGCGGAAGAGGAAGCCGAAGGACAAGGACACCCCCAGCTACAATACATTGCGCAAGTTCGTCGAGAACGAGCGCAGGCGCCGCGCCGTCGCGATGCAGCCCGGCAACGCGGTGATGTTTGACTGCTGTGCTTGCCAGCTGCCTCATTCGGACGAGATTTTCTTCGCTTTCCTCATAATCGACAAGGGAAGCCGTCTCGTCCTTGGAGCCTGGCTGTATGATATCGGGGATAGCCAGCTCGGATATTCGTTCGCCGCCGCAAATGCGATCGAGCGTATCTCCTCTCCTCCCCTCAACGGTCTGCCCTGGGCGGAAGAAATGGAGGCGAGCGAGGTGGTCGTCGGGCTCGACGCGGATTTCTGGGGCGCGAAGCATGAGGAGAGTATGCGCTCGTTGAAGCTGGACGGGCAGCTGCGGCCGGTGACATCGAGCAGGCGGTTTGGAATCTTCATCCGGCAATTGATTGGCGATCGCATGGGGCGGGTGAAGTTTCTGCCAGGGCAGAGCAAGAACGTCGATAATTTCGCTGAAGAAGGCGTGGATGAGATGATCCGCTTTCTTGCCGAGGTCGATGCCTACAACGCGGGACTGATCGAAGCCGGAACCGAGGGCGAGAATTGGGGCGCTCCTGCGGCTCTCCTGGACGTGCTGAACTATCTGACGCCTAGCTAGCGCTCTCGATCTCGATCGGGGCCGTCGCACGGCGGCTTTCGTTGTGACGGCTCAATGCCGCGAAGACGACATCGTGCATGTCGGCCTCCGTGAGCGGTTGGTCATCCTTCGTCTTCAGGAGACGTGCCGGCTTGATGGCCTTGCTCGGCTGATAGAGCAGCTTGATGCCGGCGATGCCGCGGCCGACGACACGAGAAAGTTCTGTTCGGGCGGCGGACGGCAGGACGGCGGTGACGCCGTCGACCTGTCCAGCATGCAAGAGTGCCATGTCGGCCCGGACCGGCATTGCCTCGGTTGCCTTACACGCAAGGAATTCCGACCACTGCCCATTTCCCAGTGCGGCCGCGACAACTGCGCCGTCGGCAGTACGCACCGCCAGACTGATCATGGGCATGACGATGTCTCCCTCCCGAAGCATGGGGAGACGGATTGCGCATGTCCCCACCACTATCCCTTCGCCGCCGTCGTGGGGCTGGCTGCGGCTGGCCATGACCATGTTCCATAACGTGCTCCGCGAGGGTGGAGAGACCTTGAGTTCGACGCACCGGGCTAAGACGGCCTCGTGAATGCGGACGAATGGGGCGTCCACTCCCATCGCGGCAATGATCCTCTTGGCCTCGTCCTTGGCCTTCGCCGGGACCGACAGCCTGCTGGGTCGTCGGGAACTGCCGCGGTGGGCTCCCGATCCCGCAAGCTTGGCGGCTGATCCGTGCATTCGCCAGGCTCGCACGAGTGCCGAGAACTGGTTCACGCTCAGACCTAGCTTCGCAGCGTGGTCTGCCCTGTCGGCATCGGTGGGGCTGGCGATGCGGAGGAAATCCACGACGACGCCGACGCGGCGTCGCGCCTCGGGTCTACGCATGGCGTCGACGCCGCTCAGATCGATCTCTTTCATATTCATTCTCCGTTTGTGAAGATGTTGGGATGCAGGCGGTGGTCGTTCCGGGGCGATGGGCCTGACGCGCAGGCCGCTTTCTTTTTCCTCCCGTTGCCCTCCGCCCCATCCCCCCGACCAAGGGGGCAGCAAGGTTCGACAAGCCATGTTCCCGCGAGATGGTCTCGAAGAATTCAGACCTCAGATAATCCTGAATTTACAAGACGGGCGGCCCGCTCGCCGCTACGACGAGAAAGAAGGAAGGGAGCTTCAATGGCTGATTTCACCGAACTTGAAGGGCAGCTTCGGGAATGCTTCGGTCGCGTGGTTTATACGCATAAGACGCATGAGAAGATGGCCGACCGCTGTGCCGCGACGCTGCGCTTCTACAAGATGGCCCAGATCGTCACCTCGGTGGTGAGCGCGGGGAGCGCCTCGCTTGCCGTGATGCTCGACGCCGATGCGATTAAGGTCCTCACTGCCGTGGCCGCGATCGGGAGTTCGGGGATCTCGATCTACATGAAGAGCTTCGATCCCGGCGCCACCGCGCAGAAGCACAGGGATGCTGCGGCAAGCATCTGGCCAATCCGCGAATCCTACCTGTCGCTGCTGACGGACCTGCGCATGCAGCGGATAGACAGCGATGCCGCGGTCAAGCGCCGCGACGAGCTGCAGGCCAAGCTAGCGGCTATCTACAAGGGCGCCCCTCAGACGGACGGAAAGGCCTATGCCGAGGCGCAGAAGGCGCTCAAGGTCTATGAAGACTATACCTTTTCGGACGCCGAGATCGACGCATTCCTGCCGGCTCAGCTGAAGAAGGGCCAGAAGAACCCGTGACGACTTCAACCGCTGACAGGCTTATCAAGGACCTCGCCAAGAGCCTCGAGGTTCCTGACAGTCGCTACGAGTCCACCGACCGCAGCTACAGGTCTCTGGCGCGTTGGCTGGAACGGGAGGGTTCCTTGTTCCACCATGTGGAAACTGACGTCTACGTGCAGGGCTCGTTCCGCCTGGGCACGGCTATCCGGCCGGTCGGGGGAGCCGAACACTACGACCTGGATGTCGTCTGCGAGTTCTCCATCTCGAAAGCTCACAAGACCCAGAGCCAACTCCATGCTGATCTGGGTCGTGAACTGGCCGCCTATGCTGAGGCCAAGGGGATGGATGATCCGTCGTCGTGGGACAGGTGCTGGACGCTCAACTATGCAGACGAGGCGCGCTTTCACATGGACGTGCTGCCCTGTGTGCCTGATGGCAAGGCCCAGCGTCAGATTCTGGAGGCGAGGCTGCTTTCCACGACCTATGTGAACGAAGCGGTGGCGATCACGGATTCCAATCACGTGAACTTCAGCCGCATCTCCAACGACTGGCCGGCCAGCAATCCGAACGGCTATGCGGCATGGTTCAAAGGCAGGATGCGCGTGGCCTTTGAGCGACGGCGACAGGCGATCGCGCTTGTTGAGAGTGCCAACGTCAACGACATTCCCACCTTCCGGGTGAAGACGCCATTGCAGAGCGCCATCCAGATTCTCAAGCGCCATCGTGACGTGCGCTTTTCGGACGAGGGGAGCGGGCGCCCGTCATCGATCATCATCACGACGCTGGCCGCGCACGCCTATGGGCAGGAGGCCGACATCCTGGGCGCGCTCCTGAGCATATTGAAGCGAATGGATGGCTTCATTGAGGATCGGTCCGGCGAGTGGTGGATCTCGAATCCTTCCGACCCCAGGGAGAACTTCGCCGACTACTGGAACACGGAACCGAAGCTCAAGGACGCCTTCGACGACTGGCTGGAAACCGCGCGCACCGACTTCCAGCTGGCGGCCGAGGCGGATGATCCCCAGGCAATCGTAGATCTGCTCTCCCCACGCCTGGGCCGGGTTCTTGTAGAGGAGGCCGCGAGCCTGTCTGCGAAGAAGGTCGAGGAGAGCGCCGGAGTGCTTTCACGTATCAGCGGTGCGTTGCGTCAGGTGCTGGATGCTCCTCATCGGCGTCCCGCTCGCTGGCCGGTGGTCAAGAGCGGAAAGGTCGAGATCCGGTCCGCACTTTTCACGCACCCCAAGTTCAGAAAGACGCCGCTCCTCTCCGACGGCCGGAACGTTGCCGCTGGCGGTTCGCTTCGCTTCGAGGCGACCACCGATGTGCCCGAACCCTATCAGGTATTCTGGCAGGTGGTGAACACCGGCGGCTCGGCCGCCAAGGCAGGAGCCCTTAGGGGTAGGTTCGAGGAGGCATCGTCCGCCCAAGGGCGTCTCGTGCGCCGCGAGAACACTCTCTATCCCGGCTCGCACAGCATCGAATGCTTCATCGTAAAGGAAGGCTACTGCGTCGCGCGCAGCGGCCCCTTCGTCGTCAACGTCGCCTGATCGGAGTTTCCTATGGGGATTGGTGAGGCCTTCGCCGCATTCAAGGACGGTTACAACATCGGCGCTGAGAAGATGTCAAACATCTCCTATCGCTACAGGCGGATCACCCGCCAGCTTAACACCGACTTCTGGAACACCACCTCGGAATCAGCCCACAGCCTCTATGTGGGGTCCTATGGTCGTGACACGGCGGCACGCGGTCTCAGCGATCTGGATATCGGGTTCGTTCTTCCGAATACCCTCTATCACCAGTATCATGCCTATCTTGGCAATGGCCAGTCGGCCCTGCTGCAGGCGGTGAAGAAGTCGATCCAGAAGACCTACACCACCTCCGAAAGTTTCGGGGACGGCCAAGTGGTGGTGATCCGTTTCGATGACGGGGTGACATTCGAGATTCTTCCTGCATTCACGAATTCGGACAACCAGAGCTGGACCTATCCCAACGCGAACGGAGGGGGAAGCTGGCGGACCTGCAATCCCAGGGCTGAGATGGAGGCCATCGACTCCCGCAGCAATCTGACGAACAGGAATCTGAAGTATCTCTGCCGCATGATGCGCGTCTGGCGGGATCGTCACGACGTGATGATCAGCGGTATGCTCATCGACACGCTCGCCTATCAGTTCATTGCGAACTGGGAGCACAGGGAGAAGTCCTTCCTCTATCACGACTTCATGGCGAGGGACTTTTTTGCCCACATGGCGGGTCAGAACACGACACAGCAAACCTGGCGGGCGCCGGGTAGCGGGTCTGCCGTGTCGCGGAAGGGACCATTCGAAGCAAAAGCCAGACGGGCGCACGATCTCGCCAAGGAAGCCATCAGCTACGACACGAACGGTCAGACATGGGCCCGAAACCAAAAATGGCGCGAAATCTTCGGGCCTTTGTTTCCTAGCTGACATGGAGGATTGGAGCATCTGGAGCGACCTGTTCCGGATCATGACCCGAACAGTCGAATAGCCTGTGAGTATGACTGGCCGTCTTTCGGAACTGGCGCCAGTTCCTCTTCATCAGAGTTTGTCCCATCGCTGTCATCAAGTGGTGTAGTGCAGGCAGGGTGGTGACGATTTGGTCATCGTTGATCTAATCGGCATCGAAGGCAGCATTCGCACTCGAATGAGAGGCCAGGGCAGGGGGGTATCCAAAGGCTGACAACGGAAGTCAGGACCGAACCGGCCAGAAGGCCCAGCCACCAGACAGCGCGGTTCAAGCTGATTGAGAACCACATGGAGAGGAAGCAAAAGGCAGTTATCACCAAGAGCAAGCAGATCGCAGTGGGAACGGGCTTGTGCGGTTCGGCCTCATCGGTGTTCATCGAGGTTTCCCTGCACTGACGTCCCAGGACTATAGGTTGCGAGGTGATTGGGAACCACTCCGTTGCTGACCTAGCGAACCTGAGACTCGTCTGCTGACACGCTGGAGAGCGTCGCGACCCGGTCGATCCGGGACAGGAAATCGAGATCATGGTTTCCGCCGCGAATCGCGAGGGTGTCCATTGCCAAGGTGTCCAGCATGGCATCCACTGCAGGAATCCTGCGCGCCTTTTCACTCAGGTTTCTGCCAATCCCGACCATGCCGACGGTCGGCGGGTAGAGGAAGCCGAAGATCGTGCTGGCAAGCGCAATCAACGTGTCGCCGCTCTCAATCGACAGGACACTGCTCGTGGCGCGTCGTCCCCTTTGGCGGAGATCACTCTTCAGGCGCCGGATCTCCTCGGCACGCAGTGCTTCAGGAAGCTCGGCGAGCCGATCGACCAGGGCTCGCCCCTTCCGCCTGGTGGAAGCGAGACCGGCATCCTGAAGGATCTCGAGCAGGGGCACGTCCGTCTCGAAAGTGAAGATCGGAAGAGGCTCGGAAAGCAACTGGCCTCTTGCGCGCCGATCGCGATTGCCGATCCACGCTGGGGCTATGCGCGTGTTGAAGCCTGCATAGAAGTTGAGGTCTTCGCCTATGGCGCGACAGAGGATTGTGAAGACGGGGGGCTCTTCCATGCCGGGGATCAGCGTCGCGCCCAGTGCGTGGGCGAGGTGTGTGCGCTCGGCCATGACGATGGCTTCGAGCATCAGGTCGCTACCATTGCTGGCGAGGACGCGCTTGGCGAGACGCTCGGCAAGACCCAGGGCAGGACCGCCCTTGGTGCCGCGGTCCAGGACGCTCTGAACGGAGCTGCGGAGCGCCGCCTGTGGCCAGAGGAAGCTGCGGAGCAGTTCGTGCTGGTCGATCAAGAGTTCCGGGGCAAGGGCGTTCGCCAAATTGCGCAGCGCCGGGAAGAGGCTCTCGTCGTCGATACGGTAGTCCGCAGCCATCCGGCCCACGTCCGCCAGCAGTAGAGTTCCGGCCATCCTGCGGCCGAGCACGGCCTCCGGTCGCCTTTCGGACGCTTCCTCCAAAAGGCGGCCCGGACTGATCCGCTGGTCGTAGTTGAGCACGAACCGCAGGCGCCCTGCTTCCACCGCGCCGAGCAGATCGGCTGTCGTGAGCGCTTGGTCGGTGAGAAACTGCGGCAGCGTTTGCTGCCTGGGAGGCACGCACCAGACCTCGTCATAGAGCATGAGGAGCTGCCGCAAGTTGACCTGCCGACCTCCGGTGCAGTCGATCAGGCAGCGGGTAGCGGGTTCGTCAGAGCCAAGGATCTCGGCGCGGCTCAGGTTTCCTGTAGGAGCCTCGTCGAAGGTCTCGAAGAAGCGTCTTTCGTCTGCCGCAGCGAAGCCGCCTTGGCTCGTGGTTCTCGTAGCAAGAATCGTCAGGGCGTCATTGCTCGTGGCTGCTGGGGTAGCTGCCGGGGCTGCACCGGTGGATATGGTCCATCTGGCGGGCAGCTTCAGCCGGGCCAGATACTCTTCGAGCTGCTTTACTTCCCGAGCTGCAGGTGTGCCCTCGACCGTGAGTTCGAAGTTCACGGGCCGCGTCGTCAAGAGGTCAACGACGGAGATGTTCGGAAAGCGCCCTGCAAGTAGGTTGATCAGATCGAACTTGGTGAAGGCGAAGCCGGCAAGGTCACGCGCGACGTCGCCATCGCGTATGATCTCGATCTCGCGCGAGTAGGCGGTTGGAACCTCGTTGGTTACCGTCACCTGAAGCGTGATATATCTAATGCTGTGGTCGAAATAGTCGCTAATCGCCCGCGCGTCCTGCTGACTTGCAGGGAACTGGATCACAAACCGCGACCGTTCCAGTTCGAAGATGCGGGTGGTTAGGTTGGGGTAGTGGCTCCTCAGGATTACGTCGACCCTTCGAACGTAGCCTTCTTCCGAATCGATTTCCATAATCCTCTTAATAGTCGCCACCCCGGAAATGTCACCGTGCCTGAGGCGACGCAGATGTTCGTCTTGCTTCGGTTGTGATTTGCACCACTGTCGACCCGACTGCGGGTAGCGTGGGCGCAGGAAGGATCAGGGCCTCCGCCGAAAGGCCCACACGAGCTTAGCGAGGCTTGCGATCAGTGCGGCGAGGGCGGCCAGATAGGTGGCGGTCAACATGGGCATCGTCCGACTCCTGTGGTTGAGTTACACAAGGTTCCATATTTGTTCCATGTAGGACAGGGAAGCGCTGCTACACCGGCCTTCACGCTTTCAACGCGCGTCCGAAGAAATTTATCGACAGTTCTCTTTATTGATTTTGTGGATTTAACGTCACGAAAAGATTGACCCAATATATCCCGGCGACCAATCTGAAATCGTCGGCTAGGGGGTCGACACTATACAGGGGTCTATATGAAAATTTTATGTCCGTTGCTCGCCGCGACGGTGCTCGCGGTGTCGGCGCCTTGCCATGCTCAGACGGTCGCCGAGGCTCAGGCTGTGAATGCCGCCGAACTGCCCAATCCTCCCGTTATCGCGGGCGACATCAAGGACCGTCCCTACACGGTTCTCGGCCAGATCACGGCCGGCGTCCGCAAGGCGACGGCGTTCAGCAAGGCAGCGTCGCCTGAAAAGATCTACCGCGAACTCTGGGAGCGCGGGCAGAAGCTCGGCGCCGATGCCGTCATTCACGCGTCCTATGGCGCTTCGCACATCAGCGCCATGAGCTGGGGCCAGACCAACGCTACGGGCGTGGCCATTAAGTTCACCGGCCCCGCGGCGGGTAAGCAGTGATCCGCGCCGGAATCGCCGCCGCCGCGTTTCTGGCCCCGTCGCTCGCCTTCGGACAGAGTGCGATGGTGGTGGGCAGCGTGACGACCAACGTCATACATGCGGGCACGTCCATTGAACTGGAAACCCGTGAGGAGCTGTCGACCGAAGGCAAGCACCTCAAGGTCGGGAAGCGCTTCGAGATGGACGTGCTTCAGCCTGTCCTGCTCAATGGCCAGGTCGTCATTCCCGCCGGCAGCCACGCCGTCGGCGAGGTGGTGACCGTCCGTAACAAGGGCATGTGGGGCAAGTCGGGCGGCGTGACCGCGCGCGTCCTCTACGTGGAGGCCAACGGGCGCCAGATCCGCATCAACGGGACCTTCAACGATCGCGGCGAGACCGGGACGGCCGGCGTGATCGCCTCCGTCGCTCTCGTGCCGGTCGCCGGCTTCTTCGTCACCGGCACCAGCGCCAAGATCGCCCCCGGCACCCGCGTCCTGGGCTTCATAGCCGAGGAGGTTCCCGTCGAATTCGCAGGAGCCAAGATCGCCGCCGCGCCGGCGGCGGCAGCCGTTGTCAGTCCGCCGTCCGCGGCGCCCGCTGCCTTGCCGGTCGCTTCAGCGCCGGTCCAGCCGGCGGCCGTCGTGTCGACCGCTGGTGTGGCTACGGAGGGTGGCACCGTCACCAAGGCCATTCCGCCCGCGTCCTGAGACGTCGAGGGGCGGTCGGCAGTTCCTGCCGTGCCGCCCCTATCGGCTTTAGATATGGTATCTCCCGGGCAAGCCGCCGTGGCGAATGGTCGGCAGATCCGAAGAGCAGCTTGGGTTCACGAGTGCCAGCTTCCGTCCTCGATCAGGCCGGCGGCTGCGTCCAGACCCTCGGCGCGATCGTCAGCCTCGTCCAGTGCGGCGACGCGACGCCAATACGTGACCTCTTCGGCCCATTCTTCCTTTTCGGCGTCGGTGGGCTCATCCAACTGCGCGTCCAGCGCCTCGTCCTGAGCACGGATGCGCTTCCTCTCGACGAATTCCAGATGGTCGCCGAAGGCCTCAAATGCATTGTCGATACCTTCTTCATCGATCGAATCCGGCAGAGCGTCGAGCCCGAGAACGCGGCGCAGTTCATTCCTCGCCCTTTGCCATGCCCTTACCGGCATATCGACCTCAGCGCGCCACAGAAGCGAGGGGTGGGGAATGACCGTGATCCAGCCCATCTCGGCTTGTGTCGCGGATCGATAGGCTCTGACCATCAGGCCGACGGTCTGCCCGCATGCCACGATCGGGCCTGCGAGGCGTCCTTCCAGATCCCATTCCCGCAGCCGCTCCATGGCAATGACCGGATCTATTTTCGAGAGCGCCTTCTTATCGATGATCCGCTCGTTCAGGTTCCTCATGTCGAACCATCGGCGGGATTCGCCCGGATCCCGCGACCGGTCGAACGCCAGATAGGCCAGCGCCCCGGTCGAGTTCGCCTCGGTGCTCCAGGATACCGTCTCTGCGACCGGCGATGGGTTGAGGCCTATGAGAAGCGGACGCTCCTCTATTCTGGTCGGACGTTCAAACATCTGAAATTAGCCTCCGAAATAAGGCGCTCTTCCTGCCGAATAAATTTAAAGGAAATGTAATCCCGGAGTGACCCAAGAACCTGGCGTGGATCGATAGGAACATCGCGCTGATCAATCTTCCTTAGCGATCGTGTGACTTTGCGGAACGGCTCATCCGCCCGTAAGCGTGGCTTTCACACTAAGTCTCTGGTAATAAGTCACTTTCAGCTATTGAGATCGCTCGTTCCCCGCCTATGTTGCGCAGCGGACATCTGCTCTGGCGACTCTATAGGGGAACGAAAATGGTAGTGATTGGTGAGGTTCTGTTCTCGCGCCAGGGCGGCGGTGACGTGGGGGACATCATTCGAACCATCGAAAGCGCGCTACCCAAGCACGTTAGTGACTACGACGACCGAAAGTTCGACGGTCAGACCGACGAGGAGGTGGTGCATGCCCTCGTTCGCGATCTCGTCATCGAGCCGATCGCCATCGATGAAGCCAATGCCCAGAAGAAGGTGGACGAGACGGAGGTCGCAGTCCGCGATCTCTTTGGCGAGGGGACTGTCAAAGTGCCGGGCCTGCGTGTCACGAAGGCCTTTCCGTATACCGGAAGGCGCGACCTGTGGCGGTTCGGCACAGGGCAGTGGGCAGCGTGATGCCGCGCGGCGAGATCAGCGGTCGGCTGTTGACCGTCGGAATGGAGGTGCGGAAAAGCGAAGGCGATGCCGCCATCAGCCACATCATTTCGACGGTTGGGCAGATCAAGGAATATCTCGCTCGGCAAAAAGAGCAGCTCGATCCGTTTAACGCGATGCTGCCACATCGCCTTCTGCCGCTGGTCAAGGAGCGGCGCGAGAGGCGCAGCGGCGCCCAGAGCCTGCTCGACAAGTTCTGAGGCCTGATAGATCAGCCTTAGAACTCGGAGAGGTCAGCAGCGAATCACGTCATGCAAGGAGCCGCGAAATGATCAGAGCCGCATTCATCGGCGTCGACAGGCATGCCGATGCCCGGATAGCCGATCTCGCGGGGGCGGTGCGCGATGCCACTGCACTGTGGGCGGTCCTCTCCGATTCGATCGAGGGATTGGAGGCGCCCCTTATCATTGATGGAGTGGCAACCCTCGACGGGCTGCGCGGCGCGCTCGACGCCACGCTCGGCGCGGCCGGGCCGGACGACCTGGTCGTTGTCAGCTTCGCCGGGCACGGCACCCAGGATCATCGCCTGGTGCTGCATGATACCTCGGTTGAAGACATTCCCGGCACCACCCTTGGAATGGACGAGCTGGCCCGGCGCTTCCGCGATACGCGGGCACGGGCTGTGATCCTGCTGCTCGACTGTTGCTTCAGCGGCGGAGCGCCAGCGCGGGTGATCGAGGCTGGGTTGGTGCCGCGTGACGCCATCGCATTTCCGCTCGCCGGCGTCGCGGGCAAGGGCAGGGTGCTCTTCGCCGCCAGCTCGCCTGATGAGGAGGCGCTGGAAGACCCGCAGACCCGCCACGGACTCTTCACCAAGGCCCTGATCGATGTCCTGCTCGAGGCACGGGCGCCGATCGGGATGTTCGAACTGGTCGACCGCGTGACCCGTATGGTCGGTGCCGACGCAGGCCGCTTCGGCTACGTCCAGTCGCCCACGATGTTCGGGCAGGCGGAGGGAGATCTCGTGCTGCCGCCGGGTCAGAAAGGCGTGCGCTACCGAGCTGCCTTCCCTGAATATGCCAACTTCCAGACCGACGGCGACATTCGCGGGCTGACGGCGGCGGGTGTTCCGCAGGAGGCCGTCGATGCATGGAGCGAGCAGTTTCCAGCCGGCCTCAACGAGCTCCAGATCGCCGCGGTCAACGAGCACGGCGTTCTGGACGGCAATTCGCTCATGGTCGTCGCACCGACGAGCGCGGGAAAGACCTTCATCGGCGAGATAGCCGCGCTCAGGGCCATCGCAGACGGGCGCAAGGCTGTCTTCCTGCTCCCCTACAAGGCGCTGGTGAATGAGAAGTTCGAGGACTTCTCCGCGCTCTACGGCGAGCGTCTTGGGCTCAGGATCGCGCGCTGCAGCGGCGACTGGCAGGATCAGGTCGCGACCGTGCTGCGCGGCAAGTATGATATCGCATTCTTCACCTACGAGAAATTTCTGAGCATGTCGGTGACTGCGGCCCACATGCTCAACCAGATCGGGCTGGTGGTGCTCGACGAGGCCCAGTTCGTTACCGAGCCGGGACGCGGAATGGTCGTCGAGCTTCTGCTTACCAGCCTGGTCAGTGCCCGCAAGCGAGGGGTGACCCCGCAGCTGATCACCCTGAGCGCGGTCATCGGCCACGCCAACCACTTCGACCGCTGGCTCGGTCTGGCTCTTCTGCAGACCGACCGGCGACCGGTGGCGCTGGTGGAAGGCGTCCTCGACCGTTCCGGCGCGCTGTCCCGGCTCAGCCCGAAGGGCGCAGAGACCGTCCAATTTCTCGACCGTTCCTCGATCCGGCAGCGCAGGCAGAAGCCGTCGTCGCAGGATCTGGTGGTCCCCCTCGTGCGCCAGCTGGTCGAAGCGGGCGAGAAGGTGATCGTGTTCCGAAATTCGCGGGGGCGGACAAGCGGCTGCGCCAACTACCTGGCCGACGAGCTTGGGCTGCCCGCAGCGCAGGACGTGATCGACGCGCTGCCAGAAGGCGATCCGTCGGGCACGTCGCTCAGCCTACGCAACTCCCTGAGCGGAGGCGTCGCCTTCCACAGCGGCGACCTCACGCGCGAGGAGCGCATGGCTGTCGAGCGCGGCTTCCGGCACGCCGAGGGCACAGTCAAGGTGCTCGTCGCCACCAGCACCGTCGCCGCTGGGGTCAATACACCCGCCTCGACGGTCGTCATCGTGGAGAGCGACTTCCCCGGCCGGGAACGGCAGCCCTATACGGTCGCCCAATACAAGAACATGGCGGGCCGGGCCGGGCGGCTGGGCTACGAGGCGGAAGGCAAGGCGATATTGATCGCCGAGACTTCGATCGAGCGCAGCCAGCTGTTCAGGCGCTATGTCGAGGGACGGCCCGAGGCGATTGCCTCCTCGTTCGATCCCAATGATCCCGGCACCTGGGTCATCCGGCTGCTGGCCCAGGTCAGGGACGTGCCTCGTGCCGCCGTGATCGACCTCATTGCCAACACCTACGGCGGCTATCTGGCAGCCCTGCGGAATCCCGCCTGGAGCGAGCGGATGGTGCCCGCGCTGGAGCGGCTGCTCGACCGTATGCTCAGCGACGGTCTGATCGAGGTGGAGGGCGAGATCATGCGCCTGACGATGCTCGGAAGGGCCTGTGGCGAGTCTCCGCTGACCTTCGAGTCCGCGATGCGGCTGGTCGAACTGCTCCACCGCGTCGATCCGGCGCAGACTACGCTGGAAGGCTTGCTCGTCCTGGTGGAATGCCTGCCGGAACGAGACGACGACTATACGCCGCAGAAGCGCGGCGGCGAACCGCGCTGGCCGCGCGAAGTGCAGGACCGATTTGGCCACGGAATCGCCGGAGCGATGAGGCACCGCGCCCAGAGCGACGTAGAGTTCTATGCGCGATGCAAGAGGGCGCTCGTCGTCAGTGACTGGCTCGCGGGCGAGCCGGTCGGCGAGATCGAGGCACGCTACTCCTCCGGCCCCTTCGCCCCTGTCGGACATGGGGACATCAACGGCTACGCGACCGGCTCCCGGTTCCTTCTAGAATCCGCGCTTCGCATCTCGGCCATCGTGCTCGGGCGGGCCGAGGATGAGGAGGCGGCAGCGCTGCTCCTTGACAGACTCGACCTAGGGCTTCCCGTCGAGGCCGTGCCGCTAAGCAGGCTCGGCTTTGCGCTGATCCGCGGTGAGATCCTCGCTCTGCTGCGCGCCGGGATAATGGACCGCGATGCCATCGCAGCGCTCGCGCCGGAGGCGGTCATTGCTATCATCGGGAGGCGCGGACGGGAACTGCATGCTGCAATGCAGCCCTCGTCGGCATAGTGCCTTTGACCATCTAGCCCTCAAGGTCCTGTCGGCGATGACGAGAACAGGTCCCAGTGGGCTTCGCCACAGAGCGGCGTCTCGACCCTTGGGGGGCCTTGGGCTCGGCTGCCCTCTGACGCGGGGTGGCGGCTTCCCCCGCGAAGTCGGCGTTGTTCCCGCTTGCACAGCGCCTTCATATATCACCCTTTCGCCCTGACGACACGTTTCCGTCAGGGCGACGCGTTCGCCGGACCGCCCCTTTTCTCAGATGAAGGAGAGGGCTGCGAGCTCTTCAGGGGTTACGCAGCCTCTTCTCGAAGAAAACGGAGTGGGTCGTGTTGGCCATACCCTCAAGATCGACAACGATTGGATTGATATCGAACTCCTTGGCGGTTCGCTCGTAAGGAGACCAGGGCTCAAGCTCACGGTCCGTCAACAGGATCACCCTTTGCACATGCTCCTCGTTGGCGGCGCCTATCATCTCAAGCTCAGCTTCAGTGAACGCGGCCAGCTTAGCAAAGATCAGAAAGACATCGAACCGATCTTCCGGGAACGCCCTGGCAACGCGCAGGAGATTTTGCACGTCATCCTCGGTAATCGGATGGCGGGTCTTGCACTCGCCGATGGCGACCTGAAGGCGATGGTCGCGTCCCCTAGAGGTCACGAAGACAAAGTCGGTTTCGCAAGGTTCTATCGCGGCGCCTTTGGAGACCAGCGACATTGCCGTCCCGAACAGACTGGGCGATATGTCATGCATATGCGCTAGCTGCTGAAGCGTGAGCACGACAGAGATCGCTCCCTCCTGATTGTCATTGCGGCCAAAGAGGCCCGAGCGTCGATAGGCCCAATCCCTGTCGCGCAGCTGGGGCCCGATGTGGAACTGATGGCCGCAATATTCGCAGTCCACCCTCGTCCTGACATCGTCGAGCGATCTCCAGAAGTCGAGCTGGCAGTTCGGACAGTCGAGCTTGAGGCCCGGCCGAAAGATCTCCTTGCGCAGGAGATGGGCCAGAACAGCGTCGTTCGTGAGGTGTTCGCCCGGTTTGCGGAGCTCGATGTGCAAATCCTGATAGGCGCTCAGCGGATACCCCGTGTTCTGGGCTCTGATGATCTGCTTTGCGGCGCTGGTGGTGAAACTTTGATCCGGAGAATATTTCGCAATTAGGTCCCGTACTCCTCCGATTCGGAAGACCCGGCAGTCGTCGATGCCGCCCATTTGCCGGATCAGCCTATTGCAGACGAGGCCTGCCGCACTTGGCATCGCGACGATCCCGAACGCCGAGAAGATAGCTTCCAGAAGCTTGCCGGTATCAATGGCGCGCATCGATAGATGGTTGGCCGATCCATCGACGATGACACCAAGCCCTCCGGGTTCAACTCTTGCGTTGTTCCAATGGAAGATCGAGTTTCGCGCGTAGAACTCGTTTAGCTCGGGAATGAACGGAAAGTTGAGAGTGAAGCGCTCGTTCCTGAAAAGCCCCGCTCCGGGTTCGATCACGGCCACATAGTGTTGCGCGGAAAATTGACCCACTTCCTTCACCGGAGAGTTCGGGATCGTAAAGGATATGGACGGCCGCTCGGCGCTGTTGTCAATCGAGGCCAGGGCGTCACCGTCCCCGAAGACCATGATCGGGACCTTCGCATCCCTGGCGTTCCAATATTCCGGGCCTACTTGGCAAACGGATAGGTTCTCTCCGAACGTTAGGAGTTCTTCCGGCGCGGGGCGACGGCGTGACCAGACTGCAGTTCGTTGGGGCCTGTTCAGCTTAAGAAGCGGAGGGATGCGTCCCAGCCACTGGTCCTTGAGGTGATCGAGCCTTTCTGCATGGGAAGGGTCGTAGAATTGCAAGGCAGTGTCGGCAGCTCGCAAGTTCCAGAATGTTACAAGGTCGTCAAAATCGTTGGCGTCGCCCAAATAGAAGCCGGGCTGGCGCCATTTGGGTCTAACTGAGTAATGTCGTCTCAACCCCTCCGCGTTGAACATGGATAGCGACATCTTACCGAAATCGGGTAGTGTAACCGGCTGGTCGCTCGCGATCTTTTGCGGTTGGGCCCGAAGGTTTGCCTGCAGCAAGCCGCGATAGTCTTCAGCTGCATCCTCGATCGGCGGCAGTTCACCGAAAGTTGCGAGAAGAATGTCCCTCAGCGGATCCCCGTCAGACCATTCATGCAGGACCAGAAGCGGGTCGGCATGCGGGTTGTTTTTGAAGTGGCTTTCAAACAATTGCCGGGTTGGAGCGAGCAGGTCCGCAAACGTCGATACCTTTCGGCCATTACCGCGCTCCTGCACGAAACCACCATTAATTCCAGGCCAAGGCAGATGTTGCTGGCTTTCGATGAAGGCTTGAACCGCTTCGGTGCGGGAAGCGGGATAGAGGCAATCTACCCCGAATTGATCGATCAAGCGTCGACCTTGTTCAGCATCGTCGACTGGGATGATAGGGTTGAAGCGCCCGCCCCACAGTGAGAACGAGCGCCTCGCCGCTTGACGGAATGCTTCGAAGTCTCCGCTAGCGACGCACCATCCTATCCTGATTGGCCTATGCCGCACTTTAATCGCCAGCGTGTTCAAAATTCACTCCATCGCCTGGGTGTCCATTCAAGTCGGCCGAGCGCCTGGCATGAACGTAAGCCGATTGGCCATTTCAGCAACTCCCAACTTCCAGAAGGCCGGCACTAGGGCTGGCCTCTTTTTTCAGTGAGAGGACCTCCGACCCCACGAGCTCCGCTCTCGTTCTCGGAATGCAATCGAAGAAGCCGACATCGATAGCCCATTGCTCATAGGCGGAAATCTGGGGCGAGGCACCCAGACTAACATGCAGATCATGCAGATTATGCCAATGTAGAATCCCGTCAGATCATCTTTTGTTGCAATCGCCTGGCCATGGCGCAGCGGTTGGGGGGCGCCGCCGCCGCAGTGGCACGAGGCCTCTCGTTCAGCACCAGCAGTGGCGAATAGTCAGATGGGGTTGCAAGCGGATTGATCGATTGTCTTATTGTTCTTGTAGACATCCTTGTAATTGACTGGCGATGTCTTGCAGATCACGACTCCGCTTCCGGTGATGACGCCGCTGGTCGCGTCAGATAGATGCCAAGACACCACAACGCCGTTCGCCACCAAGACGGCTCCGGGAATGCCGAGTTTGAACTGGATACCTGATCGAACCACGCTCGTTCCGCCCTGATATTCAATATTGACTCGCAGAACATGCGTCACCGTTCTGCTCAGCGCCTCAGACCGCATTGCCGCAATGAGTGGCGTGAGGCCTGTCTTGTCTGGCGCGGTGTTAAGATTGGTAATCAACGCTTGGGCACTGCTTACAGCCTTCTTGACATCATCGCCGGTGCAGCCCTTGGCGGCAAGAGCGTTCGTCTTGCTCATGAGGCTTTCATAGGCCGTCATGACCTTCGAATTCTGGGGATTGATCTTGACGACGTCACCGGAAAAGAGAAATTGTCCTGGATGGTTTGCGGCGATTTCCGAGAAAAGCATGTTCGACGTGAGACTGGTCTTGATGGTTGAGACGGATGTATCCGTAGCGATCGCTCCCACGGCGGCCTTAGCTACACTCTCTTCATCGATTTGCATGTCCAAAGGTCTTACGCACGAACTGGCAGAATCCACGACCGATACGGCCTGATCAAGCTGCGCAAGTACCATATCGTATTGCGAGAAGTCTGCGGTGCTTGTTCCGTCAAGAATCAATATCTTCCCATCAGTGGGAACCTTACTGACGTCGATTTTCGTCGCGGCCTGTCGCAAGAGCATTGCATTGCGGATTGATGCCTCGCTCATCGTCCCGTCCGTATTCACCTTGGTGTCGCCGCTCGCCGCGGTGAGTCCCAATCCGGCGAGAATGCCGGTAGCGGTATCGGCTTGCGCCGGAGTGGCGACCAACGCGGCGCAGGACGCCAGATAAAACGACGCATTCCAGCGTTTTGCAGAAAATCCCATGAACATGATTCGCCCCCTATCTAGAAGTTTATAAGGTGTAGAATCACATTTGATGTATCAATGATAATATTCAGTATTAAGCTAATAAGAAAGTGCTAAAAATTTAACACTATATTGCATATTTGCAAAATATAAATAAAGTGAAATCCATTTTTAATTATAGGTCGCGATTAATGTGGCGAATATCGTGAAATGGCATCCGTCAGCTCAAGTTGACAAGTGGCGCTCATAGGACAGCGCCTCGATCATAGCTGTTCTCCTAAGTCCGCGTGGCCGAGGTAACGCGGGCGTTTTGCCCTGGCGGGCCGGAGAACCCTTACCTCAGGGCAACAGCAATCCCTTCATCCAGTCGATTGCGGTGGTGGCCAGGCCGAGTAGCATGAGTCCGCCCAGAACAGCCGCCTCCAGCAGGGGCCACCGATTGGAACGGTCACGATGGTCCCTGCGGCTCACCAGCTTGCCACCCCGCCATGATGCGAGCAGGTGCCGCGATGGTGCTGGCTGAAGCTCCAGGATCCATCGCGACAATGAGCCGATGCACCCGCCGGGCGGCTGGCCGCCTGCATGGGAGCGTGCACTGAATTGCCATCGACGTTTCGATAGTGGCGACCGGTTGAAGGGCCGAAGCCGTGGTAGGTCGCATAATTGGCATGGCGGTGAGAGATCCGGGCTTCGCCGGTTGACGCGATGAGCGTGGCGACACCCAGAACGATCGCGGCGAGTAGGCGCGTAGCCGCGAGGGCGCGGCCAGAGCGAGCGGAGTGGGGCAGGGGCTTTCTCATTGTGCCGCCTCCGGCGCTACTGCGTCGGCACTTGCCGGAATGCCGCCGGCCGGCTGTTCACCCTTGAACCCGACCGGATGGCCGG
Organism: Novosphingobium terrae; assembly: GCF_017163935.1. Classification (NCBI taxonomy): domain Bacteria; kingdom Pseudomonadati; phylum Pseudomonadota; class Alphaproteobacteria; order Sphingomonadales; family Sphingomonadaceae; genus Novosphingobium; species Novosphingobium terrae. Next base: position 2,284,047 of record NZ_JABVZR010000001.1, on the reverse strand, counting down.
CTGTCACCCGGGTCTGCAGGTCGTTCAGGCGCACGTCGGCCTTCTCGGCCTCCTCGCCCGCCGCCGTGGCCCCCTTGATGTAGCGTCCTGCCGCAGCCTCGCTCTGGAACCAGGCGATTTCCTTGTCGAAGCCGGTGGCGGTGCCGTCGCCCAGGGACTGGGCCGCACCCAGATCGAACGCGCCGCACTGGTCTAGCTTGGGCCAGGTGAAGTGTCGGCTCAGTGCATCGTAGCAGTTCTGGCTGTAGATCATCTCGCCGGCGAGCCCCTCCGCCTTCGCGACCTGCCTGAGGTGGCTCATGCCGATCTGGACATCGCTCTTGCTCAGAGGCGTTACTATGGGCACGCCCTGTGCGGTCTGGGCATCGATGGCGCTGCCGATGGCGTTCTGCGCCACGTCGGTTGCGGCGGATCCAGCGTTCCTGCTACTGGTAGAGCACTGGCCTAGCGCCAGGGCGCCGACGACGATGGCGCCGAAAAATGCGAGCGGGCCCCAGCCGCCTGCCTTCTTGGGCGCTCCCGGTGTCGGAACCGGAGGCGGAAAAGAAGGCGTCTGACGTTGCTTCCTCGGATCGATCACACCGCTCCCCCTAAATCGTCAGCGCCTTTCTTTAGCGAAGATGTCCATCAGGGCAACCGCTTCGCAGCTGTTCTCTTTCATTTGCCTATTGGATGCCATGCCGATAATGCTTGCGCCGACATGCGGGGGCAAAGATGAATTTCATTTCTTCTAAGGTCGCGTCCGGTCGGCGCGGATCCGGTGCCGGCGCGGTGCTGACAAGGGACAGAGTGGCCGCGTCATCGGGCGGCCGGATATCGCCTCCAGGAATGCGCTGAGCCTTCCGGATGATGGTGCACACCTCCCTGAAGGCACGGCCGCTCGATGACGGGCGCAACCTCTGCGTCGCCGAGACCGGCAGCTTCTTCCTGGCGTCGGGACCGGCGCTGGACAGGTTGGAGCATGGCTGGCTCGACGATTCCGACCGGGCGTTCCTGGGCCTGAACGGCCACGTCGTCTCCCCCGGCGACAGGCTCGCCTCGGCGGCCCGCACGCTCGATCTCTTCCGGCGGTCATCCCCGGTCAGCCAGCTCGACTATCTGATCCTGGTGCCGACCCTGCGTTGCAACCTGTCCTGCTCCTACTGTCAGGTCTCCCGCGTCGCCGAGGGGCGCAAGGGGTTCGACTGGAGCGAGGAGACGCTGGCTGCCGTGCTCGCATGCGTGGATTCGCTGGAAGCCCGGCGGGTGAAAATCGAGTTCCAGGGCGGCGAGCCCACCCTGCGTCCCGACCTCATCCGCGCGGTCATGGAGCGGTGCGCCCGCTTCGAGCGCGCCGAGTTCGTCATTTGCACCAACCTTCAGAACGTGACCGAGGAGGTGCTGGCCATCTTCGATCGCCCCGACGTCTTCATCAGCACCTCGCTCGACGGCGACGCCATGACCCACGGCCACAATCGGACCGGGGCGCCCGCGATGACGGAGCAGTTCCTTGCCAACCTCAGGATGCTGACCGAGCGCTACGGACCGACCAAGATCTCGGCCCTACCAACCATCGATCCCGTCTCGCCGCCCGACATCGACGGCCTGATCCAGAGCTATGTCGACCACGGCTTCGAGAGCATCTTCCTACGGCCGATCAACTTCCAGGGCTTCGCCCGCAAGCGCCACAAGGCGTCGCGCGAGCAGGGCGACGAATGGCGCCGCTACTACGAGGCCTTCGTGCGCCGCATCATCCGGCGCAACTGGGAGGATCGCAGCAGGGTTCTGGAGGAGACATACTTCAGCATCGCCCTGCGGCGCATCTTCTATCCAGGCCGCGAACGCCACGTCGATCTGCGCAGCCCCAATCCCATGGGCGTCGACTACATCGTGGTCGATCACGACGGCACCGTCTTTCCGACCGACGAGGCGCGCATGCTCTCGCGCTCCGGCGTCATCGATCTGTCCATCGGCACGATCGCGGAAGGCTGGAACACGCAGGCGCGTGATACGCTCAACCGCCATGCCAGCAACGACGACGATCCGGCCTGCCGACGCTGCGCCTATCAGCCCTACTGCGGCCGCGATCTGATCGACGACATCGCCCGCTACGGGCGGATCGACATGCCGCGCGAGGAAACCGAGTTCTGCCGCCGGCATCTCCACCTCTTCGACTTCGTGTTCACGCTGATCTACGACGAGGATCCTGCGGTGCGCTATTCGCTCGGCCGCTGGCTGCGGCTGCCCGGCACGCCCGAGGCCTTCGGGGACGTGCTGGCATGATCCCTCTCGTTCTTCCCGCGATGAGCGACGCCGAAGCCCCGTTCGTCACCCGCCTGCGCTCGGGCGAGGGGCCGGTAGACGGCGTGTGGGATTCGCTGATGGTCGACGAGGACGATGGCGGCGTGACCTATGCCGGCGCCGGCGGCATTCTCGCGATTGATGGCGCGACTGCGGAAGCGCTCGACGGTGACGTCGTCCTCGTCCAGCCCCGCACTGGGCGCGTCGAGCGCATCCTGCGGGCCGGCTCGCCCCACAACACCCTGCTGGTGACCGAGCGGTGCGACCAGCTCTGCGTGATGTGCTCCCAGCCGCCCAAGAAGACCCACGTCGATCGCTTCGCCTATCTGGAAGATGCCTGCCTGCTCGCCGAACCAGGCCTCCACATCGGGATCTCGGGCGGCGAGCCGACCCTCTACAAGGATCAGCTCCTCTCCATGGTGGAGCGCGTCCTGCGCCAGCGGCCGGATCTGAGCTTCCATATCCTCTCCAATGGGCAGCACTTCACCGAGGATGACGTGCCCCGTCTGCGCGATCCGCTCTACCGCAAGGTGAGCTGGGGCGTGCCGCTCTATGCGGCCTCCGCGCCGCTACACGACGAGATCGTGGGCAAGGAAGGTGCCTTCGACGCGCTGCAGGACGGTCTTGCCACTCTGCTGATGGCCGGGGCCCGCGTCGAGCTGCGCACCGTGCTGGTGTCGTCCAATCTGGCGGCTCTGCCTGAACTGTCCAGGTTCGTGGCTTCCCGGCTGCGCTTCGTCGAGGTCTGGTCGATCATGCAGCTCGAGCATATCGGCTTCGCCAAGGGGCGCTGGCGCACGCTTTTCGTAGACCACCGTGATCAGTTCCAGATGGTGGCCGGAGCCATCGACTGGGCCACGATGCACGGGGTGAGGGCGCAGCTCTTCAATTTCCCGCGCTGCACCGTCCCTCCCGCCTACCGGGGTGTCGCAATCGCCTCCATCTCCGACTGGAAGCGCAAGTATCCGACCGCCTGCACAGGATGCGCCGAGCAGGCCAACTGCAGCGGATTTTTCGAATGGCACCCGGACGAAGAGGCCGGTGCGATGGTGGAGCCCCTATGAAGCGCCGCGTCTTCCTCATTCCCAGTCTGCTCGCCGCCGGCTTAGGTTCGCACGATCCCGCCCTGGCCGCGCAGCCCCAGATCACCACGACCGGCGGCGACGACCCGAACAACGGCAGCGTCCTGCGCAACTTCTCGCAGGATCATCTGGTGACCTTGGCCAGCCACAGCAGCCATAGCAGTCACAGCAGCCATGCCAGCCACAGCTCGGGCGGTGGCGGGGGAGGGCACTACAGCCATACCAGCCACCGCTCCAGCACCGGCGGATATGACGGGGGCGGCTACTATTCGCCGGTGCCGGCCGCTCCGGCGGTGCCCGCGCCTCCACCTCCTCCGCCCCCGCCTCCGGTCAGCATGCCGTCCGTCCAGCCGCTGTTCTCCAACACGGATCGGGCGAGCGCACCGGCGCCGGACGGGCTGCCCGTGCTGTCGGGGCGCACCAAGCGCTTCGCCGCGATCGTGCGCAGGGTGCAGATCGCCCTGCTGGCGCAGGACTACTACCACGGTCCTATCAACGGCCTGGTCGGGCCTGCGCTGCGGACCGCCCTTCGGGGCTTCCAGACCAAGAGGGGGCTGGAGGCCACCGGCACCATCACGCCCCCGACCCTGGATGCGCTGATGGTATCGAGCCAGTAGGCGCGGGCCGCCTACCGGGCTGCCGCAGCTTGCGCCGTCGTGCGGATCGAATGCAGAGATCTCTGGATCACTTCCTTGCCGAAGCGATGGGAGGAACCATTATGCACATGTGTGCCGCGAATTTCGCAAAAGGGCCGAGACGTTTTGCACATGTGTAGCCCGCCGCGTGGGCGAAAAATCAGCTGCCGGAACCATTATGCACATGTGTGACCCGAATTGGGCGTGGACCTCGACAAATTATGCACATGTGTAACCTGCGACCGGATAGCAATGACGAAGGCGGATGCCATTATGCACAGGTGTAGCCGCAAAAGTGGTTAGAACTGGTTCGAAGCTGCCGGGGTTATGCACACATGTGCGCGCGTGATGAGCCACGACTCGGGGATAGCGGAGCACACATGTTCATAATTTCCGGGCGATATCCGGTGTTCACATGCACACATCTGCATAACTGCAGAAATTTTTACCTTTATTAACCACGAGCTTTTCTGAGTGATTTTCGAAAGAAATTAAAAATATCTTGAAAATCAACAGTATGAAATTGTTGATATTCGAAAGGAGCTGCCGCATGCGCGCGGTCACGCTCGCGCTCGCGCTCAGATCTCTTACTTATCTATCTTACTGGATAAGAGATAAGAGATCTGAAACTCTCCGTGCACGCGAGGCGAGCCGGTTTCCAACCGTTCGAGATCACGGTCGTTTCATGATCTGGCAGCAAACTGCTTCCCCCAGGCAGCCGGTTGCGACAACCGCTTTTCAGATCCTGGAAGTCGGTGGATCTTAATGCTTCCAAGGGGTCGAGGCCATCCGCAGGATCTGCGCTAAAGCGAAGAGGCGCCCTGCGAGAAAATGGCTGCGAGCCCTTCCGCGATCTTTGAGACGATCCTAAAACGGGGGAAGGCCAGGCGACCGTCGATGCCGCCCTCATCTTCGAGGACGTGAACGGCGGGCGTCCAACCCTGATTGCGATCCGCCTGGGCCAAGGACGGGCGCGTTGCGATGGACGACCCGATGACCCGATGCCCGCCTCCTGCGGTAAATTTGCCCAAGGCTTTCATACGCCTTCCCGAGTTGACCGAGCGCTGCGGGCTCGGCCCGCGCAGCGACGCGGCGACGTCGACCGAAGAGAAAATTTCGTTCGGTGCGCTTGACGCCGGTCGGGAGGCTTCCGATCTGCAGGACGGCACGAACACTTTCAGCATCGGGGCGGATGACGGCATGGACGATTTCGACGAGAAAAAGCCGAGCATCACGGTCGTTATCCACGACCCGTCGATCCAGACCACCGTCCTAGAACGCTTCGGCCAAGCGATCGCGGAAGATTTCGTCGTGCAGTCGGTGTCGACTAGGGCGCGTGCCGGAAGCAGGCTGGATCGGAACACGCCGACCGTCGTCCACTATCGGCTCGAGTCCGCGCAGCCTGCCGAGAAGGTGCAGCAGCAGGTGCTATCCGACTGGGATCCCGTGATCCGCGCACATTGCGAACTCCTCGACGGACTGGACGTGCCTAACGGCGAAAAGGCGATCGCCATCGCCCTCCATCAACACTGGACGGACGAACTCCGCACACGGTTCGGCGAATACGCCAATCCCGGCACAGTGAGGCGCTGGCTCGCCGAGCACCGTCGCCAGAAGGCCGGCCTACCCTCGCTGCGCCCTCGTCGCCAGGCGCCTGCTGAAGCGAGGCGGATCGCGCGGGCTTTGCGCAGGCACCATGCCATTCGCGTCAAAGCATCCGGCATCACGATGCGCGACGGCTATGCTGAGGTGCTTCAGGACATCCATCGCGTGCGTCAGGGTGAACATCACCTCTATGCTGGCCAGGCCGTTCCGCGCTTCAGCTACGAAACCTTCCGTCGTGAGTGCAGGCAGGTCCGCTCCGGTGGGCGGGACCAGACCAAGGCGCGTCGGCGCTGATCGCTATTGGCGCAGGAGACCGATCACTTGGCCTGCATGAACGACCGTCCTCAAGGGTTGGCCGACGCTCGAAGAAAAGTTCCTTATGAACCATTTCGATAACCTGCCGCGGCAAGACCGAAATCACGTCGTCGAGGATGAGGCTCTCGCGGCCTTCGAGAGGCAGGTGCTGGCCAGCGGGGCATTCACGGTCCAGGGCCCGGACCGCAAGGACTATGGCTCCGACTGCCAGCTTGAGGTTGCGATCGACGGCGGCATGACCAACATCAGGGTGCATGTGCAGGTGAAGGGGACCGAAAAGCCCCTGCGTGCGGACGGGTCGGTCAGCATCGACGTGACCAAGGCCAACCTCAACTATCTCGCGATGAACCCCTACAGCTTCTACGTCTGCTTCCACCTTCCTAGCCGATCCTTGTTCATCTGCTCCGCCGAAGCCGTCATCCGACGCTATGAACATGGGAAGGTCGACTGGACCAAGCAGAAGACGGTGTCCGTCGTGTTTACCGAGATCCTGACGGTGGATCGCCTGAAGAGCGTTGCGGCGCTGGCCCGGTCGAACGCGAGCGCCGAGCGCACCCGACGCGAATCCCAAGCCGCTGCGGATCCCGCCGAACTGAGCGCGCGGCTGCGGCGTTCCGTCCCTGATCTATATATTCCTGACGATGGAGATGCCGCCTTTCGGCTCTTGGGGCAGCTCTTCAGCGACGGTGCCGACGACGTGATCGCCGCCGCATTCGAAAAGTTCTCCGCCCTTTTCGGACCGGACCACGACCGCATGGGGCACTGCTACATGGCTGAGATCAATCTCGGGCTTGACGGCAACGGCTCGTCCTCCCCCCGCATCCGCGAGGCGATCTCATACTTCAGGCGCAGGCTCGACGACGGACGGCTCATGTCGAGCGCAGTGCGATATAACATCGGCAATGCCTTCGTGGCGCTCGGCGAGGACGCGAACGCAAGGATCGAATACGAGGCCGCGATGGCGGACCCGAAACTGATGGCGATGCCGGACCTTTCATCCTGGCTATACAAGAACCTGGGGACCTGCCTGTCCCGGCTGGGAGAGAGCGAGGCGGGTGTCGCCTGCTATCGCGAGGCCCTAAGGAGGAACTCCTCGCTTCCCGAAGCCCATGTCGCGATGGGGCATCACCATATGCGCCTGGGCGAATTCGATACCGCTCTCGAGCATTTCGACAAGGTCATGACCGGAGACGGCAGCCGGGGCAAGCTGCTGCAGGTCGCTGGCTGGCGGATCAACACGCTGTTCAACCTGGGCGAGGGGCGCAGCGCCTTTCGTGAGATCGGCACGCTGCTGACCGAAGCTGCCGCCCATCCGTGGATCTGGCCATGGTGTCGCCGACAGGTTGGCAGCTTCGGCAGGGCCTCGCAGTCCAACGCGCGCCTGTCCCTGACGTTCTGGCGTTTCTACCTGCTCACGCATCCGGATGACGTCGGGGCCCGGGTGGAGCTTCTGTCGGCCACGCTCTACCTCAGCATGACCCACCATGACCTTGAAAGCACCTACGAGGACTGCAGGACCGAGCTTGAAGCCGTCGCGGAACATTGCGGTGACGACGGGGCGGCCTATCTCTGGGATCGTCTAGGCCATTGGGCGGAGCGCGAGGATGACTTGGACGAGGCCGAGCGCTGCTACCGGAGAGCCTATGACCTGGCCGACGGCGAATATGGCTACTGCCTGGCCGTCGTGCTCAACGCCCTTGGCCGCTTCGAGGAAAGCCTTCCGCTGCTGCAGCAGCAGGCCCACGACATTCAGCCTGACGCCCAGAGCTGGTGCGAGCTGGCAATCGCCTATGAGCATCTCGACGAGCCCCTGGAGGCCATGGCAGCCTATTTCCGCGCCATGGAGCTCGACCCTGCCCACGCTGCGGCGGTCTTCAATCTGGGCGGCCTGCTCTGGAACACGGGCCTGCCCGAGGTGGCGCTCGAAGTCTGGAAGGTCGCCGTGGCGAGATTTCCCGAGGATTCCAGGGTCGAGCAGGTCAACCTCCGCGTTCAGGCCATGCTGATGGAAGCCGAGTAGCCATACGGCATCGAAATTTGCCTGCTTGGCGGGCCTTGCCACCATATTTCGAGACAATGCCTTTCAGACAAGGGACGTTACGGCCTCATGATCGAAATGCCCATCGACGCCATCGACGAGGCGGCACTTCAGCGCCTGGTTGACGATCAGATATCGGAAGGCCGCTCCCTCGAGTTCAAGCGTGATCTGCCTGGCGGCGGTGACGAGGCGTCCCGCGAGTTCCTCGCCGACGTGACCTCCTTTGCCAACGCCCAGGGCGGCGACATCGTCTACGGCATCGACGAGGCCAACGGGGTGGCGGCGGCTGTTACCGGAGTGGAGGCTGACGACCCGGATGCCGCGATCCTCAGGCTCGAAGGCAAGCTGCAGACCGGTGTCGATCCGCGCCTGATCGGCGTCAGGACGAGCCGGGTGCCGCTTGCCAACGGGCGTAGCGCCCTGGTCCTGCGCATTCCCGGCAGCCTGAGCGCGCCTCATCGCGTGACGTTCAGGAACGGCGCGCGCTTCTACGGGCGCAACAGCCGTGGGAAATACGAGCTGGACGTCCACGATCTGCGTCATGCGTTCACCGGCGCGGCGCAGCTGCCGCAGCAGTTCCGCCAGCTTCACGCCGAGGCGATCGCCGCCTCGCAGGGCGTGGACATGCCTTTCGCGCTGGATGCATTCCCGACAACGGTGGTCTCGATCGCGCCACTCGGGCTCTTTCGGGAAGAGCGCCAGATCGCCGTGACGCGCGACAACGCCGTCGTGCCCGTCCGTGGGGGAGGATATGCGCTCGATACGATCGAGGGTGTCCTGCAGCACGGGCCCGTCGACAAGGACGGCAGGGTCGAGGCCTATGCCATGACCTTTCGCACCGGGCGGGTCGATGCTGCCTTCGTGATCGGCGGCGTTCGCGACGTCTACGGGGTGGAGCGCCGCCTGGTCTGGCCGGGCCATTTCGAACAGGGGCTCCTGGCGATGGCTAGCGCCACGCAGATGCAGCTGCGGCCCCATGGCATCGACGGGCCCTGGGTGATCCTGGTCAGCGTCTGCGGAGCCAAGGGTTCCGGCATGATCGTCGGTGACGGCTATCCGACACCTCTGGCCTTCAGAAACGACGTCCTGCTCGGCCAGCATGTCGTCGAACGCCTCGATGCGCCCACGCTGATGCCAATCGCCGAAGCCTTCTGGCTGCTTTTCGGAAGTCACCGTCCGAACGGCAGGGCGCTCGGGGCTGAGCGCTAGCAGCGCAGTAACGGAAGACTTCAGCACTGCCAGCGCGGTCGGCGATGGCCCCATAGGTATTTCGTTGGTGTTCAGCTTGACCATCCCTGCCAGGGTTGGTTGCTCCGTCGGCGCTTAGGGGTTGAGTCGCCTGCAGCGAAGCCATCACGAAAGGAGCGCATCGGAAGAGTTTGGATTTTTTGAAATTTCAATGCCCATCCGAGGCCGCCTTGCAACTGATGCACGCGGGGGCCTTGCCTCATTTACAGGGAAGCCATGATTATGTCCGAGCCATTCTACGACCTGTCCCCCGAACAGCGGGGGCAACATCTTGCCTTTCTCGCAAAGGCCGAGAGTGCGATGGACAGGAGCGCCGGCTTTTCGGGAGAGATCGTCTTTCTTGACAACGGTAGGAACGTCAAGCCTCGTCTGACCTGCGCCAAGTTTCCCAAGTGGACCCAAAATCTTCCGCCGGAAGAGCGGGCAAAGCGCTTCCTGCGAGAGATCAATCTCCAGGCTTCGGCACATTATCATCCCAACGTGCATTGGCCCTTCGACGTGATCTTCACCATGGGCACGCCGGTCGCCTTTTTCCGGCGCTGGGAAGGCGATCTCTCCGATTTCATCGAGGACGAAAATTGGAAAGACGATGGCCGGTTGGCCTTGTTGGTTCAGTTGGCGGCAGGCCTTGCCCACTGTCATGCCCGCGGTCTCGTCCATCAGGACCTGAAGCCGGAAAACATCTTCGTTCGCGATCTTGCGGCCACGATCGCGCTCCCGAAGGCCGGCTTCTGGCTGCGCCCGCTGGTCGCCGACTTCGGCAGCGTCAATCTTGCAGCCGAAATCGGCGAGCATTCCGGATCTCGACCCTATATGGCCCCCGAGCAATGGGCAAAGGCCGGTCTTAGCGAAAAGACCAGCGTCTTCGTGTTGGGGATCATACTTCACGAACTCATGTCCTGCGGCATACATCCGATCGGGGAATCCAGCCACGACTGGCATCGCCACATCAATCCGGGCTTCAATCGGTGGCAGCAGAACGACTTCTGGCGGAACTGGGTCGCCGCCGGCTGTCCTATCGCCCAGCCGTTGGACGATCATGAATTGGCGGGGCTCGTGCAGGCCTGTTTGGCAGTATCGCCCAATGACCGTCCCTCTCTGCTCTATGTGCAGACGGAACTGCATCGACTGCTAAGCCAGCGGTCGCAAGCGGCATCTGACCAGGTCAGTGTCTTCCTCCATATGGCGGCAACCCAGAGTGAGGAAGGCGAATGGCAACATCTGAAACAGCGCGTTGCCACGCTGAAGCGCGATATCGAGGCGTTCTACAACCTCTAGAGATAGTGGGGGATGACTGCGTCGCCTGCACCTGGCGCCGAGCTTGCCCCCTGCCTTCCGTCCTGCATGAGCGGCACAGCGCCTGCGTGCAGGACGGAGGAACAGGTCATTCCTCGTCGTTCCAGTGGTTTTGCCAATGGGTCGAATCTCTGATCGACGCCATCAGGCGGTTCACGACGAACAGAAGCTCGACAAACTGAACGGGATCGATCCTGCGTCCATGCATCACCGGTCGGCGCCATGCATTGAGCCGCTGGATGTCGACGGTGAAGCCTTGCTTGTCGGCAAAGATGCCTTGGAACAGAGGCCAGTTCCTTCCGCCAGTCACGATTGCGATGAGATCGCCGAGGTCGATGAAGTAGATGCCGCCAGTAGCTGTCCGGCATGGTAATTCGCCCCCAATTTTTGATCCGTTGAGCACGATACACATGCGATTGGAGCCGCTCAAGTCACTGACAGCGATCGCATGTCTCTCCCTACGAAAAGTGGGCGTCCCTTCCGCCCGAAAGACGAGACAGCAGACGATCGCATTCAATGTGGAGACGCCTGGCCAATGCTTGGCTTTCCTGAGATCGGGGCGCCCCGCCACGCTTCGCTCGGGTCGAATCCGAAGATGAGACCATCAGGCCCCGAGTTGCCCGCGCGCAAGCATGTTGCGAGCGGCGCTGTGATCCGCATGAAGCGCGCCGCCGCAGGAGCAGCATTTATGCGCGGCTCGAAGTCTGAAAATTAACGATATTGCGCGAATCGGGCGCACTCATCTAGCGTCCTCGGAAGGAGGGCGGCATGCCAACGATTCGATTGAACAACGCTGAGTGGACGTTCGACGAGGCAAAGCGACTGGGGCCCCCCGGCGGATTTGGCGAGGTGTTTCGTGGTTCCGGCGCAATCGGACCCGTCGCGGTCAAGCGCCTCAAGCTGACTGCAAGCGAGGCCGCTCATCGGGAAATGAATATCGGTCAATCCCTTGCCGGGCGGAAACTTGATCATGTGGTTCCGGTAATTGACTATGGTCAAGATTCTGATTCTGATAGTTATTTTCTGATTATGCCAATCTGTGATCGGAGCCTCCAAGACGAAGTTAACGACAAGAGCGTCTTAACTCTGACTGAAGCTAAAGCGATCATCCTCGATGTTTTGGACGGTCTGAGTGAAGTGGGCGACATTGTTCATCGGGACCTCAAACCTGGGAATGTTCTTTATTTCGAGGGTCGCTGGCGCCTAGCTGATTTCGGCATTGCGAAGTTCGTCGAGGATAGCACATCCCTACACACTCTTCGTGGTAGTTTGACACCTGCCTATGGCGCGCCAGAACAATGGCGAGGGGAGGCCCCTTCTCATGCGACGGATGTCTATGCCTTAGGCTGCATGGTGCATACAATTTTGAATGGTGCCCCACCATTTTCGGGATCTCAGGATGAAATCAGGGAGGCTCACCTTCACACGGTCGCGCCCGCACTTGGCGGAGATCCTCGTCTGGCTGCATTCGTCGGGCAGATGTTGCGGAAATCGCCGGCGTCAAGGCCAACTGTAGCGCGTTGTATCGAAGTTATCGGGTCGGTCGAGTCCGCGAACAAGCGGCCTGCACATGCAGGCCTCCTTGCCGCAGCGGGGCAGGTTTCTCGCGAAGCGGCTGCCGCCGAAGCTGCCGCTGAAGCGAAAGCTGCAGTAGAGCGTCAGCGTAAAGACCTGATAAATGAAGCTAGTAATGATTTTGAAGCAATTATTAGCCGCTTGTGGGCAGCAATTGTTTCCGCATCGGATAATGTCCGCAAATCAAAAAATGAAATTTCACTTGGTCGTGGCACGCTCTCATTTTCAGGCGTGAGAGCGGTGCGGCCAGAAATTGGATCAAATGGCTTTAACTCAGCGTGGGAAGTCGTGGCTAGCGCCACACTCTCCGTAAAACGGGCCAAGATGGCCCGCCCGGCGAAAAGCATTGAAGACATTCCAATCATGTATGTAGGCCGTGCGATGCCGGAAGATCGTGATTATAAATGGAGTTCAACATTATTTTTTGGACGATCGAAGGACGATCCAAACTATCGTTGGCGAGAAACTGCTTTTTGGAGTTTCAGTGTAAGGAGAAATGGCGCGGATGAGCCATTCTCTCTGGAGCCAGAGGATCGGGAATTTCAGATCGCGTTCTCAAACACGATGGGCTCTACGAGCGCAGCTTATGGACCTTTCGCTGTGGACGGCGAGGATGAAGATCAGTTTCAGCACCGATGGCTCACGCTTTTTACCAAGGCTGTGACTGGCGAGCTAAACAGGCCTGATCAAATGCCAATTCCGGATCACTATCTCAAATAGCGTGAAATGCCTGCTGTCATTTTTTCAAATATAACGATGTCGATTTTGGTCCAGGTGAGCACGGCAGCAGATGTAGGTTGATCGGCCAAGCATACGGCCGGTTTCGGAAGCAGGCGTGCCGACGGCCTGCTTCCATGGTCGCCGTCAGGCGGAGCCTGGGTTACGCAGGATGTTCCGGTCCTTGCAGACTGTTCGCTGCCCTGATGAATTTGGCAAGTTTCCTCACCTGTTGCTCGAGGTCGAGGGGGCAGAGGTCAGCCTCTTGTTCACAAACGGCACGGGCGATCCGCACCTTGTCGACATCTTTCACTCGCTCCTCGGGGTCGCGAGGCCGCTTTCCCTTGCGGACATAGTGGAGCGCATGGTCATAAATTCCGCCCTCGGCTGGGCGGAGGTAGTTTGTCACGGACCGTCTGACAGCGTCCTGCAGCAGGTCATGCGGAACGTAATTCTCGATCTCGCGGCCCTTGGTCAACCAGGCAAAGCCAGTCACCGCAAGTTCCTTCAGCAGACGTTGCTTCGTCCGATTGATGCTGTCCCTGGCATGCGTCCTGTCACTGTCGATGACAATTGCGACATTCCTGTTCAGATCTCGCAATCTGATGAAGTCATCGACCTCGTCGTCGGCGCTCAAATGACTGAGCAGGCGGCCGCCGTAGAACATGATCGAAAAATGCAAGGCCTCCTCGAGTTCGGGAGCGACATGCTTCAACCAGTGTTTGAGGTAAATCCGATCGGATGGGCCTTCGACCCAGATGATGGCGTTGGATTGCAGCAGGTCCGAGGCCCGATGACCCAGATCTTCGCAGATCTCGAAGCGCTGCTGTTTGGATACGGCGCGGCGTATGCGTGTCGCGCCCTGTTCCTGCCAGACTCTGTAGATGGCGGCATTCTGTTGATCGAGAAAGGCCGCTGAATGAGTGGCGATAAGATACTGATTATTGGTGTTGGTGTCGAGATAATCGATGAGGCGGCGCTGGAGCAGGGGATGGAGGTGAAGTTCAGGCTCTTCCAGGCAGATGATGCGATCGTCGTAGACGGTGCAGAAGGCGGCCAGCATGATGACCTGCTGCACCCCCGTTCCAAGATTTTCAAGCGGCAGGATACGCCCGTCCATGTGAACGAGGATGTGATCCCTGTCGTAGGGGATCTCGATTCTTGCGTCTGGGCGGTGGGTGACGTCCTGCACGAAGCAATTGATCTTCTCGAAGACGTCCTTGTCTTCTTGCCTGTCATGCGGGGGGCTTTGCAACCGGGCAAGCTGGTCGATCAGGCCCACCCCGGAGACATCGCCGGAATGTTCACCAGGGCCTATTCGGCGGAAGGCGGGAATGAGGAGGATCTGCGGCAGGATGAGATCGAGCGGTTTGAGCAGATAGGTTGCGATCTCCTGAGCCCATAGATCCCGGCTGCCCATAGTCCGTCGGGTCACTTTGTTCCAAGCCCACGACAAGTCACTATCGGTGATGAGGTTGGTGAGCGTTACCTGATCGCTGCGGCCTACCCAGCTAGCCTTATCACGCGACGGATTTTTGGTTTCCAGGATGATCTGATCACCGCCATTGGCAAGCCAATCCAGTGCTGTGTTGAGGCAACTGATGACGCGTCGCTCGCCTCTGAACTCTTCCTCGAACTGCTTCCTTAGAGGGGCGATCGGTGAAGCGACCCGAATGGCAAAGCGTCCGTAAGCCTCGCTGCGGTGAAGATCGAGAGGGAGCGGCGTCCGTTCTTGGATCCGGTTGAGTGGGAAGTAGCGATGAACCAGATCGAGGACAGTCGACTTTCCGGCATTGTTCGGGCCAATGAAGAAATTGAACCGGGCCATGCCCATGACCTCTTGCCATTCATTGTCGATGCCGCGAAAGTTTTTCACGGCAAGGCCGTGTAGATAAACGGACAAGTCCAGATCCCCTGTCATCACGCATGATTGAGAGAGATATCCTTATGGCATCTTCTTTTATGAGGCCAAGATGGCGCGGGCAGTTTTGCCCGATTGAGGCGCCCAGGCATGGTCGGAGAAGAAAGCTGCGAAATTCCAAACAGCGCGCACCAATGGCGGTGCCGATGCGCTCTACCATACAGATGCCCATGTGATCACCGATGCGAGCCTGCTTGGCAGACCGATCGATTGCCCCAGCCGTGATCGCAAGCGTCGCGCAGTCGGGGCTACAGTGGCGCTGCTGCGGCCGCTCAGGTGTCGCGCCTACTACATTCGGAACGGTCCTAGGACTGATGTCGGGAAGCCAAAAAATACTCTGCTCAAAGATCGGGCAGCGTTTGATCTGCAAAGCTCCAGCCTTTGAGCGCCTTGCTTTGCGCGCGCTCGATCAGCGTTGTGGCATTGGCGATGGAGAAGGGATGGGCATGGTCCATGCCATCCAGCTCGTCCCAATCGACGGGCACGGCCACAGGGGCACCTTCTCTGGCGCGGGTGGAGTAGGGCAGCACCGCCGTGCTGCCGCGCTGGTTGCGCAGCCAATCGATAAAAATGCGGCCCTTGCGTTTGGCCTTGCTCATGGTGGCGGTGAAGCGGTCGGGTTCGCTGAGCGCCATGGCTTCGGCGAAGCGTTTGGCGAAATCCTTATGCGCCTCCCAGTCATGGCCGGGGCGCAGGGGGACGATGACATGCACCCCCTTGCCGCCCGAGAGCAGCGGAAAGCTGACCAGCCCGAGATCGGCCAACTGGCGGCGAATGTCATTGGCGGCCTTCTTGACCTGCGCGAAATCCAGCCCCTCATCCGGGTCGAGGTCGAAGATCATGCGATCGGGCTGTTCGACATGCTGTGCGGTGGAGGCCCAGCCGTGGAATTCGATGGTGCCCATCTGCACGCAGGCCAGCAGGCCCTGCGCCTCGGTGAGGTAGAGATAGTCCTCGGCACCGCCGTCCTTTTCGGTGATCGGCACATGAAAGACATGCTCGCCGAAGGAGCCGCTGTCGTGCTTCTGGAAGAAGCATTGCTTGGCCCGGCCCTGCGGGCAGCGCACGAGGCTCAAGGGACGATTAGCGGCAAAGGGCAGCATCAGCGGGGCGATGGCCTGATAATAGGATGCCAGATCGCCCTTGGTCTGCCCGCTTTCGGGGAACAGGACGCGGTCCGGGTGAGTGATGGCGATGATGGGAGCTTCGGGTGCGGGCTGGCTGGTTTCCGGCGTCACATCGCTGGCCTTCTTGTCCTGACGCAGCCCGACGAAGCTGGCATGGCGCACACGCCCCTCGGCGGTGAACTGGGCGAACGTAATTTCGGCTACCAGCGCGGGGCGGAGCCAATGGGCGCCGCGCGTCTCGGCTCGGGGGACCTCTGCTGCCGCTGTCTTGCGGGCGAGGGGCTTCATGGTGCGTGCCAGATCGGCCAGCAGGCCGGTGTCGAAGCCGGTGCCGACCTTGCCCTTGTAGGTCAGCGTCCCGCCTTCCCATTGGCTCAGCAGCAGGGCGCCGAAGGGCCGGCCCTTGGCGGGGCTCTCTGTCCAGCCGAGGATGACGAACTCCTGCCGCAGCGTGCATTTGATCTTCAGCCAGTCACGGCTGCGTTTCCCGCGATAGGGGGCATCGATGCGCTTGGCGATGATGCCTTCCTGTCCCGCCCGGCACATGGCGGTGAGCAACGCCTCGCCCGAGCCGATAACATGGTCGGCGACATGGAGCGGCGGCTGGGCGTCGGCGAGCAAGGCCTCCAGTCGCTCCTTGCGCTCGATGTTGGGCAGCGGTTTGAGATCTTGCCCGGCAAGGCGCAGCAGGTCGAAGGTAAAGAAGGCCATGGGGGCCTGCCCATCGCCTTTCAACGCGGCCTGCAGCGCGGAGAAGCTGGGGTTCCCCTTGGAGTCCAGTGCGACGATCTCGCCATCGATCAGAGCATCGGGCAGGTCGAGCCGCGTCAGCGCTTGAGCGATGGCCGGAAACTTCTCCGTCCAGTCGAGGCCCGAGCGGGTGAACAGCCGCACCGTTTGCCCGGCAACGGCAGCAAGAATGCGATAGCCGTCGAACTTGATCTCATGCATCCAGGCGTTGGAGGTCGGAACGCTATCGACCAGCGTGGCCAGTTGGACCGGTTCGAACGTGGGCGGGCCTGAAACCCTCCGGGTTTTAGCGCGTGGACGGGCGGCCTTGGCTTTCTTCCGGTTATGGGTTTCGGCCTGCTGCATCACCTCTGCAAAGGCCTTGCCTTTCTTCCCCGCCAGCGATTGCGTGCCGCCCGTATCTGCCGCGATCTGCGCCATGCTGCGCCCGGTCAGCACGCTGGTGAGGTTGCGTTCCACCAGCATGTCGCCCTGCCCGGCATGGGCATCCTGCACCTTGCGCAGCAGCCAGTTCTCGCGCTTCTCTTTCCCGCGCGGCTTCATGCGGACCAGCAGCCATTCGCCGTTCATCCGCTCGCCGAAGAGGCAAAAGTGGAGGTGGCCCGCTTCGATATCCTTGGCGCTCTTGCCCTCCACCGGCGCCCAATGTCCCTGATCCCACAGCATCACCGTGCCGCCGCCATATTCGCCCTTGGGGATGTTGCCCTCGAAATGGGCATAGGACATCGGGTGATCCTCGGTGCGCACGGCGAGGCGCTTGTCAGCGGGATCGACGCTGGGGCCGCGCGTGACGGCCCAGCTTTTGAGGACGCCATCGACCTCCAGCCGGAAATCCCAGTGCAGGCGGGTGGCATCATGCTTTTGCACGACGAAGATCGGGCCTTTGCCATCCGCAGCCCGCGCAATGGCTTCATCACCGGCAGGCTCGCTGGTGCGGGTGAAATCGCGCTTGGCACGATAGGGTTTGAGCGGATCGGCGCGCGCCATGTCAGGCGCGCTTGCGTTTTGGCGCTGCCTTGCGCGGCTTGCTCGCGGCTGGTTTCTTCGGGGTAGCCTTTTCCCCGCCACCCACCGACTTCTTCAAAGCCGCCATCAGATCGATGACATTGCCGCCCTTGGCGCCGTCGGGTTCCTCCACATCCTCCAGAATGCGCTTGCCGCCCTTGGCCTTGCGCTTCTTCTCGATCAGGCGGTGGAGCGCGTCGATGTAATGGTCGCGGAAGGCCTCGGGCTTGAAGGGGTGGGTCTTCTTCTCGATCAGCGTGGTGGCCAGTTCGATCAGATCCTCGCTGGGGTCGCCGGTGGGCAGATCCTTGAACTGACTGGCCACCTTGGCCACCTCATCGGCATAGCGCAGCACCTCCATGATCAGGCCCTTGCCGCAGGGGCGCACCGAAACAAGCTGCTCGCGCCCGCGCACCGAAAGCTGGCCTAATCCGGCCTTGCCGGTCTGCCTCAGGGCCTCGCGCAGCACGACATAGGCCTCTTGCGCCAGATCGTCGGCGGGCAGGATGAAATAGGGCTTTTCATAATAGAGCACATCGACCGCGCCGTTCTCGACAAACTGCACCAGTTCCAGCGTCTTGCGGCTCTCGATCTTGACCGCCTCGATCTCTTCCTCGTCCAGCAGGACGTACTCGCCCTTTTCGACCTCATAGCCTTTGAGGATCTCGTCGCGGTCCACCGGGCCCAGACCGGGCACCACCTTCTCGTAGCGTACCCTCTTGCCGCTGGGCTCATGGATCTGATGGAAGCTGATGGCCGCGCCCGAGCGCGTGGCCGGGTAGACCTCTACCGGGATCGACACCAGCGCCAGCCGGATCTGTCCTTGCCAATAAGCGCGTGCGGGCATGATGCACCTCCAGCGAAATGGAAGTGCAGGGCACGGATCAGGTTCCTAGGACTTGGTCAATTATCTGAAGCACGGGGTGCATAGCGGTGCTCGCCGCAGCGCTCGAAGCCGCACCCGTGCAAGTCCTGTTGGCTGCCGCCCTCCTTCATATCGATTAGGCTGGACAATTCATGCCGCTGGGAGCAACGCGCATCGTCTCAACTCCATGAGCTTCAGGCTACAGCAGTGGCTGCATGCCGGCGGCATCGAAATTCCGAAGAGGGACCAAGAGACATGAACGTTCCTGCCGGACGTGAAGCTGCCTGGCGGAAGCAAACTGTCCAGCATGAAAATCCCGGGCGAGGTCCTGCGAAGCTGGCGTGTGGGTTCCTGCTGGCCGCTCTGGTTCTGACCGGCGGCTGCCATGAGGATCGCCACCAGGAGCGCCTGACCGCAGCAGGTGCGAATCCCACCCTCGACGATCTGATGCGCGTTGCTGACGCTGACTCCGGCGCATCCAAATTTGGCCAGTGCACAGCTTGCCATTCCGACACCGACGGAGCTACCGACCGTGGCGGCCCAAATCTCTTCGGGGTCTATGGAAAGCCCCTGGGAACGAACAGCGCCAGCTTCGGCTATACCGCCGCCATGCGGGACAAGGGCGGCAGGTGGGACATTCCCACTCTCGACCGCTGGATCGGCAATCCCAAGAAGATGATTCCCGGCACCTCGATGCAGTTTCCGGGCGTCGAGGACAAGCTCGATCGAGCTGACATAATAGCCTACCTGCGGCGTCAGGGCGAAGCGCCTAACCGATAGCCTCGGCGGTAGGGCTGCCGGTATCGGGGATCGCTTGAAAGGTCCTCAGCTCGTTGAGCATTCGAACTCCCCGTGGACCTTGGCCGCAGGCTCAAAAGATCTTCGGTCGCCGTTTTTCACGCGCCAAAATCTCGCGGGAAATGGCCGAATTTTCTGGCTTGGACGATTTCGGTTCGGATGGAAGGCATCGCAGCTATCTCCTCATGTTCGGGTGCGCGTCTCGATCATCATACGCCTCCCGCGGGAGCTGGACGAACCCACCCAAGGCACGAGCTGTATCGACCGCTGTCGTCAATTGCCTGGTGTGCAAATCCAGGAGGCTCCGCTCAGCGTCGAGTGCCGCAGTCTGGGCTGTCACCACATCAAGGTAGTCGGCTGCCCCATCGCGGTAGCGGGTGAGGGCGAGTTCACGGGTCGTATCGGCGGCATCAACCGCATTACGCATCGCATCCTCCTGCTTCACGAGGTCGCGGCCATTGGCAAGATCATCCTCGACCTCCTTGAAGGCCGTGAGCACTGTCTGCCTGTAGCTGGCCGCAGCTTCCTCGAAGCTGGCTCGTGCAATGCGGACGCCCGCCGCCCGCTTGCCACCGTCGAACACCGTCTGCGACAGGCTTGCCGGTCCCAGAGCCCAAAAGCTGCTGGCAGCGCTCAGCAGATTGGGGCCCGTCGTCTGATAGCCGCCAGCGCCCCCAAGCGAGATGGCAGGGAAGAATGCCGCGCGAGCGACACCGATCCTGGCATTGGCCGCGTAGACCCGACGTTCGGCGGCATCGATGTCCGGTCTGCGCTGCAGCAGAATAGAGGGCGTCGCTGTCGGAAATGAAGGTGGTCCAGGCAGCCTGGCATCGGCAGGCAGGCTGAAGGACGATGCAGGTTCGCCGATCAGCACCGCAATGGCATGTTCGAATGCCGCTCGCTGGGCACTGATGCCAGCCAGTTCCGCCTGCGCGATCGTCAACTGCGCCCGGGCCCGGCTGGTGTCGAGTCCCGAAGCGATGCCGCCCTCATGTCGCGTTCCGGTCAGGTCGAAAGCACGCTGATAGGCTTCGACCGTCTGGCGAAGCAGGCCCTCCCGGGCATCGAGGCCGCGCATCTGGAAGTAGGCGGCGGCGAGCTGCGTCTGTAGCGCGAGCCTCACCCCGGCGACGTCTGCGGCACTCGCCTGGGCTTCCGCGCGACCCGCCTTCACACCATTGCGGATACGCCCGAACAAATCGATTTCCCAGGCCAGCGAAGCGCCAGCCTGATATTCGTTGTAGGTCGCCGCCTGGCCCGTGGTCAGAGGCCGGTTTCGTGATACGCGATCACGTTGCGCGCTCCCTCCAGCCGCGATTTGCGGCAGGAGGTCCGCTTGTGTCTGGCGCAAAGCCCCCTTCGCTTCGTCATAGCGTGCCAGCGCGATGGCCAACGAAGGGTTGCCCTTTTCAACGCGCTCTTCGAGCTGGTTGAGGGTGCTGTCACCGAAGCTGGTCCACCAGGCTGCAACGGGCGCATCGGCAGACGGAGACGCACTTGTCCATCCGCCTGGCATTTCCTTGTAGGACGCCGGCGTAGCCAGGGTGGGCTTATTATAGGCGGGAGCCAGCGAGCAGCCGGCCATGAGCGCCAGAGGCGCGAGGCAGACCGCGCGAAGGAGGCGCTCAGGATTTCGCATGGGAAGCACCTCTTTCCTGACCCGAAATGCGCACCGTGTCGCCTGTGCGGATCGAATCCGGGGGACTGTCGATGACCTTGTCATCGGCCTTGACGCCGGCGGTCACCTCGAGCGTGTCGCCCATGTCCCGGCCGATCTGGATCTTGTGCAGGGTGGCCTTGTTGTCAGCGCCCACCGTCGCGACCAGCGTGCCGTCGCTGCGATAGAGGATCGCGCTGGCGGGCACGACAACCGAGCCGTTCGTCCCGGAAACGGGCAATTTGATCTGGGCGTAGGCACCAGGGGAAAGCGCAGCATCCGCGTTCTGCGCCTGGAGTTCGATGAGCTCGGACCCGGATTGCTGGTCCACCGCATCCGCAGTTCTCGCCATTACGATGTCGAAGCTGCGGCCGGGGTATTCGGGCAAGGTCATCGTTGCCTTCAGACCGGCCCGCAGACCTGCGCGGTAGGCCTGCGGCACCCGGACATAGATTCTCACGGTCCTGACGTCCGATACCGTGAAGAGAGGCACTGCCGTTCCGGCGCCAGCGGTCACCAGCTGGCCGATCTGGGTGGAGCGGCTGGTCACAACGCCGTCGAAAGGAGCGACGATGCGCGAGAAGCCCTGCAGGGCAAGCAGCCTGCTGACGTTGGCAGCCGCAGCGTTGGTCACGGCTTTCTTTGCGGCAAGATCGCCGGACTTTTCGTCAGTCTCCTGCTTGGAAACGGCATCCTTGCGCAGAAGGGTCGCCCAGCGGACCGATGTCGTCGAGGCAAGGGCCTCATTGGCCTTGGCGGTCTGGAGTTCGGCGCGCGCGGCGACCAGTTGCTGGTCGACCTCGGGGGTGTCGATGATCGCCAGCGTCTGGCCCGCCTTAACCTTCGATCCGATGTCCACGAACCACTTGCGAACATAGCCGTTCGTGCGGGCGTAGAGGGGCGCCGAATTGAAGGCCTGCACGGTGCCGGGCAGCACCAGCGCGTTGTCAGTGACCATGCCCATGGGCTTGATCACGTCGACGGTGGGGATGGTCTGGTCCTGGGTCCATTCCGCCAGGCGCGTGTCCGAACGCTGACGGCTGAACACGCCCCAGGCGACGACCAGCATCGCGACGATGAGCGCGATGATCCCGATCTTCTTCAACGTCCCGCTTTCGATTCCCCGCGCCGGTTCGTCAGGGTGGATGGTGGTGTCAGACATGAGATTCCTCCAGACGGGCGGCGGGGGCCGCCTGCCTCTTGCGATGGGCGATCGAGAAAACGACAGGGACGAACATGAGGGTGGCAAAAGTGGCGACCAGGAGCCCGCCGATCACGGCGCGGCCGAGTGGGGCGTTCTGCTCGCCGCCCTCGCCGAAGCCGATGGCCATCGGCATCATGCCGATCACCATCGCCAGCGCCGTCATCAGGACGGGACGGAAGCGGGTCATGCCAGCTTCCAGCGCAGCCTTGGTGGCGTCGCCGAGCTCTTCCAGTTTCGCCCGGGCGAAGCTGACCACCAGGATCGAGTTGGCCGTGGCTACACCCATGCACATGATCGCGCCGATCAGGGCCGGCACGGAAAGCTGCGTTTCCGTGATGAACAGCATCCAGACGATGCCGGCGATGGCGCCTGGCAGGGCGGTGATGATCACGAACGGGTCGAGCCAGCTCTGGAAGTTCACGACGATCAGCAGGTAGATCAGAACGATGGCTGCCAGCAGGCCGAAGAAGAGGCCGTTAAAGGCCACGCCCATCGTCACATTCTGGCCGCGCAGGGCGACGATCGTGCCCTTGGGCGCCTTCGCCTTCATCCGGGCGATCACCGTGTCGATGTCATGTGCCACCGCGCCCAGATCGCGTCCCGAAGGCGTGGCGTAGATGTCGATGATGGGCTCGATGTTGTAGTGGCTGATCACGGCGTTCGAACCGGTGCGCTGGAAATGCGCCACACCGCCCAGGATCTGGGGCTGGGTGCCTGCGGCCCCGGTCACCGGCACATTGCTCAGTTCGTTGAGTGAACTGATCCGGTATTCGGGTGCCTGGGCAACCACGCTGTAGGACACCCCGTTCTCCGGGTTGACGAAATAGACAGGTGCCGTTTGCGAGGTTCCTGCCAGGGCATTGGCCGCTGACGTGGTGACGTCGCGCTCGGTCAGGCCATATTGGCTGATCCGGCTACGGTCGGCCGCGACCTTCAGTTCCGGATAGCTCGAAGACTGCTGGATGCGGGCATCGGCCACACCGGGAACAGCCTTGAGTTCGCGCAGGATGTCCTGAGCATAGGTCAGGTTCGCCGAGGCGTTCTTGCCGACGATCTGGATGTCGATCGGCGCGGGTGCGCCGAAATTCAGAATCTGGCTGGTGATGTCGGCGGGGAGGAAGGCGAAATCCGTGCCGGGGAACGACCGGGGCAGCTGCTCCCGCATCTTGCGGATGTAGTCGGCGCTCGGGCGATGTTCCTTGTTCAGGGTGATCAGGATATCGCCGTCCTGAGGCCCGACTGTCCCCGAGTTGTTATAGGTGGCGTTGATGGCGGACACCGGCAGGCCGATGTTGTCGACGACGGTCGCCAGTTCAGCCGGCGGGATGATCGCGCGGATCTTGCGCTCGATGAGATCGAATTGAGCCGATGTGTCCTCGATGCGCGAGCCCACGGGAGCGCGGACGTGCAGGGTGATCTGTCCTGCATCGACGCTGGGGAAGAAGTTGCGGCCCAGCAGCGGGACCAGGAACAGTGACAGGATGACCACGGCCAGGAAGCCGATCGAGAAGATCGCCCGGGCTTCCAGAGCCTTGCCGAGCAGGTCGCCGTAGCCGATGCGAATGCGCTCGAACCTTGTCTCGAAGCCCTTTTGCAGCCGGACCAGCGGATTGCGGGAGGGCGCATGTGCGTGCTCGCCGTGCTCCTGAGCATGCGGCCGGAGCAGATACATCGCGAGCGTGGGAACCAGGGTCCGCGACAGGACGAAGGATCCGATCATCGCGAACATCACGGCCAGCGCGAGGGGGACGAACAGAAAGCCCGCAACGCCGGGTAGGAAGAACATCGGCACGAAAACGATGCAGATGCACAGCAAGGACACGAAGGCAGGGGTCACGATCTGAGCCGCGCCATCGAGGATGGCCTGCATGACGCTTTTGCCCTGCTCGAGGTGCCAGTTGATGTTCTCGATCGTCACCGTGGCATCGTCGACCAGGATGCCCACGGCAAGGCTCAGGCCGCCCAGGGTCATGATGTTGAGCGTGTTTCCGCTTACGCCCAGACAGACGATGGCGAAGAGCACTGCAAGCGGGATCGAGATCGCGATGATCACCGTAGAGCGCCAGGAGCCCAGAAAAAGCAGGATCATCAGGCTGGTGAGGGCTGCCGCGATGGCTCCTTCCTTGATCACGCCCTGAACCGCGGCTTTGACGAAAAGCGACTGATCGCCGATCGGGTTGACCTTGAGCTGAGGAGGCAATGTCTCAAGCAGGTGCGGGAGCTTGTCCTTGACGCCCTGCACGATGGCCAGAGTGGAGTTCTTGCCGTTCTTCAGGACGGTCATCAGCACCGAGCGCTTGCCGTCGACATGGACGACGTTCTGCTGAGGTGCATAGCCATCGCGCACGTGGGCGACATCGCGCAGATAGATGGTCGCGCCGTTCACGGTCTTGACCGGCAGGTCGTTGTAGGCCTCGACGGATTCGGGCGAGTTGTTCAGCGCGACATTGTATTGATAGCGGCCGATCTTCGCGAAGCCGACCGGATTGATCTGGTTCTGGGCGGCGATCGCATTGCCGATATCCTGTGCCGAAAGGCCCTTGGACTGAAGAGCTTGCGGATCGAGATCAACCTGCACCTGCCGCTGCTTGCCACCGCTGGGGTAGGGCAGCGCCACGCCGGGAACGGAGATCAGGCCCGGACGGATCTGGTTCTGGCCAAGGTCGAACAGTCGCTGTTCGGAGAGCCCGCGCCCCGACGCGGCAAGCTGCAGGATCGGAACGGTCGAGGCGTTGTAGTTCAGGATCAACGGCGGGGTCGAACCGGGCGGCAGCTGCTTGAGCACCGTTTGCGAAATCGCCGTCACCTGCGCGGTGGCGCGCTCGATGTTGGCGCCGGGCTGGAAGTAGATCTTCACCACGCCGATGCCCTGCATCGAGTTGCTCTCGATATGGTCGATATCGTTGACGGTGGTGGTCAGCACCCGCTCGAAGGGCGTGATGATGCGGCCCGACATATCGTCGGGCGAAAGGCCGGCGTATTGCCAGGCGGTCGCAACCACCGGGATCCCGATGTTGGGAAAGATGTCGACCGGAGTCCTGAGCGCCTGAAGAACGCCGAAGATGGCGATAAGTATCGCCATCACGATAAAGGTCAGCGGCCGTGATAGCGCAACGCGAACGATGCCGTTCATGGCGTCCTCTCGATTGGAAATGGAGCGGCAGAGGCCAGCGAAGCTGGGCCCCTATTTCGAATGTGATCGGATCGATCCTGGAAAGAGATCTTGATCTTCCAGTGCCAAAACCCGCCTACATAGTCCTGTCTGGCGCTGACAGGTTTTGGACGATCATGATTAAATGGGGTTCTAAGACTTGAACTGTCCTGCGATCGACTTCGACTGGCTTTCGGACAGGCCGGCAGCCACATGGCTGAGGTTCAAAGAGATCTGCCGAAATCGGGATGCGTTGCGTGTGGTGTCATATCGGCGCCCAGGCGCTGCCCGTAGGCCACGATGCTGCGGCCAGCACGTGTTCTGGCCGCATTGTAGGCCTGGAGTGCCTGGGGAAGATCGTGTCCCTGCAGCAAATCCGCCAAGGCCATGGCGTCACCGGCGGCTTTGGCCACGCCCATCGCGGTATGGGGCCTCGCGACGAAGGCCGCATCGCCGAGCAGCACAAGTCGGTCTGCGGTCATCGTGGTGCAGGTCATATCGAAAATGGCCTGCACGAAAGGCTTCGGTTCCCTAGTCATCACCTGGGCGAAAGCGGGTGGAAGCGTCTCGTGGGCGTCCTTGAGCAAGGCGGTCCGGACCTCGTCCGGAACGGAACCGGGAGCAAGCGAATAGGGATGAGCGCTGCCTTTGCTATCGATAAGCAAGCCAGGCAGGTCGTGGACTTGTCGATACCAGACGCAATTGTA
Organism: Novosphingobium terrae; assembly: GCF_017163935.1. Taxonomy (NCBI): domain Bacteria; kingdom Pseudomonadati; phylum Pseudomonadota; class Alphaproteobacteria; order Sphingomonadales; family Sphingomonadaceae; genus Novosphingobium; species Novosphingobium terrae. The sequence continues at coordinate 2,258,071 of NZ_JABVZR010000001.1, read as the reverse complement.
GCGGCGCGTGCCCGGGTCCGTTTCACCGGCCGGCCCGGCGACGAGGTAGCCAAGCACCTGCGTGCTATCGCCGTGATAGAAGGCGAAGCGGCCAGCCAGAGCGTTCGCCGAAAGGGATGTCAGATCCTGCTCGGGGATGAGAAATCGCCACGCGACGTAGCCAGCATAACGGGGGGTGTCAGCCTGATTTGCTACGATAGCTGTCCGCACCGAGGAGCCGATGCCGTCGGCGCCGATGACCAGATCGGCCGATTGCCGACTGCCATCCGATAGTTCGACCCAAGCTCGCTGCTCGTCGCTTCCCGCCATGACGACGGAACTGCCCAGATGGTAGGCAGCCGGCTCGATCAGATCGAGCATGGCAAGATAGAGGCGATCCCAGGACAACTGCATCTGCGGATGGGCGTGCGATGACAGGATGGCGCCCATGCGATCCAGAAAGATGCGCGCCTGGGCGACCACGCCGGTTCGCGTGACGTCCTCTCTCCCGAACCGGCGCAGCAGGGCAAACACATCCTCTTGAGCGACGAGGCCAGCGCCGCGGCCGGCGAGCCCTCGTTGCGATCGCTCGAAGATCTGGACATCATGTCCTTGAAGGGAGAGCAGGGCGCCGGCGAAGAGGCCGCCGACCGAGCCGCCCGAGATGATGATACGCATCGTCTCAGTCCTTCCTGAGCATGTCACGGAATTGGAGGGCGCTGGCGACCACTGCAAAACCCGCTCCAAGGACCATGACAGCATGCCAGCCCCCCTGGTTCCAGGCAGCAGTCGCGGTTGCCGATCCTGCGGCGCCTCCGAGGAACATCGAGCCCATGAAAAGCGTGTTGAGGCGGGCTCGCGCTTCCGGGCGCAAGGCGTAGACAAGATGCTGGTTCGACACGAGCGCGCTTTGCACCGCAAAATCGAGCATGATGACCCCAACGATCAAGCCGGCCAGACTGTCCCACAGAGCGAACAGGGCAAAGGATACGACGGTGAGCACCGCGCCGAGCGCGATCACCCTGTGGGGCCCATGGCGGTCGGCAAACCGGCCGGCCGCGGGAGCAGCGAGAATGCCGACGGCTCCCACGATTCCGAAGAGACCTGCCGCGTCGGCGCCAAGCCGGTAATGGGGCTCCTGCAGGTGCAGGGCGAGAATGGTCCAGAACGCCGTGAAGGCGGCAAAGAGCAGCGCCTGTGTCAGTGCCGCCAGGCGTAACGCGCCGAATTCCCTCCACAGATGCAGAAGCGATCGAATGAGTGCGCCATAGGACAGGCGCGCTTCAGGGCGGTGGGATGGAAGGCACCAGGCCATCAGAGCACCTGCGCCCAGCGCCATCGGAACCGCGAGCCAGAACATCGCACGCCAGCCGGCATGGATCGCAACGATGCCAGCAAGCGTTCGGCTGAGCAGGATGCCGCACAGCACGCCGGCCATCACCATGCCCACCGTGTGCCCACGACGTGCCGGCACGGCCAGATGGGCGGCGAAAGGCACGATCTGCTGTGCAACCGTAGCCGCCGCACCCAGCAGCAGCGATGCCGCCAGCATGGTGAAGGTCCCGGGTGCAGAGGCGGCCGCGGCAAGAGCCAATGCCAGCACGAAGAACTGGGTGACGATGAGGCGCTTGCGCTCAACAAGATCGCCAAGCGGGACAAGAAGGAACAGGCCGATGGCGTAGCCCAGTTGGGTGGCGGTCGGAATGAATCCCGACGCTGCGCCGGGAAGGGCGCGTTCCATGACGCCAATCATCGGCTGGCTATAGTATATGTTGGCGACCGCGACGCCCGAAGCGACCGCCATCGAAAGCGTGACGGCGGTCGTCAGCTTGTAACGTCTCGCTGACGTCCTGACGCTGTGCAGGCCGGCCTTTCCAGCCATAATCTTGCTGGTCATGAAAAGCTCCTTGGTTGAAAGGCGCAAAAAGCCGACGGTCAGGCCTATGGCGCCAGCCTATGTCATCGCCCGCCGATTGGTTTGGACGATCGGAAGGAGTTTTGCGCGAGGATGCCCCGAAATATGCGGCCTCTTACGCAGCCCCGGCCGGTGCTTCCTCAAGGCTGGGGTAATCGATGTATCCCTTGTCGGTGCCCCCGAAGAAGCTCGAGCGGTCGGGCTCGTTCAGTCGGGCATTGAGCAGAAGGCGTCGAGGGAGGTCGGGATTTGCGATGAAGTTCTTGCCGAACGCGACGAGATTTCCGCGACCGGACGCAAGGGCTCGTTCTGCCGTATCGCGCTCATAGCCGCCGGCGAGAATGAGGACACCGGTATAGAGATCGCGGATGAGGGCCATCATCTGGTCCCATCGCGGATCATAGCCGGCATCCTTGTCGACACCGAGAATTGCGGGCTCGACAGCATGCAGGTAAGCGAGGTTCTTTCCGCTGAGGACGCGGGCGATTTGCCCGAAGGTCTCCAGGGGCGTTTCGTCGCCCATGCCCATGAAACGGCCCATCGGCGTCAGTCGCACGCCGACGCGGTCACTGCCGATCGCCTCGGACACCGCGTCGACGACTTCCACGAGAAAGCGGGTGCGGTTCTCGATGGAACCGCCGTAGGCGTCGGTGCGATGATTGGAGTTCGTGTTGATGAACTGGTCGATAAGATAGCCGTTGGCGGCGTGGATTTCGACACCGTCCATGCCAGCTTCGATGGCATTTCTTGCGGCTTGCGCATAGTCCGCGACAATGGCCTGTATCCCGGCAACCGTCAGTTCCTGAGGCACCGGCACGTCGGCCCAGGCGCCTTCACCGTTCTCATCGATGATAAAGGTCTGGCCGGGCACCGACATGGCGGTGGGGGCGACAGGTTGCGCGCCGCCGGGCTGAAAGACCGGGTGGGATACACGGCCCACATGCCAGAGCTGAAGAACCATCCGCCCGCCTTGCGCGTGCACGGCATCGGCAACCTTGCGCCAACCGGCGATCTGCTCCTCGCTATGAATGCCGGGCGTCCAGGCATAGCCTTGGCCCTGCTGCGAAATCTGGGTGGCCTCACTGATGATGAGCCCGGCGGTCGCGCGCTGCCGATAGTATTCGACCATCATGTCGGTCGGCACGTTGCCCGCTCCGGCTCGCGACCGGGTAAGCGGCGCCATCAGCACGCGGTTAGGAAGGTCGAGGCGACCGAGTCTGAAGGGAGTGAACAGCATGGACATGAAGGATCTCCTGTCGAAGGCGTTGATGCGAAAATGCGATCCGCAGCGTGATTTGATAATCCGGAGAGAATGGCGATCAGTTTTGCGCTGGGTGCAATAAACTGGCATCCGTAGCGCGGTCCGCAACCTTGATTATCTGAAGATTTCGGAGCATTGCCGACAAATTATGCAAAGGTGGATGTATGGATAGGTTCTCTGCGCTCACCGCCTTCGTCGCGGTTGTCGACCAAGGCGGCTTCACATCGGCGGCTCGCCGGCTGGGCGTGGCTCCTTCGTCTCTCACCCGTCAGCTCAACGCGCTGGAGGCGGAGTTGGGAACGCTTCTTCTCAACCGGTCGACCCGCAGCGTCAGCCTCACGACTGCAGGGCGAACCTATTATCAGGATGCCCGGCGTATCCTCGAACAGCTCGATGAGGCTGAGCGTGCTGTAAGCGAAATCGGGAAGTCGCCTTCCGGGACCTTGCGCGTAACCGCTTCGATCGCCTTTGCCCGTCTCCATCTGGCTCCGGCGCTACCGGATTACCTCCGCCGCTTCCCCGGTGTGAAACTGGATCTTCAGTTGAACGATAGCCTGGTCAATCTGGTCGATGAGCGGGTCGATGTGGCCATACGTCTGGCGACTTTACCGGATTCCTCGCTCATTACGCGCAAACTGGCCCATCATCGTCGCGTTGTGTGCGCCAGTCCGCGATATCTGGAGGAAAGGGGAGTTCCGACCGATCCGGCGTCGCTCAAGACCCACAACTGTCTCCTGTTTGATTACGGTGGCGGGGAGGACCAATGGACATTTGCGCGTGAAGGCGAGGTCATGCGGGTCCATGTCCAAGGCAATCTGCGATCGACCGGCTCTGAGGTCCTGCTCAGCGCAGCTCTCGAAGGTGTCGGTCTCGTGCTCATGCCGACCTGGCTGGTCGGTGGGGATATCGCTGCAGGACGCCTGGTAATCCTGCTCGACAACTGGACGGCGATGGTCGGAAGCGCAGAGGGCACGATCTCTGGAGTTTTTCTTCCCAACCGACGTGGCTCGGCAAAGGTAGCCAGCTTTCTCGATTATCTGAGCGATCATTTCGGCTCGCCACCTTACTGGGAACCGCCGGTGGTGATGGGAAAGACGGCTGGCTAGTTCGCCAGATGGATGGCGCTACAGCTCGGAAAGCCGTGTTCCCTGACCGGTGCCGATCTCCATCTCGCGGGCTGACACGTTCGTGACCGCCCGATCGGTGTGGACGAAAGCGTCCCTCTTGCCATCGACCAACAAGCCAATGTCTACGATCCAGGGGCGCCCCTGATTGCGAGGGTAATTGAAGCGCATGGCGATTTCTCCTGGTGATTTCGAAAAATGATGGTTGGAGCCTGCTCTCGCCCAGCCGGCCTCTATCGACGAGGCAACCCGGACGAGAGCAAGTCAGACGGCTGACCGGTCAACGACCGTGGCGGCTGGTTTCGAAAAGGAACCAGCGGCGGCCCTCGGCCTCGTCCAGCCAGTTCTCGATCAGGCTGGCGGTGACCACATCGCGATGTTCCTCGCACAGGTCATGCAGAGCGCGCAGTCGAGTGGCCAGGTCGCCATTGTCGTCGCACAGCTCGGCAAGCATGTCCTGCGGTTCGACATAGTCGGCGTCGTTGTCCAGCACGCGGCTCTGGCGGGCGATCTGGCCGATCGAGCGCAGCGTGGTGCCGCCCAGCTTGCGGGCGCGTTCGGCGATGGGATCGGTCATGGCGAAGATCTGATCGGCCTGACGGTCCAGCAGCAGGTGATACTCGGTGAAATGCGGGCCCGAGACATGCCAGTGGAAGTTCTTGGTCTTGAGGTAGAGCGCGAACACATCGGCCAGCAGCACGGTCAGTGCGGCGGAGAGATCGTGGGTGGCCTCTTCACCCAGACCCGAGGGCGTGGCGAGGGGAGCAATGCGCTTGGCTTCGGCCGTGATCGACATGATTGATGTTCCTTCGTTGCGTGGTGTCGGGATATTACCGATCGAAGGCGCTCAAATCTTGGACCGGTCTGATGGAAAGCGAGGCGGCGGTCGGCACGGGACTGATGCACCTCTCGGGGGAACTGTGGCCGGCGGGGGAAGACCGGCCACAGGTCGGGGCAGGGGTCAGGCGGCGTCGACCAGCACGATCTCGGTGTCCTCCAGAGCCGTGACCTTCAGCACGTCGACGTCCTTGATCGCGGCACCGTCGCGGGTGTTGATCTGCACGTCATCGATCTGCACCGCTCCGATGGCGGGCACCAGATAGCCGCGACGGTCCTTGCCCAGAGGATATTCCGCCGTTTCGCCCGCCTTCAGCGTGGCAGCCACGATGCGGGCATCGGTGCGGATCGGCAGGGCGTCGTCGTCGTTGTCGTAGCCGCTGGCCAGCACCACGAACTGTCCGGCGCGCTCGCCTTTCGGGAAAGGGCGTGCGCCCCAGCTCGGCTGCTCGCCGCGCTTGGTGGGGACGATCCAGATCTGGAAGATCTTGGTGGCCACGTCCTCCAGATTGTATTCGCCGTGCGTGATGCCCGTCCCTGCGCTCATCACCTGGACGTCGCCGGCCTCGGTGCGGCCCTTGTTGCCCAGATTGTCCTGATGGGTGATGGCGCCCTCGCGGACATAGGTGATGATCTCCATGTCGCGGTGCGGGTGAGGCGGGAAACCGCTCTTCGGGGCAATGACGTCATCGTTCCACACGCGCAGATTGCCCCAGCTGGTGCGGGCCGGATCGTAGTAGTCTGCGAAGGAAAAATGATGCTTGGCGTTAAGCCAGCCGTGGTCGGCACCGCCGAGGCTGGCGAAAGGGCGCAGTTCGATCATAAGGCTTCTCCTTTGGGACAAGGACCTTGGGAATGGTGGTCTGCTGTCCTGGTGGAAGCGTTATAGGCCTGATCGCAGCATCGACTTAGCTGGATAAATGAAGTCAAAATGTTCGATGGAGTTGAATGAATGGGGCTGGCTAGGACGTAGTTCGGGCCCGCGCCGCGCTTGCGCGCGACCGGGCCCGGCCGTTTTTTGCAATATCGAACAGTTCTAGACGGGGATGCTCTGGCGGTAGGCGGGATGAAGCGCGCAGGCCATCGTCCCGCCGAGGATCAGCAGACCGGCGAGGGCAAGCGGCACAGCCATTCCCGCATGGGCGAGAAGAAGCGCACCGAGCGCGGCGCCCAGGAAGATCGCGACCACGCTGGCGCATCTGCGGGCCCAATTCGTATTGGCGCCTCCCGCAGCACTGGAATCGGCGGCAAGACCGGTCAGGGTCAGGGTCAGCACCGTGGTGGTCAGATCCGGCACCTTCAGCTGGCGCACCGTGGCATTGCGGAAACCCATCGCCAGCGCCGTCAGCACGACGATGCCGAACAAGGCGGTGTCGGGGGATTGGCTGGCCACGTCGAAGGTGCATGACACCAGAGCTGCGGCCCAGAGAAGAGCGGCTTCGACGACAGCGGCGGTCATCAGCCATCTGTGCAACGGACGACCTTCATGGCGTTTCCCGGTCCGACCGGCCAGAAAGGCGCCGATCAGGAACCCTCCTATCGCGAGCACATAGGATAAGGGATGAAAGCCCGGTGTTCCGGCGGCGGCAAAGCCCAGAAAGACGATGTTGCCGGTCATGTTGGCGGTGAAGACCTTGCCCAGTCCCAACACGCTAATCGCATCGACAAGGCCCGTGGTTACCGTGAGCAGCAGCAGCAGCAGCATCGGCAGCGGGGACGGGGAGCGGTCAGTGGGGCTCATGGATCGTCCTTTGCAATTTTTGAAGTCGTGGGGCAGGCGTGTCGAACTGGGTCGTCCTGCAGGATCGACGAGTGACGACCTGCGAGATGGTCACCAGCCAAACTTGATCTCGACGCCCAGATAGTTTCCGTCGTGTCCGCCCGCATTGCGGATGGTGCTGCCGGCATCGAAATGCACGGCTTCCACCGCGCTCGACCAATGCCCGCTCATCTTCCAGTCCGTGCGGAATTGGCCATAGGCGCCAGTCCACCGTCCGCCGGTCCCGGCGGTTCTGGCGACGGCGACGGTCGGCTGCGTGTAGATCGCATCGGCTGTGGTCATGCGCCATTGCAAGCCGATCGCACCCATCACAGTGACGGTCTTGGTCGGCTGAAGCGTCAGCGATGGCTTCACGTGCAGGAAGTTGACGTAACCCGTGTATCCGGAGAGGCTGACGTAATAGCCGTTGGGAAAGAGCGGGTTGAAGGTGCCCAGGACGGTGCTGTTCGCGCGGTTGCCCGACGCGCCGTCGACCTGCAGGCCGACGCGCGGGGTGAGGGGCGTGGCGGCAAAGGTGTAGCCGGAACGGCTGCCGAAGGCCCATGCCCGGATCTTTCTTGAGCCGGTGGACGTGGTCACATGCCCGGTCTGGCCCATGCCTTCCAGATCCCAGTCCCAGCGCCCCTGCTTGCCGGCGAAGCGGATGTCCCAGACATCGCGCTGCTCTGCGCCCTTGGCGGTCAGCCAGTTGGCATTGTCGTTTGTGAAGCGCGACCAGTAGGCCGACAGCTCCTTGCCACCGAGCACGAGGCGTTCGACACGCGCACCGTAGAAGAGATTGCGGCTGCTGCTCGCGTCATCGAACGGGTGTCCATCGCGGTTGGTGACCGGACGGCTGTAGTAGCCGATCAGGCGCCATTTCCCGATCTCGTAGTCGCCCCACAGAGCGTCGAAGGACTGGCGCACGTTGGGACCATCGCGTGCGGCCACGAAGCGCTGAAGGTCGAAGGCGAACTGCTGGCGTCCCGCGCGCAGCTTCAGCGTGCCCGGCCCGACCTTCTGAGCGAAAGCGACAAACGCCTGCTCCAGGTCAAGCCTGTTGCTGTCGACGGGGGAACGGACCTGCTTGCCCGGCGCGAAATCGCTCTGTAGCTGGACGAAGGCCTGCACCGGTCCTGCATGCAGATCGGCGTGGATCTCCGTGCGGCTGATCACATAGGAATCGCGCGGGTTGGCGGGGTTGGTGCCGAAGGAGGGGGCGTTGTTGGTCTCGAATCTCTCCCGCAGATTGGCGCCCAGCGACAGATAGGTCTTCGGGTCATCCGCGAGAGGAATATATTTCAGCTCGTCCAGCGGCTCATGCACGGCGTCGGCGTTTTCGAGAACCGACCAGTCCTCCTGCCAGCGGTTGAACATGATCGCAGGACGGGGCTTCGATGCCGGGGCTGCAATCGAGGAGGGCGTGTCGGAAGCATCTGTGCCGAGCGCATCGCCGTCCGCGATGGTCGTGGCCGCGGCGGCGAGCAGAACGAGCATGCTCATCAACTGCCGCTCGGTCGACGCTCGGCCATGATGGCGGTGAGAACGAAGCCGCCGATCAGGCCGAGGTGTTCGAAGAAGGCGTTCGTCGCGCCGAAGCGCTCAGGACCGTGCATCGTCCAGAAGGCGTTGGCCGTGATCGCGGCAAGGCCGGTGAAGACACCCAGCATGCCGGCTCCCAGCCAGACCAGCCGCCCGGAGAGGACCAGCGCCGGGCCGATCAGTTCCACGGCGATCGTCAGCATCGCGAACAGCGCGGGATGAGGCATGCCGAAATGGGCCTGCTCGGCCACGGCGCCGTGAAAGTCCGTCAGCTTGACCACGCCGCCCAGCAGATAGGCGCCGCAGAGGGCCAGCCGGGCGAGGAAGGCCGTTCCGCCCCAGCCGAGAATGGCCGAGGCGAAAGCGGGCGTCGCGTCTACGCGGGACGAGGCGGGCGAGCGGCTCATCGCGCTGCGTTCTGATGGACTTCGGCGATGTAGCCGCCGGGGAAGCTGACCATGGCGCTCTGGCGTCCGCCCGCAGCATGTGGCGTGACCAGCACCTGTGCGCCAGCAGCGGTGGCCTTGGTCAGCGTGGCGCCGAGATCGTCGACCTGATAGCCTGTCATGTCGCGGCCGTAGGGCCAGGGCAGCTGCCCATCGGAGACCAGAACCAGCATCTTGCCGTAGCCGCTCTGGATCGCGATGCGGCGAACGGTCTTGCCGGGCTGGCCGATCTCGTCACCCGGCACGTTGCGATCGTCCGCCGTGATCCTGGCATGAGCGTAGCCGACCCAGCTTTTCACGAAGGCATCGGCGGCATCGGATGTGAGATAGACGCGGTTCTCGGGCACGGTCACCAGCGGAGCGTAGCTGGGCTTGGCGGTGTGCCAGTAGATCTGCATGTTCACGCCGCCCGGCCACTGCACGACGGCGTCCCGGCCGATCGGATCGGGGAAGGTCGTGATCAGACGGGTGGCGCCATGCTTCACCGCAGCTGAGACTGCGGCATCCATGTCGGTGACCAGATAGCCGTTCCGTTCATCCCCGAAGGGGGCGGGGATGGGCGTCTTGAAACCGAAGACCGAAACGGTGCCAGCAGGCGTGAGGACCAGCTGCGACTTGGTCAGGCTGGGGGTGGGTGTCACCTGAAACTCGCCCTGCTTGCTCGTTGTGCCGCCGAAAGTGGCAGAGAAGCTCGTCACGAAGGCGTCGAACTGGTCCGCCGGCACATAGACGTGCGTCGTGTCATACTGCGGGCCCACGGCATAATCCGGCGCGGCGGGAGCCGCCGTGCGGGCGATGGCTGCAGGCGTCATCGCCAGGCAAGCTGTCGCGATAAGGAGGGCGATGTTCTTCTTGGGACGTGTCATGGTCGATGTTCCTTGTCAGACGGCCCAGCAGCCACAGCCCAGCGCACCCCAGAACGTCTGGACATCGGCGGCGGGAGCATTGGCGCCAAGGGCCGCGGCGTGGTTGTGGCCATGGACCTGGCAGCTGCTCGCGCAGCCGCAGGCGCTGGCCATCTTCGCGTCGGCTTCGGGGGACCGGTAATATCCGCCGAAGGTGGCCACCGGCGACCAGTCGGGCATGGGGCGCGGCAGGGCAGGGGCCAGCGATGCGAAGTCTCCCTCGCCGTGCACCACCTTGCCGCCCAGCAGCGTGAGGACCGAGCGCAGATGGGGGATCTCATATTCGGGGACGCTGAAGTAGTCGCCCGAGAGCAGCGCCAGATCGGCCAGCTGCCCGGCCTTGATCTTGCCCTTCTTGCCCACTTCGTTCGAGAACCAGGTGTTCTCGTGGGTCCACATGCTCAGGGCCTTCTCCCGGCTGACCCGGTTGGCGCCGGGATAGAGCGAGAGGCCACCCACCGTCTTGCCGGTCACCAGCCAGTTGAGCGAGACCCAGGGGTTGTAGCTCGCCACGCGGGTGGCGTCGGTGCCGGCACCCACCGGAATGCCCGCTGCCAGCATCCTGGCGATGGGCGGGGTGCGCTCGGCGGCCTTGGCGCCGTAGCGCTCGACGAAATATTCGCCCTGATAGGCCATGCGGTGCTGCACGGCGATGCCGCCGCCCAGCGCCGCGATGCGATCGATGTTGCGGTCGCTGATCGTCTCGGCATGGTCGAAGAACCAGTTGATGCCCTGCAGCGGGATATCGCGGTTGACCTTCTCGTAGACATCGAGCGCACGGCCGATGGTCTCGTCATAGGTGGCATGCAGACGCCAGGGCCAGCGATGTTCGGCCAGCAGGCGGATCACGGGTTCCAGATCACCCTCCATGCTGGGGGGCATGTCGGGACGTTCGACCCGGAAGTCCTCGAAGTCGGCGGCGGAGTAGACCAGCATCTCGCCCGCGCCATTGTGGCGATAGGTGTCGTCGCCCTGACCGGGCGAAACCTGCTTCACCCAGCCGGAGAAGTCGGCCAGCTCCTCCTTCGGCTTCTGCGTGAAGAGGTTGTAGCTGATGCGCAGGGTCAGCTGGTCGTCCTTGTGGAGCTTTTCGATGATCTCGTAGTCGTCGGGATAGTTCTGGAAGCCGCCGCCAGCATCGATCACGCCGGTGACGCCAAGGCTGTTCATCTCGCGCATGAAATGGCGGGTCGAATTGACCTGGTAGTCGGGCGGCAGCTTGGGGCCCTTGGCCAGCGTCGAATAGAGGATCGTCGCATTGGGCTGAGCCAGCAGCAGGCCCGTGGGGTTGCCCGCGCTGTCCCGCATGATCTCGCCGCCGGGCGGATTGGGCGTGTCCTTCGTGTAGCCCACGACCCGCAACGCTGCCGCGTTGAGCAGGGCGCGATCGTAGAGATGCAGGATGAACACCGGCGTGTCGGGCGCGACGGCGTTGATCTCGGCGATGGTGGGCAGGCGCTTCTCGGCGAACTGATGTTCGGTAAAGCCACCCACCACGCGCACCCATTGCGGCGCCGGCGTGCGGTCGACCTGGGCCTTGAGCATCTCCATGGCCTGCGAGAGGCTCGGCACGCCGTCCCAGCGAAGCTCCATGTTGTAGTTGAGGCCGCCACGGATGATGTGCATGTGGCTGTCGATGAGGCCTGGGATCAGGCGGCGCGAGCCAGCGTCGATGACGGTCGCGCCGGGTGCGATCACTGTCCGCACCTCCGCTTCGGCGCCGACCGCCAGAATGAGTCCGTCCCGGATGGCCACGGCATCGGCTTGCGGGTTTTCTCGGTCGAGCGTCGTCACCTTCGCGTTGACGATGAGGAGATCGGTCATCTGGGAGGGCTTTCAGGACAGAGGGGGATCAGGCGTCGCGACGGGGCGTGTCGCTGTGCCAGTGCAGCACCCGGCGGGCACAGTCGGTGGAGAGGTAGGCCAGAACGGGTTCGCGGCGGATGAGCTTGGTCACCACCGGCACGGCCTGCTCACCGAGCAGGATGCCCAGCAGTCCGATCAAGGCGATGGTCGGCGGTGCAGGCGAGCGCACGCCGATCAGGGCGTAGATGGCGCCGACCAGGAGCCCTGCGGCCAGGGAGAGAATGTAAGGCTTCATCGGATTAGACCTTTTGAAAGGGGGCGCCGGAACGGGTGCGGGGGGATCGGGGTGGCGTGCGTTCCGGCGCCGGAGGCTCATGGGACGGCCTGGAAGGTCAATGCCCGCCTTCCGAGGCACCAAACATGGTCTTGGCGTAGGTGATGCCGAGGCCATAACCACCGCCCCACTTCTTCGCGATTCCGGTGGTGGAATCGTAGGTCTCGGTGCGAGCCCAGTCGCGCTGCAGTTCCAGCATATACTGGAGCGAGGTCATCGGCTTGGCGCCCAGCTGGATCATGCGCTGGCAGGCGCGCTCGTGGGCTTCCGCCGAGATGTCGCCGCAGGCATCGGCGATGAAGTAGCAGTCGAAGCCCTGGTCGATGGCCGAAGCGATCGGTCCCACGATGCAGACGCTGGTCCAGAGGCCGGCGAACACCAGGCGTTCCTTGCCGATGCGGTTCACTTCCTCGATCACGCCGGCGTCTTCCCAGGTGTTCATCGAGGTGCGGTCGAGCATGGCCTGGCCGGGGAAGGCTTCCTTGATCTCGTCGAACATCGGACCCGAGAAGCTCTTTTCCGCCACCGTGGTGAGGATCGTCGAGACGTCGAAGGACTTGGCGGCGCGGCTGATGAGGGCAGCGTTGTTGCGCAGCAATTCGGGCGCGATCGACTTGGTGGCGAACGACATCTGCGACTGGAAGTCGATCAGCAGCAGGATGTGATCGGTGGGCGAGATCAGCGATTTGCCGGGGGTGGGGGTCGCGGTGATAGGCATGGGGATCGTCCTTCCGGGGTGGCGTCCGTTCCCCCGAAAGGGGGAGGGAGAGAGGCGGGGGAACATGCTGTCATGCAGCTTCGTTCGAGGCCTCTTCTGACGCCGAACCCGGCTTCGGGTCTTGGATGAACGTGACCCGAAGCAGGGCAAATTTGCACGGTCTGAACGAGGCGTGCGTCGGCGCGGTTCAGCGCCTCAGGTTCGTGCGGGCCAGTTCGATGATCTCATCGCCGCGGCCGTTCATGATCGCCTTGAGCATGTAGAGGCTGAAGCCCTTGGCCTGTTCGAGCTTGATCGCAGGCGGCATGACCAGCTCCTGCGAGGCGGTCCTGACGTCCACGAGTGCGGGGCCGTCATGGTCGAGCATGCGGCGCAGCGCGTCTTCCAAGCCATCCGAGTCGTCGACGCGAATGCCCAGCACGCCGCAGGCCTGGGCGATGGCCGCGAAGTCGGGGTTCTTGAGCTGCACGTTGACGTCAAGGTAGCCGCCTGCCTTCTGCTCCATGGCGACGAAGCCGAGCAGGCTGTTGTCGAAGATCACCACCTTGACCGGCAGATTGAGCTGAGCGAGGCTGAGGAAGTCACCCATCGACATGGCAAAACCGCCGTCCCCGGAAAGGGAGATCACCTGGCGGTCCGGGAACGCGGCCTGCGCGCCCAGTGCCTGCGGCAGGGCATTGGCCATGGAACCGTGATTGGCCGAGAACAGCAACCGCCGCTTGCCGTTCATCTGGAGATAGCGAGCCGCCCAGACCGTGGGCGTCCCGACGTCGGCGGTGAAGATGGCATCATCGTCGGCCATGTCGCTCAGCAGGCGGGCGATATACTGCGGATGGACCGGCCTTCCAGGCTTGTCCGGCGTGGCCAGCGCGTCGAGGCCCCGGCGGGCCTCGACGTAGTGGTCGAGCGATGCTTCCAGGAAGCTCCGATCCTTATTGTGCGCAAGGCGAGGCAACAGAGCCTCGATCGTCTCGCGCACGTCACCCACCACGCCGAGGGCAAGTGAGGCGCGCTTGCCCAACTGCGCGGGATCATGGTCGACCTGGATGATCTTGGCCCGCGCCGGATAGAAGTTTCGATAGGGGAAGTCCGTCCCCAGCATCAGCAGCACGTCGCAGTTCTCCATGACGTGATAGCCGGACGAGAAGCCGATCAGTCCCGTCATGCCGACATCGAAGGGATTGTCCCATTCGACGTGCTCCTTGCCCCGCAAGGCATGAACGATCGGGGCTCCGAGGCGATCCGCCAGTGCGACGACCTGATCATGGGCGCCCTCGCATCCAGCGCCGCACAGAAGCGCCACGGTCGAGCATTCATCGAGCAGGGTCGCCAGCCGATCGATCTCCTCGGTGCGGGGAACGATGCGTGGCGCAACCAGAGCTGGAAAGGTAGCCGGCCCACCATCGGGCGCTGGAGCAAGCGCGATGTCGCCGGGGATCACGATCACCGCGACGCCCTTCTTGCCGATGGCGGCACGCATGGCGCGGTGCAGGACCTCCGGCATCTGCTTTGGATTGGTGACCAGTTCCACGAAATGGCTACATTCTCGGAAGAGCTCCTGTGGATGGGTCTCCTGGAAGTAGCCGAGCCCGATCTCGGATGACGGGATGTGCGCCGCGATCGCCAGCACCGGCACGTGATTGCGGTGACAGTCGAACAGGCCGTTGATGAGATGCAGATTGCCCGGGCCGCACGATCCGGCACAGACCGCCAGCTTGCCGGTCAGTCCGGCTTCCGCACCGGCGGCGAAGGCGGCCACTTCCTCGTGCCGAGTCATCATCCAGTCGATGGTCCCCATGCGGCGAAGGCTCTCGTTGAGGCCGTTGAGGCTGTCGCCGGTGACGCCCCAGATCCGTTCGACTCCGGCATCGGCCAGAGTGGAGGCGATTACGTCTGCGATCGTCTGTTTCGACATGCTGATAACTCCTGGGGGGCAATATGGGGGGTATGGCCAGAGCACGGATGGTCTGCCTCCGAGCCTGTCGGCACAAGGGGGAGCGGTTCGGCTGAACCCCGGCTTCGCCGCAACGGGACCGTAACGGGCAGGCAGCTCCCGTTCTTGGACGGGACGAACATGAAAACCGGCGGCCGGGCCATATTTCCCCGGCATCGTTCGGCGCCACCGGCCTGTCCAAGAAACCGTGCCAATCGACAAGAACGACGAGGGCGTGGTGGGCTAGCCGGGCGGCAGGCAAACAACCGAGGTTCACATCATGACGCCCCATACCTTGCTCACCCCCCAAGACTGCGCCCTGATCCTGGTCGACGAGCAGGCGGGCCTCGCGTTCGCCGCAGGCTCCGCGGACCGGCAGGGACTTCGCAGCAATGCCGTGGCTCTCGCCCGGATCGCTCAGGCCTTCGACATTCCGGTGATCGTCAGCACTTCGGCCTCGAAAGTCTACAGCGGCCCGCTCATGCCACCGCTGCGCCAGGTCCTTCCGGACGTGGTTCCGATCGAGCGTCGGAACATGAACCTCTGGGAAGACGAAGCCGCACGTGCAGCCGTCCTGGCGACCGGGCGCAGGACGCTCGTGATCGCCGGGCTGCTGACGGAGGCCTGCGTCAGCTTCCCGGCGCTGTCTGCCCTGGTCGAAGGCTACGAGGTTCGCGTCGTCGCCGATGCATGTGGCGGCCTCACGCCCGAGAGCCATGCGGCGGCACTCCGCCGCCTCGAGCAGGCGGGCGCCGTCATGACGTCCTGGCTCCAGCTGCTCCTCGAACTTCAGCGCGACTGGACTCGGCACGACACCTATGAGGCGGCCCGCTCGATCGTGGTCGATCACGGTGGCGGATATGGCATCGGCCTCGACTATGCGCGGGACATGATCCACCCGGCCTGAACGACGAAGTTTGTCGGTCGGGACGATCGCCGTAGCAATCGGAAGGCGATCGTCCCGGCTGGCCTCCGAATGGGAAGCGATGGTCCCGGCGTGGCATGGATTGCGTCGGGCTGTCGCAGGCCGAGAGCCGGCCTGCTTATGAATATCTGCGCCTTTCGGGCCTCAATCGCCCGGCGTGTCAGCGGCAAGGACACACTCCAGATTGTCATGACCTTTTTCAGCCGCGCGACACCCCGGGGCGCGTGAGCTGCCGTGCCCACGGCTCGATCCCAAGCTGGTCGGGCAGATCTTGCAGGACCGCATTCAATGTATCGTTTTTCGGAGAACGACAGCCCCTATCGTGCTGCAGCTTCGTCACCGTTCCATCGTTCGCGGTCCAGCTGATGTCGTAATGGGGTTGATCGGTGATCTGCTGCTCGCATGTCGTTCGGGCCACGGTCCCCTGCGAGGGGCGGAAAGGGGCCAGCGCCGCCGCAAGCGCGCTATATGACGCGGCGCCGCCCTCCCGCTGATGCTTGCCAAGGGCAGCGGTATGTCGCTCGCCTTCGAAGGAGATGGTGCCGCTGGAGCTCACCATCACCGAATAGACCGGGCAGAAGCCGAAGCAGGGACCGACCGAGATCGTGATCGCAGCCTCGGCGGGCGGAGGCGGCGCCGTGCGGGGCGCTGTCGCCGAGGTGCAGCCGGCAAGGCTCAGCACTGCTGCAGGTGCCAGAAACCAGAAAGTCTTCTGTCTCACTTTGCATATTCCCTGAGTTCGGCAGGAAGCTGATATGCCGCGCAGTATCGGTAGGAGGTCGTTGGCCCCTGCGTCTTCACGGAGAAGTTGAGGGCATCGCGCACAGTCACCACCTGCCGTTCCTCGAAACGGGGAGCGGGACCTGTGCCTGCCGAGATGCAGGATTGGCGGACGACATATGTGCTTTCCTTCCGGGACACGATCTTTGCGCTGCAGGAATGGCTGTGAGCACTGCTGATGCCCTTGCCGTCATATCGCCGGATCGCGGCATTGGCAGGCGCTTCGCAGCTCGATGACGTCGCAACGTATAGTCCCGGCTTCAGGCGGTATACTCCGCCGGGCGGAGGCGATCGGTCGACACTGGCCCACGCCGCGGTGCCTGCGGCGGCCAGGAAGGCTAGAGCCAGCACGCCATGCCTAGCAGATTTCATATCGATCTCCCTCTCAGCTTGCGGCCTAGGTTAACGAAGGGAGTCTGAACGAAGGACGACAGAAACTCGATGCTCCTATGCGGAGACGATGGGCCGACCGGATCATCATGACGCTTCGGCCCGTTTTCTCAGCTTTTCCATCGGTCGGATAAGCGGGGGCAATCGTCCGGGCCGATCAGGCGACGCTTCGCCACGGTGTAATCGTGCGGTTCCTCAGGAAGCTGGCGGAGCAAGCCAGCCAGGGGCGAACGAACGGTGCCATGTCGCTTCCGACGACAGCCCCGACCACCAGTTCGAAGACTGTCGTAGCGATGTGATGCAGCGGCGGGCGCTTGCGATCCGCCCGCTCGCGTGCATCAGGTCGCCGGCGAGGGAGAAAAGTGAGGGGAAGCGGCATGGCAGACCTCCTTTCAGCTCTCGGTCGGCAGTTCGGCTCCAAGAGCGCCGACGATGATCTGCCGTGCGTTCAGCGTGGCGCAGGCATCGACAAGGCCGGGCAGCCAGGTGAAATCATGGATCGTTCCCAGCAATCGGCTCGCCGAAACCTCCATTTCAGCTGCCATCAACCGGCGAGCGAAGGCTTCGGCGCCATCTCGAAACGGATCCATTTCCGCCGTGATCAGCACAGTCGGTGGCATCCGCTGCAGCCTCGGCCGCGCAAAACGTGCAGGCCACCCATCGGGATCGAGAAGCGGTGCGGCGATCTCCGCCTGAGCGATGGCCTCAGTCGTCGGAAGCCATTCCGTGCAATATCCGGCCGCTGGGGGATCGAGCAGAGGCGTCGCCAGCACGATGAGAATGGGACGTCGATGTCCATTGCCCCTGCGGCTGGCAAATCCCGCCGCGACCAGCGCCCCCAGACCGTCACCCGCCAGGATCAGCCGGCTGGGATCGATGCCCTGTCGCGGGCCCTGTTCCGCAAGCAGATTCAATTCCTCCTGAAGGCTGCTGTCGATCGCCTGCCAGCCAGCCTCGGGAGAAAAGGTGTGAAGCAGAACGGCGAGGCCGGCCTGATCGGCAAGCAGCTGTAGGAATTGCTCGCGGGACGGCGAAGCGATGTCCTGGAGATAGACGAGAAACGGAAGAGGCCGGCTCTTCTCTCGGGCCGGGAGCAGCAGATGAGGCTGCCTGTCCGGACTGCAATACGGCAAGGCCTCCAACGCTCCTTCCGCATAGCGGTCGAGAAACGTCTGGACCATCGGGTCAAGGGTGGGATGGCAGACGCCTGGAGTGAGGAGCCTGTCGCCAAGCGGCTCGAGCGGACGACGTGTTTCGGACATGGGGTCCATGCTCCTCAGGCGGCCAGCATGACGGATGCGGACATGTGCTGGCGGCGCCAGATCGCGGGCGAGAACCCTTTGACGCGGCGGAACAGACGGCTCAGATGCGCCTGATCGGTGAAGCCGCAGGCCGCGGCGATCGCTGCCAGCGGCTCCGCGCTGCGGATCATCATCATCGAGGCATTGTCGACGCGACGCTGCATCACGAACGCATGCGGCGTGACGCCGAAGGTGTTGCGAAAGGCGCGGCAGAAGTGGCCGCAGCTCAGGCGGACGAGGGAGGCCAGCTCGTCGTTGGTGATGGTATCCTCCATGTGGGCATCGATATGCGCGATGACCTTTCGCGCCTGCCAGGGGGCAAGGCCGCCGGTGGTCGGCATCTCGACCGGCTTGGCGGGCCGGCCCAGCAGGAGGTCGCGCACGGCGGCGATGCGGTCACGGGCGAAGGCGATGTCACGGTCGATCGCCCCGGCGGCGTCCTCGAGCATGGCGGCGAGGGCAGCGAAGGGGGCAGCGCCTTGGGGCATGGCATGGCTGGCGGGGGCGTTCATTGGTTTGCTCCTGCAGAGCCGGTCCCGATGACCGGTTCGATGGAGCCATGATGGCGCCGCCCGCCGAAGGGCGTGAGTGAAGTGTCGCGAAGAGATGTTAAGGCAAGGGCGCCAGATTTCGCGCCCACATCACCTGACCGGTATCACCGGTCGCGACCGCGAACATGTCGGACTGCATTCCGCTCGTATTGTCTTGATACGCATGGCCATTTTCCAATGCCTTGCCGTAGCCGATGACGAAGGTGTGCCAGTGATCCAGACCATGGCGGAGGGTATGGACGGCCATCGCTGCAATCCATGCGCGTGCCAGGTCAAGTTCTCCCGCCGCGATCGCAACCGGAATGCAGCCCACCGCCAGACCGTAGCAGGCCGAAAGTGCATGATCGATTTCCATCGCGTCCTGGGCGCATTCGCGCGCCATCGCCATGGCCGCTTGCAGGTCGCCACCCTCTCGGAGCCATTCCAGCCGCATCAGCAGGCTCATGGCGGCGATCTTGCCGTCGACCTGGGCGTGGTTGGCGTGATTGGCTCGCTCCGGCGCCGCGTCACCCGCAAGGACTTCATGCAGCAATTTCAGAGCGGTCGCATGATCCCCGGAGAAATGCCGGGAGAGGGCGCACATGTGGGCTCCGGTCTGGCGGTTGGCCAGAGCGCCGTCGATGCCTGTCAGAGCCACGAAGCGCTCGGCCAGTGCGATGCTTTCGACATAGTCGCCCGCCAGAATCCGGTGGGCCCACACGCCCCAGAGCGTGCGCATGACCAGAGCGTCATCGCCCATCGCCTCGGCCAGGCTCAGAGCGCGGGCAAACGCCGCCTCCATTGCGGGAACGGGGCCGCGTGTATGCCACAGGGCATGGCCATAGCTCGCGAGCAGTTCGATGCGGCGAGCGTCATCGACATGATTTCCGGAACTGCCCGATTGCTCCATCGCCTGGATCGCGGCCTCCGCCTTGTCCAGGAACTCTCTCGGGAGAGACAGGTGGAACCAGAGCGGGGCACTGGCGATGACCAGCTCGACCGCCAGGGAAGGGTCACCGTCGCGCTGGCTCGCCCACGCCAATGCGCTGCGGGCATCGTCGATAGAGCCGCTGTAGGCCGCCAGCCAGTCGCGGGGGGCTTTTCCTTCCCACGCGGTAGCACTGTTCGCGAAATGCGAGAGGAGATAGCGCGCGTGATCACCTCTCGCCGCATGATCCTCCCCGCTCTCTTCGAGCCGATCGAGGCCGTAATGGCGGGTGGTATCGAGAAGGCGAAAATGCATTCCCCGAGCGTTCGTCGCGGTGCTGACCAGGGATTTCGCGACGAGGTCTGACAGGGCATCGCGGGCTGCGGCGAGCTTCAGTCCGGCACCTGACGCCATCGTCAAGGCTGCCTCGGAATCGAAGCCGGACCGGAACAGTGCGAGCCTGTCCAGCAGGCGCTGCGCTGAAGGGGCGAGCAGGGCGTAGCTCCAGTCGAGTGCCGCCCGCAAGGTCTGGTGACGGGGAAGGGCCGTGCGGCGACCACGCGTAAGAAGACCGAAGCGGTCGTCGAGCCCCTCGGCGATCATCGCCGGATCCATCAGGTCGCTGCGGGCGGCGGCCAGCTCTATCGCCAGGGGAATGCCGTCCAGGCTCCGGCAGATCTCGATGACCGAGGTCAGGTTCCGTGTGGTGAGGTCGTAGGACGCGTTGGCCGCTCTCGCTCGCTCCACAAAGAGCGCAATCGCGGGAAAGGCCATGGCGTGTGCCACGTCGTCGGCGAACTGCTCGCGCGGCACATCGAGAGCCGCCAGCCGATGCACCCACTCGCCCTCGGCCCGAAGCGGTTCGCGGCTTGTCGTCAGCAGCGAAAGCGACGGCAGCCGGCGGAGAAGTTCCTCCGCCATGATCGCGGCGGCATCGACGACATGCTCGCAGTTGTCGAACAGAAGCAGGGTCGGTTCGCCTTCCAGCGCCAGCGAGATCGCATCGATCGGATCATGCCCTACCGCAGGAAGGCCAAGGGTGGTGGCAAGGGTGCTGGCCACTGAGGCAGGATCGTTGATCGGAGCGAAATCGACAAACCAGGTGGCGGATCGGCCGGATTGCGCCAGATGGGCCGCGACGGCCAGCGCCACGGTGGTCTTGCCGATGCCTCCCGGCCCGGCGATCGTGATGAACCGCTGGCGATCGAGTTCCTCGACGAGGCTTTCGATGGTGCTGTCGCGGCCCCAGATGGCGCCAACCCGAATGGGAAGCTGGGGAGCGGCGGAGCGTCTGGCCACAGGCTGATCGGGAAGAGCATCCTTCGGCTGCTCCAGTTCGCGCGTGACCGGCAAGGCTAGGCGGTATCCCCGACCCGCCTCGTTGACGATGACGCTGCCACCATCTCCGTCCTGCGCGAGAGCCTTGCGCAGAGCCGACAGATGCACGCGGATCGCGCTCTCATCGATCGTCTGCCCGGGCCAGACCCTGGCCAGCAGATCGTCCCGCGGGACCAGGCCGCCACCCGCTTCGGCAAGGGCAGCCAGGAGATTGAGCGCCCGTCCGCCCAGCTTGACCGGTTCGCCATCACGGCTGAGCGTCAAGTGGGGAAGAAGCAGGGAAAAACTTCCAAAGCGATAGCGGGCTACTGGCTGGTTCATGCGAACGTCGCCATCTGGGAAGACTGGCAGTTGCGATGAGCAGGAGATGCGCTGGACGTTTCAAGCACTTGTGATCTCGTCTTAATACGATCTTCGAGGATCGTGGCACATCGGTAGCGAGCCGATGGTGGCACGGCGCCATCGTCTAATCCGGTCTGCCTGTAGAGCGTGCAGATCGACTTTGCGATGGCCGTCGGGAGCTTATGGACAGCGTTCAGGCCCAGTTGGCCAATTTCGACGTCAGCCCGATACCCGGGTTGAGGCTGTTTGTCGGATCGAGCGCGCGGTAGTGCTCTTTCAGTGCTTCCTTGGCCGGATAGAGGTGGCCGACATTATGCTCGGCCGGGTATTCGGCACCACGGGTGTCGAGCAGGCGAAGCATCGCATGCTCGAAGGCGACTGGGTCCTCGCCCTTCTTAAGGAAATAGTCACGGTGGAAGACGTGACAGAAGAAGTGCCCGCAGGTGCTGATGCCTACGATCCTGCGCGCTATGTCCTCGGGCAGGTGCTCGTTCCAGTCCTGATCGTCGCGCCGCAGGGCGACATCGAGCGCGACGATGTCGGCGACCAGATCGCGATGAAGGGCCCGATACCGGATCGAGGCTCCTGCGACGGCAAAGCGATGAAGGAATGCCTTCTCGCCCTCGTCCTTGGTGCATTCGAACCATTCCCCGGTCCGGGTCGGAAAAACCTGCGACAGCAGCGTGCGGGCCTCGACGATGCCTTTCCCACCCATGCGCAGCATGAGATGGTGTTCGAAGCGCCGGTCGAAATCCCGCATCCGCTCCGGAAGATGGCGTGGCAGGAGCGCTACGGCCGCCTGCATGATGCGGTCGGAGAGATCGTGGGGGCCCCATGACAGCCGGCCGAAAAAGGCATCGAAGCGCCCCTTGAGGGCGAAGAGACGCGGCAGATGCTTGGCGCCCAGGTAACGGATGGCCAGGAAGGTGTCCTTGCCATAGCGTTCGGTCAGCCGAAACGCCGACCGATGGATGTATTCTCCCTGGATGGGCAGTTCGGCGAAGGTGGTGAGGATCGTCCGTCGCAGCGCGGTCAATTCGGCGGGATCGTTGGTCCCGACGTAGAAGTCCACGATGTCGTCCTCGCGCGGGAAGGTGTCGAGCCGCACGGCGAACACCACCACATGGCCACCGCTTCCAGCAGCCTCGTGGAGATGTCGCGGATCGTTGTTGAAGCGCGCCGGCGTATCTGCATCCACCTGACGGACATGCTGCTGATAGCCATGATCGGAACATGCCCTCGTGGCGTCGTCTTTGATGGCACCCTCGTCGAGATCGCCCGCGTCCAGGCGTGCGAGCATGGCCTCAGGTTCGTTGCCGAGCGCGACGCCCAGATGATTGACCAGTTCCACCCCGCCCTCCGGCGTGATGCGGGCATAGAGAGCCATTTCGGTGTAGGCAGGCCCGCGATGGATCAGGGCTCCGCCCGAATTGTTGCAGATGCCGCCCAGGATCGATGCGCCGATGCACGAGGATCCAATACGCGAATGGGGCTCCCGGCCGATCTTGGCGGTCAGCTCCTCGAGTTCGAACAGGCGCGAGCCGGGGAGACAGATCGCCTGGGTTCCCCTTCGGATCAGCTGGATGCCTTGCAGCCGCGTGGTGCTGATGATCACGATATCGCGGTCATAGGTGTCGCCGTCCGGGGTCGAGCCGCCCGTGAGGCCCGTGTTCGCCGCCTGCATGATGATGATGACGCCTGCCTTGGCGCAGGCGTTCACCAGCTTCCAGAGTTCCACCAGGCTTCCTGGCACGACCACCGCCAGGGCCTTGCCGGAACCGAAACGAAAGCCGGTGCGATAGCGCTCCGTCTTGCGGTCCCCGGTCAGCAGATACCGACTGCCGACAATTCCTTGAAGGTCGCGCAGCAAGGGCGCCGGGTCCGATGTGGTGGAGGCAGGGGCGTGCATGCGTAATTCCATCGCAGGAGGGGGGCAGGGGCGTTACGCGGCCAACCATGTTGGACCTGCGCTTCAGGCGATTGGCAGCCCGTGCCTTCTTTTGGTCATTCATGCTCAAAGCGAACGGGAAGCAAGGTGGCTGAGAGATTTGGCCTTTTTCGCGCTGACCGTGTCGGCCCCCTTATTTTCCCCAGCCAGTCGGACTTCCACAAGTCTGCCTGGGAGACGCGTGCTACCAAGGAAGCATTTTGTCGGCGGTCTTCCCTATGCCATAGACGCTTCCCGAACGTTGTCGCCGTTCGCGCCGGGGGGCCTGCTCTTGATACATGATAAGCCATTCATGCGTGGCTTCCATCGGATAGCCGTCTTCGCGGCCGCATGCGGCATGTTCTGCGCTCAGGCGAGTCCATTGAATGCGCAGGACGTCAGCGGCTTCCGCCACACGCACTGGTCCCCACGCGACGGCGCGCCGATCAGCATCCGAGCTATCGCGCAGACCGCCGACGGTTTCCTGTGGCTTGGGGCCAGCAGCGGTCTCTACCGGTTCGATGGCATCAGCTTCGAGCGCGTAGCCTCCCTGAAGTCCGGACGCCCTCATTCCAATCTGATCACGGCTCTGGCTGCGGGCCCGCGCGGGGAACTATGGGTCGGCTTCGATTACGGAGGGATCGCCCTCTATCGAGACGGTGCGTTGCATCCCGCCGACCGCCTGACAGCGCACGGTCGGATCGTGAGCATCGTCACTTCGCCTCGCGGCGATGTCTGGGCGCTGGCACAGAGCGCCTTCGGATCTGCCCTGCTCCATTTCGACGGCAGTCGTTGGCACGTTACCGGCGTCAAGGACGGTCTACCCGATGAGATGCTGCAGACGCTCTATCTCGATCACGGCGGTGCATTGTGGCTCGCGACCTATCCGCATCTCTACCGTATGGCGCCTGGCTCTCGAAGACTTGAGAGGCAAGGTTTCGATATCGGCATGGTGCCTTCCTTCGCCGAAGACGAGGCGGGGCGGCTCTGGGTTCACAGCCAGGCAGGCCTGCGCCAGGTCGCGGGCAAACAGAATGGCCCGGCCGCGTTTTCAGGAACCTTCGGCGGACGCACCTTCGGACAGACGGGGCTGCTCTTCGACCATCAGGGGTCGCTGTGGATCGCCGGGGGAGACGGCGGCCTGCGGATCGCCGGTGCCGCCGATCCGGGCCGCATGCATCCGGACACGCGCGCATCATCGATCGAAACCCTGTTCCGGGACCGCGAGGGAACGATCTGGGGCGGCTCGAGCGAGGGGCTCGATCGCTATGATGTGTCGGCCATTACGCCCTTTCCGGTGCCGGGGACCATCCGCAGCGGGCTTGTCCGGGCGGCGCCGGGCGGCGGTGCTTTCAACTTCGTCACGGATCAGGGCGGGTATGAGGTTTCGCAGGGACGTCTGCGGCTTCTGCACCCTGCTCGCGATCTTGAAATGGCATGTGCCGGCACCGGCAAGGTCGCATTCGTCGGTGGAAAGACGAAAGTCCTGATCGAGAATGGAAAGCTGCGCACTCTTCCTTTCGCCTCCAGTCAGTATCCGGTGCAGGGCTGCGGGATCGACGGCCAGGGGGCTTACTGGGAAACGACACCCCCTCTGGGCGTCTTCCGGTGGGACGGAAGCCGTCTCGACATGCAGCCCGGTCTTGCAGGCGGGCAGCAGCTCGTTCCACTCAAGCCGGATGGCATGATCTCGCTGCGTCCTCTCGGTGACGTCCTGCTGGTTTCCGGCGGCGCGGCGAAAGTGATCTGGAAAGCCAGCGACATCTCGATTGGCTTCATCAAGCTGGTGAAGCAGGACGGCCCTTTCATCTATTTCGGCGGCGATGGCGGGTTCGCCCGATATGACGGCAAGCGCATCGTGGTTCTTTCGTCAGGAGATTATCCCTGGCTGCAGAACGTCACGGGCCTGGTGCGGCAAGGGGCCGACAGCTGGCTGATCGGCGACCAGGGCATCATGCGCCTGCCCACGGCCGAGCTTGAGCGGGCATTCGACCGTCCGGGAGACACGGTCGAGCCGCAGGCGGTCGGCGCGGGGGAAGGGGTCGTCTCGCGGCTGCTTGCCTATATCGCCTCGGACGCCGTGACGGACGGCTCCGGCCAGCTCTGGTTCAACACAAACCAGGGGCTGGTGCGGATCGATCCCTCTAGGCGAATGAAGCCCGGCCTTCCGCCTCCGGTCAGCATCACGCAGGTGAGCGTGGATGGACGTATCCAGCCTCCGGGCGATCTGCAGGTTCCCAAGGGCGTCAGCCGTGTCGAGATCCGTTACGCCGCCCTGAGTCTCATCGATCCGCGCAACAACCGCTACCGCTATCACCTCGACGGGGCGGACGAAGGATGGGTCGAGGCCGGGCACGGGAGAACGGCGGCCTATGTCAATCTGGCGCCGGGGAGCTACCACTTCCAGGTCGCGGCGGCGGGTGTCGACGGCGTCTGGAACACGACCGGGGCAGGCCTGGATTTCACGGTCCCTCCGTTCTTCTGGCAGACGTGGTGGTTCCGCGTGCTGCTGGGGCTGGGGCTGTGCGGACTGCTTTTCTACGCCGTGCTCTGGCATTCGAGGGGTGAGGTGCGGCGGGCCCGTCTCGGTTTCGAAGCCCGAACAGTCGAGCGCGAGCGGATCGCCCGCGAGTTGCACGACACGCTCCTGCAGGGCTTCCATGGCCTGATGATGCGCTTTCAGGCCGTGGCCCTGAAGGTCCAGGCGGGATCGGAAGCCCATACGATGATCGAGTCAGCCCTCGTGCGCGGCGACGACGTGCTCGTGAAGGCCCGCGATCGCGTGCGCGACCTGCGATCGTCGGCGGGGGCTGCCGATTTGAGCAGTCGGCTCGAGACTCTCGCATCGAGCTATCGCGATCAGGGCTTTGTCGTGAAGGTCACGAGCTTGGGGTCTCCGCCGGATCTCGAGATGGAGTGCATCGAGGAAGCAATCGCCATCGTGGAAGAGGCCCTGGCCAACGTCGAGAGGCACGCCAGCGCTCGGACCATCGCCGTGGAGACGACATTCAACCGTCGACGGATGTCCATCACCGTCACGGACGATGGTATCGGCATGGCTGAAGAAACGATAAGGGCGCTGCGCCGCGAGGGCCATTACGGGCTGGTCGGGATGCAGGAGAGGGCCGCGAAGCTGCGCGGGACGCTGTCGGTCGAGCGGATCGCACCGCATGGAACTAGGGTCGCGCTCACCGTCCCGGTTCTCGCCAGAGCTGGGAAAAGATGGATGTGGCCCTTCCGCTTCGGCTCTTAAAGCCGCGATGCGACAACACGTGCGTTTCGTGCCAATCATCATCGGCTTCGACAATCGCGGAGACGCCCGAAGGTCCACATCGCCTCCTGTAGGAACAAGGAGGCGATCATGCTCAATTCTGATGACAACGGCGACCAGTTCGCCGATTTCTCCCGGCGGAGCCTTCTGGCCGGAGCCGGCATGGCGGTGGGTGCCGCCAGCATGGTCGGTGCCATGCCGCAGGTCGCATCCGCCGCACCGGTCGAATCGTCCTCGGGTCCCGGTGGCGAAGGCTATGTGACCGTCGCCGACGGGGCGAGGCTCTACTACAAGGACTGGGGGCACGGTCAGCCGATCTTCTTCCACCATGGCTGGCCTCTGAGCGCGGATGACTGGGACGGGCAGATGCTCTATTTCCTGGCCAAGGGATACCGCGTGATCGCCATGGACCGTCGCGGTCACGGGCGTTCCTCGCAGACCGCGACCGGAAACGACATGGACACCTACGCGGCCGACGTCGATGCGGTGGTCAAGAAGCTGGACCTGCGCGATGCGATCCACATCGGTCACTCGACGGGCGGGGGCGAAGTCGCGCGCTATGTCGCCCGCTACGGTGAGGGCCGCGTCGCGAAGGCCGTGCTGGTCGCGTCCGTGCCGCCGATCATGGTGCAGACCCCTGCCAATCCCGGCGGCCTGCCGCTTTCGGTGTTCGACGGCTTCCGGGCCCAGCTGGCGGCGAACCGCGCCGACTTCTACTGGCAGGTGCCGATCCCGTTCTACGGCTTCAACCGTCCGGGCAAGCCGGTCATCGAGGGCGTGCGCCAGAACTGGTGGCGGCAGGGCATGATGGGCGGCGCGAAGGCGCATTACGACTGCATCAAGGCCTTCTCGGAGACCGAACAGACCGCCGATCTCAAGGCGATGAAGGTTCCCACGCTCATCCTGCAGGGCGACGACGACCAGATCGTGCCCTTCAAGGACGCCTCGCTGCTGCAGGCCAAGCTCGTGCCGAACAACCGCCTCAAGATCTACCCCGGCCTCTCGCATGGCATGCTCACGATCAACGGCGATGTCCTCAATCCGGATATTCTCTCCTTCATCAAGGGCTGATCCTCGGCCTGCGGCGCGATGGCCGCAGGGCTGCATTCCTTCGATTCCGGTCGCTCCCCCCGGTTCCGTCCGGCGTGGCGGCCGCCCCTCTTCCGCAATTCAGAAAGATCACAGACCATGACCTCCACCCGCCTTCCCCTTGCCCTCGCGTTGGCAGCTCTCCCCTTGGCAGCCGCAGTGCCCAGCTCGGCGATCGCGCAGACTGCGACTGCCGAGGCCGCTGCGTCCACACCCACCGTCGTCCTGGTGCACGGCGCCTGGGCCGACGGTTCGAGCTGGTCCAAGGTCATTCCCCTGCTGCAGGCCAAGGGCATCCGCGTCCTGGGCGTGCAGAACCCGCTGACCTCTCTGCATGACGACGTCGAGGCGACGAAGCGCGTTCTGGCAGACGCGACGGGACCGGTCGTTCTGGTCGGTCACAGCTGGGCGGGCACGGTCATCACGGAAGCGGGCACCGACCCCAAGGTGAAGGCGCTGGTCTATGTCGCCGCCTTCGCGAACAAGGAAGGCCAGACCGGCGGGGATCTGGTCGGCGCCTATGCCAAGACACCGGCGCTCGGCACGATCTGGGACGACGGGCACGGCTTCCTTCGCCAGACCGAGCAGGGGATGATCGACAACTTCGCGCCCGATCTGACGCGTGAGGAAGCGCGCACCCTGTTCGTCACCCAGGGGCCGCTGGCCGCCAGCACCTTCGGCGACAAGGTCACCGTGCCTGCATGGCGGACGGTTCCGTCCTGGTATGTCGTCTCCGCGAACGATCGGGTCATCAATCCGCAGATGGAACGTGATCTGGCGGCGCAGATGAAGGCCAAGACCACGGTCCTGCAGTCGGGCCACGTCTCGCTGCTGTCTCATCCGCGCGAAGTCGCGGCGGTGATCGAGGAGGCGGTCGCAGCGGTCGCTGCCCGCAAGTGAGGGCCTCTATCCTGCTTGCCGCAGCGCCTCTCGCGCTTGCGCTGACGTCCCCCGCCACGGCGCAGCAGGCCTCTCCTGCGGCTGCGCCTGCGACCCCGCAGGTGGGCGGTCAGGCCCCCGGCTATTTCCGGCTTTTCGTGGGTCGCTTCGAAGTGACGGCCTTGCTCGACGGCACGCACCCCTTCCCATCCGACAAGGTGGCCGTGGGTGCGACGATCGACGAGGTGACAGGGACGCTGAAGGACGCATTCCTTCCCCTTCGCTATGAAGGCATGATCAACGCCTTCCTCGTCAACATGGACGGGCGTCTGGTGCTGATCGATTCAGGCGCGGGCAACCTCTATGGAAAGGACGGCGGAGGCCTCAAGAGGGCGATCCTGGCGGCTGGCTACACGCCGGAACAGATCGACGACGTCTTCATCACCCATCTCCATGAGGATCATGTCGGCGGGCTGGTCCTCGACGGCCAGCCGGTCTTCTCCAAAGCCATCATCCACATTTCCCGCAAGGATGGGGAATTCTGGCTGGACAATCGCAACCAGGCGAGCGTCAACGATCTGCTCAAGCCGTTCTTCCCGGCAGTGCAAAAGGTCGTGCTTCCATACCAGCAGAGCGGAAGGGTCAAGCTCTTCGACGACGGCGCCGCGCTGCTTCCGGGTCTGACGCCGATCGCGGCGCCAGGCCATACTCCGGGACATACCGTCTATCTTCTGCAGGACGGCGGCCAGTCGATGCTGTTCTGGGGAGATACCGTCCACATGGCGCCGGTCCAGTTTCCCAAGCCGAAGGTGG
Source organism: Novosphingobium terrae (assembly GCF_017163935.1). NCBI lineage: Bacteria > Pseudomonadati > Pseudomonadota > Alphaproteobacteria > Sphingomonadales > Sphingomonadaceae > Novosphingobium > Novosphingobium terrae. The sequence goes on along the minus strand of NZ_JABVZR010000001.1, from coordinate 2,228,999 downwards.
CGATCCGCTATGACTGGAACGTGCCGATGGCGATCGCCGCCCGCGAGAAGCTGATGGCGCGCGCCGCAGCCGAGGGCTGGCTGGTTGCCGGGGCACATATCTCGTTTCCCGGCATCGGGCACATCCGCCGGAACGGCGCGGACAGCTTCGAATGGGTTCCCGTCAACTACACCCTCAACAGGATGCAGCCATGATCCGTCTGGAAAACCATACCGTCCGTGCCAACGGCATCCGCCAGAACTATATCGACGCGGGCGAGGGAGCGCCCGTCGTGCTGCTGCACGGCTTTCCCGAGACCAATTTCGCCTGGCGCTTCCAGATCCCGGTCCTGGGGGAACTCTATCGTCTCATCGTGCCGGACCTGCGCGGCTATGGCGAGACCGAGAAGCCCGCGTCCGGATATGACAAGCGCAACATGGCGCGTGACCTTGCCGCCCTGCTCGACAAGCTCGGCATCGAGAAGATCGCGCTGGTCGGACACGACCGGGGCGCACGTGTCGCGACCCGCTTCGCCAAGGACTATCCCGAACGGGTCGACCGGCTGGTGGTGATGGATAACGTTCCCACCCGCATCGTGGCCCGTGAGATCGATGCGCGCATCGCCAAGGCCTACTGGTTCTTCCTGTTCCACCTCATTCCAGACCTTCCCGAGACGCTGATCGCGGGCAAGGAGGAACAATGGCTCCGCTGGTTCTTCTCGGACTGGGCCTATGATCCGGCGGCCATCAGCGGCGAGGCCTTCGACACCTATGTCCGCGCCTATCGCGCGCCGGGGGCTGTCCGTGGCGCCATGGCCGACTATCGCGCCAACGCCGAGGATGTCGCTCAGGACCTCGAGGACGCCGACGTCAAGATCGCCTGCCCGACCCTCGCCCTGTGGGGTGCGAATTTTGGAGCGGTGGGGGAGATGTTCGACATGCCCAAGGTCTGGGGCGAGATGGCGAGCAATCTGCGCGCTGTGCCGATCGAGCGCTGCGGGCACCTTCCGCATGAGGAACGTCCAGAAGCCGTCAATGCCCTGCTGCTCGAGTTCCTCGAGGGCTGGGCCGGTCAGGGGTGATGATCGTGCAGGAAGAGGTCGATCCCTACACGCGGACTGCGCAGATATTCCCGGTCCTATCAGGCGAGATGATCGCCCGGGCCCGGAACTACGGGGCGGAGGAGCGGCTCAATGCCGGAGCCGTGCTCTTTTCCCGCGGCGAGCGCCAGGCCGACTTCTTCCTGATCCTCTCGGGCGAGGTGGGCATCTTCCATGCAGGCGAGGGGCAGGGCGACGAGAGGCTGCTGACAGTCCATCGCAATGGTCAGTTCAGCGGCGAGCTTGATCATGTCAGTTCGCGGGCGCTCCTGGTCTCGGCGCGGGCACTCACCGCATCGCGGGTCATACGTGTGCCGGCCCATGCCTTCCGTCGCATGCTGGCGGGCGAACCCGACCTTGCCGAGATCATCATGCGTGCCTTCATCCTGAGGCGCATGGGGTTCCTCCATCACGGCGAGGCCGGGATCACGCTGATCGGGCCGGCAGCCTCGGCGGATACGTTGCGGCTCGAGCGGTTCGCGATCAGAAACGGCTATCCTCTCAAGCTGCTCGACACCAGCGCGGATCCTCTGGCGGTCGACAATCTGCAGGAATTCGGACTGGAGCTGAGGGATCTTCCTGCCGTCGTCACACCGGATCACAAGGTCCTGCGGAATCCGACGACGGCGGAATTTGCCGACAGCCTTGGCCTGACAGACCGCTTCGACGAAGCCGACGTCTGGGATCTCGCCGTTGTCGGGGCCGGCCCAGCCGGTCTGGCCGCGGCGACCTATGCGGCATCCGAAGGCCTTCGGACGGTCGTGATCGAGGGACTGGCGCCCGGCGGGCAGGCGGGAACGAGCAGCCGTATCGAGAATTATCTCGGCTTTCCGACCGGCATCTCCGGACAGGCATTGGCCGGTCGCGCGCAGGTGCAGGCGCAGAAGTTCGGCGCGCGTATCGCCGTATCCCGCACGGTGACGGCGCTGGACTGCTCCAGCCATCCGTATCGGCTGGAGCTGGAGGACGGACAGGTTGTGAGCGCCCTTTCCGTGGTGATTGCGACGGGCGCGCGCTATCGCAGGCTGACGGTGCCTGGCTATGACGCCTACGAGGGCGCGGGCATCCAGTATGCGGCGACCGCCATGGAGGCCAAGCTATGCCGCGATCGGGAGGTGATCGTGGTCGGCGGGGGCAATTCGGCAGGACAGGCAGCGGTCTTTCTCTCCAGGCATGTCGGGCATGTCCACATTCTCGTCCGCAAGGATGGACTGGCCTCCACGATGTCGGACTATCTGGTGCAGAGGATCGCCCTTTCTCCTAAGATCACCCTCCACCCCTTAACCGAAATCACCGGGGTCGAGGGAGAGGTGGCGCTGGAGCATGTGTCGTGGCGGGATGTGCGCAGCGGGCAGATCACGACGATTGCCTGCGGGGCTCTGTTCGTGATGATCGGCGCCGAACCCAACACACAGTGGCTGAAGGACTGCCTGACGCTCGACGAGAAGGGCTTCGTGCTGACCGGTCGCGACCATGAGGGGCGGCCGGTGGCCTCCCCTTACGCGACGGAAAAACCCGGCATCTGGGCCGTCGGCGACGTCAGGGCGGGTTCGGTCAAGCGGGTCGCGTCCGGTGTCGGCGAGGGCTCCGTCGTCGTTCAGGCGATCCATGCCTATCTGGAAGGGTTGGATTCGAATTGACGCGTGAAGATAGCCTTGCAAGGAAAACAGTATCATCGCGTTATCTGAGGCAAGGTGGTAGGATGCAGGTGGCTGAATTTCTCCGTTTCCTGCTAAGTCGGCGGCTCCTCTGCCGAGCATATTGCTCTCTGCTGGTCTTGACGCTCACGCTTATTTGCACGGGTGCCGGCACGGCGCAGGCTGGACAGTCGCTCGAGGAGTTGCGCCATACGCGCTGGACGGTCGGCGATGGCGCACCAGCGAACATCATGGCGATCGCGCAAACGCCCGATGGCTTTCTCTGGCTGGGGACGGCGACAGGCCTCTACAGGTTTGATGGCATCCGCTTCGAGCATGTCGAACCTTCCGATCGAGATCCTGCCCGCTCGCTGCAGGTGACGGCGCTGCTAGCGGCCAGCAATGGCGATCTCTGGGTAGGCTATGACTATGGTGGCATCGGACGCTATCGTCATGGCCGCCTGCTCAGTGCCAATGATCGCGTTCCGAAAGGTTCGGTCATAGCGATCGAAGAGACCAGAGATGGTAGAATCTGGTTCGTGTCGCGCAGTGCCCTTGGCCCCCTCTTGCGCTATAACCTCCGGGGTAAGTGGCACTGGTATGAGCCGGGAGCCGATATTCCATTGCAGATGCTCATGAATGCAATGCCGGAACGAGATGGAAGTCTGCTCGTGGTCTCGGGCGACTCGGCTCTGCGGATTGCGCCTAATACCGACAAGCCCGTCGAAATCGCGACCGATATGGCGATTTTTCCGGCTTTTGCCCAAGGCAAGGACGGAAGAATCTGGGTTGCCGACAATCGCTCCCTGCGGCTCCTCGACGGGACTGGCGGAAGGCTTCCGCTCTCGCCAGTCAAGCTCTTCTACCAGAAGAGGAGATTGCTCGTCGATCACGGAGGTAACCTGTGGATCACAGGACAGGAAAAGGGGCTTGTCAGAATTACGGCTGAAGCGCTCGCCAAGATCAAGCAGGGGAACTCTTCCAGACAGATCGTGCCAGGATTTGAAGGCATCAGCGGCGGAGTCTCGGAATCGGTCTACGAAGATCGTGAAGGCAATGTGTGGGTCGGCAGCGAAGGCGGACTGGATCGCTTCGTCTCTGCAGACGTCAACATCGTGTCCGACGTGCCCGCTCCAGTTACCCGTTTCTTCCAGAAAGAGCCTGGGGCGACCGTTTATTTCGGCGGCGGGGCCGCGCTCTATAAGCTGGGGGAAGCCCGGCGCAACGTTGAGATTGCCGAGAAGTTGCCCGGAATCATAGGTAACGGCTGCATTGACCGAGATGGCAGGGTCCTGGTCATCACCACCAGGACGATGGCTCAATGGTCGTCCGGCAGGACGGTAAATGCGATGATCGAAAGACCTGACCATGTCGCTCCCACGGCCTGCGCACCAGATGGGCGAGGGGGATGGTGGTTTTCCGTCGTCGATGATCTTTATGAATGGCACGAAGGACGCATTTCGTTGCTCCACGGAGCAATCACCGGGCTGAGCCACGCGACCCTGATGCGATCACCCATGCCCGGGGACCTCCTGTCTTACAGAGCGCTGCAGGGACTGAAGCTGTTACATGGAGGCGTGATCAAGAACCTGTGGCAGGGGCGTGACATCCCCGTGGGGTTCATCAAGACTATTACTCCTGACGCTCGGGGGATGCTGATAGGCGGGGAGCATGGCCTTGCGCGTTTCGATGGTAAGAAGTTCGAGGTGCTGGATGATCGCAGCCATCCCTTCTTCGCCAATGTTTCAGGCATTTTGACAACCGCGGAAGGTAGCACCTGGATCATCAGTTCGCAGGGCATCGTGCGCATCCTGTCCAAGGACCTTGACGCTGCCTTCAAGAGCCCAGCCTCGCCAATTCTGGCTTTCTCGGTTGGCCATGACCAGGGAATTCGCGCCAGGTCGAACGGTTACGATATGGGCGACATCGCCCAGGATAGGCAGGGCCTGCTCTGGTTCGCGACAAACCGCGGCCTTGCTTGGCTCGATCCACGATATCTCCAGCGCAACGAACTAGCTCCACCTGTCACCATTCGAACACTCACCGCGAACGGGCAATCCGTGCCTCTCGAAAAGGCAGAGCTGGTTCTCCCAGCCGGCACGCAGCACATTTCGATCGAATACACCGCCCTGAGCCTGAAAGATGCCGTTGCCAACCAGTTCCGATATCGGTTGACCGGCATCGATGGCGATTGGATCACGGCAGGCGACCGCCGACAGGCGGACTACAACAGCCTGCGTCCCGGAACCTATCGCTTTCAGGTCATCGCTGCGAATGGCGACGGCGTCTGGAACTATAACGGTGCGGTGCTCAACATCGTGATCGAGCCATTTTACTACCAGACCTGGTGGTTCAAGGCGGGACTGGTTTTGCTGGTTCTCATCCTGCTCGCCGGCATTGTGAGATGGCGGGTGAACAGCCTTGCCGAGAAGGCGCGCAATCGCGTCGAAGCACAGCTGGAGGAACGAGAGCGGATCGCGAGGGAACTGCACGATACTTTGCTACAGGGCGTTCAGGGCCTGGTGATGCGGTTCCAGGCCGTGTCTGAAATCCTGCCCCCGGAGTCGAAGGCGAAGACTATGATCGTTGGGGCGCTGGAACGCAGCGACGACATCATGGTGGAAAGCCGTGAGCGGGTTCGAAACCTGCGCGGGCAGGTCCCGGCCAGCGACCTCGTGGTGCGCCTGAGATCGATAATTGCCGAAGGTTCGGCTTCTATGCTCATCTCTGGCAACCCGCGGGATGTCCGCACCGTGGTGGCCGACGAGCTTGTAGCCATCGTGGCGGAAGCGCTTTCAAATGCCAGCCGTCACGCAAATGCACGGCAGGTTACGGTCCTCGTCGACTATCGATTCTGGTCGCTGACGGTCGAGATCGCCGATGATGGCACCGGGGTAGATCCCTTGATCTTGAAGCAAGGAAGCCGTGACGGCCATTTCGGTTTTATCGGAATGCGCGAGCGTGCGGGCCGCCTTCGCTCCAACCTCGAAATCAAGAGCGGGGTCGGACAGGGCACCAGAGTTTCGCTGCGAGTGCCGGGTCGTGTCGCCTACCTCAGCAGATGGAGACGATCGGAGAAGGAGTGATCGGCGATGGGTTCCTCCGGTTCAATGTTTCGTCGCATTCTTCCTAAACACATTCTTCCCCGACAATGACCAGGTGCATGTTCTCGGCATGCTGCGGCGGCGCGCCCTGCCGAGCCAGAGCAAGAGGCGTGAGGAGAACGACATGCGCCTGCCACCGATCGCACCATCCGACATCACCGCTGAGCAGCGAGGCTTGTTCGAGGCCATGACAGCGGGCGTCGCCGCAAAGTATTCCTCATTCATCACCACCCGCGAAGATGGCGCCTTGCTCGGCCCCTGGAATGCCTGGCTTCATGATCCGGTCCTGGGCCAGGCGTTCTGGGGCGCGACGCAGGCGATGACCAAGGAACGTCGAATTCCCGATCCAGCTCGGCAGATCGCAATCCTGGCAGTCGGCGCCCATTTCGGAGCGGCCTACGAGATCTATGCCCATGGCGCAGTGGCTATCGGCAAGCATGGCATGAGCGAGGCGCGAATCGCTACCCTTGCAGCCGGGGAGCGGCCAGTCGATCTGGATGCCGACGAGGCCGCCGCCTTCGACGTGACGCGGGCGTTGCTGCGCGGTGGGCCGCTGCCAGACCCGCTCTACGGTCTTGCCGTCGAGCGCTTTGGGCAGCCGGGAGCCAACGAGCTGATCTATCTCGTCGGGCATTACTGCTTCGTCTCGATGACGTTGAACGGCTTCGCCATCACCGTGCCGGGCAGTCCGGCGTAGCTTCAAGGTTCCTTGGCCCGGCAAGGCGGCTATCGATTGCAGAGGCCGCCTTCCACCCTATCGGGGGATAATAGGGCTACGCATAAGGGGGCTGCCCTAGCTGTTAATTCATATAAAATCCCCTCCATGCTCTATCCTGCTGCAAATAAATGGAATTTGAGCGCCGAAGGCGAAGGCGAGTCGTCGCCCCTGCAACTCAGCGGTCCAGGAACCGTCCACGCCTTCGCTGCCATCCTCGCAGCTATAATTTTCCTGCTCGACGCATTCACCAGTGCCGACCTCGCCGTGGCGAGTCTCTACGTCCTTGTGCTGCTGATCGGCGCGAGCGTAGAGGTCACTTCGCGCCGACGCGCCATCATTGGCTGGGCCACAGCATGCGCTCTGCTATCTCTGGTCGGTTATGCGGTATTCCGTGCAAGAGGCGCCCCGCCGCTTGCGCTGGTGCATCTCGCCTTCAGCCTTGTCGTGCTGTCGGTGACGACCCTGGTTCTGCTTCGCACCCAGGTCATGAACGCGACGGTCCAATGCGCGGAGAGACGCTATCGTCTTATCTTCGACTCGCTGGCAATCGCAATCTGGGAGCATGATTTTTCCGAGGTCGAGGCGTCGCTGCAGAATCTGCGTGCAAGCGGGATATGTGATATCCGTCGCTATGTCGGCGAGAATCCGGAATTTGTTCTCGCGATGCGGCAGCGGGTTCGGATCACTGACGTCAATGCGACGGCGCTCACCATGATGGGCGTCAAGAGCAAGAGTGATTTTTTCAAGTATCTGAGCGACTTCCTGCCGGAGAGCGACGACAGCTTCGCCGAATGCATCATCGCGATGTGGGAGCGGAGACCGCTTTTCCAGTCGGAAGCTATCGTCGTCCCGAAGAACGGTGTTCCCAAGCAGGTGATCGTCGCCTTCAGCCTGGGGCCGGAGGCCTCCCTCGATTGCGTGCCCGGCAGTATCCTGGACGTTTCGCAGCGAAGGGCTCTGGAGGTCCAGATCCTGAGGACGCGCGAGGAACTTGCCGAAGTGCAGCGGACCGGTGCGCTTGCCGCCATGTCGGCGACGATCGCTCACGAACTGAACCAGCCGATGTCGGCGATCCATAGCTTCGCTGACGCTGCCAGACGGTGGCTGGCCCGTGTTCCTCCGAATCTGGAGGAAACGTCCCGAGCCATGGAAGGACTGACCGCAGGCATCGAACACGCTCGGCAGGTCATGCAGCGCGTCCGCGCCTTGATCGGCGACGCGAGGGTCGATCGAAACGAGGTCGAACTGGAGGGGCTGCTGGCAACGACAATAGCCCTGATGAGGCGGGAGGCCGCAGAAGCAGGCGCACGCCTCTGCGTTTTTCCATCCGAAGACAGTCTTACCGTGCTTGGTGACCGGATCCTGCTTAAGCAGGTCTTCGTCAACCTGATCACCAACGCGATCCACGCAATGCTCAATGCGCCACCGGCCGAACGGGTGGTATCGCTCGACCTGAGCCGCCGCGGTGACTGCGCGGTAGTCATTGTCTCGGATCGCGGACCGGGCTGGGCGGATATCGGGGCAGGCCGGGCCTTCGACACCTTCTTCACCACGAAGAAGAATGGAATGGGGCTTGGCCTCGCCATCAGCCGCACCGTGGTCGAACGGCACGGCGGAAGCATGTCGCTTCGAAACGGCACTCAAGGCGGCGCTGTCATCGAAGTCACATTGCCGCTCGCATCCGATTCGGCCGAATCCGAACTAGCTGTCGATGGCCTTTTCGATGGCGGCGAGCAAAGCGTCGCTGTCTAGCGGCTTTTCGATCATTGCAGCAACGAGACCCGAGTCTCTGGCGCCAAACGCAAGAGTATCAGGGTAGGCGGTAATGAGAATGACAGGTGGTCGAGGCTCGCGCGAGGCCAGCCTATGTGCCAGCTCGACACCCGAGATTCCAGGCATCTGGAGGTCGCTGACTACGCATTTATAGTCGCATTCCTGGTCAAGCAGGAACTCTTCGGCTGAAGCAAAAGCGCAACAATCGTAGTCCATGGACCTCAACAGGCTGACCGTTGCCGAGCGGACAAGTTCGTCGTCATCAACGACGGCGATAAGGCTTCTGCTCATGCGGTCGATCCTCGTGTGCGATAGCTATCAGGCATCATAGGTATGCGGCTATCGAGCGCTTGGCGACCCTATACCTTGGATTAGGATGCCTATTTTACCTATCGCTGATTGACCCGGCGAGGCGAACCAGGTCGGGCACTCTGCGCACCCCCATCTTTCGCATGACGTTGGAACGGTGCAGCTTGACCGTAATCTCCGCGATGCCCAGATCGCCCGCGATCTGCTTGTTTAGCTGGCCGCGCACCACGCCTCGCATCACCTCCCGCTCCCGCGGAGTCAGTCCGTCGTAAAGACTTTGGGCGTGCGCGTTGCCCCGCTCGACCTCCCGGTCCACGCGACCCCGGTCCATCGCGGCGCTGACCGCATCCAGCATGTCCTGGTCGCGGAAAGGCTTGCTGAGAAAGTCCACCGCACCGGCCTTCATGGCGCGCACCGTCATGGGAATGTCGCCATGGCCGGTCATGAAGACGATCGGTATCTCGGCATTGCGGGAAGCAAGCGAGGCCTGCAGCTCAAATCCGCCAATATCGGGCATGCGCACGTCGGTGACGACGCACATGAGCCTGTCCGGCCATGGCTCGCCTAGCGCTTCCCTCGCACTGGGATACAGGCGCGTCGCATAGCCCACAGACCGGAAAAGGCTGTCGAGCGAAGCCCGGACCAGTGGATCGTCATCAACGACGATGATCATCCCGCAGGCGTCGGCCGGATCTTCGGCGATCGATCTATCAGGTTCGGATCGGGCAAATTCGGTGCTGTCCATACAAGCCTCCAAGGCTGCCCTTTCTCTATGAAGCTGTTCGAAGGTCACGGGCCCCGTGTCCCGTCAAGGAGTCTTACCAATGGCTACGGTCACTGCCAAGGATGGAACGCAAATCTACTACAAAGATTGGGGAAATGGTCCTGCAGTCTTCTTCAGCCATGGCTGGCCTCTTAGCGCCGACATGTGGGAACAGCAGATGATTTTCCTTGGGCTGAAAGGCTTTCGGGTGATCGCTCATGATCGCCGGGGCTTCGGTCGTTCGAGCCAGCCCTGGAGCGGCTACGACTACGACACTTTCGCCGACGATATCGCGCTTGTCCTGGAGGACGCCGGTGTCGAGGAGGTCGCGCTGGTCGGCTTCTCGATGGGTGGCGGCGATGTCGCGCGCTACATTTCTCGCTATGCGGCCCAGGGCAAGGGCGCTCGCGTCACCAAGGCCTGTCTGACCTCCGCGGTCACGCCCTTCTTCATCAAGACCGACGACAATCCGGAAGGAGCGCCGCCCGAGATCTTCGACGGTATCCGTGCCGGTCTGCTGGCGGATCGTCCGCAGTTCCTGTCCGACTTCAATGCGCTTTTCTACGGCACCAATCTGAATCCCGGCGTCGTGTCGGATGGCGTTCTGGCGCAGACCCTGCAGATCGCGCTGACCAGCGGCATCAAGGGGACCTATGACTGCGTGGGCGCCTTCTCCGAGTCCGACTTCCGCCCCGACATGGCGGCGTTCACGATGCCCACGCTCGTCATTCACGGAGATGCGGATTCCGTCGTCCCCATCGCGCCGACCGGTGCTGCGGCTCACAAGCTCATCCCGCATTCGGTGTTCAAGGTCTATGAAGGGGCGCCTCACGCGCTCACGACGACCCACAAGGATCGCTATAACGCAGACCTTCTGGAATTTCTGCAGAGCTGATCCGGCCTATTCTCATGGGGCCGGCCTTCCTCTCCCAGGTCCGGCCCCCTTGAGACCCAGCGCTGCGCTCCGTCCCGAGAGCGCAGCGCTGGCTTTATGACGACCGCAGACGACATCGAAGGGCACTAGAGTGACATTTGAGAGCCCTGATAAAGGTAGACAAGTCATCGAGCTAGGAACCCACCGGGACTGCCATTTTGACCTCGTCGCCGGCGATCTCACGACCATCGAAGCCGATGTGGCGGTCGCCGCTCTCTGCGCGCAGCCCCATCTCAGGCATCTTGCACCGGGGATCGACGCATTGGATCGCGCTCTGCGTGGTGCGATCGCAAGGCTCAGGGCCGAGGGGATCTTCACCGGCTCATGGAGCGAGATTCTATATCTCTCCTCTCTGCCATCGACGATCAAGGTCAAAGGCGTGATTTTGCTTGGCCTCGGTCCAACCGGGCGTAATTCGAGGGTCAAGGTCCGACGGGCCTTCATGATCGCGGCCAGCCAGGCCATCCGGCTGGGAGCGGACCATGCGGCATTCGCGCCTGCTCAGCTCAATACCGGACTGCCGCGCTACAACGCCGAAGCCAGCGCCTATGCCGTGCTGCAGGGCATCTCGGATGCTGTGGGACGGATGCGAGGCGGTCTACGGCGATGCTCATTCGTCGCGCCGGAGCAGGAGCTTGAGGCGGTAGCCGAGAAGTTTGCGTTGGCGTTTCGACGCGTTGTGGAACATTAAGTAGCCTATCAGTGCATCCAGGATCGATACGCCGCGCCTTATGTCCAATTCCCATCTGATCCGCGTTCTGGTCGTTGACGATCACCCTTTGCTCAGGGAAGGGGTCTGCGCGGTCATCAACACCCAGGACGATCTGTCGATCGTCGGTGAAGCGGCTTCAGGCGAAGAGGCGGTGATCCTCTATGAACGCCATCATCCCGATATCGTGCTGATGGATCTGCAGATGCCGGGCATGGGCGGGGTCGCGGCGATAGAGACCTTGCGAAAGAGCCATCCGTCAGCGCGGGTCATTGTCCTCACGACCTATTCCGGCGACGCTCAGGCCATGAGCGCGCTGCGTGCAGGCGCCGCCGGATATCTCCTCAAGAGCAGCATGCGCACCGAATTGCTGCACACGATCCGCTCGGTGCATGCCGGGGGGAAATTCCTCTCCGCCGGCATAGCGACGGATATCGCCCTGCATCTTGCCGAGGACGTGCTTTCCACCCGGGAGTCGGAAGTTCTCACGCTTGCGGCGGCGGGCAATTCCAACAAGCAGATTGCCGCACGTCTCGGTCTCTCCGAGGACACCATCAAAGGCTATATGAAGGTGATCTACTCCAAGCTGGGGGCGGCGGACAGGACCCATGCGGTCACGATCGCTGCACGCAGAGGGATCATCGATCTTTAGTTGAGCGAACGCGGCAGGAAATGCACCCCCTACCTTGGGTTAGGATTCGCTGATCCAAATCGATAGCGTCAGAAAACCCACGTTCGATTCAGAAATGCGCGAAATCGCCCGATAGTTCCCTTGCTGACGGCATCACCGCCGGCGGGGTAAAACGCCAGGGGAACGCGACATGCTTTTGAACGTCATGGAAAAACCGCACTCTGAAGCGGTTACCTTGCCATCCTATCTTCTTGACCTGCTGGGACAGGCGCGGCGCGCCGTGGAGGTGGATCCGGGCCTTGCCAAGCAGTGCCTCGAAAAGATGACTGCGATGCTGACCGGCGAGGCTGCCCCGAGCAACGACAGCGCTCTAGTTTCGGTGTCCGCGCGGGAGCCCGGAGGTAAGTTGGCCAAGGGTGGCTTGGCCTCCTGGCAACTGGCTCGCATTCGCAGCCATATCGACGAGAAGCTCGACACAACCATCCTCATCGAGGATCTCTCCACCATCGCCAAACTGAGCCCGGGTCATTTCTGCCGTGCCTTCAAGGTGAGCACCGGCGAGACGCCCCATGGCTACATCGTGCGCCAGCGCATCCGCAGGGCGCAGAGCCTGATGCTCAACACGGACGACACGCTGAGCCAGATCGCATGCGCGTGCGGCCTCACCGATCAGGCCCATCTCACCCGGCTCTTCCGTCGCATGCTCGACGAGACCCCACTGGTGTGGCGCCGCAACTGGCGCTCCGCATGAAACTGCGGAGCGCGGGCTTGATCAGCCGCCTTGCCCTCGAAGCGAAGAGGCCTTGATCCGGTAGCGGATCAAGGCCGAACGTTCATCCCTCCCAGGCCAGTATGTTCTGGCGCTGCTCTCCCAGGCCATCGATGCCGAGGTGGACGACGTCCCCGGCCTTCAGGAAAACCGGTGGCTTGTGGCCCAGCCCAACGCCGGCGGGCGTTCCGGTCACGATCAGGTCGCCCGGCTCGAGGGCATAGAACTGCGAGAGGTAGCTCACGATCTTCGCCACCCCGAACACGAGATTGGCGGTGGTGCCGTCCTGATGGCGGTGACCGTTGACCTCAAGCCAGATCGAGAGGTTCTCGGGGTCTTCGATCTCATCGGTCGTGACGAGCCAGGGTCCCATCGGAGCGAAGCCGGGAAAGCTCTTTCCCTTCGTCCACTGGCCGCCGCGTTCCATCTGATAGGACCTCTCGGTCAGATCGTTGAAGAGGCAGTAGCCGGCGACATGCTCGATGGCCTGGGCTTCCTCGACATACATGCCCGACTTTCCGATCACGATGCCGAGTTCGACCTCCCAATCGCCTTTTTCCGCTCCTCGCGGCAGGCGGACCGGATCGTTTGCCCCGGTCGGTCGGCACCCTTTCATGAAGATGGTGGGTTCGGTGGGCAGATCGAGCCCCACCTCCGCCGCATGGTCGGTATAGTTGAGGCCCACGCAGATGATCTTGCCGACATCGGCCACAGGAGGTCCGAAGCGAACATCCTGGGCGGCAATGACCGGGAGGGAGTTCACGTCGAGCTCACGGACGAGGGCGAGGACACCATCTCCCAGGGCTTGCGACGAGATGTCGCCAACAACGGCGCGCAGATCGCGGATCCGGCCATCGTTACCGACCAGGACCGGAATCTCCTGTCCCGCAGGACCTATGCGAGCAATTTTCATGATAGTCTCCGTCTTGGTGAATAGGGGCCACGGCACGATGTGCGGTGCAGCCTAGAAAACGAGCTCCATGCGGACCGTCCCGGTGTGGCCGCCGTCCTGAGGCTTTCCTGGCTGATCGAGGCGCCAGAAGATGAAATTGCCCATGAGCCTGAGATACTGAGCCAGATACCAGTTGGCGCCGAGCGTGATCTCGTGGCCGCTGCCTGCCACCGGCATGTTGCTGTAGGTGATCTGCTCGTAGCGGCTCGTGAGCTCCAGTGCCCCGGCGCCGCCGTTCAGAACGGACCGAGCGAGAACCGGGCGCAGGAAGCTGCCGGATCGACGGTCGTAGGGAGCATTGCCCCCAAAGATGGTGTAGCCGCCACCGACGCTCCACGCGAAGATGCCCGGATCGCTTCGCGACATCGTCTGGATCGCTCGGTGTCCAACCTCCCCCATGATCCAGAGCGGTCCCGCGACGCCGCCCAGCTCGCCGGCGACGCCGACCGAAGAGGTTCCACCCAGTAGGGCGCCTGAGGGGATGCGGAGAGCCGTGTTGAGCCTCCCGCCGATGTCGAGGTTGCGCGACAGGCTGTCGGTGCCCGGGTCCAGCCGCTCCGCGAACGCCGAGGCGCCAAGATGGATAAAGCGCGTGCTGTCGCCGAGACCGTCCCAGTGTGCGCGGCCTGAAAGGGTCCAGCTGTCGCTGCCCGAGCTGTTGCCGTCCAGCGGGTCGCCAGTCACCGCGAGAGTCGCATGCCAGTCGGGCCCGGAAATGCGAGCCTGGACCCCCACGCCGTAGAACCCGGCCTTGGGGAGAATGGCGTCGGCGACTAGATTGCGCTGCATGAAAGGAACGGCATCGACGGCGGTGGCGCCCTCGACGCCGCGGTCGGCGAAGAGATTGCCGACGCGAACCTCGGTGCGCACGGCAGCCTTGTTGTCCAGCCGCCAGGCGACATAGGCGTTGAGGACCGTGGCCGTGGCCTGGGAAAGGTCCGCTTCCATCAGATAGGCGAAATGATCGCCTATCGTGCCGTCGGCACCGATGCGGATAGCCCGCGCTCCGGTCGCATCGTAATTGCGCGATGGGACGTTCGAACCGCCAGTAGCCGAAAAGTCGATCAGGACCCTGCCGCGGGGATGAAAGGTGACCAGGCCTCCTGCAGCCTTGAGCACCGGAGCTGCGCCCATCCCGGGGACGGTCTCAGCCGGCGATGTCATCGCGACGATCGTGGGCGCTGCCGCTGGCGGATCGGACGCGGGGGCCGAAGGCTTGTTGGTTGCCTGGGTCGCCTCTACGGCAGCGAGGCGCTTCTTGAGATCCTGGATCTCCTGCGACTGCTGTCGAACCAGGTCCTCCAGCGCCTTCATCTCTTCCGTCTGGGCGCAGGCCGGCTGTATCGGCGCGGCCACGAAGAGGGCCGCTGTCACGACGCAGCGTTCGAGAATTCGGGATCTGGGCCTGGTGCATAGCTTCATGCTCCCACTTTCACCGACCGACGGTCTTCGATCTTGTAGGATCTGAACGGATTGGGCGGTGCTCGGAGGAGCGCGAATATGTGACGTCCATACAAGCGTGGGAGCAAGCCCTCATGCGAAAGGAACCCTATCGCCACTCCTCGAAGGACCTTGCCCGATGGACCAGCAGCAAAGCGGAACGGAGCAGCCTCCGCAGTCGATCGGGGCATGCCTCAAGTTTTCGATGGCCGTGTCGGCAGGCGTGGCGGTCGCCAACATCTACTATAACCAGCCGATGCTCGGCGTGATGGAGCGCGATCTACCCGGCGACCTGACCGGTTTGATCCCGACCGCGACCCAGTTCGGATATGCGGCGGGCCTCTTCCTGCTCGTGCCGCTCGGCGATCTGGTCGAACGAAAGCGCCTGATCGTGGCGCAGTTTCTCGTTCTCACGCTGGCCCTTGTCGGCTCCGCCCTGGCGACAGGCATCTGGCTGGTTCTTCTGGCATGCCTCGTTCTGGGTGCCTCGGCTACGGTCGCTCAGCAGATCGTGCCCTTCGCCGCCCATCTTTCCTCACCCGAGAAGCGCGGCGCGACGGTTGGCACCGTCATGTCGGGCGTTCTTTGCGGCATTCTCTTGAGCCGGACGCTTGCCGGCTTCGTCGCGACGCATGCAGGTTGGCGGGCGATGTATTGGCTGGGGGTTCCCATGGCGCTGGGGGCAGGGGGGATGATGCTGGCCACCTTGCCGCGCAGCCATCCGGACTCAGAGCTCCGGTATCACGCCCTGCTGATCTCGCTCCGCCATCTCTGGAACGAATTTTCCGAACTGCGGGTCGCAGCTCTGACCCAGGCCCTTCTTTTCGGCGCGTTCACGGCTTTCTGGACGATCCTGGCGCTTCAGCTCCAGACGCCGAAATTCGCTCTGGGCGCGGATGTCGCCGGCCTGTTCGGTATCGTGGGTGCCGTAGGCATCCTGGCCGCTCCCATCGCGGGGCGGGTGGCCGATCGGAGGGGGCCGCATCATGTCATCGCCCTGGGAGCGGTCCTCACCCTCGTGTCATGGGCTATCTTCGGGCTTTGGCAGTCGCTTTCCGGCCTGATCGCAGGAGTCATCCTACTCGATTTCGCCGTGCAGAGCGCCTTGGTGTCGAACCAGCACGTCGTCTACGCGCTCCGTCCGGAGGCGCGAGCCCGCCTCAACACCATTTTCATGGGGGCGATGTTCCTGGGAGGTGCCGCCGGTTCGGCTGCGGCGACTGCCGCCTGGTCGCGCGGCGGCTGGGCTGCCGTAGCCGGGCTTGGCGGCGCCCTGGCCGGCTTCGCCGTCATCCTCCAGGCTCGCAGTCTGGCCGCGAGATACCGGCTGGCGGTCTAGCTCGGACCGCCGCCACGTCGCCCAGCACCGAACATCACGTGACGATCCTAAATTCATCGATCCGCGACAAGACCGACTGGCGCTCGGGCCGGAGAATGGCCCATCATCGTAACGGGGAAAAGCATATGAACACTCAAACTTCCACCTCTGTCACTGTCGTTCTGGTTCATGGGGCATGGGCCGATGGATCGAGCTGGCGCCGGGTCATTCCCTTGCTGCAGGCAGAGGGTATCCCGGTCGTGGGCGTGCAGAATCCCACCTCGTCGCTTGCAGACGACGTCGCCGCCACGAAGCGCATCCTCGACACCATCCCGGGGCATGTGGTGCTGGTCGGCCATAGCTGGGGCGGGGCAGTCATCACCGAGGCCGGCAACGACCCCAAGGTCGAAGCGCTGGTCTATGTCGCGGCCTTCGCACCGGGCAGGCAGGAAACGGTAGGCCAGCAGGTCGGGCGCTACCCGGCTCCTCCCGGACTCGCCGCCGTCATCGACGATGGCCGTGGTAACCTCACGCTCAGCGAAGAGGGCTGGCTGAAGGATGTCGCGCAGGATCTCCCAGCTGAAGAGGCTCGCGTTCTGGCTGCGATCCAGCCGCCCCTGCCAGCCAGCACGTTTTCCGAGGCGGTGTCGCAGGCCGCCTGGGAGACGCGACCCAACTGGTATATCGTCTCCACGCAGGACAGGATCGTCAATGTCGAACTCGAGCGCCAACTGGCGGCGAGCATGAAGGCCAAGACCACCGAACTCGATGCGGGCCATCTCTCGCTGCTCTCCATGCCGCAGGCGGTCGCCGAAGTGATCATCGATGCGGTGAAGACAGTCGTCGACGACGCGTCGGCTCCGCAGGCTGCTGCTCAACCCTGATCCAATATCAGCTGCAAACCAGGCGCTGGGGCCGCGGTCCCCCTTCTTCCGGAAGGTTTCGGGATCCGGCCTACGCATGCCTTCGACGGATTGCGGTGCAATCCGTGCGATCATCCAAGGAGTTAAGTAAAATGGAAGCAGTCACGAAGGGCTGTCCGGTCAATCATGCGGCGATGAAGCCGCAACAGCCCCGAACCCTCCTCGGGCGGACCAACAAGGACTGGTGGCCCAACGCCCTTTCCCTCGACATCCTGACGCAGGGCGGCATCTCGCCGAGCCCCTACAAGCGGGACTTCAGCTATCGCGAAGCCTTTCAGGCGCTGGACTATCAGGCCGTCAAGGATGACCTCGCAGCGCTGATGACCGACAGCCAGAGCTGGTGGCCGGCAGACTATGGGCATTACGGTCCGTTCTTCATCCGCATGGCCTGGCATTCGGCAGGCACCTATCGGACCGGAGACGGGCGTGGCGGCTCATCCTCGGGTTCGCAGCGCTTCGCTCCCCTCAATTCCTGGCCTGACAACGGCAATCTGGACAAGGCGCGCCGTCTCCTCTGGCCGATCAAGTCCAAGTATGGCGCCAGCCTGAGCTGGGCGGACCTCTTCATCATGGCCGGCAATGTCGCCATCGAATCGATGGGAGGGCCGGTCTTCGGCTTCGGCGGCGGCCGGGAAGACATCTTCGAGCCGGAGCGCGACATCTACTGGGGCACAGAGCTCGAATGGGTGGGCGATCCCGAGAGCAAGACACGCATCGACGTGGAGGCTGGCCGCACTCTCGAGGACCCGCTGGCTGCAATCCAGATGGGACTTATCTACGTCAATCCTGAAGGCCCTGGCGGCGTGCCCGACGCGATGCTGTCGGCCCGTGACATCCGCCAGACCTTCGCCCGCATGGGCATGAACGACGAGGAGACCGCCGCGCTGACGGCCGGCGGCCATACCTTCGGCAAGGCGCATGGCGCAGGCGATGCAGGCAAGGTCGGCGCTGCGCCGGAGGGAGCCGACATCGCGCAAATGGGCCTGGGCTGGCAGTCGAGCCATGAAAGCGGAATGGGGGACCACACCATCACCAGCGGCATCGAAGGATCGTGGACCCCGACGCCCACGATCTGGGACATGAGCTATTTCGACATGCTCCTCGACCATGAATACGAGCTGGTCAGGAGCCCGGCAGGCGCCAAGCAGTGGCAGCCAGTCGGCAACCCGTCCGACACACAGGCGCCCAAGGCCCATGCGCCGACAGTCATGGTGCCGACCATGATGACCACGGCGGATATGGCCATGAAGGTCGATCCTGCCTATCGCGAGATCATGGAGCGGTTCCGCGCCGATCCGGCCCATTTCGCAGATGCCTTCGCGCGTGCCTGGTTCAAGCTGACGCATCGCGACATGGGGCCGAAGAGCCGCTATCTCGGTCCCGAGGTTCCGGCGGAAGATCTGATCTGGCAGGATCCGCTGCCCATCGCGGACCATGCCGCCATCGGCGAGGACGACATCCAGGTCCTCAAGGCGGCCATCGCGACATCGGGCCTGTCGACGGCCGAGCTCGTCGGAACGGCCTGGGCGTCGGCCTCGACCTTCCGCGGGTCGGATAAACGCGGCGGCGCCAATGGCGCGCGCATCCGCCTGGCACCGCAGAAGGACTGGGCCGTCAATCGGCCCGACCAGCTGGCCCGTGTTCTATCGGTCTACGAGGAGATCAAGGCCGGGTTTGACGGCGCTGCCGTCGATGGCAGGACGGTGTCGCTTGCCGATCTCATCGTGCTGGGCGGCTGCGTCGGCGTCGAGGCCGCCGCAGGGGCGGCCGGGCACTATATCGACGTCCCCTTCACGCCGGGCCGGACCGACGCCACCCAAGCGCAGACGGACATCGAGAGCTTCGCGGTCCTCGAACCGCGGGCGGACGGCTTTCGCAACTACCTGCCGTCGCGGTTCAGCGTGGCGGCCGAGGAACTGCTGATCGACCGGGCGCAACTGCTCGGCCTCAGTGCACCGGACATGGCGGTGCTCGTGGCGGGGCTCAGAGTGCTGGAGGTGAACCATGATGGCTCCCCCAACGGCGTCCTCACCGCCCGTCCCGGGCAGCTGACCCCGGACTTCTTCGTCAACCTTCTCGACATGGGGGCTGCGTGGAAACCGGCCAATCCCGACGACAATGAGACGTTCGTCGGAACCGATCGAAAGACGAAGGATCAGGTCTGGACCGCGTCGAGAGCCGATCTGGTCTTCGGGTCGAACTCCCAGTTGCGTGCGATCTGCGAGGTCTACGCCAGCGCCGATGCAGCTGCGATGTTCGTGGAGGACTTCGTTGCGGCCTGGGTCAAGGTGATGAACGCCGACAGGTTCGATCTGGCGGGATGACTGCGTTTCGATGAATGAAAGGTGTTGCCGCGCCTGACTCGTCAGTTGGACTGTCGGGCCAAGGGCGGCAACACCCTCGATGTCCCGTGAGCCGAGCCGGCGGGCCGGTGCTGCACTGCTAGTGAAGGTTCTCCGGAATATCGGGTTGAAGGCCGGAGCCAGCGAACCAATTCCGTTCTCCGGGTCGTCTCCTTCGAGACTTGCCGGCGTTTCCGAAGCGAGCCTGGCCAATGCCTGGCTTTCCTGGGAACGGGTCGCCCCGCCACGCTTCTCTCGGGTCGAACCCCGAGATGCGACCGTCAGGCCGCGAGCAGCCCACGCGCAAGGATGTTGCGCGCGGCGTTGTGGTCCGCATGGAGCGCCGCACCGCAGGAGCAGCGGTAGCGCTCCTGCCGCCTCGCACCAGGCTCGCGCCCGCCGCATTCGGAACAGTCCTGGGACGTATGTCGGGGATCCACGGCGATGATCCTGCCACCGGCGCTTGCAGCCTTGTAGCGGGCCATCGTGTAGATGGTGGCGATCGCGGCATCCAGGATGCCGCGGTTGAGGCCGCGCTTCTGCGCGACCTGGGTTCCCGGCTCCTCGACGGTGCCCGAGGCGGATGCCGTCATGTTCCTGAGCTTGAGGTCTTCGATGTAGACCGTCTCTGCCCGCCGGGCGAGATCGAGAGCGACCTTGTGGCGGTGCGTGCTGCGCCGGTTCCTGAGGCGCCGGTTGGCCGCCGCCAGCGCGCGCCTGGCCTTGTGCCTGGAAAGACTGGCCCATTTCGCACGGGCGAGCCGCCGTGCCAGGCGCCGGATCTCGGGAGCGGCAGCATCGCCGAAGCGGGGGTTCTCGGCGAAGCTGCCATCGTCGTAGGTCAGCAGCCGGTTCACACCGGCATCCACACCGCAGGCCGAGCCCGGCTTCGCATGAGCTACCTGCGCCACGTCGACCTCGCATGCGATCGTGACATGCCAGAAGCGCCCGTCATAGGTCAGCCGAACCGTTCGGGGCTTGCCCGGAAGATCGCGGTGCATCGTGATCTCCAGGCCGCCGTGCCAGAGCATCGGTGCGAAGAGGCGCCCCTTCTTCAGCTGGATACCCTCGCCCAAAGTGCAGCCAAGCGAGCGCACGCGCTCATAGGACTTGTATCGGGGAAAGCCCGGCTTCTCGCCGGCCTTGAGGCGGCGGAAGAAGCCGTCCATCGCCCGATGGACGATATCCACCTGGTCGCGTAGTATCTCGAGCGGAATATGCCCAATGCCCTCGGGGTCAGCAGCGCGGATGTCGGCCAGACGCCGCTTCTGATCCAGCTTCGAGATTGGACGCCCGAAATCCTTCTCGGTCCTGAGCTGCCAGGGCCTGACATTGCGGTCCAGAGGATCGACGTTCCTGCCTGCTGTCATCAGGTCCCGCAGTCTTTCGATGCGGCGCTGCTCAGCCTGGGCATGGCGACGCCGAAGATCGGGTTCGGCCCGCTCCTGCCAGACCATGAAGTCGCGGATCTCCTCCGCGCGCACTCTGATCCAGTCCTCGGCAATCGGCCGATCCCGCCCTCGGCGCAGGGCCGAAGCTCTGGCTGCCCGGTAGGAATCGATCAGTTCCTGAAGGCAGGCATTCCTGAGATTGCGAAGATGGAGGCGCCATTCGCGCAGCCGCGCATATTGCTGCACGCTTGGCTTCAGCTTGTAGCGTGCGGTCCTAACCTCCATGGTTCAGCGGCTATCTCATGAGTTGATGAGCAGCAACCCAATAATCCGGAGAGCCTTAGTGAAGCGGGATGATCCCACGTCTGATGGCGACGGCTGCCGCCTGGGTGCGATCGACGACATCGAGTTTCAGGAATATGCTTCGCAGGTGAGCCTTCACGGTCTCTTCCGACACCGAAAGCCGCCCCGCGATATCCTTGTTGGCCTTGCCGTTGGCCACGAGTTCGAGGACGGAGACCTCGCGCGAGGACAACTGCTCCCGCATCGAGTGGAGCGCGATCTGCTGCGCAACTTCAGGCGAAATGAAGCGCTTCCCCTCATAAACCGAGTGGATTGTTCCGAGCAGCTCGTGGCGCAGAGAGGCCTTTAGCAAATAGGACGAGGCGCCTGCCTTCAGCGCCCGCACGGCCTGAACATCCCCCTCGTAGGTCGTTAGCACCACGATCAGGGCCTTGGGGTTTTCGCCGCAGATCTGCTCGATGGCGGAAATGCCGTCGAGTTCCGGCATCTGCAAGTCCATAAGGGTGATGTCGGGCTTGAGGCTGCGATGCAGAGCGATCGCCTCGTGGCCGTTGGAGGCTTCGCCCACGAGAACGATATCGGACTGGGATTCGATGATGGCCGCGATACCGTCACGCAGGAGCGGGTGATCGTCGACGCACAGGACGCTGATGGGGCGGGCAGGGGAGGGTGCGGACATCGGTCTTTCCTTTGATCCTGGCGAGCAGGTGCGTCATCGAATAGGCAGTGGCTCGCCTATTTCAGAAATGCGCTGCAAACTCGACCCTGACATACCGCCTGCTGTCGCGGCCCGGCGTCCACTTGATGGCATCCGAAGTCGGGCCGGGCAAGGCTCCGTAGGGATTGATGTTCCAGTTCCCGTCCCGCTGCCTGTTCAACGCGTAGCTGGTATTCAGCACGTTCGAGCAGTATATCCCGAAGCTCTTGCTGGGGTCGCGGATTTCAATTCCCAACCCGAGCAGACCGTAGGCTTTTTGGACCGAGTCGGGGTCCTGCAGCAGGCTTTCCACGATGCTGGACTGCCACATCCAGTTGCCGGTAAGGGCTAGGGTCAGGTCATGGCCTAGGCGCTCCTCATGGACGGCATTGACGGAGAACTTCCACGCCGGAGCGTTGGGAAGAACCTTTCCCGAGAGATCCTGCTGCCCCCCGATGCAGCCCAGAGAAGCTGGCTGGTTGGCAAAGCAGCTCGCGTTGGGAAACACGCTCATCCGAGCATCGTTATAGGCTCCGAATCCGGTCAGCATGAGGCCGGGCAGATTTGCTCGCAGTTCCATCTCGGCCCCGCGCGATATGACGCGCGGAATGCTGTTGAGCACGTTCTGCCGGGTCGTTTCATCCCGGCTCTGCGCCTGGAAGTCGTGGAATGTCTCCTGGTAGAGGCTGAGGTTCCAGATAAGCCATGGCGTCACCGTCGCCTTGACGCCAAGCTGGAACGCATCGACTGTCTCGGCGCTGATCGGCTGCTTGGCGGCCAACGCGTCGGCGATCGGATAGCCCTTGAACGGGCCAGCCTGGGAAATAGGCCCGCGCATCGTGTAGGTGCTGGTCAGGTCGTAGGCCGCCCCCTTGTAACCACGGTCATAGCTGGCAAATGCCATGATTCCCGATGACGGGCGATATTCCAACGCAGCGCGGCCTGATAGAGCATCCAGGGTGTTACAGGTGGATATCGGAAGACCGCTGGGGCTTGCGGACGAGCACGCGGGAATGCCGAAGCTGACGTGATTGAAGCGATCGGTCAGCTGATAGCTTATCACGTCGCGATTGAGCCTGATGCCCGTGACGATGCCTAGGCGCGGGGTCAGGTTGAAGGTGGACTGGCCATAGAGCGCATAGTTGGTGTCGAAGGCCGTAGCCGCATAGTCGGAGTAGGACGATGTCGTGGGGGGAACGACGGAAAGGCTGCCATCCTGCCCCAAGGTGTTGCTGCCTCGCACGAAGGATCGTTGCGAACGGGTGTCGCTGAAGAAGAAGCCGGCTAGGAAGCGGAACCGGCCCGCGACCGGAGATGCTATCTTCAGCTCCTGGGTCACCGACCGGATCTTGAACCATCCTCCGTTGGCTGAGCCGCCCGTCACGGCGCCGGGGACGGCGGCCCCATTGGGCCCCCAGTCGAAAGAGGTCCCATCCGTATCCTGAAGGTCGCGAAGGGAATAGTCTCCATATCCGGTGATCGAGGTGAGGGTGTAATGGCCTCGGACCCATTCGGCCTTGAGACTGGCTCCCGCTTCGTTGGCACGGCCCCTGGGATTGACGTCGGCGGAGATCAGGCGATTGTTCGGTCCGGGAGTGATGCCGTTCAGGATGGCGCTCTGAGGCGCACCTTTCCCCCCGAAGGTGCCGAATGTCACGCCGGGACTGACGGCCAAGGACGCTGCCGTGCAGCAGGTGGTCGCTGACCGATCGAGATACGGCGCGGCGGTGATGGTCAGCGAGTTCGAGGCCTGCCAGACCAGCTTGCCCCTTACATCCACTCCGGACTGACCGCCCACCCATGACGAATTGTAGACGTTGAACAGATTGCCCCGATAGTCGTTGGCGCTGACCGCCAGGCGAAACAGCAGATCATGCGCCAGCGGGCCCGAGATGAAGCCGCTGATGCGCCGCTCCTTGTCGGTGGTCAGGCTGGATCTCATTCCACCTGACCATCTGGCGGTTGGATCCGCTGTCTTGATGTTCACCACGCCAGCCGTGGCGGCGGTCCCGAAGAGCGTGCTCTGGGGCCCGCGAAGAATTTCGATGGAGCCGATGTCGGCAAGTTCCCGGAACGCCTGCGCCTGGAAGGCCTGCGGGACATCATCGATGACGACCGAAACGCTCGGTTTGGTTGCGATCGAGAAGGCGTAGGTCCCCACCCCGCGGATGTTGATGCTGTTGTTCCCGGGCTGGGTCGTCTTCGTGATCGTGAGCGCAGGTTCGACCCTCGCCAGATCGTCGAAATCGCGAACCTGTTCGCGCGACAGCTGCTGCGCCGAGGCAGTCCATATGGAGGCAGGCACGTCCTGCGCACGTTCGGGGCGCTTGTTCGCCGTCACGACGATATCCTCGATGCCAGCGGGCTTACCGTCGCCAGCCGCCAGCTCCGAAGGCACAGCGGCGGTGGCTTCGAGACAGAAAACCCCCTGAGCCAGAAACGCCAAGGAAAATGCGGTCTGAACGCGTATAGTGCTCAATTGGTTCAACCAGGCTGGCCGGCCGCATCGATGCGCGCCTGCCCCGGCTGCTCTACCGTCCCGCACTTGTCCCCCGCCTCAATTACCTAGCCCCGAGTAACGATAGCCGAAAAACAGTTCGGTTCCCAGCAACCCTAACCTAAGGTATAGGCCCGCCCTTCGTTCATCGTATGGTGTCGCCGCAGCTAGCAATGGAAAAGGCGCCATCAGGGTGCGGGACAGCCTTCACATCCCGGGCTCATCTGTCTAGATATCCTACTTGATGCGGCGGGTATTCGGGGGAGCGATGAAATTGTCTGTCGGCAGACGAGTATCCGAACAGACGCTACATCCCAATTCCACATCTCGGCGTTGGCGTCTGATCGTCCTTTGCCTCCTGGGGCTGACCGTCCCGGTGCGCCTCCTTGCGCTTGATCCGACGCGCAGCATCGCCCAGATCCATCACACGTCCTGGACGATCGCGGATGGCATTCCCGCCAATATCTGGGCCATTGATCAGACCCCCGATGGGTATCTGTGGCTAGGGTCGGTTGACGGCCTCTACCGGTTCGACGGCGTGCGGGTCGAGCGGGTTGCAACCGACAAGCTGCCAAGCCCGAGCATCCATGCTCTCGCCGCCGACAAGTCGGGCGGGCTCTGGATAGGCTACGAGAGGCCGGTTGGCGCAATATCCTACATGCGCAATGGGGTGGTGACGAACTACCCCATAAAATTGAAAAATTCTACGAGCGTGCATGCCTTCGCCATAGGTCCCGATGGGACGGTCTGGGCCTCCACCCCCGATGCGATCCTGCGTTTCGATGGAAGGCGCTGGGTGCCGATCAAGGGCGATTTCGGCAATTTCTTCAACGAAGGAAAAGGGGGCGTGCGGTCGTTCGGCGTCGCTCGCGACGGGAGCGTTTGGATGAAGAGCCGTGGCGGGCTCTATTTCCTGAAGCCGGGGCAGGAACAGTTCGAACGTGCGACGGCCTATCCAGGAGGTCCTGAAGGGTTCACGAAGACGCCGGATGGCAGGCTTTGGACGACGGACCCCAAGAGCGGCCATCTCTACCCGATGCCGGACTTGGCGCATGCCGGGCTACCTGACCGTGCAGGAGGCAGCATAGGCCGCGGTGTCCCGCGCAACATCGAAGGGAACATCCTTCTCGACCGTGACGGCACGCTTTGGTGCACCAGCCTGCGGGACGGCGGGCTGATGCGCGTTCGCACCGTTGCCGGCGCTATGATCCTGGACAAGAGCACCGATAGTCGCGGGCCCCTCGTTGCCGGGACCGGTCTGAGCTCGAACCTGGTGCATACGCTTTTCGAGGATCGCGAAGGCAACATCTGGGTTGGCACCAGCCTCGGGCTCGACCGCTTCCGGCCGGCAAATATCGTGACCGAGCCCCGTGTCCCGGCTGGCTTCCGCGCCCGTTTCGTGAGTGAGACGACGCAAGGACTCTTCGCCTACACCGGCTGGTCGGGCACGGACAGCCGCGCCAACGATGGAACGCAGGCGCTCTATCGCGTGGCGCCGCACCGCGCGCCCGAACTCTATCTTGCCAACGTGGGGCGCTTGCGAGCGCTCTTCACCAGCCTTCGCGACCAGTCCATATGGCTCATCACTCAGGAGGGCCTTCAGCAGCTGCAGGGACGGAGGTTGGCCCCGCCCCTTGCTCTGCCGGCTGGCGTGGAGGGAAATTCCATCTATTCGGCAGCTTACGATACGGCTGGAACGCTCTGGATTTCGTCATTTGTCCACGGAGTATACCGTCGCACAGCAGGCGGCTGGAGCCAGTTTCCGCTTCGTTCTTCCGCCGGCGCGACTGGCGTGCTCATTGCAGACCCCGACGGCAGCATGTGGATACGGTATTCCGGGGGTGGGCTGTTCCGCTTCAAGGACGGACACTTGCAGGACCTTTCCCACAACAGGCTGGGAATAGGAGATGTCACATTCATCCAGCCCCAGGCGAATGGCGTCATCGTCGGAGGCGAAAATGGCATCGGCCGATTGAAGGATGGCGGGTTCCAGGCGCTGCATGCCTCCCAGATAGCGGCGTTGTCCGGCGTCACCGGTATTGCTGACACCGCCGACGGCAGCAGCTGGATCTTTGCCCAGGCGGGGATCGTCAGAGTGAACACGCGGTCTCTCGACGAGGCCTTCACCAGGTCCGACCCGCAGGCTCTGAAGTATGAGGTTCTCGACACGAGAGATGGTCTGCCAGGGGCGCCCTACGGCGCCGTGGGCGGAAGCAGCGTGGCCACTGACGCTACGGGCCGCGTCTGGTTCACGACCGGCAATGGCCTGGCGTGGATCGATCCCGGCAACCTGCACCACAACCCGCTTGCGCCCAACGTGCTGGTTACCTCCGTCCTGGCGGATGGGCAGCACTATCCATTTAGGCAGGATCTGCAGCTTCGCGCTGGCACGTCGAACGTGCAGCTCGACTACACCGCGCTGAGCCTGTCGATCCCCGATCGGGTCCGCTTTCGCTATAAGCTGGACGGCGTCGATGCCGACTGGGTCGATGCCGGCAATCGGCGCCAGGCATTCTACACCAGACTTGGACCGGGCGAATACAGATTCCAGGTCATGGCGGCCAACAGCGATGGCGTCTGGAACCGGCAAGGCGCCGGAATGGCATTCGTGATCGCCCCGACCTTCTTCCAGTCGCGTTTCTTCATTGTGCTGTGCATCCTGCTCTTCGGCCTGCTGGTGCAGCTGGCCTACTCGATGCGACTGGCTCACCTTTCCGCCAGAATGCGATCGCAGCTCGAGGGACGCATATTCGAACGCGAGCGCATCGCGCGGGAACTGCATGATACCCTGCTTCAAGGCTTCCAGGGTGTAATGCTTCGCTTCCAGGCAGTTGCCTTCTCCATCCCTTCGGATCATCCAGCGCACCTGCTGCTCGAAAAGGCGATGAAGCGCGGAGACGCAGCTCTAGCCGAAGGGCGAAACAGGGTCCGGGATCTGCGCTCGTTCGAGGATATGAAGGACCTTGCCAAGACGCTGCGGACGCTTGGCGCCGCTTCTCCCGTCGGCGAGGAAGTGAACTTCAGCGTGCTGGAGGATAGGCCTACGCGCACCCTCAATCCGATCACGATGGACGAGGTCGTCAAGATATGCGCCGAAGCCATCCACAATGCGTTTCGGCATTCCGGCGCAGACAACATCCAGGTCTCGATCCACTATGAAAGGGATGCGCTTCGCATTCTGATCGATGACGACGGGAAGGGCATCGCCCCGGAGATATTGGCAGCAGGACGCCGCGAGGGCCATTTCGGACTGATCGGCATGCGTGAGCGAGCTTCCAAGATCAACGCGGCGATTACCTTCGGGAGTCGTGTTCCGAATGGAACTTCAGTCGAACTCGCCGTCCCTTCTATCGATGCCTATGCTGACATCTCTGAAGGGAGATGGGAGATCCGGTCATTTTTCAGAAAAATTTTCAAATAGCATCAATTCTATTGAATTGGCATGCAACGTATTCTGCGTTTCATCCGAGGTGCATCATGAAATAAAGCGTGATGCGATTGTCGGAATTTCATCACTCTATTTCTGCATGAATGAATGGCTGCTTTGGGTGTGGTCATCCGGTCCATCGCGTGGCGGCTTTGTTAGCAAAGCTCACGGCCTACCAATACCGTCTCCGCGGAAACCCTGGCTCAGCCAGCCATACCGGAACTTGGATTCCTGCCGACCTCTGGAATTTCGCTGACGCTGGACATTACATGCAGCCAAGAGCAGCGCGCACCGGCTGAAGTCCATGCGCTTCAGGCTGGAGCGATTTCTGCATGCCGGCCGCATCGAGATTCCGAAAGGGGGACCTTGAGACGTGGACGCTCCTACTGGACGTGAACCTACCTGGCGGAAGCAAGCAGTCCGGCGTGAAAATTTCGGGCGAGGTCCTGCGAGACTGGTCTCTGGATTGATGCTGGCTGCTCTGGTGCTGATTGGTGGATGCCATGACGATCGCCATCAGGAGCGCCTGACCGCAGCAGGCGCGAATCCCAAGGTCGACGACCTGATGCGCGTTGCTGACACTGACGCGGGCGCATCCAAATTCGGCCAGTGCACAGCATGCCATTCCGACACCGATGGAGCTACCGACCATGGCGGCCCGAATCTCTTCGGGGTCTATAGAAAGCCGCTGGGCACGAACAGCGCCAGCTTCGGCTATACCGCCGCCATGCGGGACACGGGCGGCAGGTGGGACGCTCCCACCCTCGACCGCTGGATCAGCAATCCCAAGAAGATGATACCGGGCACCTCGATGCAGTTTCCGGGTGTCGAGGACAAGCTCGATCGGCCTGACATCGTAGCCTACCTGCGGCGTCAGGGCGAAGCGCCTAACCGGTGATCGCGGTCACTGGCCATGGCGCCCTCGTTCGCATGACAAGGGTGCCCGGGTAAGTTAGCCAGGAAGACCAAGCGATCGAAAAGCAAGGAAAGGATTCGGTTTGTCGGCGAAATTCCCGAGTGAGGAGCTCCTCACCCGCGAGATCGCAAGCGTCATCGGGGGGCGACCATTTTTGAACCCATTCCTGGCTGGCATCACTTGCGTGATCGCCGCCTGACGCCTTCGTGAAGTGGCGTGATGTGTCCGGCGTGTGTGACTATAGGAATGTGGCCGCATTGCCGTCGGGGGCCTTGATCCACTGGGAAAGAGGGCCACCTAAAAGCCGGGGAAGTGCGCCTAAATCGCGGTTTTGCAGGGTATTGGATGGACTTCATTTGTTCCGAAATTTGCCTCTTGGATCGATTCTAACGGAAACAACGGATTTGGCTCAAATGAGAAAATCGATGAATTTGAATGCTATGCTTGGATCATCTTAAACGGCATTCCGACAGTCAAGCCAAAAGGTTTGATTTTCCGAAGAATGGCGGATTTCTAGGGTTTCTGAGGCCTCCGGTAGTACAGCCGGTAGTACAAAGAGGCCCTCCCGTGGACGTGAGTGTGAAGTACCTTCGACCTAACCCGAAGACGGGTATCTTGGAGTTCAGGCGGACCTTCCCGCCCAAACTGAAGCCATTCGCGACCGACGAGAACGGAAAGCGAATCACAGAGGTCAAGCGATCCCTCGGGGTGCGCGAGTTTGACGCTGGCCGCGACGGTCCGAAGTACCGTGAACTGATCGACCTTTATGACCGGCTTGCTGGCTTCGCCTTGAGGGCATCCACGGGCACCTATGACAAGATCAGTGATGGCCAGATTGCCGCCTTGGCTGGCTGGGTCCGTAACGAAGGCTTTGCCCTAGACGAGGAAATCCGGTTCCTGCGCGAGCCGAGGGAGCGCAAACTCTCGCGGCACAAGGCAACCACTCAAGCCTCCACGGAAGACCTAGAGGAAGCCCGAAGCCTCCGAGCGGTAGGGGACGTGGAAGGCATCATTCAAATCTGGCGCCTTGAGGCCGATAGGCTGGCCGAGTGGGCGGGGCTCAAGCTCGATTGGCAGTCCGATGGCTTTGCGCGGCTGTGTGTCGCGGTCAATGATGCCCAGATAGAAGTTTGGGAGGGCCTGTTGGCACGAGGACGGGGCGACCTTGTTCCTACACCTCCAGCCCCCGAAATGCTCCTGCCAAGCGCTCTTGATGTCCTTCCGTCCACTCAAGCGCCCCCCATGGCACCTGTGGTCCCCGGTGCGCCTAACAGCGTTGAGCGTCCAAAGGCTGCGCCGTCCGCGAGCGATGAGCCGTTCTTTGCGGACATTGCCCTTGCCCTGATCGAGAAGCGGCGGGCCTCCTTCTCCGAACCGACCAAAGAGAAGGTCCGGGGTGGCTTGCGTTTCCTAGAGGAGGCGGTGGGTAAGCTGCGTCCTTCAGAGCTTACACGGGCCAAGGTAACAACCTTCTTGGACCTCTTGGCGGAACGCCCTGCAAAGATGGCGAAGGGGCAAAAAGATTGGTCCCTCAAGGCCTTGGCGGTGGAATATAAGGACCGCCCCGAGGTTCGCCGCCTAGCTGACAAGACGATTGAGGCGTACAATCTGGCGCTCAATGCACGCTGGGGTGAGGCTCAGAGGGACGGCATGATACCCGAGACGCTGGCTAGCCCATTCACCAACCGCAAGTTCAGCCGGAAGGCCACGGGTCCGAAGCTGGCCAAGGGCTTCTCCCCCGAGGAACTGACCGCCTACTTCTCCATGCCGCCCTTCAGCACCCATGAGCGACCCAAGCGGGGGAAGGGAGAGGCTATCTACTGGATACCGCTGCTGATGCTCTACACCGGGGCGCGACCGGAAGAGGTGGCCCAGCTTCTGACCGATGACATATTCCAGCTTGGGGACGGCGGGCAGTGGGTCATCCGCTTCACTGACCAAGGTGTCCACCCGATCAAGGGCAAGCAAAGCCTCAAGACCGAAGGGCAGGAGAGCGGGCATCGTACCCTCCCGGTCCCCAAGGCGCTGTTGGACCTCGGGCTCCTAGATTACCGCCAGTACCTTCAGGAGCGCGGCGAGCGTGCCATGTTCCCCTTGTTGCGCCAGAAGGGCAAGCGGAGCGGCATCTATGCGAGCTTCGGGGAATGGATGTGCGATTACATCTATGAGCGTGGGGTCCTTGAGCGGGGCGGTGGCCGCCAGCCGGTCCGTGAGTTCCGGCACACTTGGACCAGCGCCGCCCGTGCCTCTAAAATCCCCCGTGAGGCCATGGAATACATTCAAGGTCACCGTCCACCCGAGGGCGGTAGCTCCCATGAGGTTTACGGGGAGCGCGATGTGCTAGGCGATTGGATTGAGAGTCTGGAGTTCAAGGTGGACGTTGCGGCGCTCGTAAAGCCGTGGAAGGCGCCTAGCGCTTCGGTGGACGCTAGGGAGGGGCAGTGATTGCCCGTCACCGGCGCCTTCTGACTGACTGGGGGGCATAGTGGCAGGCTGCATCAATTATCATTTCTCCCACGGTATCAGGAACGGCATATTCATAGTCTGCAACGAGCCTATCGCTCTTATTGCCGCCATCAGTGTAATAAGCTGTAGAAGATAACTCTCTGCTTTGTTTTGTCGCGCATCGGACTTCATAGAGCTTGATGTCGAACTTAACCTTGGGTCCCCCATCATCTAGTGGAGTTTTAAATTCAGTCTTGACCCAAGCTATGAACCGCGCCGGGTTTGCCGGAGGCTCCAACTTCTGAGAAAGTGGAGCCGATATGAGCAAAACGACGAACAAGTTTGCGCCTGAGGTCCGCGCCCGTGCGGTGCGCATGGTGCTGGATCACGAAAGTGACCATCCTTCTCGCTGGGCAGCCATCGTGTCGATCGCGGAGAAGATAGGCTGCGTTCCCCAGACCCTGTTCGAATGGGTCAAGAAGGCCGAGATCGACAGCGGCAAGCGGGCCGGTGTGCCAACCGAGATGGCAGATCGCCTGAAGGCGCTGGAGCGCGAGAACCGTGAATTGCGCCAGGCCAACGAGATCCTGCGCAAGGCGTCGGCGTATTTTGCCCAGGCGGAGCTCGACCGCCCGTTCAAACGATGACCGCTTTTATCGATGCGCATCGAGATGAGTATGGGGTCGAGCCGATCTGCAGGGTTCTGCCGATTGCCCCATCCTCCTATCGGGCCCGCGTGGCACAGCGAAGCAATCCAGAGTTGCTGTCGGACCGCGCTCGGGAGGATCAGCGCCTGAAGCCTGAGGTGATGCGCGTCTTCGCTGAGAACTTTGGGGTTTATGGCGTGCGAAAGGTCTGGCGGCAGATGAACCGCGAGGGTTTTGCTGTCGCCCGCTGTACCATCGCGCGTCTGATGCGAGACCTGGGCCTGCAAGGGGTCATCCGGGGCAAGCCCGTGCGCACGACGGTCAGCAACAAGGCCGCGCCATGCCCGCTCGATCACGTCAACCGACAGTTCCATGCCCCGGCGCCCAACATGCTCTGGGTGTCTGACTTCACATATGTCGCGACATGGGCGGGGTTTGTCTACGTGGCCTTCGTGATCGACGTCTATGCTCGTTATATTGTGGGATGGCGGGTCAGTCGCACCGCTCATGCCGGCTTCGTGCTGGATGCGCTGGAACAGGCCATCCATGAGCGCCGCCCGGTGCATCGTGGCGGCCTCATTCACCACAGCGACCGCGGATCGCAATATGTGTCTATTCGCTATTCCGAGCGCTTGGCGGAGGCGGGCATCGAGCCCTCTGTCGGCAGCGTGGGGGATAGCTATGACAATGCTTTGGCCGAGACCATCAACGGCCTCTACAAGGCTGAGGTAATCCACCGGCGCGGGCCATGGCGGTCCTTCGAAGCCGTCGAATATGCCACGCTCGAATGGGTGGACTGGTTCAACCACCGAAGACTGCTTGAACCGATCGGCAACATACCACCTGCCGAGGCCGAAGAACTCTATTACGCCATGCTGGACGACGTCTCCATGGCTGCCTAACTTAAACCAAACAGCCTCCGGCAAACCCGGCGCGGTTCACAGCTTTGGTTGTCCTTGCTACTCACAAGGAAATTGAGAGTTGCATTGAGCGATCAGGATTGGGTGAGTCCGACTATGCAGTGTTGGTCCAGAAAGATGCGGACCTTTCGGATCATGGCCTGAGCGACGCTAATGGGGCTCCTGTCCTATTCACAACCCAAGAGATGTTTCGCCTTCGCTGTAATGGTCGCCCCTTTATTAGTGCGTCCTGCTTCCATTTCCTTGGGAGTCCTCGGGCATTGAGGGTCTGGGATGAGGCATTCATGCCCGCCAAGGCGCAACTCCTGAGCAAAGACCGTATCGTCCACCCGCTGGAAGACCTCCGCCCCCTCAACAAGGTCGCTGCTGCTGCTCTAACGGCGCTGGGGGATTCCCTGAGCGACGATAAGGTGGGAGAGGCTGTGCTAGTACCGCATTCCATCAAGGTCGCTCTCAAGGCCCTGAAATCCAATCTGGGAGACGATGCAGCTAACCGCCTGTCTGTCTTGAATGACTTCGCTGGACGGGAGGGTGTGATCGTCAAGCCGAAAGGCCTTGAGCTTCAGCTTGCCGGTGGTGTCATGCCTCTGCCGGATGACTTCGCCCCCTGCCTGATCTTGGACGCCTCGGGCCGTGTCAGGGAAACCTACAGCGCCATGGAAGCCGCTGGCACGCTCAAGCGCCTGCCGGGCTTCACAGCCGATTACAGCCGCCTCCGCGTCCACCTCTGGAGCCGACCGGCGAGCCGTGAGGCGATGAAGGATGACGATGCCCGCCATTCTGTCCTCCACGCCGCTGCGACCCTGATCGCCTCTCAAGGTGACGATGAGGAATGGCTGATTGTCCACCCGAAGGAGCGGGCCGGGGAGAGCCACAGCGTAACTGAAGAACTGCGGGGCCTTGTGTCTAACCACGAGCGCCTTTCGTTTCTCCACTGGGGTAACCATCACGGGACGAACCAATACCGACACATTCGCCGCGTCATTGTCTTGGGGCTCTGGCGTCAGCCGGATACGGCATATTCGGCCCTCCATATCGCCTCTGGGGGACCGCTTGACCTTGCCACAGACGGGGAGGTGATGAAGGCCATGAAGGCGGGAGAGCATCGCCACCACCTCTTGCAAGCCATCTGCCGCGCATCAGTCCGAAATGGCACCGATGGCGGGCAATGCGGGGAATGTGAGGCCTACGTGATTGATGGTCTGCGGGATGCCCCTGCGTTGCTTCAGGAGACGTTTCCGGGCGCCAGTGTTACCCCATGGCTACCCGAGGGCGAGCCGCTTCCAAGGGGCGTTAGCGGGGCGACCATGGCCATTGAGGCGGAATTGCAGGCGACCGGAGGCAAGGTGTCCAAGGCGGCCATTTGCGCCCGGCTGGGTATAACCGGGGAGGCGCTTCGGAAAACCATCAAGGCACCGGAGTTTGTCGAATGGATTGACCGGAATGGGCTGGAGGTTACCACGCGGGCCTTTGCGTTACGGCAGGCGGCATAATCGCCTTTGAGGCGCGACTAACGGCCCGGATGGTGCTGGAGCGTCGCTGGCTGCGCTTAGCAGCGCTGGAATGTGGGCATGTTTCGCTCCGACTAGCGGCGCTTTAGTCCCTCTGCGACCGTGACGGTATGCGTTCGGAAAGTGGTGGGCGTCTGTTAAAGGCGATGCGAAAATAGCCAATGAAATCAGGCGCGGTGCTTGCCCGATTATACCGAAATCCCCCATGGTCCATTTTGGTTCATTATCTTGGTTACATTGGTTAAAAAGGTGGTGGGATGGTAGGGCTCCCCCACGGTGATTCAAGGCGGACACGATGCCCGATTATTTCTCCCTCTCGGGCACCGTGGGGCGCTCCAAGCGCTGCTAAAGCGCAGCTAGACGGGCCATGAGGTTGCGGACCGAGGAAGCATGCCAGCGGCCTCCACGGGCCGTTACAATGCCCTGAGCGTTAAGGGCTTCGGCAATGCCAGCGAGGGACGCGACACCTTCGGCCTTCAGGCGCTCAACGGTGGACCGCAAGCTCTCCGCTCGGTCATCCGCGTTAGACGCTACCGCCTCCAGCGCTGCCGTGGTCCCCTTTCCGGCCCTTCGGATTGGCGCGGCTCCATTTGGGTTGCCAAGGCGGACACCTCGGGCCTTCGCAGCGGCCAAGGCGGCTTTGGTCCGATCAGAGATGAACTGGCGCTCCTGCTGTGCCACAAGGGCCATGATGCCCACCGTGAGGTCATTAGCGTCTGGCATATCGGCAGCGACAAACCGGACACCGCTATTCTGGAGGGTGAGAAGGAAGGCGGCATCACGCGAAAGCCGATCCAGCTTGGCGATCACAAGGCGGGCACCGGTCAGGCGGGCACGCTCCAGCGCCTTTGACAACTCGGGGCGATCCGCTCGCTTACCGCTTTCTACCTCTTGATACGGCGGGGCAATCAGGTCCCACCCTCGGGCAACGCACAGCGCCTCCACGGCGGCCCGCTGTGCCTCTAGGCCTAACCCCGATGCGCCCTGACGTGCTGTGGAAACGCGGTAGTATGCAACTGCTCGGTTGGTCATTGCTAGGGCCTTACAAAACGACCTGACGAGCGTTAGGCGGATTTGTATGGCGAAGTCAAGCCGTCTGAATGGGGCTGAATGTCGCCGCGAATGTCCCCCGAATGGCTATGGTTCACCGCTGGCCACTGCCGTCCACCATGGGCTACCAGAGGCGAGGACCGGAGAGGTGGCGGGTCCACCCTTCGGCATGCGGCATCTATGCGGCGCTTCGATTTTCTGGGTCCCCTATCGGGTTTTCGGGCTCCCCCGGTGCCCCAAAGTGAAAACCCAATCCAAAATCGGGGCTTCGCTCAACGCTCTCTAGCGCTAGTCAGACCCTGCGTCACACCGCCGATCTCCAGAAATTCCTGATGGGTCACCTAGTCGATCTGGTGAAGATACAAAGCATTCAGAACGTCACGGATTAATCGCCATCTTCAGTCTGAAGGGCAGGGCTATCATCCGCAGAGGCTTTTTCGGGAATGGCATCGCAGTCCGTTGCTGCAGGAGGTGTCTGGTCCAACGTCCATCCTTGATCGGTCTGTTTGATTTCGCCGAGGTAGAGGTTAGGCCAGCGGTCCACGAAAGCTGAGGTTAAGCAGTCCAGGCCATTTTTCACAAGTGGATGCTCTTTGTCAGTACTATCGCATGTGCATATATATGGAACCGCAGGTCCGAAAGCTTCTGCCAACGCCATTCCTGCCTTTGTGCGGGCATTCGCTCGAGGATTTTTGCCTTCAACTTTATACGACAGGGCTACATCTACGTGCGCAGAGATGTCTGTTGCTCCGTCGATGTTAAGGGTTACTGCATAGGTCTCGCCCTCAAGCGGTAAGTCGCTTACCCGCGCCTGTCTATAGCCACAGTAATACCTGCGCAAAGGGCCTGGCTCTGGCTCTCCTTTGGTCTTGTTTTGCGCTGCGGCGATGGCGCAGCCTGCTCGATGCAGAGCATCACTGGTGGGGGCCAGCGAAAGGGCTAACCCAGACTCATGGGCCTTGCCGTCTGCTTCCGTGGCGCCAAAGGCCCATAGGCTTGCATCAGTGTGAATATTGCCGGGGAAGAAGCGCTTGAAAATGAGGCTGCGGGCCAGTTCATCATCCTGCGTCATTGGCTGTGGCATTTAGCGGGAATCCAGCAGTTGAAAATTTTCGACCTTTATCGAGTCTTTTGAGCTAATTTCTCGGCGGTCGCGTCGTACAACCCATCCGACTTCACCTTCAGTAATCGTGATTGCATAGGTCGAGCTACCGAGAGCCCAAAGCATCACTACCGCGTCGCCACCATGATGCGATATTTCTGGTGGGGCAAGGTGATGTTCGTGAAGCTGTTCCAACACATTGAGCGCTGTATCAACAGCGCCACGCTCTACAACTTCATTGTCGGTGTCGCTCAATTCACGAAGTTCGAAAAGTTGGCTTTGGACCTTCTGGTAATATTGTTCGGCTAGGAGGTTTATTGGCGTATCTAAACTGCTTGAAGCTGCCGGAGGTGCATCTGTAGAAGTGCGTACATAATAAATCGGAAACGTGGGTCGGTTCGACGGGGTAACTTGGTCCAGCATATCTCCGTGAACGGTAATATCGTTCATAAAGCGGTTCGAAAGCGCACTATTCCAACTTGTTCGAAAAAGTCGGTCTGACTTGGCGCTGTCAATGACCGTCGAGTAGACGGT
Organism: Novosphingobium terrae; assembly: GCF_017163935.1. Taxonomy (NCBI): domain Bacteria; kingdom Pseudomonadati; phylum Pseudomonadota; class Alphaproteobacteria; order Sphingomonadales; family Sphingomonadaceae; genus Novosphingobium; species Novosphingobium terrae. The sequence goes on along the minus strand of NZ_JABVZR010000001.1, from coordinate 2,192,159 downwards.
TGGCTTTATGAGGTTGGCATTGTTGGGAATGATTATTTCAGTCATAGAATGAGCGGCCTAATTTCAATATAGAAATAGCTTCATTATACATTTCGTTAATTATTTCTTCTGCGTTCGCGTGAGCGGGGTCAAGTACGCCGAGAGTGTTAATGTCCACATTGTGGGATATGTAGTTAATGGCTTCAAGAACTGCGGGAGCGCTTGCAGTCGGGTTGAACGCGAAGAGCTGATGGGCGCCGGATTGCCACGTGGAAAGCCTGTTTAGCTTAATACTGGGGGCGGCTAAAAGACTCCTTTGAACATTGACTCTGTAAAGGAGATCGGAACCATGAGGTGGAAAAGAAACCTTTCCCAACAGTTTTGACAAAGCAACGGCTGGATCGCCTTCCGGTATTTTAGAACTTGTGTTCACTACAAGCGCTAAACGAACGGCTCTCATGGACCCGGCAAGGCATTTTAGTGCTGTACAGGCTTTCTCAACCCAAGCCTCAATGTCTGGGAACTGCTGAGGTCGGCCCATCTCGTCTCCGGGCAGAGCGTTCCATTGAAGGTCGATCCGTCCTATCTGGGCGGTCACTTGGACCTTAGCGCTGTTCCATTGCCCGTTGGCGGTGCTAATCGGAAAGGGACCTGAGGTATTCCGATTATAGGCATCTGGTTTTGCACCATCGAACAGCGTTGCCCAGATATCTGGCGCATCGGGCTGTTCCTTCAGAGTGGGTTGCCCAAAAAAGACGGCAATGATGCCATCTGCACCTTCGAGCATCAGATCCTCCAAACATAAAAATAATAACCTGATAGACGGAGCCATCGCGGAACGCCAGCCTTTTGCCGTTGGCCGACCGGAGCGAGTTGCTGAAATATTTGCAACGGGCGACAGCCCAAGCCGAGGGAGACGCGCTTCGCAACTCCAGAATCATATATGGCCTGATTCTCGACTCCATTTGTCATGTCTCCGTTTGTTACCGCTATCCCTCCGGAGGGAGGCTCTGCGGCTTGTGCATTCCGCTCCTTCCAAACTCATTGAAACTGGTACAGAGGTGAGGTACAAATCAGCCTATCGGCAGCTTCAAAGAGCCCGGAAAACCGTCACTTAGGGGTGACTCTCGCCTAGTCGGGCCGGGGGCACCATTTTCTGATCGCTTGCAGGCCTTGAATGCCGCCCGATCAGACGAGACCTGTAAAATCTGGCGACAGGCAGCAGGCACAAAGCCTGTACTTTCCGATATCTATGGCGCATTCTTGCCCTTGAGGCGGTCTGGCGCTCTTGTCAGGTTTACCGACATTTTACGGCTTGGCGCCTAAGCCCCTCGGCAAGACCCGTATCGGGGTCGGAGGTAAAGACGGCCAAGCCATGATCCGCCTGTTCAAGCATTATATCCCCCATGCCGTGCTCCTGCTGGGCCTGATCGATCTGGGTCTGCTGATGATGGCGGGCGATTTTGCCTGGCGTCTGCGTGCCGAGCAGCTCGGCATGGCCTCGGGCCCGGTGGGTGACCGGTTGCATCCGCTGGCGGTCTTCACCGGCATTATCCTTACCGCGATGATCTCCGTGGGCGTCTATGGCGCGGATGCGCTGCGCTCGGTGCGCTTTGCCTCAGCGCGGCTGCTGGTGGCGGTGTCGCTGGGGATCATCACGCTGGCGCTGCTCAATTCGCTGACCGGCGGGCATGAGTTCTGGCGCTCCACCCTGTTCTACGGGATGGTGGGGGCCATCGTGCTGCTGGTGGCCAACCGCCTGCTGGTAGGCGGCATTCTGGGCGCTTCGGCCTTTCGCCGCCGCGTGCTGGTGCTGGGGGCCGGAGCCCGCGCCGAACGCCTGCGCCATCTGGCCGAGAGCGGATCGGCAGGCTTTGCCATCGTCGGCTATGTCGGCATGAGCGAGGGCAGCCATATCGTCGAAGAGGCGATTCCCCGCAGCGCGATCCACAATCTGAAGCGCCATGTGGAAAATCTGGGCGTCTCGGAAGTGGTGCTGGCGCTGGAGGAACGGCGCAATGCGCTTCCCCTCAAGGACCTGCTGCGCATCAAGACGGCAGGCGTCCACGTCAACGATTTCTCCTCCTTTGTGGAGCGCGAAACGGGGCGCGTCGATCTCGATACGGTCAACCCCAGCTGGCTGATCTTTTCGGATGGCTTTTCCTCGGGCCGGTCTTTCTCCAGCGCGGCCAAACGCCTGTTCGATATCGTGCTCAGCCTGCTGCTGCTCAGCCTGACGGCGCCGATCATCCTGTTCTTTGCGCTGGTGGTGAAGCTGGACAGCAAGGGCCCCGCCTTCTTCCGCCAGAAGCGCGTCGGGCTTTATGGCCAGACCTTCGATGTCATCAAGCTGCGCTCGATGCGCGTCGATGCCGAGGCCAATGGCGCGCAATGGGCCACCAAGAACGATCCGCGCGTGACGCGCGTCGGCAATTTTATCCGCAAGATCCGCGTGGATGAACTGCCTCAGGCCTGGACGGTGCTGAAGGGCGAGATGAGCTTCGTCGGCCCCCGACCGGAGCGCCCGGAATTCGTCGCCGATCTGGAAGAAAAGCTGCGCTATTACGCCGAGCGCCACATGGTGAAGCCGGGCATCACGGGCTGGGCGCAGGTCAACTATCCCTATGGCGCCTCGATCGAGGATTCCCGCAACAAGCTGGAATATGACCTTTATTACGTGAAGAATTACACACCCTTCCTCGATGTCCTGATCATCCTGCAGACCTTGCGCGTGGTGATCTGGCACGAGGGTGCCCGCTGACGCGTGCCGTGAGCGCTCTTGCCTCCCAGGGCCCATGGCCGGTCATCGCCGATGCGACGCATGGCGCGGGGGCTTGCGCCGCCGTAACGGTGGCCGCCGTGCTGTGGAGCCATCGCGACCGTTTCGGTCAGGCGGGCAAGGCGATTGTGGCGGCCTTGGCCTGCCATGCGCTGTGGTGCCTTTCCATGGCGGTGGAAGGGCATGCCAGCCTGGTGACCACCAGCCTGCTGGCGCTGCGCAATCTGTCATGGCTGGCCGCGCTCTATCGTCTTTTCGCCAGCGATGGGCGCCTGACCAGCGTGCGCCCCGTGCGCCCGGTGATCGTGGCGCTGACGCTGGTGGACCTGCTGGTGCCCGCCGTGCTGACAGCGGAATATCGCGTCGACCCCACGCTGCTCAGCGACCCTGCACTCACACGGTTCAACATTCTGCTGCTGATGCTGGCGGTGGTGGGATCGCTGGTGCTGGTCCACAACCTCTATGTTGGTGCCGAGCCGCAGGCGCGTGCGATGCTGCGCTGGCCCGCTCTGGCTTTCGCGGTGGTCTGGGTGTTCGATCTGAACCTCTACACCGTGGCCTATCTCGATTCGGCTTGGCCGGTGCAGCTTTCCGCGCTGCATGGGGTGGTGGATATCGCTTTTGCCGTGGTGATGTCGGGCGGGGCGCTGCGCGGGCAGGCCATGCTGCGCCTTCGCCCCTCGCGCGCGGTGACATTCCATTCGGTCTCGCTGCTGGTGATCGGCGCCTATTTCGTGGCGATGATCGGCGTGGCGCAATGGCTGGCCTATGCCGGGGGCAATTACGCGCGCTGGCTGCAATATGGCTTTGTCATTCTGGCGACGGCGGCGGCGCTGCTGATGCTGCCCTCGCGGCGGCTGCGGGGGTGGCTGCGGGTCACGCTGGTCAAGCATCTGTTCCAGCATCGCTATGATTACCGTGCTGAATGGATGCGCTTTACCCGCACCATCGGCAGTCAGGCGGAGGAGGCTCCGCCGCTCCACCAGCGCGCCGTGCAGGCCGTGGCCGACATCACCGACAGCCCGGCAGGCCTGCTGCTGGTGCCCGACGATCTGGGCGAGATGGTGCTGGCCGCCCGCTGGCACTGGCCCACCGCCGATGTGCCCGGCCCGGCGCTTTCCCCCGATGCGGTGCGTTTTTTCGAGGCGCATGATTTCATCATCGACCTCGACGATCTGCGCGAGGGTAAGGCGGAGCATGATGAAGCCGCGCTGATCCCTTCATGGCTCAGCGACGATCCCCTCGCATGGGCTTTGGTGCCGCTGGTCCATTATGACCGCATGGTGGGCGCGGTGGTGCTGGCTCGGCCGCCGCAGGCCCGCAAGCTGGATTGGGAGGATTTTGACCTGCTGCGCCTCGTTGGCCAGCAGCTTGCCACCTATCTGGCCGAACATCGCGGGCAGGAGGCTCTGGCCGAGGCCAGCCGCTTCGATGATTTCCACCGCCGCATCGCCTTTGTGATGCATGACATCAAGAATCTGTCGAGCCAGCTCACCCTGCTCACGCGCAATGCGGAGCGTCATGCCGACAATCCGGCCTTCCGCGCCGATATGCTGGTCACCCTGCGCAATTCCGCGGAAAAGCTGAACACGCTGGTGGTGCGCCTCTCGCGCTATGGCGGGCAGGTGGAGAAGGTCGAGCCGGTGGCGCTGGGCGTGATCGCCCGCGAGGTGGCCAAGCCTTTCGAGGGCCGCCATGCTGTCAGCGTGATCGAGCGCGATCCTTGCGTGGTTTCCGGCAACAGCCATTCGATCGAACAGGTTCTCACCCATCTGCTGCAAAACGCCGTCGAGGCCAGCCCCGACGGCAGCCCGGTGTTCATCGCCATCGCCGAGGATGGCGCGGCGGCGCGGATCGAGGTGGTCGATTCGGGAAGCGGCATGAGCGAGGATTTCGTGCGTACCCGCCTGTTCCGCCCCTTTGTCTCCACCAAGCCGGGGGGCTTTGGCATCGGCGTTTATGAGGCTCGTGAACTGGTGAAGGCGATGAAGGGCAACATTCTGGTCGAAAGCCGCGAGGGCGTGGGCACGCGCTTTGTGGTGCGTCTGCCGTTGGCTGCGGTGCATAAGCGGCCCAACATCAAGAGTAAGGTGGCATGATGAGCGAGCGCCCCAGCCTGCTGATCGTGGAGGACGATGCCGGCCTTCAGGCCCAGCTCAAATGGGCTTACGATGATTTTGACGTCACCGTGGTGGGTGACAAGGCCTCGGCTCTTGCCGCAATGCGCGCCATCGAGCCCGAGGTGGTGACGCTGGACCTTGGCCTGCCGCCCGATCCGGACGGTACCAGCGAGGGTTTCGCGGTGCTGGATGCCATCATGACGATGCGCCCGCAGACCAAGGTGATCGTGGCGAGCGGCCATGGCGCGCGGGAAAGCGCGCTGACCGCCATCGCGCGCGGGGCCTATGATTTCTACCAGAAGCCCGTCGACATCGAGGAGCTGGGCCTGATTGTGCGCCGGGCCTTCAAGCTGGCGCGGATCGAGGCGGAGAACCGCGCTCTGGCCGCGCGTGTCGGCTCGGATCATCGCGTGCTGGGCGGCATGATCACCGCCGCGCCCGAAATGCTGCGCGTGGCCCGCACCATCGAGCGGGTGGCGGGCACCAATGTCTCGGTGATGCTGCTGGGCGCCAGTGGCACCGGCAAGGAACTGCTGGCGCGTGGATTGCATGAGGCCAGCGACCGGCGGGCAGGGGGCTTTGTTGCCATCAACTGCGCGGCGATCCCGGAAAATCTGCTGGAATCCGAACTCTTCGGCCACGAAAAAGGCGCCTTCACCGGTGCGGTCAAGACCACTGAGGGCAAGATCGAGCAGGCCCATGGCGGCACGCTGTTTCTGGACGAGGTGGGCGATATTCCGCTGCCGCTGCAGGTCAAATTGCTGCGCTTCCTGCAGGAGCGCGTGATCGAGCGCATCGGCGGGCGCAAGCCCATTGCAGTCGATACGCGCATCGTCTGCGCCACCCATCAGAACCTTGAGGCGATGATCGTCGATGGCCGCTTCCGCGAGGATCTGTGGTATCGCCTCGCCGAGATCGTGGTGAAGATCCCCTCGCTGGCGGAGCGGCCCGGCGATCCGGTGCTGCTGGCCCGCGCCTTTCTGCAGCGCTTCGCTGCAGAGCTGAACCTGCCCGCCAAGGGCTTTGCTGGCGACGCCCTGACCGCCATCGACCGCTGGGCCTGGCCCGGCAATGTGCGCGAGCTGGAAAACCGCGTGAAGCGCGCCGCGATCATGGCCGATGGCAAGCTGGTGACGGCGGAAGACCTCGATCTAACGTCACACAGCGATGAGGCGGAGTTGCCGCTTAATCTCAAGGCCGCGCGCGAGAATGCGGACCGTCATGTGATCCGCCATGCTCTGGCGCGCAGCGAGGGCAATATTTCCAGCACGGCACGGCTCTTGGGGATCAGCCGCCCGACGCTTTACGATCTGCTCAAGCAGTATGATTTGCAGGGTGAGGGCGGCGCGGCGCGGTAAAGCGTTGATAGGCCTGAAAATTCACCGATATGGCGTGAAAAAGGGCGGCTCTGGGAGCCGCCCTTTCCCCTCCCATTATCTTCCGAGAGACGGATTGCCAAACTGCGGGCCGCTTCGCAACAAGCTTTCTGCAATCGTCAAAAAATTGACATGAAGCGTTGCCGTATAACCACAGTGGTTTGTTTTCAGATGATTGATCTGATTTATTCGCCGCCGAACTTCCGGCGATAGCGCAAGGACCACGCCAGAGAAGCCGCGATCAACACCGCGCCGACAAGACCGGTCAAGACATCGGGCACCTCAACCAGCGTGCCGGTGAGCATGATCCCGCCCAGCGCGACAATGGCCCAGAAAGCGCCATGCTCCAGATAGCGATAGTCCGAGAGCGCACCGCGTTCGATCAACAGCACCGTCAGCGAACGCACGAAGATCGCCCCGATCGACAGGCCCAGCGCGATCACCACCATGTTGTTCGACAGCGCAAAGGCCCCGATCACGCCATCGAGGCTGAACGACGTATCCAGCACATTGAGGTAGAGAAAGCTGCCCAGCCCTGCGCGCACCGCCGCGCCCGCCACAGCCCGTGCCGCAGCCCGGCTCTCCAGCCAATGGCCCAACGCCTCCACCATCACGAAGGTGATGATGCCCAGAATGCCCGCGCTCAGCAGCACGAAGCCGTCATGTTCGGGCAGCTGTCGTGCCACCAGCAACAGTACGCCAAGCACCAGCGCAACGCCCACGGCATGCACGCCGCCAAGGTTGCTCAGCCGCCGCTCGATCCAGCCGAGCCAGTGCACCTCTTTCTCGGCATCCAGAAAGAAATTCAGCCCGACCAGCGCCAGAAAGGCCCCGCCAAAGCCCGCAATGCCGATATGCGCGGCGCTGACGATGCGCTCATATTCGCCCGGATTGCCCAGCGAGAGGCGCACCGCCTCCACCGGACCCAGCCCCGCGCCGATGCCGACAATGGCCAGCGGAAAGGCGACCCGCGCCCCGAACACCGCGATCACCATGCCCCAGGTAAGGAAGCGCTTGCGCCACACCGGCTCCATGTCGCCCAGCACCGAGGCATTGACCACGGCATTGTCGAAAGAGAGCGACACCTCCAGCACCGCCAGCACGCCGACGATCCACAGCACCGCCAGCGTACCTTCCACGCTGCCGCTTTCGTGCCAGCCATAGGCCGCCGCACCGATCAGGCAGAGCAGGGTGAACAGGATGGCGCCGCTGAAATGGCGGCGCAGCACGGTCAGCACGGCACGCGTCACTTGGGTTGATAGGTCTGTTCGATCCCGGGGAAGCTGCGGTTGCGCACTTCGGCGGCATAATCGGCAGCGGCCTGCGAGATCACGCTGGCGACATCGGCATAGCGCTTCACGAAACGCGGCACGCGCTCGAACATGCCGACCATATCGTCAACCACCAGCACCTGCCCGTCACAGCGCGCTGAACCGCCGATGCCGATCACCGGGCAGCTGACAGCCTCGGTCATGGCGATGGCGATGGGTTCCACCACGCCTTCCACCACGATGGAGAAAGCCCCGGCTTCATCCAGGGCCTTGGCATCGTTGATGATTTTCTCGGCCTCGGCGGCGTCGCGGCCACGCGCGCCATAGCCGCCCAGCTGGTTTACCGCCTGAGGCGTCAGGCCGACATGACCCATCACCGGAATGCCACGCTGCGTCAGGAAGCGCACGGTTTCGGCCATGGCTTCGCCGCCTTCCAGCTTCACGCCCGCTGCGCCGGTTTCCTTCAGAATGCGCGCCGAGGTCTCGAAAGCCTGCTGCGGGCTACCCTCATAGGTGCCGAAGGGCAGATCGACCAGCACAGCGGCATGCCAGCTGCCGCGCACCACGGCGGCGCCATGGGCGATCATCATATCGAGCGTGACCGGCACCGAGGAGGGCAGGCCATAGATCACCTGACCCAGCGAATCACCCACCAGCAGCAGGTCGCAATGTTCGTCCAGAAGCTGGGCCTGCCGCGCCGTATAGGCGGTCAGCATGACGACAGGCTCCTGCGTTTCCCCATTTTTCTTACGGCGACGGATCGCCGGAATGGTCAGGCGCTTGACCGGCGCAGGCGTGGGATTGGCCCGGCTGGTGGCGGTATCGAGCTGAAAGGTCGTGGACATATCAGCCTGATAGACCAGCCGAAGACCCGGGGAAAGTCCAAGGAGCATCAAAGGCCCGGCACCCAAAATGGCACAAAAGCCCGGGATTCACAGCTTTCTGTCTGGGCAGTGGACAGATGCCCCTTGCGAATGTTGCGTGGTGCGTTAATTTTCTTGCCCAATAGGCTACGCCCGAGGGGAATTGCATGTTTGGTCGCGTCAAGCCGTTGGATGCCATTCTGGCAACGGCTGAGAAAAAATCGCTCCACCGATCGTTGGGAGCGTTCCAGTTGACGATGCTGGGTGTTGGTGCGGTCATCGGTACAGGTATTTTCGTCCTGACGGCGGAGGCGGCGCAAAAGGCCGGCCCCGGCATGATGATCAGCTTTATCATTGCAGGCTTCGTCTGCGCGGTGGCTGCCCTGTGCTATGCCGAAATGGCGAGCATGGTGCCGGTGTCGGGCTCGGCCTACACCTATTCCTATGCCGTGATGGGCGAACTGGTGGCTTGGATGGTCGGCTGGGCGCTGGTGCTGGAATATGCCATTGCCGCAGGTGCGGTCTCGGTCGGCTGGTCGGGCTATTTTACCGGCATGTTGGGCCATCTGCATGATTATGCGGATTTTCTGCCCAACGTCGTGATCCCGCATGCGCTGGCCAACGGGCCAACCGCTGGCGGCATTGTCAATCTGCCCGCCATGCTGATCGCCACGGCGACCACCGCCCTGCTGGTGCTGGGCACCACGGAAAGCGCCACGGTCAACGCCGTTCTGGTGGTGATCAAGATCACCGCGCTGACGGTCTTCTGCCTGCTGGCTCTGCCCGTGCTGAACGCCAAGCATTTCGTTCCCTTCATGCCCACCGGTTTTGGTGGCGTGTCGGCGGCGGCGGCCTCGATCTTCTTCGCCTATGTCGGTTTCGATGCTGTTTCGACGGCTGCTGAAGAGACGGTGAACCCGCAGCGCAACATGCCGATCGGCCTGATCGGCAGCCTTGCCATCTGCACCCTGTTCTACATTCTGGTGGCTGCCGGTGTGATCGGTAGCGTGGGCGCCCAGCCCATGCTCGACGCGCTGGGCCATGCCCTGCCGACCGGCTCGACCCAGCTGACCGACGCCTGCGGCAAGATCAACGGCCAGGCCGTGGTCTGCTCGAAGGAGGCGCTGGCCTGGACCCTGCGCCAGATCGGCTATGCCAAGATCGGCAACTTCGTGGGCCTGGCCGCCATCATGGCGCTGCCCTCGGTGATTCTGATGATGATCTACGGCCAGACGCGCATCGCCTTCGTGATGAGCCGCGACGGCCTGCTGCCCGCCAAGCTGAGCAACGTCCACCCCAAGTTCAAGACGCCGCATGTGGTGACCATCGCCACCGGCATCTTCGTGACGGTGTTCGCGGCCTTCTTCCCGGTGGGCCTGCTGGCCGACGTGTCGAACTCCGGCACGCTGTTCGCCTTCGCCATGGTGACGATCGCCGTGCCGGTGCTGCGTCGTACCGATCCTGACCGTCCGCGTCCGTTCCGCACGCCTGCGGTGAATGTGGTCTCGGCCATCTCGCTGATCGGCTGCGTCTATCTGTTCTTCAGCCTGTCGTTCTACACGCTGCTGCTGTTCTTCAGCTGGGCCGCTTTCGGTCTGCTGATCTATTTCGCCTACAGCCGCAAGCACAGCCATGTCGGCCTCGGCACGGAGCCGGGTGAGGAAGCCTGATCTTCGGATCGGATTTCCGGAATTTGAGCCAAAAGAAAGGCCGGGGTGTTCGCCCCGGCCTTTTCGTTTTTACGCTGTGTGTCGGATCACACCGCTTCCAGCGCGTAACCCGCCGAGCGGACCGTGCGCACCGGATCGGGCGCGCCTTCCTGCTCGATGCCCTTGCGCAAACGGCGGATATGGACGTCCACCGTGCGCAGTTCGATGTCGCTGTCCGTGCCCCAGACCGCATCGAGCAGCTGCCCGCGCGAGAAGACGCGGCCCGGATGCTCCATGAAGAACTTGAGCAGGCGGAACTCCGTCGGCCCCAGCGAGATGATCTGGCTGCGACGCGTGACCCTGTGGGCCGTGGCGTCCAGCGTCAGATCGCCCACCGTAACCAGCTCGCCCGCCAAAGCAGGGCGGATGCGGCGCATGATCGCGGCGACGCGGGCGATCAGCTCGCGCGGCGAGAAGGGCTTGGTGAGGTAATCATCGGCACCGGTTTCCAACCCGCGGATCATGTCGTCTTCCGCGCCGCGCGCGGTCAGCATGATGATCGGCACATGGGCGGTGGCCTTGTCGCGGCGCAGGCGGCGGCAGACCTCGATCCCGCTGGTGCCCTCGATCATCCAGTCGAGGATGACGAGGTCGGGAATTTCCTCGGCGGCCAGCAGCAGCGCTTCGTCGCCATCGGGGGTGACCGAGACGCCATAGCCTTCCGCGCGGAAGCGGAATTCGAGCAGTTCGGCAAGGGCTGGATCATCCTCGACCAGCAGCAGACGGGGCGGATTCATTAGGTGGTGTCCTCCCTGTAAAAATCAGTTTTCAGGCCGGTCGCCACGCTCGCCCAGATAGTCGGCGGTGGCGGCAAAATAGACCTGTTCGGCAAGATTGGTGGCGTGGTCGCCGATGCGTTCCAGATTGCGGGCCACGAACAGCAGATGCGCCGCCGTGCCCACGCTTTCGGGCTTTTCAACCATATGGCTGACCAGATTGCGGAAAATGCTGTCGTAAAAAGCGTCGACCTTGGCATCGCGCTCGACGATCTCCATGGCCAGATTGGGGTCGCGCGCGGCATAGGCGCTGAGCACATCATGGACCATTTCGGCGGCGATCTCGGCCATGGCGGGGATCAGCGGGAAGGGGCCGAAACGGTCGCGATCGGTGATGCGCCCGGTGCGACGGGCGATGTTCTTGGCATAGTCGCCGATGCGTTCCAGAATGCCCGCGATCTTGAGCGCCGCGATTACCTCGCGCAGATCGTCGGCCATGGGCGCGCGCAGGGCGATGACCCGCACGGCCAGCTTGTCGACCTGGGCTTCGAGCGCATCGATCTTCTTGTCACGCGCGATCACGGCGTCGGCCAGGGTGGTGGAGCCCTTGACCAAAGAGGCCATGGCCTCGCTGATGGCCACTTCGGCCAGACCGCCCATTTCCGCGATCAGACCGCGCAGGCGGGTAATGTCTTCATCGAACGCCTTGACCGTATGCTCAACCACCGTGCAACCTCACACCGACCGGAATCCCGGCCCTATCTGTCATCAATTCCCGAGATAATCACCCGCCGAATCTCTGTCATAAAAAAGCAATAAAGGGCGCGCGAGCCCTTGTTTACGGCTGCATCCCTGCCGAAATATGGTGACAGTAATGTGACGATCTGTAACTTTTCACGTTGAAAAGCGTCAATCAGCGGCCAGCGGCAACCTCACGCTGACGGTGGTGCCCACACCCAGCTTGCTGGCGATATCGAGCCGCCCGCGATGGCGCTCGACGATGTGTTTGCAGATGGCCAGCCCAAGGCCCGTCCCCCCCGCTGCGCGGCTGCGGCCCGGATCGGTGCGGTAGAAGCGGCGGGTGAGGTGAGGGAGGTGTTCGGGGGCGATGCCGGCCCCGGTGTCGGTGACGCTCAGCTCGGTCATGTTGCGCGGCGCGGCTTTCAGCACCACGCGGACCGGGGTTTCGCCATCGCCATATTTCAGCGCGTTATCGATGAAGTTGCGCAGCAATTGTTCCAGCTGCTTGGCGTCGCCGCGCACGACGGGGGCATCCTCGCCCTTGTCGAATTCCACGCGGATTGCGCCGCCCGGCGCTGGAGCGAATTCGCGCACCACGCGCTGGGCCAGTTGCGGCAGTTCGATCCGCGTTTCGGGCAGATCGTGCTTTTCGGCTTCCAGCTGCGAAAGCGACATCAGATCGGCCAGCAGGGTCTGCATACGCCGCGCCTCGCGCAGCACGGTGCCGAGGAAGCGCTGGGTTAGGGCGCCATCGACCTTGTCGCCCGCATCGCTCAGCGTTTCGACATAGCCGATGATCGAGGACAGCGGCGTGCGCAGCTCATGGCTGGCATTGGCCACGAAATCGGTATGGGCGCGGCTGATGTCGGCCTCGGCGGTGCGGTCGCGCATTTCGATCACGCGGTAGCGCGCATCGATGCCGTGGCGGGTGAGGTGCCATACGCTGTCGGTCACGGTCAGGGCGGGCACGGTCACCGTCGAGCCGTCGGGCTGGTCGAGCAGGCGGATCGCGTCGGGGTGGCGCAGGGCGATGCGCGTGTCCTGCCCCACCAGATGCTTGCCCAGCACGGCGCGTGCGGCGGCATTGGCGGCGCGGATCCGTGTCTCGTCCGTCAGGATCATGGGCACGCTCACCGATTCGACGGTGGCTTCCATGGCGTTGCGGGCGATGGCATCCAGATCCGGCCTTTCGGAGATGGGCTGGCGGGCAGGCTCCTCCTCCTCGCTGCGCAACCGGTCGGCCCAGAGCGAGAAGAACCACACCCCGGCCACCACCGCCACGATCAGCAGCGAGACGCTGGCCCAGACCAGGCATATGTTTGTCAGCAGGGCCAGCAACATGCCTGCCCAGGGGATCTGCCGGTTGCCGCTCATCCGCCGGGCCGCCTTCCAGTTCTGCGTGGTCGGCCCCGATGGCCATGATCGCGAAAGCGCGTCATGTATTCTGTGTGTGACAGGGCCATGTCAATCTTCGCCCTGTCGATGGATGGGGAGGAATCAGGGCGCGCGAAACAGATGCTGCGGGCCAAGCTGCGAGACGCTGGCGCAGCCCAGTTGCGCCATGGCCAGCTCCAGTTCGGCGCGCAGAATGTGCAGCATATGGGCAACGCCGGTAAAGCCGCCGACCGCCAGCGCATGCATTTGCGGCCGCCCGATCAGCACAGCCTGAGCACCCAGAGCCAGCGCTTTGGCGATATCCGTGCCGGAGCGCAGGCCGCCATCGACCAGCAAGGGAAGGTCGGGGCCGACAGCTTTACGGATCGGCGCGATCAGTTCCAGCGCGGAGGGCATGCCGGGCAGCACCCGCCCGCCATGGTGCGAGATGACAACGGCATCGGCGCCCATTTGGGCGGCCATGCGCGCGTCCTCGGGAGCGGCGAGGCCTTTGATCAGCAGCGGCAGGCTGGTTTGCTTGCGCAACCACGCGACATCCTCCCAGCGAGGCGCGTTCTCGGTCAGCGGGGTGCCGAAGAGGATTGCGCCATGGTTGGTGACCTGCTGCTGCGTGGGAAAGCCGCGCAGATTGGCCGCTTCGACACCCGGGGGCAGCGGAAAGCCCGCGCGCTTGACCGCCGCATCGACGGTGAAGGCGATGGCTCGATAGCCCGCTTCTTCCGCGCGGCGGATCAGTGCCAGCGTGTGATCCCTGTCAGGCTGGGCGTAGAGCTGGAACCAGTGTGGCACCTCGGGCTGGGCCAGTTGGCGCGCGGCATCCTGCGCGGCCTGCGCCACCTCTTCCAGCGTGACGCTCGACAGGGTGCTGAGGACCATCGACAGGCCCATGGCGGTGGCGGCGCGCACGCTGGCCAACTCGCCCTCGGGATGGGCAAGGCGCTGATAGGCCACGGGGGCGAGCAGGATCGGCGTGGCGTGGTGCTGGCCGAACAGCTCGATGGCGGTCGAGCCGCCGCGTAAGTCGGTCAGGCGGCGGGGCAGCAGCTTGATGCGATCGAGCGCCAGGCGGTCATTGTCGGGGGCGCCGTGAAAACCGCTGCCCTCCTGAATATGGCCCCAGATGGCGGAGGGCAGGCGGGTGGCGGCATGTCTTTCGTAATCACCCAGCGTGTGGAGGTCTTCAGGCAGGGCGCTCATGTGAGCGACCATTCGCGCAGCAGATTGTGATAGACGTTGGTCAGGCTGTCGACGCTCTCATGCTCGGGATGATCGGCGGACAAGGCCTGGATCGACTGGTCCAGATCATAGAGCAGACGGCGGCGATGGTCCTGCGGCACAAGGCTCTGCACCCAGAGGAAAGAGGCAAGGCGGGCGCCGCGCGTTACCGGCGTGACGCGATGCAGGCTGGTGCCGGGGTAGAGCACGGCATCGCCTGCGGGCAGTTTCACCTCCTGCTGGCCGAAAGTGTCCTGAATGATGAGTTCGCCGCCGTCATACTCGTCGGGTTCGCTCAGGAAGACGGTCATCGAGCAATCGGTGCGCACGCTTTGCGATGTACCGGGGATCGGGAAGATCGCATTGTCGACATGGTTGCCATATTCGCCTTCGCCCTCATAGCGGTTGAAGCGCGGGGGCACCATGCGCAGCGGCAGGGCGGCGGACAGGAAGGCCGGATTGCGCATCAGGCGGTTGCCGATCAGCGCGCCCAGGTGCTGGGCTTGAGGGCTCTCCAAGGACAATTGCTGGTTGCGCTTCACCCCCTGAGCGCGATGCCCGGCGGTGGTGCGTCCATCCTGCCATTCAGCCTCCTCCAGCAGGGCGCGGGCCTGTTGCAGGTCTTCGGCGCTCAGCAAGGAAGGGATGTGCAGCAGCATGGGTGTTCTTTCGAAGGGGTGACGGCGGGTTTTTAAGCCCATGTTGATGCCAGCGATATGCGCTAACGCAAATCAGGAACGGGTCTTGTGCGTTTTACGGCCTCATAACGCAAGACCGGGCGCGGAAAGGGACTTTCTCCGCGCCCGGTTCGGTTGGCCCGTCAAGGCCAACCGTCCAATCATGTGAAGGCCGGGGCCTTACATCTTGTAGGACACGGTCAGCGTGGCCGAGCGCGCGTCACCCGGCGTGGCCCAGCCATTGTTGGCGCGGATGCGGGTGTAATAGAGCCTGTCGCCGATGTTCTTGACGTTGATCTGGGCGTTGAGGCGCTTGGTCACGTCATAGGAGATCGTGGCATTGTGCACGACATAGGACTTCGAGCGATAGACCACTTGCGAAGCCGGCGTGGTCGAAGGCGTGTTCAGCGCAAAGCTGCCCTGATAGGTCGCGCCGTAACCGACCGTCAGGCCGAAGGGCAGGCGGTAGGTGGTGAAGATGCTGCCCGAATGCTTGGGCGTCTGCACCAGTTCCGAACCGCCGCCCGGGTTGGGATAGGCCGCCGTGTTGGTGCAGGAGCCGGTGCCGGGATTGGCGAGACACAGCTTGGACACCGAACGGATCAGCTTGCTGTCCAGATAGGTGTAGTTGGCGGTCACCTGCCAGCGATCCGTGATGTTGCCGCTGGCGCCCAGCGCCACGCCATTGACGCGCGACTGGCCCTGGTTGGTCTGATCGGGCACCGTCGGATCGCCCGAGACGACCTTATAGGCGTTGCGCTCGTTGCGGAAGACGGCGGCGGTCAGCAGCAGGCCCTTGGCGACCTCTGCCTTCAGCCCGACCTCGTAGTTCTTGGCGGTTTCCGGAGCGGTGTTGCAGGTGGCGCTGGCAGCTGCCGTGGCGGTGGCCGCCGTGTTGGTGCAGGCGCCGTTGACGGTGTTCTGCGAAGGCGTCTTGGAATTGCCATAGGCGATATAGGCGCTGACAGCCTCCACCGGCTTGTAGACCGCGCCGATGCGCCATGAGAACATGGTGGCTGCATTGCGCAGATCGGTGCGCGTGGTGGCCTGACCCAGCGTGACAGCCGAGCCCGGCGTCACCAGATTGGCGGTGGTGGGGGCCGTGCCGGTGGCGGTGGCCAGCGTGTAGGCGGTGGAATGGCCGATGTTGCGGTCGATACGCACGCCGCCGTTCAGCTCGAAATGGCTACCGAATTTGGCGGCGTCGAACAGATAGAGGGCATAGTCCTCGATATCGTTGCGGCTCTTGGCTCCGACGATGAAATTGACCGGCCCGGTGTAGGTGTTGTTCAGCCCCGGATTGTAGAGATTATAGGCCGGCACCGCCACCGTGGCGCCCGCCGCCGTGCGCTGCGAATTGCCCGAGGAGAGGTTGTAATACTCCTTGGAGACCTGCAGGCCAGCATCCAGCGTATGCTCGATGCCGCCGGTGTTGACCGTGGCCGAAAGATCGGCCTGCTCATAGAACATCTGGTTCTGCGTATCGCGGGTGTTGCCACGCGAGCCGCCGCTCGGCACGAAGGTGCCCGCAGCCTGACCCGTGGCGCAGGCGAGACCCACCGGCGTCAGCCCATTGGGCATGCAGAAGCTGCCCTCGGGCCCGTCCGAGCGGGAGAACTGCGAGACCTGATCATAGCGCATCAGATTGCGCAGCTTAACCTTGCTGCTGAAATCATGCTCGACGATGCTGGTGATCTGGTTCGAGTTGATGCGCTGCGTGTCGTAATTGGCAAAGCCGTAATAGGCGCTGCGGTCCACGCCCGGCAGCACGCCGGTGTAGCCATTGGTGCCCGCCGCATTGTTGGCGAAATAGGGCAGGCCGTATTGCGGAATGTTGCGGTCTTCCTGATGGTAATACATCAGCGTCAGGCGCGTGGGCGTGCCCAGACCCACGGTGATCGCGGGTGCGATGCCCCAACGGTCGTTCTTTTCGACCTGGCGGCCCGGAATGTCATTGTGATGGACCATGCCGTTGAGGCGGAAGGCCACGCTGTCTGACAGGTGGCGGTTGATGTCCACCGTGCCGCGATAATAGTTGGCGGTGCCCACGCCGCCGGTGACCAGCATCTGGTCGCGGTCCAGCGGGCGCTTGCTCACCAGATTGATGGTGCCGCCCACCGAGCCCGAGCCATTGGTGACCGAGCTGGCGCCATTGGTCACCTCGATCTGCTGGACATTGAAATTGTCCGAGCGGGTGTATTGCGCGCTGCTGCGCACATTATCGACCTGAATGTCGTTGCTGGCGGTGTAGCCGCGCAGGGTGATGCTGTCGCCATAGCCGCTGCCGCCTTCGCCTGCGCCAAAGGTGATACCCGGCACGGTGGAGAGCGCTTCCTGAAGCGAGATGATGTTCTGCTGCTGCAGCACCTCATGCGAGAGCACGGTGACGGTCTGGGGTGTGTCGCGCAGGGGGCGCACGGCCTTGGGCGAGGCCTGACGGCGGCCCAGTTCCACATCATCGATCGCCGTATCGGACACGGTGACGCCGCCCAGCGAGCGTTCCTCGCCCTTGGTCTCTTGCGCGTGAAGCGCGGCGGCGGTGAAGGGCAGGATCGCGGTGCTGACGCAGGACAAGGCCAGCGAAGCCCGGGCGCGTGCCGGGCTGGAGAGTTTGCTCATGATTTCCCCCTGTTGTGGTTGGGGGCGACCTAAGGGTATTCCTTCATTCAGTCAATAATGATTCTCAATAGCTGTTGTGTATCGGAATTTGCCCAACTGTATCTGCGATGATTGGCTTTTGCAACGCATTCGCAAATGCCGGAAATTGGCCGATGCGGGGCTTCGCATGATGTGCTAGGGCGGGCCGCATGGATTTTGACGATCAACTCCGCCGCTATTTCGCCACCACCGATCTTTCCGAAGTGCCGCAAAGCGCGCTCGAATCGGGGATCGAGAAGATGCAGGTCGATCTGGGGATGGAAGAGGATCGCGGGCGCCGCTTCGCGCTCTGGGCGCTGCTCACCATGCTGGGGGCCGCGCCCGATCTGGACGTGGCCTTCAAGGACCCGGCGGACCGCGACACGGCCCGCGATTTTATGGAGATGATGGAGCGCGCCCAGGAAGCACAGGCGCAGGGTGAAGGCTGAAGTGCCTTAGATCACCGCGATCTCAAGCACTTCAATCGCGTCTTCCTTGCCGTTGAAGGGCAGGAGTTCCCCCTCTTCGCCGCCGATCAGCGAGCGAGCCAAAGGCGCCGAAAAGGCGATGCTGCCCTGCGCCGGATCGGCCTCGTCATCACCGACGATGGAGAGATCGCGGCGCTTTCCGTTTAGCGTGAAGGCAACCCGCGTGCCGATGGCCACAGTGGAGCCATCGGGCGCGGGCACCAGTTCGGCCGTGATCTGCCGGGTGGTCCAGTAACGCAGTTCGCGTTTCAGCGCGTTGATCTGCGCTTCCTCGCCTCCCTTGGCCAATTCTACCTCCAGGGCCGCCAGCTTTTCGCCGATCAACGCCAGCCCGCGCTCGGTCACCAGATTGGGGCCGGGCGGGATGGGGATCTCGAACTTGGGCTCCAGATGCTCGTCATCGCCATCGCGGCGGAAGGCGACGCTCATCAGGCCTGAGACGCCGACAGGGCCAGAGCCATAAAGGTGTCCACCGCCTCGCTGGCCTCCATCCATGCCGCTTCGGCCGCCTCGATGGCGCTGTCCGTTTCGGCGCGGCGCTTCATCAGCTCGGTCATGGTCAGCTTGGTGAGGTGTTTTTCCGCGGTCGAAGGATCGAACATCGCCTTGTCGATGGCGTTGCGGGTGTTGGTCAGCTTCTCGACCTCGCCCTCCAGCTTCTTGGCGTGCTTGCGCAGCTCCTGGCTCTTTTCGCGGGCCTCGGCGGCGGCGCGGCGCTGGTCCTTCTTGTTCATCCCCTTGGAGGCGGAACTGCCCTCCTTCGAAGGCTCCTTGGCCAGCACGAAGGCGATGTAATCCTCGATCGAGCCGTCGAAATCCTTGCCGGTGCCCTTGTCCACCAGCACCAGACGATCGGCGGTCATTTCCAGCATGTGGCGGTCATGGCTGACGATCACCACCGCGCCGGTGTAGGCGTTGAGCGCCTGAATGAGCGCCTCGCGCGCATCCACATCGAGGTGGTTGGTCGGTTCGTCGAGGATCAGCATATGCGGCGCATCGCGGGTGATCAGCGCGAGTGCCAGACGCGCGCGCTCACCGCCCGACAGGCGGCCGACCTGCGTGGTCGCCTTGTCGCCCGAGAAGCCGAAACGGCCCAGCTGGCCGCGCACGGCGCCCGGCGTCGCGCCCTTCATCAGCGCGGTCATGTGCTGGAGCGGGGTCTCGTCGCGGTCCAGCTCTTCCACCTGATACTGCGTGAAATAGCCCACGCGCATCTTGCCGCTGGCGTTCATCGCGCCATCCATCGGCGTCAGCTGCGCGGCCAGCAGGCGTGCCAGCGTGGTCTTGCCGTTGCCGTTGCGGCCCAGCAGCGCCATGCGCTCATCGGGATCGATGCGCAGGTTGAGGCGGCTCAGGATCGTCTTGTCGCCATAGCCCACCGAGGCGAGATCGAGCGTGATGAGCGGCGGGCGCAATTCATCCGGATTGGGGAAATCGAAGCTGAGCGAGGGATCGTCGATCATCTCGGCGATGGGCTGCAGCTTGGAGAGCGCCTTCTGGCGCGACTGCGCCTGCTTGGCGGTGGAAGCACGCGCCGAATTGCGGGCGATGTAATCCTGCAGACGCTCACGCTCGGCCTGCTGCTTGACGCGGGCCGAGGCGATCTGGGCCTGCCGTTCGGCACGCTGGCGCTCGAAAGCGTCATAGCCGCCGGGATAGAGCGTCAGCTTGCCGCCCGAAAGATGCAGGATGTGATCGACCACATTGTTGAGGAAATCACGCTCATGGCTGACCAGCAGAATGGTGGCGGGATAGGATTTGAGGAAATCCTCCAGCCACAGCACCGCTTCCAGATCGAGGTGGTTCGAGGGTTCGTCAAGCAGCAGCAGATCGGGCTGCGAGAAGAGCAGCGCGGCCAGCGCCACGCGCATCCGCCAGCCACCGGAGAAGCTTTCCAGCGGGCGGTTCTGCGCCTCTTCATCGAAGCCCAGACCCGCCAGAATGCGCGAGGCGCGCGAGGGGGCGGTATGCGCATCGATGGCGATCAGTCGCTCATGGATTTCGCCGAGGCGGTGGAGATCTTCCTCACCTGCATTCTCGGCCAGTTCCATCAGCTCGGCGCGCTCGGTGTCGGCGGCCAAAACCGTTTCGAAGGGCGTGGCATCCCCGCCCGGCGCTTCCTGAGCGATATAGCCCAGACGGGCGCCGCGCGGCATGCTGACGGAACCGGAATCCGGCTCCAGCATGCCGGCGATCACGCGCACCAGCGTCGATTTCCCCGCGCCATTGCGGCCGATCAGGCCGATGCGCCCGCGCGGGGGCAGCTTGGCCCCGGCGTCGTCGATGATGGTGCGTCCGCCCAGGCGGACCGTGATTCCCGTCAGATTAAGCATGCGCCGCGCCTAGCAGCAGCATGCCCAAAGCAAAAGCCCCCGCTTTAAAGTGGGTCACCCACGCATTTGGCATGTTCGGGGACCTTGTCGCCCATCAGCACGCTGCCCACCGAGGCGGCCACCACCAGAGCAATGGCCAGCAGCTGCAACGGGGTCAGTGTCTCGCCAAGGATCAGCGCGCCGGCCAGAGCGCCCGCTGCGGGTTCGACGCTCAGCAGAATGCCAAAGCGGTTTTCGGGAATGCTCTTGAGCGCGATCATTTCCAGGGAATAGGGCAGGGCGCTCGACAGCATCGCCACCACCAGGCCGCTGGCCATCAGGGCGGGGGTGAGCAGGGTCGTGCCGACATCATAGACGCCGATGGGCACCACCACCAGCGCCGCTGTGGCCATGCCCAGCGCCACGGTCTGGCCGCCGGGCAGATGGCTCGTTTTCTTGCCGAAGACGATGTAAAGGCCCCAGAACACGCCCGCACACAGAGCAAAACCAACGCCTGTCCAGTCCAGCGCATGGTTCATCTGGCGCAGGGGCAGCAGCAGCGCCAGTCCCGCCGCTGCCAGCGCCACCATGGCGATATGCGTCAGCCGCCTTGCATGCAGCAGCGAGACCGTCAGCGGGCCGAGGAATTCGATGGCGATGGCCAGACCCAGCGGAATGCTGCGCAACGCCATATAGAAGCAGAAATTCATCAGCCCCAGCACCGCGCCATAACGCATGGTGGCCAACAGATCGGCGCGGCTGATCGGCTGGCGCCAAGGCCGCCAGATCGCCAGCAGGATCAGCGCGGCAAAGCCCACGCGATAGCTGACCGTACCTTGCGCTCCAACCAATGGAAACAGGCTTTTACCAAAGGATGTTCCCACGCAGAATGAGGTGATCGAGCCGCACAGCGCCAGATAGGGCAGCGCGCGCGAGAACGACGTGGATGCGGCGGGCGAGGCGGAAACCGAGGTCATGGGCCAACTATAGCGATGCTGCGCTGGCGAAGGGCGGCGAAATCATGCATCAGGTGACGGATTTCACCATTATGGGAGGCATTGTGGCGGAACAGGTCGATCTCGATCACTTTGACCGGCGAATCATCGCCATCATTCGTCGCAACAATCTGGAACCGGCGCGGACCATCGCCGCGCAGGTCGGCCTGTCGGAAAGCGCGGTGCTGCGGCGGTTGCGGCGGTTGCGCGCGACGGGGGTGATCATGGCCGATGTGGCGGTGATCGATCCGGCGCGTCTGGCGCCCTCCATCACCATCCATGTGCTGGTTGAGCTGAACCAGAGCGGCTTGCGCATGGAGCAGGACTTTGCCGCGCGTCTGGCGGATCGGGAGGAGGTGATCGGCGCGTGGAATGTGACAGGCCGCACCGATTTCCTGCTGACCGTCACCGTGCCCTCGATCGAGGCCTATCAGCGCTTTTCCGACGAGGTACTCGCTGCTGACGACAATGTGCGCGATTTCGAAACGCTGGTCACGCTGCGCGAGATCGTGCGGCCCGATTATCTGCGCAGCGGGCATCCTCTGTAAGGGCAGGGCGCCTGTGGGGGCGCCCTGCATGGTCCATCACGCCGCCAGCAGCGCCTGTTCGATATCGGGCACTGGCATGGAGGTGAGGTCCTTGTTCAGCTCTCCGACCAGACGCGCCTTGACCTCGCCATGGTAATGCTTGCGCAAGGTGCCCAGCACTTGCGGCGGGGCGACCACCACCAGCGTCTCGAAGGCGGATTCCAGCGCCATGCGGTTGACCAGATCGGCGGTCTGGATCGCGAAACGGTCTTCTTCCTGCTGATGGAAGTCGGTCTCGCCTATCGTCCCGCGTGAAGGGGCGAAGGTGCCGCCGCCCTGCGTGGAGGAGGCAGCACCTGCCGCATCGCTCTTCTGGTCGCGGTCAGCGGGGCTGTCGTGCGTTTCATGCTCCTCGACGCGGAGGGCGATTTCCTCGGCGCTGCCGCCATTGCGCAGCAGCAGCCGCTTGCGGCCATCGGCGACCAGCACCAGGGCATCGTGGGAAATGATCATGCGCGGGCTCCTTTGTGTTTTCGTAGCGGGTGAAAACGGTACGTTTCAGGGGCTGCGCCGGGTCCCTCTCAGCCATTCCGCCCGGCGCGCATCGGCCACATTCCCTCGCAGGCGTCAGGGTTTGACGGCCAGCGCCGACCACGGAATGATCGCCCAATCCGGGCTGTCGCAAGGGCGCATCACGCGCGGAAAGATCGCGCCGACCCACAGCCCCTTGGGGCCCAGCGACCATGAGGGGAAATTCCAGACATCGGCTTGGGTGTAGTCACAATCGTCATCGGCGCCCTTGGCGGGCACCTTCATCTCCTGCGGGTGATAGCGGCGCAGCAGGGCGATCAGGCGCGGGGCGAAGACCTTGTCACGATAGGCATACCATGCATCGCTGTCCTGCGCGGGAATGGCGCCCTTGTCGAAGGGCAGCACCGCATCCAGCGTCAGCTCGCGCCCGGTGATGGCATCGAAGCTATGGCCCTCGGTGCCGAAATCGGGGTGAGCCGCATGGGCACAGTCCCAGCTCGAACTCCATGTGTAGCTCACCACATGGGTGCCCAGCCATGGCGTAGAGGCCTGCGACATATCGAGGCCGGAGTGGCCATCCGATCCGGTGCAGCCCAGAGAGGCCGAGACATTCTCCCAGTGCTGCCGGGCCAGCGCATGGTTGATCGCCGCCATGGCGGGCGCGGGGTAGCCACTCTCCAGCCGGAACAGGCGCAGGCCCGTAACACCCTCGCGATACCAGCGGATGGTTTTGCCGCCCAGCTTGGCCTGCTCTTGAGGCGCAAGCGACAGGCCCGCAAGCTGAAGCTTTTCATAGGGCTCCAGCTTGGGCGGCAGATCTTGGGGCAGATCGCGTGGCGGGGCGGCGGGATGCAGGCTGACCGGCAGGCTCTGGTCCTTGGCGGTGGTCAGCGTGCCGGAGAGGGTAGCGGCAGATTGCGTCAGCGTCAGATGGTCGCCGGTGATCTGCGAGGCCAGCGTGACCGCATTGCCGTGGCGTTCTCCGGCAAGGTCGATGTCCAGCCTTGTGGCGCGATAGAAGTAGTGGCCACTGACCTCACCCTTGTCGTCATCCAGCGCCATCACGATGCGGGCATTGCCTGCGGTGCCTTCATAAATCTGCTCGGCCAGCGCCGGGCTCGCCGCAAGAAGGCATGCCGAAAGGGTCAGCAGTCGGGCACAGGGCAGGGCGCGCATCAGGCAGTCTTTCGAAAAGCAGGCAGATGGCCCGGCGATAGCGTGCGGCTGCCGATCTTGTCACCACCTGCTTTCCGGTCAATGGTTTGCCGGTCGATGGCTTACCGGTTGACGGTCGCGCTCACCCGCTTGAGGAAGGCGTGATGCGGGATGGCCGCACGGGTGATATGGTCGAAGATGCCGCCACCCAGACCCGGCAGGGCGGTTTCCACCATATGGACCTCCTCCAGCGTGCGCACATCGATGGCGATCCGCAACTCATGGGTGAAGGCAAAGCTGACCTGCATCGGGCAAGGGCAGGCGTCCTCGACCATATGGATCAGGGCTTGCAACTCATCACTCACCGGCGTGCGTTTGGGACCCCGGGCAATCGGCGATACATTGGCTAGGTTGGCCATGGTTCAACTCCTCCCGTCTCTCATGTGAAACGCTTTGGCGCAGGATTTGATCCAGAGTCCGATAGGTATTTCGTCGCATTTCACGAAAAAGGGCGCCCCTTGCGGAGCGCCCCCTTCTTTCAACCTGTTGGGTCCTGGTCCCCTGCCTCAGTAGGCAAAGGTCAGGCTGCCGACGATGGCGCGCGGCGGGCTGATCTGGGCATTGGTGTAGGTGCCCGAGAAGCTGACCTGGTTGTTGTAGGTGCCGCTGAAGCCGCCCACATAGTACTTGTTGAACAGGTTGGTGACATTGAGCTGGAAGAACGAGCGGTCGTTCAGGCCAATGGCCGTGAGCGCCACGCGGGCATCCAGATCGACAACGGTGTAGGACGGGGTCTGGGCGCCATAGACGACCTGGCCAGCCGTCACCACACCGGCCACGGTGCTGGCGGCATAGTAGGGCGTGTTCTGGTCGTTGACGTAACGCGGACCGGTGCGCTTGACCTGGACGCCCAGCGTGAAGGGACCTTCCTGGCCCTGCAGGCGGCCGCCCACGGTGTAGACGGGCACGGCGGATTCGAACTTGCCGGCGGTCTGCAGCAGGCCTTCGGTGCCGTTGGCCAGCACGCCGGTCACGTTGTTCTGGATCTTCGAGTGCAGCCAAGAACCGAAGACATAGGCGTTCAGGTGCTGCGGCACGATCTCATAGGCCACGTTGCCGTCAAAGCCGTAGCGGTTCACGCTGCCCAGATTGGTGTAGACCGAGGTGTTGTCGTTCGAGTTGTAGGCGCTGCCCAGACGGTTGGTGAAATGGGTGTACCACAGGTCCAGCTGCGCCGAGATGCGGTGCTGGTTGTAGCGATAGCCCAGATCGAAGTTGTCGGTCTTCTCAGGCTTCACGATCGAGGCCGAGCTGATCGCGGGCCAGAAGGTCTGGTACAGCGAGGTGGTGGCCGGCGCCGACATGCCCTTCGAGTAGTTGGCGAAAACCTCGCCAATGCTGTCCATCTTGTAGGTCAGGCCGGCATTGGGCAGCACCGCGCTGTAGTTGAAGGTCTTGATCTGCGGCGTGCCATAGGTGGGGTTGGCGGCGGCATAGGCCGTGCCCGAGGCCCCGAAGGCGCAGCTCACGGCGGCGCCGGCGCTGCGGGTGAAGCAGTAGTTGTTCAGCTCGCGATGCAGGAAGGGAGCGCGCACGCCGACATTGACCATCAGGCGATCGCCCAGGAACTTGCCGCGATATTCGCCCGACACCTGGTTGAGCATGGCGATGGATTCAGTGTCGCGCTTCTGCACGACATTGCCCGAGGAGTCGGTGATGCCGTCGTTGAACACCGAGGCAGCCGAGCCATTGGCGTTGAGATAGCCCAGCTCGCCGGTCTGGGTGATGTCCGAGCGCGAGAAGGCATAGGCCAGACGGACGGTCTGGGCGGTGCTGATGTCATAGCGCAGCGACGAGGTCAGGGCCACGCGATGGGTCTTGGTCTCGCTGGGGGCGGTCAGGCGCACGGTGTCGAGCGTGTCGCCGTCGCCGTTCAGATCCTTGCCCAGATAGTAGGAGCCGTTGATGTAGCCGGTCTGGCCGTTCAGCGTGCCTTCGCTGGCGGTGACGGTGCCGCCGCCATTGGCCTTGGTGAACTGATAGCTGGGGTCAACGTTCAGCACCAGCTTGTCGGTCAGCGTCACACGGGCCGAACCGCGGATGTTGGCCATGTTGGTGGGGTTGTTACGATAGTCATAGGCCGAACCGCAGCTGTTGGCGGTGTCCTTCACGCCGGGCGTGGCAGCCGCCACGGTGCAGGGCGCATAGCGGTAATAGGCCGACTTGTAGCTGCCGGGGAAATAGGTCAGGCCCGCACCACTGTCAGCGGCCAGCGGCACGTTGGAGAGCGGCACCGAGCCGGAGAAGTTGTTGCGGATCTTCACATAGAAGCCGGCCAGCGACAGGAAGTCGCCATTGCTGCCCAGCGGCTGGTAGATCTTGCCGTTGTACTCGTCCTTACGGATCTTCGAGTAGTTGTTGTAGGGCGAGTTGTTGCTGGTGGTGCTGGCCGAGAGCCAGGCCTTGGTGCCCCAGGGGCCGAACTTGCCGGTCTCGATCATGCCGAACATGCGCATGTAGGCGTCGGTGCCGCCGGCGCCCGAAGCGCGGACATGGAAGTCGTCGCTCGGCATGTGCGAGATGAAGTTGATGGTCGAGCCCGAGGCCGAGGAGGTGGGGCTGTCGACGTCGGTGGTGCCCAGGTTCACGGTGACCTTGTCGATCACTTCGCTGTCGAGCATTTCGCCCGAATAGAGCGCGTAGCCGCCGTCATCGTTCAGCGAGACGCCGTCGAAGGTCTCGGAAATGCGCGTGCTGTCGAAGCCGCGGATCGAGAGCGTGCCGGTGGTCGAGCCATAGGGGTCAGCGTTCTGGAAGCTGACGCCCGGCAGGTAGTTGATCATTTCATTGACCGACTGGCCCGGCATCTGGTGCTTGATCCAGTCCTGGTTCAGCTCGGCCTTGGCCTTGGACGTGTCAGGCACGGCGACGCCGCCGATGGCCTTGTCAGCCGCCTTGCCGGTGACGACGATGTCCTTGTCGAAATCGAGCGTGCCGCTCGACTGCGCGAAAACGGGGGTGGCGATGGCCGAAACGGCCACGGCGATGGTGCTGGCCGCGAAAGCCATCCGAGAAACATGAGGCATGCTTGTTTGCCCTTGCATGACGAAAAACTGAGTGCCCCTGCGGGCACGATGGATTGGCCAATGAGGATCAGGCGAATCTGCCCCCGCCCCTGCCGGAGACCGCCTTACCGCTGGCTGCTGGGCTTCTAAACGTCGATATGTGACAGATATTTGACAGTGGCGTCTGTGCGCATTTGGGGCAGATTATATAAATATTTTATAGAAATTGCTTTGTGCGCAATTTTGGGGTGCGTTGCAGCATCCGATCTATGGGGAAGTTATAAATTCCGTTGCTGAACAGCAGATTGCCGGGCGCGCTCAGAGCTGCGTTGCAGCGTCGAATCCTGCTGCGTTGCGGCATTTCTGCCACAGAGATGTGGCCCAAGAACGGCACATCATCATGCATGGATGGCGCAAGATCAGGGGTGGTTGCAAGCGCCCATTGTCATAGTTTTTCCATACTGGGCTAAATACGTACTTCTTGAGTGGGCAGACAGCAGGATTAATGGCGGCTTCACCAACAGACTGCCTAGTATGGATCTCATGCGGTCATGCTTGGGCTGGATGAGGCAAGCGTCCCTGCGCGCTGACAAGATGGGCAGTTGTTCACCGATCTTGCGCAGAACCTTGCAGGGCACGTCTTGCGAAAGATGGACCCGGCCTTGAGATCACACGGAAAATTGTGGTCGCCATGATGTGGGGCCCGTGACCTTGGCGGGACATGATCAGAGGTCGTTTCTCCGGTGGTCGTGACCGATGTTGCAGGCAGGATTCGCTGCGGCAGACGCCAACCGCCTGCCGCGCCGATCCTTGCCTAGCCCTCGATCATGCCGCGCACGCGCGATCCCAGTGCTTCCACGGTGAAGGGCTTGGTCAGCAGCTGCATGCCCGGTTCCAGCCGATCCTCACCGATCACCGAGCTTTCGGCATAGCCGGTGATGAACAGCACCTTCAGCCCGGGCCGCGCCAGCCGCCCGGCCTCGGCCATCTGGCGCCCGTTCATGCCTCCGGGCAGGCCGACATCGCTGACCAGCAGATCGACCCGCTCCGGCGATTGCAGGATGGCAAGGCCGCTGGCGCCGTCCTCGGCATCGATCACGCGGTAGCCCAGCTCCTCCAGCATATCGACGACCAGCAGGCGCACGCTGACCTCATCATCCACCACCAACACGGTTTCGCCATATTGCGAGGCGTGAAGAGCAGCCTGATGGCCAAGCAGCGCATCGCCTTCCGCATCCCCGGCATGGCGCGGCAGATGCAGCGTCACGCTGGTACCCTGATCGACCTGCGAGCTGATCCGCACCTGCCCGCCGGACTGTGTGGCGAAACCATAGATCATCGAGAGGCCCAGCCCGGTGCCCTGGCCCAGCGGCTTGGTGGTGAAGAAGGGATCGAAGGCCTTGGCCACCGTGTCAGGCGTCATCCCGGAGCCATTGTCGGTCACGCGCAGCGCCACATAGCCACCCGGCGGCAGGCCCAGCGCGCGGGCCGCCGCATCATCCAGCAGCTCATTGCGGGTTTCGATGGTGATCCGCCCGCCATGGGGCAGCGCATCGCGCGCATTGAGGCAGAGGTTGAGCAGCGCATTCTCAAGCTGGCTCTGGTCCGCCAAAACCGCCCACAGGCCCGGCTCGCTCAGCGTTTCCAGCGTGATCGCCGGGCCGACGGTGCGCTGGATCAGCTCGGCCATGCCCAGCACCAGCGCATGGGAATCGGTGGGCTTGGGATCGAGCGTCTGACGGCGCGAGAAGGCCAGCAGGCGATGGGTGAGCGCCGCCGCGCGCCGCACCGCATCCTGAGCGATCTCGGCATATTTGCTCATATCCTGAGCGCGACCCTGGCTCAGGCGCCGGTTCATCATCTCCAGCGCGCCGGAAACGCCCGCCAGCAAATTGTTGAAATCATGTGCCAGCCCGCCGGTCAGCTGGCCGACTGCCTCCATTTTCTGCGACTGGCGCAGGCGCTCCTCGGTCCGCATCAGTTCGGCGGTGCGGTCGGCGACGCGCTGTTCCAGCGTTTCGTTCAGCGTGCGCAGGGCTGCCGAGGCGCGGTCGCGCTCCTGCTCCACCGCGCGGCGCTGCTCGATATCCAGCAGCACGCCGGGAAAGCTGAGCGGCGTGCCGTCAGGGGCCAGATCGACGCGGCCATTGGCCTCGATCCAGTAGTAATGCCCGTCGCTGCGGCGCACGCGATATTGATGGGCATAGGCGCCGCCGCGCTTCACCGCCTTGTTGATGGCCCGGGTCAGCCCGGCCTGGTCGTCGGGGTGAACGCTGGCGCTCACCTGCTCCAGACTGAGCCCGTCACGCCCCAGCGCCGGGTCCAGCCCGAAGGCGCGGGCAAAGGCTTCGTCCACGGTGAAGCGGTCTTTGGGCAGATCCCAGAACCATGTTCCGATGATCGCCCCGGCGGAGAGCGCCAGTTGCACCCGCTCGATGTTCTCGCGGGCGACAGCCTCGCTGGCGCGCAGGGCGTTTTCGGCCTGCTTGCGTGCCTCGATATCGCGGAACAGCACCGAGACCTGTCGGCGCTCGGCAGGTTCAACCCGCGCGGCGGAGACCTCGATATGGCGCCCGGCCTCGGCGAAATAGCGCTCGAAGCGGACGCCCTCGCCGGTGCGCAACACGCCGCCATAGAGGTCAAGCCAGCCATCGGCATCGTTGGGCGCGATATCCCGCAAGGTCTTGCCCACAATGCCCGCGATGCCGGTGTGGCGTTCGTAGCCTGTATTGGCGACGATATGCATATAGTCGCTGAGCGGCCCGTGAGGGCCATCGAAGAATTCGATGATGCAGAAGCCATCGTCGATGGCATCGAACAGGGCGCGGTAGCGTTCCTCGCTCAAGGTCAGGGCATCGCGGGCCTCACGCTCGGCGGTGACGTCGCGGGCGATGCCGATAAAGCGCAGGGGGGCGCCATCGGGGCCGAATTCGGTCTCGCCCTTGCGCGCGATCCAGCGCAGGGCGCCGGTGTCGGCGCGGATCACGCGATATTCGGTTTCGCCCTTGATGGTGCCGCTGCGGCGCGATTGGGTGTTGGAGATGCGGTTGCGATCCTCCTCCAGCACGCGTTCCTCGATCAGCGCGGCGGGGCATTGCGGCACCACCGGCAGGCCATAGAGGCGGCAGAATTCGGGGGTGGGGATCAGCAGATCCTCGCGCAGGTCGATGGTGAACAGGCCGATCCCGCCTGCCTCCTGCGCCTGACGCAGGCGGATCACTTCGGCTTCGAGACTGGCGCGGGAGAGCGATGTTACGTCAGGTCCGGTCATGCTGCCTCATCATCCCCGCGCTCTTTTGCCGATCCTGAACCATCCCGCCTGTGCTGTCCACCGGAGCGGTGCCCGAACGGGCTGGCGGGCAGGGGCGTGCCTGTATAAGCTTCGAAACGCGTTTCCGTTTCACCCCCTCGAAAGAAACCCATGAGTGACCAGCATTTTTACGAGCCGCGCCTTGGCCATGGGCTGGCGCATGATCCGCTCAACGCCATTGTCGCGCCGCGCCCCATCGGCTGGATCAGCACGCTGAGCGCCGATGGCATTCCCAATCTGGCGCCCTACAGCTTTTTCAATGTGCTGAATTACACGCCTCCGCTGATCGGTTTTTCCTCGATGGGCTGGAAGGACAGCGTCGCCAATGCCGAGGCAACGGGCGAATTCGTGTGGAACCTCGCCACCCGCCCTCAAGCCGAGGAAATGAATGCGTCCTGCGCGGCAGTCGGCCCGGAGGTGGATGAGTTCGCTCTGGCCGGGTTGGAGAAGCTGCCCTCGCGGCTGGTCAAACCCTCGCGCGTGGCGGGCAGCCCGGTGCATTTCGAATGCAAGGTGACCCAGATCATCCGCCTGACCACCAAGGAGGGCAAGGAACTGGACCAGTGGCTGGTGATCGGCGAGGCGGTCGGCATCCATATCGACCATGCCCTGATCGAGGAGGGGGTGTACCAGACCGCCAGGTCGCGCACGATCCTGCGCGGTGGCGGCCCGGCCGATTATTTCGAGATCGCGCCGGAGCAGATGTTCAAGATGTACCGCCCCCGGTAAGCTTAAACATGGACGGGCAGGGTAACCTGCCCCTCCTGCCCGAAGACGCGCAGATAGCGCTCGATCTCTTCGGGCGCGCCGGTGGACTTGGCCGGATTGTCGGAGAGCTTGACGGCAGGGCGGCCATTGGCGCCGGCCACATTGGCATGCGTGACTTTGCAGACCAGCGAGATCGGCTCCAGCCCCTCGGCGCCATCGGGATCGCAGCCCCGGAAATCATTGGTGAGATTGGTGCCCCAGCCAAAGCTGAGCCTCACCCGCCCGTGGAAATGGCGATAGGCTTCCTCGATGCTGTCGATGTCCATCCCGTCCGAGAGGATCAGCAGCTTTTGCCGCGGATCGACGCCATGCTGCTGCCACCAGCGGATGATCTGCTCACCCGCCTCGATGGGCGGCAGGCTGTCGGGGCGGAAGCCGGTCCAGCTGGCCAGCCATGCGGGGGCGTTGCGCAGGAACGCCGCGCTGCCGAAAGCATCGGGCAGGGCGATCAGCAGATTGCCGTTGTAATGGGCGCGCCACTCTTCCAGCACCTGATAGGGCGCATGGGCGAGTTCGGCATCGTCGCGTGCCAAGGCTCCCGCCACCATCGGCAGTTCATGGGCATTGGTGCCGATGGCCTCCAGATCGGCATCCATCGCCAGCAGCACATTGGAGGTGCCGATAAAGCGCTCGCCAAGGCCTTCCTTCAGCGCCTCGACGCACCAGCGCTGCCAAAGGAAGCCATGGCGGCGGCGCGTGCCGAAATCGGAAATGCGCAGATCGGGCAGGCTGCGCAGCCGTTCCACCTTGTCCCACAGCTTCGCCTTGGCGCGGGCATAGACCACATCGAGCGCAAACCGCCCCCGGTCGCGCATTGCCGCGCGTGAGCGCAGCTCGTTCACGATGGCCAGCGCCGGGATCTCCCACATCGTGGTATGCGTCCAGGGCCCGTCGAAATGCAGTTCATACTGGCCATCGGCCTTGCGCAGCTCATACTCGGGCAGGCGGAAATCGGCGAGCCAGGCGATGAAATCCGGCGCGAACATCTGCTGCTTGCCGTAAAAGGCATTGCCCGCCAGCCAGATCAGCTCCTTCTTGGAAAAGCGCAGGCTTCGCGCATGATCCAGTTGAGCGCGCAGTTCCGCCTCATCGATGATCTCGCCAAGGCGCACGGATCTGGTGCGGTTGATCAGCGAGAAGGTCGCCCGCACATCGCCATGAATATGCCGGATCATCTGTAGCATCAGCAGCTTGTAGAAATCCGTGTCCAGCAGGCTGCGCACAATCGGATCGAGCCGGAAATTGTGATCGTAGGTGCGCTTGGCAATATCGGTAACCGTCATGCGGCGATCTTGCGTGATGGTCGGGGGCAAAGTCCAGTCAAGAAAAGGTCTAAGGCGAGGGGCTTATCCCACTCGTGTCCCCATAAGGTTTCCCGGCGCGAGGGCAACAACAGGCCAGCGATCTTCCTAACCTCGCCCTCGTGCAATAAACGTATGGAACGTAAAGCAAAGCTCCGTTGATCGACGCTCCGTCCCGGATGGTCGCAAGGACTTTTGGCTCCGCGCCGATCCGTGGTTCAAGGACGATGTGCCGAGCTATGACAGAGTCTCGATCGTCATGGCCCAGCGTTCCTCTATGGTGCCCGGAGAGCCTTTCTGCCTCGGGAAAAGGAGCCCCTCATGACTGCCACCATCAACCTGCGCCGCATTGGCCGATCCGAACTGGTGACCCCGCCGCTGATCCTGGGCGGGAATGTCTTCGGCTGGACCGCTGATCGCGCCGCCAGCTTCGCCGT
This sequence comes from Novosphingobium terrae, assembly GCF_017163935.1. NCBI lineage: Bacteria > Pseudomonadati > Pseudomonadota > Alphaproteobacteria > Sphingomonadales > Sphingomonadaceae > Novosphingobium > Novosphingobium terrae. Next base: position 2,159,792 of record NZ_JABVZR010000001.1, on the reverse strand, counting down.
TCTCGATGCGTTTGTTGCCGGTGGCGGCAAGGTGATCGACACCGCCGACGTCTATTCCGCCTGGGCCGAGGGCCATAAGGGCGGCGAGTCTGAAACCGTCATTGGCGAATGGCTGCGCCAGCGCGGCAAGCGTGACGATGTGATCATCACCACCAAGGTTGCCATGTTGCCCATCGATGGCGTGCAGGGGCTTAAGCCTGCCCATATCGTCAAGGCCGTGGAAGGATCGCTCAAGCGCCTCGGCACCGATTACATCGACCTCTATCTCGCCCATCGCGACGATCCCGACACCGAGCAGGCCGATGTGGCCGAAACCTTCGACCGGCTGGTGAAAGAGGGCAAGGTCCGCACCATCGGCGCCTCCAACTTCACCGCTGATCGGCTGGCCTCGGCGGTCGAGGGGCAGGAGGGCAAAGGGCAGGCGCGCTATCAGGCCTTGCAGAACCAGTACAATCTGCTGGAGCGCGATGAGTATGAAGGCGCGGTGCAGGATTATTGCGTCGCCCATGATATCGGCATGACGCCTTACTATGGCCTCGCCAGCGGTTATCTCACGGGCAAATACCGCAAGCCCGAGGATGCCAAGGGCGCCCGCGCCGGGGCGGTCGGCAAATATCTGGAGGGCAACGGGCCGCGCGTGCTTGAGGCGCTCGATGCCGTGGCGGCGGCGCATGAGGCCAGTCTGGCGCAGGTGGCGCTGGCATGGATCGCGGCTCAGCCCGGCATTGCGGCCCCCATCGCCAGCGCGACCAGCGTGACACAGGTGGAGGATCTGCTGGGCGCCATTCACCTGCACCTTACGCCCGAAGACCTTTCGCGGCTGGACAAGGCCAGCAAGGCGGGCGTGACGGCCTGAGGATAAAGCGCGGGCGCCTCCTCGCAAAGGGGATGCGCTCGCCTTCAGCCTTGCCTATAGGCGGCGTTCAGCGCAGGCGAAAAGGACAAGGATCATGGCGTTCACGGCGAAAATCTTGCTGCTCGGTTCGGGCGAACTGGGGCGTGAATTCGTGATCGCCGCCAAGCGGCTGGGCGCTCAGGTCATCGCCTGCGACGCCTATGAGGGCGCACCGGCCATGCAACTGGCCGACGGGTTCGAGGTCTTCTCGATGCTCGATGGCGAGAAGCTGCGCGCCGCCATCGCCAAGCACAAGCCCGATTTCGTCGTCCCCGAGATCGAGGCGATCCGCACCGAAGTGCTGGCCGAAGTCGAGGCTCAGGGTGTCAATGTCGTGCCCTCGGCCCGCGCCACGATTCTGACCATGAACCGCGACCGTATCCGCGATGTGGCGGCGCAGGAACTGGGCCTGCGCACCTCGCGCTATCGCTATGCCGAGAGCCTTGAGGAGGTGCTGGAGGGCGCGGCTTTCACCGGCCTGCCCTGCGTGATCAAGCCGGTCATGTCCTCCTCGGGCAAGGGGCAAAGCACCGTGCGCGATGCCGAAAGCCTTGAGGCCGCATGGACCTATGCCGTGGCCAATATGCGCGGTGACCGCCAGCGCGTGATCGTCGAGGAATTCGTTGCCTTCGATTATGAAATCACCCTGCTGACCATCCGCGCGAAGGATGGCGTGCATTTCTGCCCGCCCATCGGCCACCGGCAGGAGCGCGGCGACTATCAGGAAAGCTGGCAGCCCGCCGCGATGAGCGCTCAGGCCATTGCCGATGCGCAAGATATGTCGCGCAAGGTGGTGGACGATCTGGGCGGTTATGGCCTGTTCGGCGTGGAGTTCTTCGTGAAGGGCGATGAGGTGATCTTCTCCGAACTCTCGCCGCGCCCGCATGATACGGGGATGGTCACGCTGATCTCTCAGGATCTGACCGAGTTCGACCTGCATGCTCGCGCCATCATGGGCCTGCCGATCCCGGAGATCGCGCTGCGCGGGGCTTCGGCCTCGGCGGTGTTGCTGGCGGATCGGGACTCCACCAGCTTCCACTTCGAAGGTCAGGCCGAGGCGCTGACCACGAGCGAGCCCGATGTCGGCCTCGATCTGCGCATCTTCGCCAAGCCCAGCGCGCGGCCCTATCGCCGCATGGGCGTCACGCTGGCGCGCGCAAAGGATACCGATACCGCCCGCCGCATCGCTGCCGAGGCTGCTGCCAAGCTGAAGATCGTCTACGCGGACTGAGGGTTCGTGAAGGCGCCGGGCCCCTCGGCGCCTTTGGCGATATCATAGCGGATGCGGTTGCCCTCGATTTGCTCCAGATGCTCGCGTGCCCAGCCGCCCAGCTGGCGCAGCGGTACGGAAAGTGATTGGCCCAGCTCCGTCAGCGCATATTCCACCTGAGGCGGCACGGTGGGATAGACCGTGCGGCTGACCATGCCGTCGCGTTCCAGCGCTTTCAGGGTGCGCGTCAGCATCTGTTGCGAGATGCCGCCGATCGTGCGCTTCATCTCGTTGAAGCGGCGCGGGCGCTCGATCAGCACCATCACGATCATCACCGTCCATTTGTCGCCCACGATGGTCAGCACGCCGTTCATTTTGCGGCACTCGGCGCTGATGCCCGGATGATCGGGCAGGGTTGCGGGTAGGGGGGTAGGCATATCCATATGACCTGGTCCTAAAAATATGCGTTCTTGGCAGAGCGCTTCCGGTCACATAGCTGGTCCTGGTCACAAATCCAGACCGGAGACCCCCCATGAAGCTTCTGCATCTCGATTCCAGCATCACCGGCGACAACTCGGCCAGCCGCACCATCACCGCCGCCATTGTCGAGCGCCTGAGCGATACGCACCCGGGCCTTGAGATCACCCATCGCGATCTGGCCGCCGAGCCGCTGTCTCACCTCACCATGGAGACCTTCCTCGCGCTGGAAAACGGCGAGGATGTTCAACAGTTCCTCGATGCCGATATCGTGGTGATCGGCGCGGGCTTCTACAATTTCACCATCCCCAGCCAGCTCAAGGCCTGGATCGACCGCATCGCCGTGCGTGGCAAGACTTTCTCCTATGGCGAGAACGGCCCCAAGGGGTTGGCCGGTGGCAAGCGGGTGATCATCGCTCTGGCGCGCGGCAATGTTTATGGCGAGGATTCGCCCTACAAGGCCTATGAGCATGCCGAGACGCTGCTGCGCTCGATCTTCGGCTTTATCGGCGTGACGGACCTTGAGGTCATCATCGCCGAAGGGCTGGGGCGCGGCGAGGAGGCCCGCAAGGCTTCCATCGAGGGCGCGCTTGAAAAGGTCAGCCGCCTCGAAGCCGCTGACGCCAGCGCTTAAATCAAATCCGCGCGGGCAGGCTCTGGAGAGCGTGCCCGCGACGGCAGGCGCGATCCCTCGGCGGCCATGGCAAGCGTCTGGCCATCCAGCTCCGCCAGAAAGGCCAGCATCGCCCGGTTGAGCATGCCGGTCAGCCTGCAATTGCCGCGCAGAATGCAATGCTCGCAATCGGCCAGGTTGAGGCAGGGTTCGGTCAGCCGCACCACCGCGCCCAGCGTGATCTCCTCGGCGGGCCGGGCCAGACGAAAGCCGCCGCTGCGCCCGCGCACCGTTTCCAGCAGACCGGCGCTGGCCAGCTCATTCACCACCTTCATCGCATTGTTGCGCGAAATATCATGCTCCTGCGCGACCTTGCCGATCCCCAGCAGCCCATCGCCCTCACGCGCGACCAGCGCCGCATGCAGCAGGATGCGCAGGGCATAATCGGTATGGGCGGTAAGGCGCATCTCAGCAGTGACCTTTAATCATGCATCCATATTGCATGTTTCTCCTCGCGGAGTATACATGCATTCGACTCGCATGTTTTAAGGAGTGATCGATATGGCCGCGCCGCTTTCCCCGCAAACCAGTGCCATCGTGAAGGCCACCGCGCCGGTGTTGCAGCAGCATGGCGTGGCGATCACCACCCGCATGTATGAGCGGCTTTTCGTGAATGATGAGGTGCGTGCGCTCTTCGATCAGGCCGCTCAGGACTCCGGCGAACAACCGCGCCGCCTGGCCGCCGCGATCCTTGGCTATGCGCAGAATGTCGACAAGCTTCAGAATTTGATGCCCGTGGTGGCGCGCATGGTCCAGCGTCATGTCGAAACCGGCGTAAAGGCCGAGCACTACCCGCTGGTGGCCGATGCCCTGCTGCCCGCCATCCGCGATGTGTTGGGCGATGCGGCCACCGATGAGGTGCTGGCCGCATGGGGCGAGGCCTATTGGTTCCTCGCCGACATCCTCATCGGCAAAGAGCGTGACATTTATACCCAACAGGCCGAAGCCGTGGACTGATCACACCACTCATGGCGGGGAGCTTTCGTTTCAGTCTTCCCGTCCGAAAACGCGCAAGAAATAATCGACGGCAGTGGCTGCTTCCTCGGCAATCATCGCCTCGCTGCAGGTCTCGGTCCCCCATAGCACGCGCTGGAACTGGCCGCCGCTGCACAGGCTGACCAGCATGTTCGCGGCCTTCAGGGGATCGTCCTTGCGCAGGGCGTCAGCGGCCATATGCGCGCCGATGTAGCGGGCCAGCAAGGAGCGCGTTACCCCTGCCGCCCTTGTGTAGAAGATGGGCCCCAATTCCGGAAAACGGGCGGATTCGCCGATCACCACCCTTTGCAGCGCGATGCTGTCCGGGCTGGTGATCTTGCGGATAAAGGTTTCGGCGAAATCGCGCAGGCCCACTTCCGGCTGGCCTCCGGGATCGAGCGTGGCCAGCAGATCGGCGCGAAAATGCGCTGCCGCCCGTTCGATCATCGCTTCGAACAGGATCTCCTTGGTCTCGAAATAGCTCCATAGCGTGCCTTTGGAACCGCCCATGGCCTCTGCGATGCCGGACATGGTGGTCCGGTCATAGCCCTGTTCCAGAAAGCTGCGCTGGGCGATCTCAAGGATCGTCTCGCGGCGCTTGGCCTTGTCCAGCGCCCGTTTGCCGAGTGGCGTGCCTTCGCTATCCGTCTTCATAGTCGTACTTCTTAGTACGACTATAGCTTGGCGACAAGAGGACCTTGGGCGGCATCGCCACCCGCCAAAGGTCCTATCGCCTCTCGACAAGCCGGCATCCATTCCCATAGTCAGCCCCATGAGTGATGCAGCCGTTGAAAATCTGGTGATCGAAATCCGGGATCATTACGTGGCCCAGTTCCGCGCCTTCCTCCTCCATCAGCGGGCGGTGAGCCACGCAGGCAGTCCCGAGGTGAAATTCGAACTGCCGGAAGGCACCGCAGCCTATCGCAAATGGGCGGTCGTGGATTTCCTGCGCAATGACGATGGGCCTGAAAGCATCTTCTTCGAGCCCGACGGTATGCTGGTCTTCGATCCCATTGAGGGCCAGATGGGCGAGGCGGACCTTGTTATCCAGGGGCTGCGCTGGGATGCCGTCACCATCGAGCATGATGTGCCCACCATAGATGAGGCGATCGCTGAGTGGTTCGAGAAATGGTTCGATCCCGAAGAAGTCGATTACGATCCGGAGGCGGAGCTGACCGGCTGCATTCACTCGGTCTATGTTGCGCCGCAAAGGTTGCATGTCGATCTGGGCACGGCGGCGGCGGAGGCCTTCTGGGAGCTGCTGGAAGCTCTGGTGGAGGCCAAGGCGACGAAAATCCGCGTGGTATCGTAGGAGGTGGTCTGGACTGCGCCGGGTTTTTGCCTGCCCGGTGCCAAGCTGGATCATGCATCGCCGGCTAGATCGCGGAGGGGGCAGGTCTTGTGAGCGCGATTCGAGCCGTTGGCATGCGAATGGCTCGGAGGCTTTCGCAGATACCACAAGGCTGAAGAGCAATGGCAGGGGAAAGCGCCCTTCGCACCATACCTGCATGCCGCTATATAGCTGTGGATAAACCGGAGCATTTCTCCGGTAAAGTGATCCAATGCAGATCACACAATGACCATCAGGTCATTGAAAAGAATGGTGACCCCTACGAGAATCGAACTCGTGTTTCAGCCGTGAGAGGGCCGCGTCCTGACCGCTAGACGAAGGGGCCGAAGCCATTATGTCAGTCCCATCTTCCGTGAGGAAGAAATGGTGACCCCTACGAGAATCGAACTCGTGTTTCAGCCGTGAAAGGGCCGCGTCCTAACCGCTAGACGAAGGGGCCACTCTGAAGCTCGGCGGTGAAGCGTTGCGTCGTCGGGAGCCGCGCATCTAGGGGTGAGGCGGGATTCGGTCAATCCCTTTTTTGCATGTTTTTGTGAGATAGTTTTCCACAGGGCAAATCAGAAGGTTAGCGGCGGTACGCCCGCCGCCAGCGTCAGGCTGTGCCCGATCAATCGATCAGGGCGGCATCCTCGATATGCAGTTCGGCGGCGGGGCGGCTGCCCCAGTCATCGATCTTGGCGCGGCCCACCAGCCACAGGCTGCGCCCTTGCGTGCCGTGGAGCAGGGTCTGTCCCAGCTCACCATCGGCGGCGCGAAAGGCCATCGCCTTGAAGCTGGCGCCGTCATTGCCGCGCACGATCATCCGCACATGGTCGGCGCCCACCACATCGGCCTTCACCACCTTCACCGGCCCCACGGCCACGCGCGGCCCGGGCCAGCCCATGCCATAGGGGCCTGCGCTTTCCAGCGTTTCCACCAGCGCCGGGTTCAGCCCGCGCGGCGCCACCGCCAGATCGACCAGCAGGGACTGGTGCAGGCGCGCTCGCGCCACATCGCTCGCCAGTCTTTCATCGAGCCATTCGCCCAGAGCATCCAGCTTATCGGGCGCAATGGTCAGGCCTGCTGCCATGGCATGGCCACCACCCGCCACCAGCAGGCCCTGAGCACGCGCCGCAATGATCGCCGCGCCAAGATCGACGCCATGCACCGATCGGCCTGAGCCCTTGCCGAAACCGGCCTCATCGGCCTCCAGAGCGATCACCAGCGTGGGCTTGCCGCTCTTCTCCTTGATGCGCCCGGCCACGATGCCGATCACGCCCGGATGCCAGCCTGCGCCCGCCAGCACCAGCACGCTGCGGTTGTGCTGCTTGTCGACCTGAGCTTCGGCGGCCTCCTGCACGGCCATTTCGATGCCGCGTCGCTCCTCGTTGAGCAGGGAGAGCTGCCCGGCGATCTCACGCGCTTCCTCGGGGTTATGTGTGGTGAGCAGGCGCACGCCCAGCGTCGCCTCTCCCACGCGCCCGCCGGCGTTCACGCGCGGCCCCAGCGCAAAGCCCAGATCCGAGGCCGTGGGCGCGCGGCCCAGCTTGCTGGCGTCGATCAGCGCGGCCATGCCGATGTTCTCGCGCCGCGCCATCACCTTCAAGCCCTGCGCCACAAAGGCGCGGTTCAGCCCATGCAATGCGGCGACATCCGCCACCGTCCCCAATGCCACCAGATCGAGCAGCGAGAGCAGCGCGGCATTGCCCGGCGTGCCGGGATATTTCGCCTTCTCCAGCTCGCGCCGCACCGCGATGGCCAGCAGGAAGGCCACGCCGACAGCCGCCAGATGGCCATGCGCCGCGCCGATCTCGCTTTCATCGAGGCGGTTGGGGTTCACCATCGCCACGGTGCGCGGCAGCTCATGCGAGCATTTGTGGTGATCGACCACGATCACCTCCACCCCCGCATCCGCCGCCATGGCCAAAGCATCATGTGCCATGGCCCCGCAATCGACGGTGACGACCAGCTTGGCGCCTTCCTGTCCCAGCCGCACCAGAGCCTCTCCGGTGGGGCCATAGCCTTCCAGCAGGCGGTCCGGGATATAGTGGCGGGCATCATGGCCGCACAGGCGGATCAGGCGGATCAGCAAAGCGGCGCTGGTGGCGCCATCGACGTCATAATCGCCATAGACCGCCACGGGCTCGCGCTTGACGATGGCCTGAGCGATGCGGCGCGCCGCCACATCCATATCCTGAAGCGCGGAAGGATCGGGCAGGAATTCGCGCAAGGTGGGGTTGCGCTGGCGGTTCAGATCCTCGCGCGCCACGCCGCGTGCCAGCAGCAGCTGGGTGACCAGATCGTCGGCCAGCGGGCCATCCCAGCCGTGGTCATGCTCCATCATGTCCATATTGCCGCCGCGCCAGTGCCAGGCCTTGCCGCCAAGCGACATGCGGCCGGAGATAAGGGCGGAAGAGGCGTTGGAGATGTGCTGATCAGTCATGCCGGGCGGTTAAACCATCGCGGGGCGTCGCGGAAGGGGTGGGATGGGAGAGCTTTGGCAAAGGCGGGGGAATATGCCAAGAAAGCAGCAGGAGGCGCCGCATGATGGACGATCAGGCAGAAGACAGTATCGCTCTGGCCGCGCTTGAACCTGTGCCAAGTGGGGTGGCGCTGCTGTTTGCTGAAGGGCAGCGCCCGACGATTGAGGACGTCGACCGGCTGATCACGGAGCTTTCAGCAGGGCAAATGCTGTCGGCCGGGTATCGCGACGAGGCGATACCCGGGCGCCTCGAACTGGTGTGCCGGGGGCTGACCTTCGATCTTGGCGGGCTGGCGCCGGCGTCCGCTGCACCTCTGCCGACAGTGACCCAAAACATCGGGCTGGGCGATGACTTGCCTCAGGTGGAAGCTGTAACGCTTATGGCCGGGCGGCATCTGGAGGACGGTGCGCATCTGCCGCCGGTGCTGCGCACGCATCTGGAGGTCGCTTTGGCGCTGGCGGCACTACCGGGCCTGCAGGCGATGATGTGGGCACCGTCAGGCGTGATGATGAGCCCGGCACATTGTGTTCAGACCATAAGGGCTTGGCTGGATGGAGGGCCTTTTCCTGCGCCGGGTCTGGTGGCCTTGCTGCGGGAAGAGGACGGCACGCTGCTCAGCCACGGCCTGTCCTTCTTCGCGCCTTATCAACTGCGGGTTGAGGCCGCCGATGAATGTCGGGAGGCGCAGGAGGAGATTGCCTCAGCGCTGGTTCGCAGGCTGGCGGATGGCGATGGCCATGTGCCAGCGTGGATGACAGGCAGGGATGGCCGCGTCTGGAATGTATCATGGTCAGCGGGGCAAAGGCTGGTGACAGCCCGGCGCAGCGCCTGAAAATCCGGGCTTGAAGGGGCCGGAGCGCAAGGCCCCGGCCCTAATCGGTCACTTGCCCGAGAGGACCAGCGTGTTTGCGGCGCTCAGCACGGCGCGCACGCTGGCGGTGGCAACGTCGGTGTCGACGCCCACGCCCCAGATGGTCTGGCCTTCCGGCCCGGTGCATTCGACATAGGCGGCAGCGCGCGCATCCGAACCGGCGGAGAGCGCATGCTCGGAATAGTCCTTCACCGAGAGGTTGACGCCGAAGCTGTCCGCCAGCGTCGCCACCACCGAGGAGATCAGGCCATTGCCACGGCCCGACACCGACTGTTCCTGACCATTCACGCCGATCTTGCCCGCGAAAATGCGCGCGCCATCGGGGCCTTTGGTCTCATCCCAATCCAGCAGCTGGAAATGCTGCGGGTCGTTGACGCGATAGGTTGCCTCGAACACGTTCCAGATGTCGGCGGCGACCAGTTCGCGGCCCAGCTCGTCGGCCAGATCCTGCACATGGCGGCTGAAATGGGCCTGCATGCGTTTGGGCAGCTTGAGGCCCTGATCCTGCTCGATCACCCAGGCGAAACCGCCCTTGCCGCTCTGCGAATTGACGCGGATCACCGCCTCATAGCTGCGGCCCAGATCGGCGGGATCGATGGGCAGATAAGGCACGGCCCAGAGTTCGTCATTGCGCTTTTCCTGCGCGGCGAAGCCCTTCTTGATGGCATCCTGATGGCTGCCCGAGAAGGCGGTGAACACCAGATCGCCGCCATAGGGATGGCGCGGATGGACGGGCAGCTGGTTGCAGTACTCGACCGTCTGGATGACTTCATCGATGTCCGAGAAGTCCAGCTCCGGGTCCACGCCCTGCGTATAGAGGTTCATGCCCACGGTGACGAGGCAGCAGTTGCCAGTGCGCTCGCCATTGCCGAAGAGGCAGCCCTCGACGCGATCAGCGCCCGCCATGATGCCCAGTTCCGCCGCAGCAACGCCGGTGCCGCGATCGTTATGCGTGTGCAGCGAGATCACCGCCGCATCGCGGTTGGGCAGGTTGCGGCAGAAATACTCGATCTGGTCGGCATAGACATTGGGCGTCGCGCATTCGACCGTGGCGGGCAGGTTGAGGATGATGGGATGCTCAGGGGTGGGCTGCAGGATCTGCATCACCGCCTCGCAGCACTCCAGGCTGAAATCGAGTTCCGCCGTCGAAAAGGTCTCGGGCGAATATTCGAAATGCCACTTGGTGTTCGGGAAGCGCGCGGCATTGTCGCGCAGCAGCTTGGCGCCGTTCTCGGCGATCTCGCGGATCTGCGGGCGCTCCATGCCGAACACCACCTGACGCCACAGCGGCGACACGGCGTTGTAGAGGTGGACGATGGCGGCGGGCATGCCTTCCAGCGACTCAAAGCTGGTCTTGATCAGGTCTTCGCGGCTCTGCGTCAGCACCTGGATCAGCACGTCCTCGGGGACGCGGTTCTCGGTCACCAGCGAGCGGATGAAGTCATATTCGGTGGCGCCAGCGCTGGGGAAACCGACCTCGATTTCCTTCAGGCCAACCTTCACCAGTAGGTCGAAGAAGCGGTTCTTCTTCTCCGCGCCCATCGGGTCGATCAGGCTCTGATTGCCGTCGCGCAGGTCGGTGGAGAGCCAGCGCGGGGCCTTGTCGATCACCTTCGACGGCCAGGTGCGGTCGGGGATGTTGATCTGCGGAAAGGGGCGATACTTGACCGAAGGGTCTTTCAGCATGGGCATGATAAGTCTCTGATGCTCTTCACTGGGGCCGCCCGAATGTCAGGATCAGGTGCGGCTATCGGATAGGCTGATCGTATAATCCCTTGGGCGCTCCTTGCGCGCGGCCAGAGGGCACGCGCTCGCTCACGCCCAAGGGCGGATAAGTCGTAGCGCGAGGGTCAGCTTGAAGATCATGCACTCAGCCTATGATGAAGGCGGGGCGGCCTGTAAAGCAAAAACCGCCCGCGCCGTGTCAGGCCGGGGCCTTATCGCGCTCCAGCACGGTTTCGAACCAGTCGAGATAAGCCTGGGCGCAGACTTCCGGCTCCAGATGGGCGATCAGCGCCTGCAGATCGGCGAGGGGAGGCGGGCCACGCCGCGTGACCTCGATCACCGCTTGCGCCAGATCCTGAGGGTTGCGGGTGGGGACCAGCGTGCCTGCCTCAGGGATGGTCATGATATCATGCAGGAAATGCGAGCAATCGGTAGAGATCACCGGCACGCCATGGGCCAGCGCTTCCACAGCCACCGCCGGACCGCCTTCGAAGTGCGAGGTGCAGAGGAAAGCGTCAGCCTTGCGCAGCCATGGGTCGATCACCGGCACATAACCCGGCGCCGCGACCACATCGGACAGCCCCATCTTGCGGATCTTCTCCAGCATCTGGCCGTGCAGGCTGCCATCGCCCAGCATGGTGAGGCGGGCAGGGGTGATGGCGTTGAGCGCGGCAATGGTGCGCAGCGCCAGCGCGGCATCCTTCTGCTTCTCGAACCGCCCGGCCCAGAGCAGATGAATGCGGCCGTCATCGGCATGCGGGCCATCGGCGGTCATATCGTGATGCAGATAGATCGGGTCGTAGAGCGTCGCGGTGGAGACGGTGGGCGCTAGTTCGGCCAGTTCACGCGCCAGACCGCTGTTCATCGCGGCAATGCCATCGACGGCGGGCGCAAAGCGGCGGAGCAAGGCGCGGATCGGCTTGCCAAGCAGCCCGCTGGGCACAGCCGGGTTGGAAACCTTGGCCACGATCTTGGCGCGGCCCTTGGCTTTCGCAAAAGGCAGAACCAGCGGAAAATGGAAATTGCCCGGCAGGAAGATGATGTCGGGATCGATCTTGCCGAGCATGGGCGCCATCGCCTTACCCAACTTCAAGCGCGAGATCGGGCTGCGGCGCACGGGCGGATCAAGCTCCACCACCTGCACCCGCGGATCGACGGTGGCGCGCACGCCGCCCTCGGTCGTGCCGCAAAGGATCGTCACGCGGTGCCCGGCCTCGACCCAGAAGCGGGCCATGCCGATGGCGATGCGTTCCGTGCCGCCACGCGAAAAATCGTGGAAGCAGATCAGGATATGGCGCGAGGGGCTGCGCGCATCACGCGCAAACGAAGCGTCGGCACGCTGCCCTTTCAGGGCAACGCGCCGACCACGTCCACTCGGGCCCAGTTTGGTTCCGGGCTCCAAGGCTTAGTTCTTGGTCTGGTCGACCAGCTTGTTCGCGCCGATCCAGGGCATCATGGCGCGCAGCTTCGAACCGGTCTCTTCGATCGGGTGACGCTTGGCGGCGATGCGCGAGGCCTTCAGCTCGGGCTGACCGGCGCGGTTGTCGAGCACGAAGTCCTTCACGAAGCGGCCCGACTGGATGTCGGCCAGAACGCGCTTCATTTCCTTCTTCGTCTCATCGGTGATGATGCGCGGACCGGTCTTGATGTCGCCATATTCGGCGGTGTTCGAGATCGAGTAGCGCATGTTGGCGATGCCGCCTTCATACATCAGGTCGACGATCAGCTTGAGCTCGTGCAGGCACTCGAAATAGGCCATTTCGGGGGCGTAGCCGGCTTCCACCAGCGTCTCGAAGCCAGCCTGCACCAGCGCGGTGGCGCCGCCGCACAGCACGGCCTGCTCGCCGAACAGGTCGGTTTCGCATTCCTCGCGGAAGTTGGTCTCGATGATGCCCGAACGGCCACCGCCAACGCCCGAAGCATAGGCCAGACCGATGTCATGGGCGTTGCCGGTCACGTTCTGGTGGATGGCGATCAGGCAGGGCACGCCGCCGCCCTTCACATATTCGCCGCGCACGGTGTGACCGGGGCCCTTGGGGGCGACCATGATCACGTCGATGTCCTTGCGGGGCTCGATCAGGCCAAAGTGGACGTTCAGGCCATGGGCGAAGGCCAGAGCGGCGCCGGGCTTCAGATTGGCGTGCAGGTCTTCAGCATAGATGGCGGCCTGATGCTCGTCGGGCGCCAGGATCATGAGGATGTCGGCCCAGGCAGCGGCTTCGGCGTTGGGCAGAACCTTGAAGCCGGCAGCTTCGGCCTTGGCGGCGCTGGCGCTGCCGGGGCGCAGGGCGATGGCAACGTCCTTGACGCCGCTGTCGCGCAGATTCTGGGCATGGGCGTGGCCCTGCGAGCCATAGCCGAGGATCGCGATCTTCTTGCCGGTGATCAGGTTCAGGTCGGCATCGGCGTCGTAATAGACTTTCACTGGTCTTCCCTTTCGGTTGCCCTGCGCATACGACGCGCGGGCCAGGATTGAATGTGCCTGAGCTTTCGCCCGGCACGTTTGGCGCTGCCCCGGCCAAGGCCGGAGCGGCGATCAACTGTTAAGTGCTGGACTTGCCCCGGATCATGCCAACCACGCCGGTGCGCGCGGTTTCGACAAGGCCAAGGTCGCCCATCAGGGCCACAAAGCTGTCGATCTTTTCCGGCGTGCCGGTCAGTTCGAACACGAAGCTTTCTGTGGTGGTGTCCACCGGACGGGCGCGGAACACCTCGGCCAGACGCAGCGCTTCCACGCGCGCCTCACCCTTGCCGACCACCTTGATGAGGGCCAGTTCGCGCTCGACGTAAGGGCCCTGCTCGGTGAGGTCGACCACCTTGTGGACCGGGATCAGGCGCTCAAGCTGGGCGCGGATCTGGTCGATCACGGCGGGCGGGCCATGCGTCACGATGGTAATGCGGCTGATCTGATGGTCGCCGGTGATTTCCGACACCGTCAGGCTGTCGATGTTGTAGCCGCGCGCGGTGAAGAGGCCGGCGATCTTGGCCAGAATGCCCGCCTCATTGTCCACCGTCAGCATCAGGACGTGGCGCTCGGTGGCTTCCTGCTCGATTTTCGTCATCTGGTTCATCTCTCTTACCCGTCCCGGATCAAACCAGCGCCTTGGCGCTGTCGTCCATGGTGCCGGTGACCACATCGCCGGGCAGCAGCATGTCGGTATGGGCCGCGCCGCTCGGGATCATCGGGAAGCAATTGGCATCCTTGGCGACGCGGCAATCGACGATCACCGGGCCGTCATAGGCGATCATTTCCTGAATGCCTGCATCCAGCTGGCCTTCGTTCTCGATCGAGATGCCCTTCCAGCCATAGGCTTGAGCCAGCTTCACGAAATCGGGCAGGCTGTCCGAATAGGAGTTCGAATAGCGGCTCTCATAGGTCAGCTCCTGCCACTGGCGGACCATGCCCATCCATTCATTGTTCAGGATGAAGATCTTGACCGGCAGGCGATACTGAGTGGCGGTGCCCAGCTCCTGAATGTTCATCTGGATGCTGGCCTCGCCGGCAATGTCGATGCACAGCTTGCCGGGGTTGCCGAGCTGCGCGCCGATAATGGCGGGCAGGCCGTAACCCATCGTGCCCAGACCGCCGCTCGTCAGCCACTTGTTGGGGCCGAAGAAGTGGAAATGCTGGGCCGCCCACATCTGGTGCTGGCCAACCTCGGTGCTGATGATCGGATCATGCGCCTTGGTCAGCTCGAACAGACGTTCAATGGCGCGCTGCGGCGGGATGGCGGCGGGGTTCTCGGCATAGGAGAGCGACTTCTTCGCGCGCCATTCTGTCACGCGCGCCTTCCATGCCGTCAGGTCCTGAGCCTTACGGCCCTGCCACCCGTCGAGAAGCTGCTGAAGCACCGTGGCGCAATCGCCGATGATCGGCAGATCGACGCGGACGGTCTTGTTGATGCTGGCGCGGTCGATGTCGATGTGGATCTTGGTCGAATTGGGCGCGAAAGCATCCAGACGGCCCGTCACGCGGTCATCGAATCGTGCGCCGACGCAGATGATCAGGTCGGCCTGATTCATCGCCCAATTGGCTTCATAAGTGCCATGCATGCCCAGCATGCCCAGCCAGTCCTCATGATCCGCCGGGAAAGCGCCCAGACCCATCAGCGTGGAGGTGACCGGCGCCTTGGTGATCGCCTGAAGCTCGCGCAGCAATTCGCTGGCGCGCGGGCCGGAGTTGATCACGCCGCCGCCGGTGTAGAACACCGGGGCCTTGGCCCTGGCGATCAGATCGATGGCCTGAGCGATCTCGGCCTCGCCACCCGCCAGCTGGGGCGAATAGCGGTTGCGGCGCTGCACCGGGCCTTCGGGGAAGGCGGCGGTGGCGATCTGCACATCCTTGGGGATGTCGATCACCACCGGGCCGGGGCGGCCGGTGGTGGCGATCTGGAAAGCCTCATCGATGACGGCGGCGAGATTCGCCGGGTCCTTCACCAGATAATTGTGCTTGCAGCAGTGGCGCGTGATGCCGACGGTATCGGCTTCCTGAAACGCGTCCGAGCCGATCAGCGGCGTGCCGACCTGACCGGTGATCACCACCAGCGGAATCGAATCGAGGAAAGCGTCGGCAATGCCGGTGACGGCATTGGTCGCGCCCGGGCCGCTGGTGACCAGCACCACGCCCGGCTTGCCGGTGGAGCGCGCGTAGCCTTCGGCGGCATGCGCCGCGCCCGCTTCGTGGCGGACGAGGATGTGGCGTAGGCGCTCTTCGCCGAATAGCGCGTCATAGATGGGAAGGACCGCACCGCCCGGATAGCCGAATACAAATTCCACGTCCTGACGAACCAGGCTTTCAACGAGGATCTGGGCGCCGCTGCGCTCTTCGGTCACGGTGACTTCCTTCTGTAGCAATCATCTTGCGCCACGAGGGCGCGGTTCACGCAAAGGCGCTTGCGTTGGGCCCGTGCTGCACAAGATGCAACCCCCCAAAGCGCCGATAGTCGCGATTTTCCCGGGGGGTGGGGCTCTTGAAGCAAGGGGCGCGCAAGCACCCTAAGCATGTCTTTCAACATGCTGGAGGGCAGGTAGGCGACAAAAAATGTCATGTCAACAGCTATTGTTGTAATAATCGATCAAAATGTCTGGCGATGTCGGAATTTTCATGGCTTTCGGGCGCATGGCGGGGCCAATCGCCGGGCGGCTGATGGCGGAACCAGGTGTATTGCCGCTTGGCATAATTGCGCGTGGCTTGCGCGCCGCGCATGATTGCTTCGTCAAGGCCAAGGTCGCCTGAAAGATAGTCAGCGATCTCCGCGACTCCGATGGCGCGCATCACGGGTAGGTCCGGGGGCAGGCGGCGGGCCAGCAGGGCTTCCACTTCGGCAACCGCGCCGCCCTCGATCATCAGGGAGAAGCGGCGGTCGCAACGTTCATAAAGCCAGTCGCGATCAGGCAGCAGGATCATCGGATGGAGCGTGACCGCATGCCCTATCCCGCCCTCCTTATGGGCCTGCCAATAGGTCAGCGAATGGCCGGTGGAGCGCACCACCTCCAGCGCGCGGGCGACGCGCGTGGTGTCGGCAGGGTTGAGCAGGGCGGCGCGTTCGGGGTCTTCGGCCGACAGGGCCACATGGGCTTCGGCTACGGGTAGAGCGCGCACGGCCTCGCGTATGGCCGGATCGATGGCGGGCACAGGGGCAATGCCATCCAGCAGCGTGCGCATATAGAGCCCCGTGCCGCCCACCAGAATGGGCACGTGCCCCGCCTGATGGGCTTTGGCGATCTCTTCCCGCGCCCGTTCGGCCCAATCGGCGGCGGAGCAGCCCTGCGCCCCGTCCCACGCCCCATAGAGCCGATGCCGCACACGCGCCGTATCCTCAGGCGAGGGCGCGGCGGACAGAATCGGCAGATCGGCATAAAGCTGTGCACTGTCAGCATTGACGATCACCGCGCTCCGGCCCTGCGCGGCCAGAGCCTCAGCCAGCTTTATGGCATAATCGCTCTTGCCGCTGGCGGTCGGCCCTGCAATGAGCGCCAGCGGCGGGCGGGCTTCTTCGCCCGGGACGATTTCGAAAGGATCAACGGTGCTCATCGCGCGCGTCATAGCAGAACCCGCCGGGCTGTCGCCCCAAGTCGATGACCTGCTGGAGGCGCTGGGCGATGACGGCTTCTCCGCCGACGCCCGCGAAATCCCCGGCGGCGTGGTGGAAATCGCTGCCGAAGGCGCGAGCGTGGACGTGCTGCGGGCCGCTATCGACAAGCACCTCGGCACCAGTGATGCCCTGATCACCGATCAGCGCCCGGTTTTGCCGCGTCTCTTCATCTCGGACATGGATTCGACGATGATCTCGGCGGAATGCATCGACGAGCTGGCCGATTTCGCAGGGCTGAAGCCCCAGATCGCTGCCATCACCGAGCGCGCCATGCAGGGCGAACTCGACTTCCGCGAGGCCCTGACCGAGCGCGTCGCGCTGCTGAAGGACCTGTCGGAAGACGCCATCGCCCAGTGTCTCGCCGAGCGCATCAAGCCGATGAAGGGCGCCCGCGTGCTGGTCCAGACCCTGAAGGCCAAGGGCTGCCGCACCGTGTTGGTGACCGGCGGCTTCCATCAGTTCGCCGATCCCGTGGCCGAGCAGCTTGGTTTCGAGCGCGTTGTCGGTAACCGCCTCGCCGTGGCGGGTGGCAAGCTGACGGGCGGCCTTGACGGCCCGATCAGCGACAGCGCCACCAAGCGCGCCACGCTGCTGGAAGAGCAGGAAAAGCTGGGCGGCAAGGTGCCCACGCTGGCCACCGGAGACGGCGCCAACGATATCCCGATGATCGAGGAAGCCAGCTATGGCATCGCCTTCGAAGCCAAGCCCAAGGCGCGTGCAGCTGCCAATGGCTGGGTGGATCGTGGGGATCTGACCGCTGTGCTGCGCCTTTTGGGCGTGCCGGAGAAGGATTGGGTTCTCGATTAAGAACGGAAAGGGGAAAGTGCGAGGGTGTTACACCCTCGCGCTCCCGATAATGTCTACGGTGCGCATCGGGTTCGGCCATAGAGCTAACGTCGCTGCGCCGCAGGCTCTATAAACGAGAAAAGGCGCCGAGGCATTCTTGCCTGCGGCGCCTTTTTCGTGCCCGTGGAAAGTTTGCGCACCGATCAGGATGCCACCAACCTTCATGTCGGAAGACGTTCTGGGAGCGCGAGGGGGTAACCCCCTCGCATCTTCCCTTTACCTCTTAAGCTTCCATCCAATCCTTGAAGAACGCCTCATTGGCGGCCTTCAGCTTGGAGACGGCGACACCGGCCACGTCGAACCCGCCGACAACACCCAGCTTCACCGCGCCCTCAAGCGCAATGTCGGGCTTGGTGGTCACGACGTAACGGCTCTGGTCCTCACCGAAGGCCTGAGCGGTGTTGAACGTCACATCCAGCTTCACGCCGAGGCCCGAGGCCATCGCCATCTCGGCCAGAGCAACCAGCAGGCCGCCGTCCGACACGTCATGCACGGCGGTGGCCTGACCGTCGCCGATCAGCTGGCGCACGGTTTCGCCGTTGCGCAGCTCGACAGCCAGATCCACGGCGGGGGCGGGGCCTTCCTCGCGGCCCGCGATCTCGCGCAGCCAGAGCGACTGGCCGAGGTGCGTACCTTCGCCGCCGATCAGCCACACCACGTCGCCGGGGGCCTTGAACTTGATGGTGGCCATCTTGGTGTGGTCCAGCATCAGGCCCACGCCGCCGATGGCGGGGGTGGGCAGAATGGCGCTGCCGCCGCCGGTGGCCTTCGATTCGTTGTAGAGCGAGACGTTGCCCGACACGATGGGATAATCCAGCGCGCGGCAGGCATCGCCCATGCCTTCCAGCGCGCCCACGATCTGGCCCATGATCTCGGGGCGCTGCGGGTTGGCGAAGTTGAGGCAGTTGGTGATGGCCAGCGGCGTGCCGCCCACAGCGCAGATGTTGCGCCAGGTTTCGGCCACGGCCTGCTTGCCGCCCTCATAGGGATCGGCAAAGACATAGCGCGGGGTGCAGTCGGTGCTGATGGCCAGCGCCTTTTCGGTGCCGTGGATGCGGACCACGGCAGCGTCGCCGCCCGACTTCTGAAGCGTGTCGCCGCCGACCTGCGAGTCGTATTGCTCGAAGATCCACTTGCGCGAGGCGAGATCCGCGCCGCCGATCAGCGTCAGCAGGTCTGCCGCGATGTCCTTGCTTTCCTCAATGGCGCCCAGCGGGGCGGGCTTGGGGGTGGGGACATGGGGGCGGTCATAGAGCGGCGCTTCATCGGCCAGCGGGGCGAGCGGAATGTCGCAGACCACCTCGCCGTCGAATTCCAGCACCATATGGCCGGTGTCGGTCACTTCGCCGATCACGGCAAAGTCCAGTTCCCATTTCTTGAAGATCGCCTCGGCCATCGGCTCCTTGCCGGGCTGGAGGACCATGAGCATGCGCTCCTGGCTTTCCGAGAGCATCATCTCATAGGGCGTCATGCCGGTTTCGCGGCAGGGCACGTTGTTCATGTTCAGGCGAATGCCCGCGCCGCCCTTGCTGGCCATTTCGACCGAGGAGGAGGTCAGACCGGCGGCGCCCATGTCCTGAATGGCGACGATGGCGTCGGTGGCCATCAGTTCGAGGCAGGCCTCGATCAGCAGCTTTTCGGTGAAGGGGTCGCCGACCTGCACGGTGGGGCGCTTTTCCTCCGACTTCTCGTCGAAATCGGCCGAGGCCATGGTGGCGCCGTGGATGCCGTCGCGACCGGTCTTCGAACCTACATAAACGATGGGGTTACCAAGGCCGGTGGCGGCGGAATAGAAGATCTTGTCGGTGTCGGCCACCCCCACGGTCATGGCGTTGACCAGAATGTTGCCGTCATAGGCCTTGTGGAAGTTGGTCTCGCCGCCAACGGTGGGCACGCCCACGCAATTGCCATAGCCGCCGATGCCCGCGACCACGCCCTGCACCAGATGCTTCATCTTGGGGTGATCGGGGCGACCGAAGCGCAGGGCGTTCATGTTGGCCACCGGGCGCGCGCCCATGGTGAACACATCGCGCAGAATGCCGCCAACGCCCGTCGCCGCGCCCTGATAGGGCTCGATGTAGGAGGGGTGGTTGTGCGACTCCATCTTGAAGATGGCGGCCTGGCCGTCACCGATGTCGATCACGCCGGCGTTTTCGCCGGGGCCGCAGATCACCCAGGGGGCTTCGGTGGGCAGCTTTTTCAGATGCAGGCGGCTCGACTTGTAGCTGCAATGCTCTGACCACATCACCGAAAAGATGCCGAGTTCGACAAGGTTGGGCTCGCGGCCCAGCGCGTGGAGAACCTTGTCGTATTCCTCAGGGGAAAGCCCGTGGGCGGCGACGACATCTGGGGTGATGGTGGAGGCTGTCTGGGTCATGCCGCGCCCTCTAGCGCCATGCGCGTGCGAAGGCCAGACCGGATTGCCAAAGATGGGTGATTGTAAAGCGGGCCCATAAGTGGGGGAGCGCCCCTCCTGTACCTCTTGACCGCGCGCAGGCACACGGCCATTGCAAAGGCATGAGTGACAACAAAGCAGACATCGCGGACATCGCGCAGCTCAGCTTCGAGGAGGCGCTGCGCGCTCTGGAAGGCGTGGTGCGCCAGCTGGAAAGCGGAGAAGTGCCGCTCGACGAGTCCATTTCGCTCTATGAAAAGGGTGAGAAGCTGCGCGGCGCCTGTCAGGCCCGACTGGATGCCGCCACCGCGCGGATCGAGCGAATCGTGGCCAAGGACGATGGTTCTGTCGCCACCCGTCCTCTGGACGAAGCCTGATTTTATGACGCCCGCGCGGGGCTGCACTCTGCGCGGGATAGATTGACGATATTCCTAAGGGGAGCCCAGTGGCTGAGGTAACCGAAACCGTGCTGGCCGATGGCCTCAAGCGCATTCAGGCCGATATTCTGGCGGCATTCGACGAATTGCTGCCGATCCCGGCCGATCCGCGTGCACAGCTGTTCGAGGCGATGCGCTATGCGGCGATGGGCGGCGGCAAGCGCGTGCGCCCGCTGCTGCTGGCCGCTGTCGCCGAAATGTATGGTGTGGACCGCGATGCCGCAGTGCGCGCTGGCGTGGCCATCGAATCGGTGCATGTCTATTCACTGATCCACGACGATCTGCCCTGCATGGACAATGATGACATGCGCCACGGCAAGCCCACCGTCCACAAGCAGTGGGATGAGGCGACCGCCGTTCTGGCCGGCGATTCGCTGCATTGCTTCGCTTTCGAGGTGCTGTCTGACCCTGTGACCAGCGGCGATCCCTTCGTGCGCGCCGAGTTGATCCAGGTTCTGGCTGCTGCCGCTGGTTCACACGGCATGGCGGGCGGGCAGATGATGGACATCGTGGCCGAGACCTCCAGCTTCGATCTGCAGACCGTGACGCGTTTGCAGCAGCTCAAGACCGGCGCGTTGCTTGCCGCTTCGGTCGAGATGGGCGCGGTGTTGGGCAAGGTGCCCCATGAGGGCCGCAAGCATCTGCGCGCCTATGCCCGTGACATTGGTCTGGCCTTCCAGATCGCCGATGATCTTCTGGATCACGAGGGCGATGAAGCCGCTGCGGGCAAGGCGCTGCGCAAGGATGCCGACAAGGGCAAGGAAACCTTCGTTTCTCTGCTGGGCGCTGATCGCGCGCGTGAGCAGGCGCGGATGTTGGTGGATCAGGCCATCGGCCATCTGGCCCAGCACGGCAAGGAAGCCGATCTGCTGCGCGAACTGGCCCGCTTTATCGTGGAGCGCTCGCACTGATGCGCATCGGGGTCTATCCGGGCACGTTCGACCCCGTCACGCTGGGTCATGCCGATATCATCCGTCGCGGCGCCAAGCTGGTCGACCGGCTGATTATCGGCGTGACGACCAACCCTTCCAAGAACCCCATGTTCACGCCCGATGAGCGCATGGATATGGTGAACCGGGAGGTGGCCAATCTGGCGCTCGACAATGTCGAGGTGGTGGGGTTCAACGCGCTGCTGATGACCTTCGCCGAAAGGCAGGGGGCCAGCGTGATCCTGCGCGGGCTGCGCGCTGTCGCTGATTTCGAGTATGAATATCAGATGGCGGGCATGAACCAGCAGCTCAACCCGCGCATCGAGACGGTGTTCCTGATGGCGGATGTGGGCCTGCAGCCCATCGCCTCGAAGCTGGTGAAGGAAATCGCGCTGTTTGGCGGCGATATCACCCGCTTCGTCAGCCCCGCGGTTCGCGCCGATGTGGTGGAACGTGTCGAACAGATCGGCCGCATGGGCGACTGACCTCCGGCGTTCGGGATGTTGGCACCGATCCTGGATCATGCCCAACCCCCGCGTCGGGAGACAAAATGGGAGCACGAGGGTGTAACACCCTCGTATTTCCTTCTTTCTTGCCTTTTTGTCCCCCTGATGACTCCCTCGTTGTATAACGTTCATGGACACGACAGACAGGCGCGGCTATCGCCCTGATGCGCATTCGCGACGTAACGCCCAAGAGAGCTGCATGAACCGTCATTCCTTTACCAAGATTGCCATGTCGCTCGTGCTGGGCGTCGCCGTGCTGGGAACCAGCGCCTGCGCTCGCAAGCAGGACGCGCTGAGCAAGGCGATGTCGCAGAACGTCAACAAGACGAACCTCAGCTCCAAGGTCGATCCCGATCCGGCGGTCGATCCGGACAATGTGCTGGTGCTGGACCTGTCGAACGGCGGGCGCGTGCTGATCCGTCTGGAGCCCAAGTGGGCGCCCAACCATGTCGAGCGCATCAAGCTGCTGACGCGGCAGGGCTTCTACGACAACATCATCTTCCACCGCGTGATCGACGGCTTCATGGCCCAGACGGGCGATCCGACGGGCACCGGCGGCGGCGGCTCGAAGCTGCCTGACCTGAAGGCGGAGTTCAACTCGCTGCCTCACGTGCGCGGCACGGTCTCGATGGCGCGTACCGATGATCCGGATTCGGCCAACAGCCAGTTCTTCATCGTGTTCTATCCGCATTTCTCGCTGGATCGCCGCTACACCAACTTCGGTCGTGTGATCGAGGGCATGGATATCGTCGACCGCATCGTGCGTGGCGAGCCGCCCAGCAACCCGACCAAGATCGTGCAGGCCTCGATCGAGAGCGATCACAAGCCGCGTCCGGCGATTGCTCCGCCGCCGCCGCCGATCGTGCCTGCGGCTCCGGTGGCACCTGCTGCGCCGGCCAAGGCGCCCGCCCCGGCCAAGAAGAAGTGAGGAGGGCGCCCCATGTGGGCGCCTTTTGACAACCCATGCGCGTTGACGATTTCGATTTCGATCTGCCGCAGGAGCGTATTGCCCTGCGCCCCGCCCGCCCGCGTGATAGCGCGAAGCTGCTGCATGTGCCGGGCCGGGAAGGGCCTTTTGGCGACCTGAAGGTCAGCGATCTGCCTTCGCTGCTGCGCAAGGGCGATCTGCTGGTGTTCAACGACACGCGCGTGATCCCGGCTCAGCTTGAGGGTATGCGCGGCGAGGCGAAGATCGGGGCAACGCTTCACAAGCGCATCGATCTGCGCCGTTGGCAGGCCTTTGTGAAAAACGGCAAGCGGCTGCGGGTGGACGATGTGATCGCCTTTGGCGCGGGCGTTCAGGCCGTGGCCGAGTCGCGCCATGAGGACGGCAGCTGGACGCTGTTCTTCCCCGGCGATGAGCCTGTCGAGGTGCTGCTGGAGCGTGCGGGCACCATGCCGCTGCCGCCCTATATTGCGGCCAAGCGTGGCACCGATGAAGCCGACCGCAGCGATTATCAAACGATGTTCGCTCAGGCCGAGGGTGCGGTGGCGGCGCCGACGGCGGCTTTGCACTTTACCCCGGAGTTGATGGCGGCACTGGATGAAGCGGGGATCGGGCACGCCTTTCTGACGTTGCATGTCGGCGCGGGCACCTTCCTGCCGGTGAAGGTGGACGACACCGCCGACCATGCGATGCATGCTGAATGGGGCACCATTCCGGCCGATGTTGCGGATCGCCTGAATGCGGCGCGTGCTGCCGGTGGCCGGGTGATTGCGGTGGGCACCACCTCGCTGCGTTTGCTGGAAAGCGCGACGGGTGAGGATGGTGTGATCCAGCCCTTCAGCGGCGATACCTCGATCTTTATCACGCCGGGCTATCGTTTCCGCGCCATCGATGGGCTGATGACCAATTTCCATCTGCCGCGCTCGACACTGTTTATGCTGGTCTCGGCGCTGATGGGGCTGGAGCGGATGCAGGCGGTGTACCAGCACGCCATCAAGGAAGGCTATCGCTTCTACAGTTACGGCGATTCCAGCCTGTTATTGCCCGAGGGTTAAGGCGCCAGGCTTTAGGGACTGATTGTGGCTGGTCCGGCTTTGTTCAAGTCCTTCATGGCGATGCTCAGGCTGCCTCACATCTCGGGCATTTTCGCCACCACAAGTTGGGAGGCGGGAAAGGTCAGATGGCCATAGTCAAATTGCATCGGAGTGTGCGGGTTTGCAAACAAGATGCATTTCCCGTTCGGGCAAATGATGCCTTGCACATCGATATACGGTGTTGAATTTTCAGAGGCGGCTTTCGCCATAAGATTGTTCATCTGGACGCGCTCGTCGATACGCCGTTGGGTCACCGCGTCCAAATCTCCGCTCCATACAGCTCTTGCAAGAAGGCCCGGGAAGCTGCTGTCATATTCGATGGTTGGCCCGATCACCACGACCGAAGCATGAGTCTGGCGGATGCGCGCTATTGTCGCGCCCAGCATGGCAGCATCTTCCGCCTGCCAACGCGCTGCCAATATGACAAGGTTGACCTTTCCGGTGTCCAGTAACTTTCCGAGCGCATAGTCGACAATCTCGCGGCACCGTTCCGCCCCCGCACCACAAATGACTGGGCGGCAGCCTGAAGCATTGGCCTGCATGACATTTCGATTTGCATATCGCAACGCAAAGGCGCGCCAATATTGTGCGGCATGGCTGTCGCCGAGTATCAGCATGTTTATTTTCTTATCGGAAAGTTTCATGCATTCGTCGGGGCGCATCGGTAAATGGGCTTCGGCTTGGCCTCTGAAACACGGCCCAGAGCGGAATTGATATTTCTGCTCAGCTGTCGCGCGATAATTTTCATATTCAGCAATTGCTTTAACATCGGCCGGAGCTGTCGATACAATTGCCGGCTTGGCCCAGAAGAAAATGGAAATCGCTGCTAAAGATGCCAAGGTGAATGTGCCGGACAGCAAGATTTTTTGGCGATCGACTGTGCGAAATCTCGTGATCGCAGGCTTTTCTATGAAATTGTAAGATATAATGGCCAATATAAATGAGATGGCAGTCAGGGATGCCGTTTCTGGAAGCGACAAGGCGTTTCCGGTGAAGATTTTATAATATGCTATCAGTGGCCAATGCCAAAGATAGAGAGAGTAAGAAATTTTCCCAATATAGCGTAAAATGGGAAGTGAAAGAAACTTTCCAGCCCAGCTTTGCTCGCAGTAAACGATCAGCAATGCTGTTCCGAGGCAAGGTAACAATGCCCAGGGTGCGGGGAAGCTCATGTTTGATCTTATGATCAGATAGCCACATAAAATCAGACTGATGCCGAAGGTCGATAGTGATTGCAGGACTTTTTTGCTTTGAAATTCGGGAAATGCATTGGAGGCGGCCAACCCGCCAATCGCCAGTTCCCAGACCCGAGATGGAATAAGATAAAATCCGGCCTGTTCCGAGACGTGATTCAATATCAGACTTATGAAAAATGAAAAAAATGCCAATCCCATCAGGAAATGCTTCAATCTCTGATGGGAGTATTTGTGTATTAAAATCAATAGGATTGGGTAAAATATGTAAAATTACTCTTCAACGCCAAGCGACCAGGTGTGGAGCATCGGGGCCGTTTCGGAAGATGGCGCGAAATAGTCAGCCTCTTTCCAGAAATATAAATTGGAAGCGAATGCTGCTGTGGCGACTATGCTCCTGCTTAAATTGATCATTTCATCCGGCAGCAAGGTGAAGGCGCCGATGAAAATGACCGCTAGCGATAGTACCAACAGAGCCGGGACAATCCTGACGATGCGGCGGTGGTAGAATTTTGCAATCGAAAATGTGTTTTCGTCTATTTCTGAGGAAATAATCTTTGTGATCAGAAAACCTGAAATGACGAAAAAGACATCAACGCCAATGAAGCCACCAGATAAGAGCGTCAAACCGGCATGAAAGAGCACAATTGGAACAACCGCAATTGCGCGCATGCCGTCGATGTCATTTCTATGGCGTAATGTCACAGATGCCCCCATCAGTGCAAGGTGAGTGGCAGACTCCTCGGCAATCAGACCGGCAGGCCTTCATTGCATCAGGGTATATTTGCGCGTCACCTGATGGATTTATATGTGCATTTCATGGTTAAGCATAAGTATAAAATGCATATAAATTCTCTTAAATTTCCGATTTAATTCTGAAGTTTGGTTGACCTGTTCTGTGAAGTTCTCGATCAATTTTTACTATTATTTTCCAATCTGGTTATAAATTTATTTGAACATAATTTCGTGAGGAGTTTGGGTCGCGATCTTATCTGCACGGCGGTGGATTTTCTGGTGATAAAACCAGTGCGAGCCTGCTGTTATTCGGGCGACCAAAGGCTTCTGATCAGCGGTGGCGAGCCTCGGACAAGGTTCTCCGTGATCTGCGGGCGGGGCAGATCAGTAAGGACTTGTTGGCCATCTTTGGCGTGACCTTGCCCAAGGCGGCAAGGATGTCGGCTATGTTGCTGGTCGGTTTGGAGCAGCAGCGTGGTCGCAGACATGCGCTATATGCGGCTGTGATTGTATGACAACCCGCGCCGCATCTATCCATAAACAACAATGCCCTCGCCAGCCTTTCCGGTTGGCGAGGGCATCCTGTTTAAAACGCAGGCCTGTTTCCTAAAGCGTTTCGCTTTCCGAAATCCGTGTCGGCGGCAGCAGGCGGCTGAGCAGGGGTTGGATGAAGCGCTCGCGGTGCCGCACCCAATGGTTTTCCAGCGCATAGACCTGATTGCGCAGCTTCAGTGCAGGCTTTTCAACAAAATGCCAGGAGCCCGCCGCAAAGGCCGTGGCCACAGGCAAGGTCAGCAAGGCGTTGAGATACCAGTGATGCAGGCCGGGCGACAGGCTCATCCATGCCTGCTGAATGGCATAGCCATAAAGGAAGATGCCGTAGGAATAGTCCGCCCCGCGCAGGAAGCCGAATTTCCGGGGATTGGCAATGCCCAGATAGACGGTCAGATAGCTCAGCGGCAGGGGCACCAGAGCGTCGCCCGCAATGGGGAAGAACATCAACACCGCGCTCACCACCGCGCAGACGGCGGCCAGCGGCAGGTTGAAGGGCAGCTTGTCACGCCACAGATAGATGCCGATCCCGCACAGGAAGGTGAAGATCAGAATATAGCCGGGCACGATCATCGGCTCGGCTGTGCTCAGGCCATGCTTGTACATGAAGACCGCATTGGCGCTTAGCCACAGCAGCGCCACGGCGCCGGTGAACAGCGTGCGATACTTCGTCAGCGACAGGGCCGCCAGGGCCGCCAGCGTGATGTAGCACAGCAATTCATACGGCACGGTCCAGAGCTGGCCGTTGACGCGATCGGGATTGGGGTTGCCCAGAAACAGCCCCGGCAGCTGGAAGTGAATGTCGCCGAAAATGTTGAGCAGATAGCGGTGGAACTTGGGATCTGTGAAATAGCTGTCCAGCGGCACGGTGGTCAGCAGCGGGCCGAGAATAAAGGCCGAAAGCAGCACCTCAACCGCCAGTGCGGGATAGATGCGAATCAAGCGCAGCCCCAGAAAGCTGACAAGCGACCGGCAGCGCTCCAGCGATCCGGCCACCAGAAATCCGCTCAGCGCGAAGAACATCGGCAGCAGGGCGGCGATCAGCGGTCGCCAATGGCTCAAGGCTGAGGATTGCGCCTCGGGACCATAGCTGGTCACGATCGTATGCCACATCACGACCAGCACCGAAAGGATCAGGCGCATATAGTCAAAGCCGGAAGGGCGCCCTTTGGCGATCTGTAACTTTTCATCCAATGTCACGGCGATCACTCCGGTCTTAAGAGTAATTGCCTAAATTCATAACCCGAGCTTGTGCAAATGCGAAAGGCAAATCATTGCGTTGCAGTATGCTGGTCGTAATTGTGGGGCGTTCTGGCGCGCACGATGAGATGGTGTCATGCGGCGTTGCGGCGAGGTACAGGCCGAAAATTGCTTCAGGGCGCGTCACCCTGAAAGCACGCGTCGAACTCTAGCCTGCAAACCAGCCCCAGACCAGCTTGCCCGTCATCGAGAGGCTGACCACCACCAGCAAGGGCCGGATCACCTTCGCCCCCAGGCGAGACGCCATATGGCTGCCGATCCATGCCCCGCTCATCGCGCCTGCCGCCATGCAGCCGCCCAGCAGCCACATGATCTTGCCGCCCGCTGCGAACACAATGATGCTGGCGATGTTGCTGGTCATGTTGAAGAGCTTGGTGAGAGCCGTCGCGCGGGTCAGGCCCATGCCGCGCAGGGTAACGAGGCTCATTGTGTAGAACTGCCCGGCGCCGGGGCCGAAGAAGCCGTCGTAGAAGCCGACCGCTGTGCCCGCCGGCAGATAACCCCTGGGCGAGACGCGCGCATGGGCATCGGCATCGCTCATGCGCGGGCTCAGCAGCGTGTAGAGCGAGATCGCCATCAGCAGCGCCGGCACGATCAGCCGCAGCCACTCGGCTTTCAGGTGGCTGACCACCAGCGTGCCGATCATCGCGCCCAGAAACACCGCCGCTGCACCGGGCAGGGAGGGCCGCAGCTCGAACAATCCGGCGCGGTGATAGCGCCATGTCGCCATCGCCGTCCCACAGGCCGATTGCGCCTTGTTGGTGCCCAGCACCATGGCTGGAGGCAGCCCCGCATAGATCAGCGCGGGCACGGTGATCAGCCCGCCGCCACCCGCCACGGCATCGACGAAACCGGCAAAGACGCTGGTGGCGGTCAGGGCGGGGTAGATCCAGTCGATGCTCATGGGGGCGCCATAGCGAGGCACGGCCAGCGCGACAATTGGCCCTATGCCTGAGGCGGAGCGGGCACCAGATTGCCCCGGACCGCTTTTCCTTCTATCGGGCGGGCATGACCCGTTTTGCTTTCAACATCCACGCGCGCGACGGCAAGGCGCGCACCGGCACCATCCAGATGCAGCGCGGCGAGATCCGTACGCCCGCCTTCATGCCCGTGGGCACCGCCGCCACGGTCAAGGCGATGAAGCCGGAGACGGTGCGCTCGACCGGCGCGGACATCATCCTTGGCAACACCTATCACCTGATGCTGCGCCCCGGCGCGGAGCGGGTGGCGCGTCTGGGCGGTCTGCACAAGTTCATGAACTGGAACCGCCCGATCCTGACCGACAGCGGCGGCTATCAGGTGATGAGCCTGTCCGAACTGCGCAAGATCACCGAGGAAGGTGTGGCCTTCGCCAGCCATATCGACGGTTCGCGCCATATGCTGACGCCGGAGCGCTCGATGGAAATCCAGCGCCTGCTGGGCAGCGACATCGTGATGTGTTTTGACGAATGCCCGCGCGCCGATCAGGGCAAGGATGTGATCGCCAAGTCGATGGAGATGTCGATGCGCTGGGCCAAGCGCAGCCGCAACGGTTTCGACAGCGGTGAGGAGCATGCCGCGCGTTCAGCCCTGTTCGGCATCCAGCAGGGCGCCTTGCATCAGGATCTGCGTCAGGCTTCGGCGGATGCGCTGCGCGATATCGGCTTTGACGGCTATGCCATCGGCGGTCTGGCCGTGGGCGAGGGGCAGGAGGCGATGTTCGCCACGCTGGATTTCGCGCCCGGCATGCTGCCTGACGACAAGCCGCGCTATCTGATGGGCGTGGGCAAGCCCGACGATCTGGTCGGCGCGGTGGAGCGCGGGGTCGATATGTTCGACTGCGTGCTGCCCTCGCGCAGCGGGCGCAACGGGCAGGCCTTTACGTGGAACGGCCCGCTCAACATCCGCAACGCCAAGCATGCAGAGGATACGGCGCCGCTGGACGACCGCTGCACCTGTCCGGTGTGCAGCACCTATTCGCGGGCCTATCTGCATCACCTGCAGAAGTCGGGCGAAATTCTGGGCGCCATGCTGATGACGGAGCATAACATCTCCTTCTATCAGCAGCTGATGGCCGGGATGCGCAGCGCCATTGCCGAGGGGCGCTTTGCCGCCTTCGCCAGTGATTTTCGCCGGGATTATTTCGCGGGCAAATCAGCCTGACGGTCTGATATCTCAACATACAGGCGGCCTGCGGAGCGTTCTCCGCAGGCCGTTTTGTTATGTGCTGGGGGGGATCATTCGGCTCTGGTTGCGCATGCCATTTTACCTGAACCGTTGTGGAACAATCGCTCCCGTCAACGTGCTTAAGAGGGCGTTCACCGCAATAAATTTGCATCTGCCGGGAATGATGCCATCTGTTATTGCTATAAGGTGATGCAATTTTTTGAGTTGTCTCAATCTCATCGGCTGACGGGGCGAGGGTGCCCCGCCGAATAGAGAGATCACCACCCCAAGGGAGTCATCTGAACGAAACCCGCCATGGGTGTTCTCTGGCGTTGATGAGGTGTGCCCTTGTCAAAGCGGTGAACGATGGTCGGCGCGATCACACGCGCTGCCCTCATGGCGGAGGACCATTGGAGAATGACATGACGAAGGAAAATCCCAAGGCGCTCCACGAGAGGGGCACATTGGTCCGGTGCATGGGCCGGGGCGGCGTGGTTGTCGCCAGCTCGGGCTCGGCGCCCGGCGACCATGAGGATGCCGCAAGGAACGTCCGCCAGATGGCCTGATAAAGGGCCGCCGCATCGCTCGCTGCAGCGCCGTGTTCAGGATGGCCTGTGGCGAGCGAGGCGGCAACCGCCACCATTTGCCCTGTCAGGGCGCTGGAGAGGCGTTCGGAGGGCCAAGGGGTCAAGGGCGTATCTTATCTCTCGCACAGGCCTCCGGGCGGCTGTTTGCCGGCTTGCCAAAAACGTCTGCGGTCATGGCGATGCCATGGCATCGGCTCAGCCCCAAATCCCTTGCGTCATTGAGAAAAGCTGCCCGCGGGGCGCATGGATCAAACACGATCAGGCCATGCATTTCAACGATGTCAGGGGATGCCGAAACCGGCGCCTTGCCTCTTGAGGTGAGGCCTTCATCACAGGATGGAAAGGATGGTGGACGCACTAGGGCTCGAACCTAGGACCCGCTGATTAAGAGTCAGCTGCTCTACCAACTGAGCTATGCGTCCACACCTTTGGTATACCCTTAAGGTATGCCTCTGAGCCGGATGGTATTCCCTTGGCCCGAAGGCAAAGAGAGAAGCGATGGTGGACGCACTAGGGCTCGAACCTAGGACCCGCTGATTAAGAGTCAGCTGCTCTACCAACTGAGCTATGCGTCCGTTCCGTCGCTTGGGAGAGGGCGTTTCAGTCCGTCTCCCCGGCTGGGAGACGCCCCTTTAACGGCTGAAATTTTCCCCGCAAGTGATTCGTGCGAAAAAATGACAAAAAGGCGAAAAAAGCTTTCAGTTCAACGAACCGCCCACGCGGCTCCACTTCTCGATGGCCATCAGCACGCCCACGCAGATCATGTTGGTCATCATCGAGGAGCCGCCATGGCTCATAAAGGGCAGGGGGATGCCCACCACGGGCGCCAGGCCCATCACCATCATCGTGTTGATCGCCACATAGAAGAACATGGTGGTCGTCATGCCTGCCGCCAGCAGCTGCGAGAAGCGGTCCGGCGCGCGGCGCGCCACGCCCATGCCCCAGCGGAACAGCACCACGAAGAAGATGAACAGCACGAAGAGGCCGCCCATCATGCCCCATTCCTCGCTCATGGTGGCGAAGATGAAGTCGGTGTGCTTTTCAGGCAGATATTCCAGATGGCTCTGCGTGCCATTGCCGAAGCCCTTGCCGAAAAAGCCGCCCGAGCCGATGGCGATCTTCGACTGGGTGATGTGATAGCCCGAGCCGAGCATGTCGCTCTCCGGGTCCATAAAGACCATCACGCGCTTGCGCTGATAGTCATGCAGCGCGAAGAAGAAGGCCAGCGGGGCGATGATGGCTCCGGCAAGGCCGCCGCCCACAAACCACCACACCGGCACGCCGGACATGAAGATCACCACCACCGCGCCAAAGCAGATGGCCAGAGCGGTGCCCAGATCGGGCTGCAGGATCACCAGTGCCGCCGGGACCGCCAGCAGCATGCCGGGCGGCAACAGGGCGCGCCAGGTGCGGATCATCGAGGGCGGCAGATTGGCGTAGAAATGCGCCATCACCAGCACGATGGCCGGTTTCATCAGCTCGGAAGGCTGAAGGTTCATAAAGCCGATGTTGAGCCAGCGCTGCGATCCGCCGCCGATCTTGCCGACCGCTTCCACCAGCACCAGCAGCACCACCAGCACCACATAGATGGGATAGGCCGCCTGCCGCATCCGATCGCGTGACAGGCGCGAGACCACGATGGCCAGCCCGGTAAACACCACGAAATGGACGAAATGGATCAGCGCCCAGGGCATCAATTTGCCCCCGGCTGCCGAATAGAGCACCGCCGAGCCGAAGATCGTCAGCGCGCCAAGGGCGCTCAGCACGGCCCATGGCAGGCGGCGCAGCGGTTCGGGGATGATGGAACGGCTGCTGCTGCTCATGGCTGGCCTGCGGGCTTGGGGGCGACAGGGGCCGGGCTGGCGGCCGGAGCAGGTGCAGCAGGTGCCTCCCCACCCGGTTCAGGCGCCGGGCTGGCCGCTTCGGACTGGATCGGCTGTGGGGGCTGGGCATTGTCGGCCGGGCCTTCCACGGCGCTTTCCACGGCTTCCTCGCTGTTGTCCACCTGCGGGGCCGTGACACCATATTGTGCGGCATAGCTACGATATTTGGCAGCCATACGCTCCTGAGGCGTGCCGCCCCATTCCTTTTCCAGCGGCGCCAGCAGGTCCATGCCCTTCTGCTTGTCGAAGAGATAGGTCATGATGTCGCGCGCCACCGGGAAGGCGGCATGCGAGCTGCCGCCATGCTCCATCAGCACCGCGCAGGCATATTTCGGATTGTCGAAAGGCGCGAAGCAGATGAAATGGCCGTGGTCGCGGTGCTTCCACGCGCCGATCTTGCCGTTGCCGCCGTTCATGTTGAGGCCAACGACCTGCGCCGTACCGGTCTTGCCCGCCATCTGGATGTTGGGGAAGGGCAGGCGCGCGCCGGTCGCCGAACCGGTGGTGTTGACCGCCTGAAACATCCCGGCGCGGATGACATCGAGATGATCCTGAGGCACGCCGAAGGGGTCGCTGGCGCGGATCGGGTCATTGGCCATCAGGCGGGGCATCACGATTTTGCCGCTGGCGATGCGGCTCGCCGCCACGGCCTGCTGCAAGGGGTTCACCAGCATATAGCCCTGGCCAATGGTGGCGTTCACCGTATCGTAAATGGCCCAGGGCTTCTTGTACTTCTTTTCCTTCCAGGCCGGGTCGGGCACGGTGCCGAAGGACTGGTTGGGAAAGGGCAGATCGAATTTCCCGCCATAGCCCATGCGGTGCATCATCCGGGCGATGTTATCCATGCCGATCTTCTGCGCGAAATGATAGAAATAGACGTCGCAGGACTGGTTGATGCCCTTCCACATATTGGTGGCACCATGGCCATGGTGCTGCCAGCAGTGGAACACGCGGTTGCCCACCTGAAGCCCGCCGCTGCAGTTGACGGACTCATGGGGGTCCAGCCCCGCCTCAAGGAAGGAGAGAGCCACGGTGGGCTTCACCGTCGATCCGGGCGGGAACAGGCCATGCAGGATCTTGTTGCGCAGCGGCACATGATCGTCATCGGCCAGCATCTTCCATTCCAGACGGCCCACACCATCGGTGAAGCTGTTGGGATCGAAACTGGGCATCGAGA
This sequence comes from Novosphingobium terrae, assembly GCF_017163935.1. Lineage (NCBI taxonomy): Bacteria > Pseudomonadati > Pseudomonadota > Alphaproteobacteria > Sphingomonadales > Sphingomonadaceae > Novosphingobium > Novosphingobium terrae. The sequence goes on along the minus strand of NZ_JABVZR010000001.1, from coordinate 2,126,373 downwards.
CGAAGGCCAGAATGTCGCCGGTATGGACGTCCATCACCACCACGGCGCCGCTGTCGGTGCCGATGCGGCGTGCAGCATATTCCTGAAGACCCGCATCGATGGTGAGATGGATCGGCTTGCCGGGCACGTCCTCGCGCGTGTCTAGATCGCGCACGATCTTGCCGCCTGCGGTCACTTCCGAGCGACGCGCACCCGGCGTGCCGCGCAATTCGGCATCGTAACGCTTTTCCAGACCATCCTTGCCGATCTTGAAGCCGGGGGTGATCAGCAGCGGATTATGCTCCTTGGCGTAATCCTCGGCATTGGCCGCGCCGACATAGCCCACCAGATGGCCCACGCAGGGCCCGGCGGGGTAAAAGCGCGAAAAGCTGCGCTGCGGAATGATCCCGGGAAGATCGGGCTGACGCACCGAGACAGCGGCATAGAGATCGGCGGAGAGATGCTCGCCCGCCGCCACGGGCTGGAAGCCGCGCGCTTTCTCCAGCTTGTCCTTGATATCCTGCAGGTCGATGGGGGTGAGCTGCAGGATATGCGCCAGCTCGTCGAGCGTCTTGTCCTTGTCGATCAACCGGTCGGGGATGATATCGACGCGGAAATCGGCGCGGTTGCTGGCGATGGGCTGGTTGTTGCGATCGAGAATCCAGCCCCGGCGTGGCGGGATCAGCGAGAGATTGACGCGGTTGCTCTCGCTCATCATCTGATAGCGGGCGTTCTCGAACAGCGCCAGATAGCCAAGGCGCGTCGCCAGAGCGACGCCGATGCCGCCCTGAAGTGTGCCCAGAATGATGCTGCGCCGGTCGAAGGAATTGCGAAGGATGGCAGGAGTAATATGCTTGGGCATTCTTAAGAAACCACGCGATAACGCCGCAGCCGCCAGCGATCCATCGCCGCCACCGCGCGGCCGACCAGCGGATAGACCAGCACCGAAAGCCCGATCTGCGGCGCGACCAGCAGCGGCAGGAGCATACCTCCGGCAGGATTAACCATGGCTGCATTGGCGATGCCGAGGCCCAGCAAGACATAGGCGGCGATCATCAGCGCTGCCACCAGCCACTCGGTGATAAAGTTACGCCAGGGAAAGCGCGCCTCGATCACATCGAGCGCCAGCATGGTGGCCGACCAGAGCGTGATCGCGCTGCCCATCGGCTGCCCGCTGACCAGATCGTCGAACAGGCCGAGGATCGCGCCGGACCACACCGGCAAAAGGCCGGGGCGCAGCTGTCGCCAGGCCAGCAGCATCAGAAAGCCGAAGGGCGGCATGATCGGTGCCGAGGCGATCACCGGCCATAGCGGCAGGCAAGAGGCCAACACGATGGCCACCCATGGCGTGATATAGGCCAGAATGGGCGAATATCCGTTGAGCAACCGGCGCCGTTTCGCGCTTGGAGCGATCATGGATGATGCTTTTTGGCATCCGCCGCGCCGGGCTTGCTGCCCTTCGGCGCCTTGGGCTTCTTGGGCGGAGGCGGGGGCACATCGGGTGCGGGCGGCGGCAGCGTGGGATCGGTTGTCGGCTCCCATGAGGGCTGCACGGTCACCATCTCGCTGGCGGCGGGGTCGCTGAGAGGACGCGCGATGGCGCCGTCATGCGTCAGGCTGACGACCTGCGCCATCGGCGTGCCCGGCCAATAAAGGCCGCCCGCGCCGGAGGTTACGAAGACATCGCCCTTTTTCAGCGGGTTCAGGCCCAGCGACAGCAGGCGCACCTGCAAGGTGCCATCGCCCTTGCCGTTGACGAAAGCGGGCGTACCATCGCTGGCGCGGCGCACGGGCACGGTGCTTTCGGTGTCGGTGATCAGCAGGATGCGCGCGGCCATATGGCCCACTTCCAGCACGCGCCCGACCAGCCCCTGAGCGGTACGCACCGGCATGCCCGACTGCACACCCTGAGCGCTGCCCGCCGAAATCGTGGCGTAACGCCGCGTGGAGGACGCTGTCGAGGCGATCAGCCACGCATTGGCCAGCGTCTGAGGCGTATCGCTCAGGAGGTGAAGCTGGTCTTTCAGGCGGCGGTTTTCATCCAGCACAGCCTGCGTTTCGATGGCACGAGTACGGGCCAGCGCCACTTCGCGCCGAAGACGGGAATTTTCCGCGCCAGACGTCAGGAAACCACCCGCTACACTCAAGGCATCGCCCGCGCCCGCGCGGGTCTGGGCGCCGATACGGGCCGCAGGGGCCTGCACATCGGCGGCCACCATATGCATCCAGCCGAAAGCCGAATGTCCGAACACCGAACTGGCCAGCACCGCCCCGCCACCCAGCACACCCAACACTCCGGCGACATAGGCGGCGAATGTGCTGTATTGCGCCTTGCGCGAATAGCTGGTGCGCCGGTTGACTGGCGGCGCCATGGCTGATCCCATTCCTTGCTCATCGGCCCGGCGCAGAACAACTGTGCCGGGGCCGGTCTTTCAAAACCTGTCTCGCCCGCCGCCGCAAGAGCGGCGGGCCATCAACACGGCAGTCTGTGCCGATCAGGCGTTCATCAGCACGCCGCGATAGATCGGATCTTCCATCGCGCGGCCGGTGCCCAGTGCGACGCAGGACAGCGGATCTTCGGCGATGGAGACGGGCAGGCCGGTCTCTTCACGCAGATATTCGTCCAGACCCTTGATCAGCGCGCCGCCGCCGGTCAGCATGATGCCCTGATCGACGATATCGGCAGCCAGTTCGGGCTGGGTGTTTTCCAGAGCGATGCGCACGCCTTCCACGATTTGGCCGATGGGTTCGGCCAGCGCTTCGGCGATGTTGGCCTGGCTGATGGTGATTTCCTTGGGCACGCCATTGACCAGATCGCGACCCTTGAGGTTGATCGTCTCGCCAATGCCGTCAGCCGGGATACGGGCGATGCCGTAATCCTTCTTGATGCGCTCTGCCGTGGCTTCCCCGATCAGCAGATTGTGATGGCGGCGCACGTAGGAGACGATGGCTTCGTCCATCTTGTCGCCACCCACGCGCACGCTGGTGGTGTAGGCCAGACCGCGCAGCGAGAGCACGGCCACCTCGGTGGTGCCGCCGCCGATGTCGACCACCATCGAGCCGACCGGCTCGGTGACGGGCATGTCGGCGCCGATTGCGGCGGCCATCGGCTCAAGGATGAGGTAAACCGCGCTGGCGCCCGCATTGCTGGCGGCGTCACGGATGGCGCGACGCTCCACGCTGGTGCTGCCCGAGGGAACGCAGATCACGATCTCAGGATAGTTGAGCAGGCTGCGCTTGCCATGCACCTTGCGAATGAAATGCTTGATCATTTCTTCGGCGATTTCGATGTCGGCGATCACGCCGTCCCGCATCGGGCGGATGGCCTCGATGTTGTCGGGGGTCTTGCCCATCATCATCTTGGCGTCGTCACCCACGGCTTTCACCGATTTGACGCCGTTGATCGTTTCGATGGCGACCACGCTGGGTTCGTTCAGAACGATGCCCCGATCCTGGACATAGACCAGCGTATTCGCTGTGCCGAGGTCGATGGCCATGTTTTGCGAACCGAACTTGAAGAATCGCTGAAGGATGGACGGCATTGAAAAATCCGTGAAATTGTCGGCACTTTCCCGTGAGACACGGGGCTGAACCGGCAGGGCGTTGCGGGTGATGGCGGCTCCTTAGCGCAAGCCGCGCAAAAGGGGAAAAAATTTGTTCATCGTTGTGCGAAATGATGCACCACTCTGGCGCATTCGAAAACCGCTTCATCGCCGCCGGGGCGCTGGCTGCGTTGAGGCGTTATCGCACTGCGACATAAGCGGTTTTAGGTGTGCCGCCCGGGCGATGGTGGAAAGCTGATGCTGGACCCGTGCCCTTCGCGCCGCAATCGACTATAGAGGCTTGCATGTCTGTCATGCCCGTCATCCGCCGCCTGCCCGATACTCTGGTTAACCGCATTGCCGCCGGTGAGGTGGTGGAACGCCCCGCCTCGGCGCTAAAGGAGCTGGTCGAGAACGCCATCGACGCCGGATCGCGCCAGATCACCATCGCGCTGACGCAGGGCGGTCTGGATGGCATTCAGGTCACCGACGACGGCTGCGGCATGACCAGCGACGATATGGCGCTGGCTTTGGAACGCCATGCCACTTCCAAGCTGCCCGATGAAGCGATTGAGCTGGTGGCCACGCTGGGCTTCCGTGGCGAGGCCCTGCCCTCCATCGCCTCGGTGGCGCGCCTGACGGTGGAAAGCCGGGTGCGGGGCAGCAGTGAGGGCTGGCGCCGTGTGGTCGATCATGGCGCGGTGACGGATGAGGGGCCTGCCGCTTTGCCGCCGGGCACGCGTATTCGCGTTGAGGATCTGTTTGGCAAGATTCCGGCGCGTCGCAAGTTTCTGCGCAGCCCGCGCAGCGAATATGCCGCTTGCCTCGATGTGGTGAAGCGTCTGGCCATGGCTCGGCCCGATGTCGGCTTCGTGCTGGAGCATGACGGACGCCGCGTGCTGGCGGTGCAGCCCGGAGAAACCGCGCCCCAGCGTGTGGCGCGCATTGTGGCGCGTGAATTGGCCGATGACGGCGTGGTGATCGATCTGGAACGCGGCGAGGTTCGGTTAACGGGCGTCGCCGGCCTGCCCACCTTTAATCGGGGCGTGGCGGATCATCAATATCTCTTCGTCAATGGCCGCCCGGTGCGTGACAAGCTGCTGGTCGGCGCGGTGCGCGGGGCTTATGCTGATATGCTGGCGCGCGATCGCCATGCGGTGCTGGCGCTGTTTCTCGATATTCCGCCGCCCGATGTCGATGTGAACGTTCACCCCGCCAAGACCGAGGTGCGTTTTCGCGATCCGGCCTTTGTGCGCGGCTTTATCGTCTCGGGCCTGCGCCATGCGCTGGAAGGCGCGGGGCAGAAATCGGCCCAGACGCCCGCCGCGCCCGCCATGGCCAGTTGGCAGGTGGAGCCGATTGCCCCGGTGCAACCGCGTCTGGAAAGCCTCTTTGCCCGGCAATATGCGCCCGCGCCCAGCTTCACCCCGCCCGCCAACCGGGTAAGCGAAGCGGGCGCGGCATGGCGCGGCTATGAGGCGCAGGTGATGGCGCCCGCTCAGCCTTCCGTGATGGGCCGCGCGGAGGTGGCCGAAGCGCCGGTGCCGCAAGCGGTGGAGCATCCCTTGGGCGTGGCGCGCGGTCAGGTGGCCGAAACCTATATCATCGCCGAGGCGAGTGACGGTCTGGTGATCGTCGACCAGCATGCCGCGCATGAACGTATCGTGCTGGAGCGCCTGCGCGCGGGCGGGGCGGGTGACAAGGTGTCGGCGGCCCAGGCTTTGCTGATCCCCGAGGTTGTCGAGTTGGAAGAGGTCGATTGCGACCGCTTGGAGGAAGCCGCCGAGGTGATGGCCGGTTTCGGTCTGGCGCTGGAACGCTTTGGCCCGACAGCCATGCTGGTGCGTAGCGTGCCTGCCGCTTTGGGCAAAGGCAATGTGCAGGCACTGGTGCGCGATGTGGCCGACGATCTGGCTGCCAATGGCGCGGCACTGCTGCTGGAAGAGCGCCTCGATCTGGTGCTGGCGACGATGGCCTGCCACGGCAGCGTGCGCGCGGGCCGCGTGCTCAATGTGGCAGAGATGAACGCCCTGCTGCGCGAAATGGAGGTGACGCCACGGTCGGGTCAGTGCAACCACGGCAGGCCGACTTGGGTGAAGCTGGCCCATGGCGATATCGAGAAGCTGTTCGGGCGGAAGTGAGGCTGAAGGTGACCCGCCCTTTGCCCTTGCTGTCGCATATTTGCCGATAGGCGCTGGGCAACCATGCCTTATCATATGACAGAGCAGGCGATCTCTTATCGCAAGGCGGTTGAGAAGATCGGCCTGCTTGCAAAACTCGGTGAATTTCAAGTCGAGATTGCCGGGGCGGCTCCCTTGGGGCTGTCAGTCGCCCATAGCGATATTGACGTCCTGTGTTTCTCATCCTCCCCGGAGCCGCTGGAACGAGCGATCTGGCATGAGTTTGGACAAGAGAAAAACTTTTCTCTGAGGCGATGGGCCGCTGGTGAAAAAGCGATCATCGCAACCTTCACGGCCCATGGCTGGACGTTCCAGATTTATGGCTCAAACGTGCCAGTGCGTGAGCAGATAGGCTGGAAGCTGTATCAAGCCGAAATTCGCCTGCTGGCTTTGGGTGGGCAGCACTTCAAATCCGAAGTGATGCGCCTCAGGTCAAGCGGCATGAAGACCATACCTGCGATGATGCGGGTCCTGGGGCGAGACGGCGATCCCTATGCCGCGCTGATCGCTACCGGGAATGTTTCGGATGAGCGGTTGAAGGCTGACATGTAACTGCTGGCCACGTTGCGCCGGGCGCTTTCCGCTGCTGGCCTGCACGGTGAAGTTGCCCCATGGCGATGAAGCGGCAGCCTTCGCGGAAAGGCGCTCTCATTTCCCGGGAGCTTAAGGCTCCCGCACCTTCACCAGCCCCGTGGCAACATAGGTCATCACCACCTCATCATGCTGGTTGCGCACGGTGAAATGCTGGTCGAGCAGGCCCATCTCGGGGCGCGACTTGCTGCGACGCTTGGCCTTGACCTCGATCTCCATGGTCAGCGTGTCGCCGGGGTAGACGGGTTTGACCCAGCGCAGCTGGTCCAGCCCCGCGCCGCCCATGCTGGCATAGCCGACATCGGCGAAAAACTTCGCCATCATCGCCATCGACATGGCGCCCGTATGCCAGCCACTGGCGGCGAGGCGGCCGAAATGGCTCTTGGCCGCCGCCTCGTCATCCAGATGGAAGGGTTGGGGGTCGTATTTCGAGGCGAAGTCGATGACCTCCTCGCGGCGCACCTCATAATGGCCGAAGCGGTCGATCCGGCCGACCTCGATGTCCTCGAAAAAGACCCCCTGTGCCATCAGACGTTGAACTTGAAATGCAGGACGTCGCCGTCCTTCACCACATAGTCCTTGCCTTCCTGGCGCAGCTTGCCCGCCTCGCGCGCGGCGCTTTCGCCGCCCAGCGTGACGTAATCGTCATAGGCAATGGTTTCAGCGCGGATGTAGCCGCGCTCGAAATCGGTATGGATGGCGCCGGCGGCCTGCGGGCCCTTGGCGCCCTTGTGGACGGTCCAGGCGCGGGCTTCCTTGGGTCCGACGGTGAAGAAGGTCAGCAGGCCGAGCAGGTCGTAACCGGCGCGGATGATGCGGGCCAGACCGGTTTCCTTCAGGCCCAGTTCGCCGAGGAATTCGGTGCGCTCTTCTGCGTCCATGCCGACCAGATCGGCCTCGATGGCGGCCGAGACGATGACGGCGGTGGCGCCTTCGGCCTTGGCCTTGGCGAAGACCTTCTCGGAGAAGGCGTTGCCGGTGGCTGCGCTTTCTTCCTCGACGTTGCAGACATAGAGCACCGGCTTGGCGGTCAGCAGCTGGGCCTGAGCGAAGACGCGGGCCTCATCCTCATCCTTGGGCTCGGTGAGGCGGGCGGGCTTGCCTTCGCGCAGCAGTTCCAGCGCCTGACCCAGCACGGAAGCGACGATCTTGGCCTCCTTGTCGCCGCCGGTGGTGGCGCGCTTTTGTGCTGCGGGAACGCGCTTTTCCAGCGATTCCAGATCGGAGAGCATCAGCTCGATCTCGACGGTTTCGGCGTCCGAAATCGGATCGACGCGGTTGTCGACATGCTGGATGTCGTCATTCTCGAAGCAGCGCAGGACGTGGACGATGGCGTCCACCTCGCGGATGTTGCCAAGGAACTGGTTGCCCAGACCTTCGCCCTTCGACGCACCACGCACCAGACCGGCGATATCCACGAAGGACAGCTGCGTGGGGATGATCTTCTGGCTGCTGGCGATCTCGGCCAGCTTGTCCAGACGCGGGTCGGGCACGCCGACCTGGCCCACATTCGGCTCGATGGTGCAGAAGGGATAGTTCGCCGCCTGCGCCGCCTGCGTTTCGGTCAGCGCGTTGAACAGGGTGGATTTGCCGACATTGGGCAGGCCCACGATACCGCATTTGAAACCCATTATACGTCCTTCCTGAGCCACCGGGCGTAGACCGCCACGGGCTGCTTGTCCCAGCCGAGATGTTCATACAGCCCGGCGGCTTCATTTCCTTCGCGCACCATCAGCTCCACCTTGGGGCAGCCGAGTTGCGCGAGCCAATCCTGCGCTGTTTCCAGCAATTGCGCCGCGATGCCTTCCCCGCGCCGATCAGGCAAGGTGGCAAGATAATAAATCCAGCCGCGATGCCCTTCAAACCCTGCCATCACCGTGCCGATCAGCGTTTCGCCATCATGGGCCAGCAGAATCGTGCTGGTGGCATTGCCCAGAGCCAGCGCGATATCGGCCAGCGGATCGTTCCATGGCCGCGTCAGCCCGCATGCCTGCCACAGGGCGGCAATCGCCGGGCTGTCCTGCAAAAGGGCTTCGCGCAGCTCCATCAGGCCAGCCGCAGCGAGACATCGTTCATAAAACGAACGTCATCGCCCTTGGCCAGCCATTCGGCCTCCGAGGCGACAGCGCCCAGCATATCGGCCAGATCGTCGATTTCCGCCTTGGCGTAATTGCCCAGCACATGGCCGTGGACGCGGTCCTTGTGGCCCGGATGGCCGATGCCCAGCCGGATCCGGCGGAACTCCGGCCCCATATGCTGGTCGATCGAGCGCAGGCCATTGTGCCCGGCATGGCCGCCGCCGCGCTTCACCTTCACCTTCATGGGCGGCAGGTCCAGCTCGTCATGGAAGACGGTGAGGGCGGAGACGTCCAGCTTGAAGAAGCGCATCGCCTCGGCCACGGCGCGGCCGCTCTCGTTCATGTAGGTGGCGGGTTTGAGCAGGATCACGCGCTCGCTGCCGATGCGGCCATCCTGCACCCAGCCCTGAAACTTCTTCTGCACCGGGCCGAAACGATGGATATCGGCGATCACGTCGCAGGCCATGAAGCCGACATTGTGCCGGTTCATCTTGTATTGGTCGCCAGGGTTACCCAGCCCAACCCAGAGTTGCATGGCGAAAATCCATTAGATCAAACGCCGGGAGACAAAGCGCCCCGGACAAACGAAAGGCGGGAAAGATGCGCCGCTATGGCCATCTTTCCCGCCTTTGTCATGCATCCCTTTTCAGGGATGCCCACGCAGCTTACGCGCGCAGGAAGTCCGCGTGCAGCGGGCGGTCGGTCACCGGGTGGAAGGCGACGTCCTTCGGGGTCGTCTTGATGGTCTGGCCATCGACAACGATCTCGATCGCCGAATCAAAGAACTTGCCAGTGTTCAGCTGGCGCACCAGTTCCTTGGCTTCGACGTGGACGGCCAGGGGCTCGGCCCCGCCACCATAAACAACCACGGGCACACGGCCTTCACGACGCAGGCTGCGGCTGGCTCCCTTGCCAGTCTTCGCACGCGTCTCGGCCGGCAGGGTCAGCGTATCGCTCATAACACTTGCCTTTCGAAATACAGTTAGACTTTAACGTTCCCGCCACGCCTCCAGGGATGACCATGACGGGAAGCGGGCGCCCTTAGCGGTAAAGGCGGGAAAAGGCAAGCGTGGGAGGGGTTATTCCACGCGGGTGACGCGGTAGCCATGGGCGGCCAGCAGGGCGGGCAGGCCATCGGGCCCGGCCATATGGGCCGCGCCGACCGCCACGAAGGGCTTTTGTCCATGGGCCATGGCGGCGGTGATCGACGTTTCCCAAGCTCGGTTGCGGTTGAGGTAAAGCTGATTGCGCAGCACCGGATCGGCCAGCATGCCTGAGGAAGTCTGCGCCCCGATCCAGCCCATATCGCCGCGGCGCCATGCCGCTTCCAGCGCCTTGGTTTCCTCGGGGGCTTTGGGGGCATCGACGATCACGCTGGCCAGCATGCTGCGCTGGGCGCTTTCGGGCAGACTGTCGAACAGGCCGAGCTGCTTTTGAGCGCCTTCCAATTCGCTGACCGGCAGGTGGTTGGCCGAGAGCAGGGCGCGGTCCACGCCATTGGCGGCGTCTTCCGCATCGCCCTGAGCGGCATGGCCCAGCGCCAGAGCAGCAGCCCATGTCTCGGTATCGCCAAGGCTGTCGGGCTTCAGTCCGGCCTTGCTGAGCAGCTGGCCAAGGGCAGGGCGCAGTTTTTCCGGCACCCGCGTGTCGATGGGCGGCTGATCCGGCGAATGAGCAAGGCGGTTGTAGATGGCCCGTGTGGCGCCATCATTGTTGAGATCGGCGATCTCCACCATCAGCACATTGGCCTGCCCCAGAGCCGCATCCACACGCGCCGTGCGCCATGCGACGGGGCGGGGCAGGGCATGGATCGTGCCGAACAGCCATGCCTGCTGCCCGTTGGGTCCCTCCACATGCCATAGCGCCGGATTGGCCGGATCGGTGCGCGAACAGGCCCCCGCCAGCAGCGCCAGCGTTAAAGCAACAGCATTCCGCCAAAGCGGTTTACTGAACACGGGTCACCTTGATGCCCATTCCGGCGAGCTGGTCCTGCACACTGCCCTTGCCGGCCAGATGGCCTGCGCCCACTGCCAGCAGCACCGTACCCGGCTTGTTCAGCCGCGCTCTGATCCAGCGCGCCCACGCCTTGTTGCGGTCGATCAGCAGCAGCTTGAGCAGCACGGGGTCGCTCTCATCCTCATTCATCAGTCGCGCCAGTTCGTCGGCGTGACCGGCTTTCCATTCCCTGATCATCTTGGCCAGATCGTCGGGGATCTTGTCGGCGTCCTTCAGGACTTCATCCAGATAGCGGATCTGGGCGTCCTCGGGCAGCTGGTTGAACAGGCCGAGCTGATATTCCGGCGTTTCCAGCGCCTCATGCGCTTTCTTGGCATCCTTGAAGCGGCCCGAAAGCACCACATCCACGCCATGGGTGGGATCATAGCCCGATTTCAACAGCGGCATGGTGGAGAGCGCCACTGCCGCATACCAGGGCCGAAACGCATCGAAGGCGGAAGCGGGCAGCCCATCGGCGGCGAGCAGCTTTTCCAGCGCGTCCTTGCTCTTGGGCGAAAGCCTGGCGCGCAAGGTCTGGCCCTGAGGCAGCATTGCCGTCTGCATCACCACGCTGCGCATCGCCGAAGGGTCCTTGTCGAGGATTTCGGTGACCAGCGTATCGGCCTGCTCGGTCACATCGGCCACCTTGCCGTCCATCCATGGCACATCCTTTGGCAGGGCATGCACCGTGCCGAAGAGATAGATCACGCTCTTGCCGCGCTGCACGCGCCACAAGGCCGGGCGCACCAGCGCGGGCGCCGCCACCTGCCGCTTGGGCTGAGGCGTGGGCAGGCGCTGGGTCGCGGCCTGTGTCACAGGCGCCACCAGAGCGGTCAGCAGGGCGAAAAGGGCGATGATCGGGCGCAGGAGCAAGGTCAACATGGCCTACAGCCTATAATGGCGATTTCACTCCTGTCGATTGCCCGGCATGGTTGATCTTTGGATAATATGCGCAAGCTTGCGCGCGTCTTGACCGGCGCATGCGCTTGCGTCAAAGGCCTAGCCCCATGAGCGCGCAACATTCCGGCACACAACCACTCAGTTTTCAGGACATGATCCTGACCCTCCACAATTTCTGGAGCGCACAGGGCTGCCTGATCCTGCAGCCCTATGACATGCGCGTGGGCGCGGGCACATTCCACCCCGCCACCACCCTGCGCGCGCTGGGGCCGGAGCCGTGGAAGGCCGCCTATGTGCAGCCCAGCCGTCGCCCGACCGATGGCCGCTATGGCGAGAACCCCAACCGGTTGCAGCACTATTACCAGTATCAGGTGATCCTCAAGCCCTCGCCGGAGAACCTGCAGGAGCTGTATCTGCAGTCGCTGGCCGCCATCGGCGTCGATCCGCTGGCGCATGACATCCGCTTTGTCGAGGACGACTGGGAAAGCCCCACGCTGGGCGCCTGGGGTCTGGGCTGGGAAGTGTGGTGCGACGGCATGGAGGTGACGCAGTTCACCTATTTCCAGCAGATGGGCGGCTTTGACTGCAAGCCCGTCGCGGGCGAGCTGACCTATGGTCTGGAGCGCCTCGCCATGTACATTCAGGGCGTGGACCGCGTGTATGACCTGCGCTTCAACAATGATGGCGTCAGCTATGGCGACGTCTTCCTGAAGAATGAGCAGGAGATGTCGAAGTACAATTTCGAGATCGCCGACACAGACTCGCTCTTCAAGGGCTTTGCCGCCGCCGAGGCCGAGGCGAAGCGCTGCATCGAGGCTGACATTCCGCTGGCTGCCTACGATCAGGCCATCGAGGCCTCGCATCTCTTCAACCTGTTGCAGGCGCGCGGCGTGATCTCCGTGCAGGAGCGCGCCAGCTATATGGGCCGCGTGCGCGATCTGGCCAAGGGCGCCTGTCAGGCGTGGATCGAGAAGAATGAGGCCGCATGGGCCGAGAAATTTCCGGGGTGGAGCAAGTGAGCACGTTTCTTCTCGAACTGCGCAGCGAGGAAATCCCGGCGCGCATGCAAGCCGGCGCCCGCGCCGAACTGGAAAAGCTGTTTCGCGGTGCCCTGAACGCTGCCGGCGTTTCGGTGGGTTCGCTGACCGTATGGTCCACGCCGCGCCGTCTGGCGCTGATCGCGCGCGATCTGCCCGTGGCCACCGAAGCCGTCAGCGAGGAAGTGAAGGGACCGAAAACCTCTGCGCCCGAGCAGGCTCTGGCAGGCTTCCTGCGCAAGACCGGCCTGACCAAGGAACAGCTTACTGAACGTGACGGCGTGTTCTTCGCCATCACCGAAAAGCCGGGCCGCGCCACCGCCGATGTGCTGGCCGAGGCGATCCCCGCCATCGTGCGCGGCTTCAGCTGGCCCAAGTCGCAGCGCTGGGGTGCCGCCTCGCTGTCGCCGGAGAGCCTGCGCTGGGTGCGCCCCTTGCAGGGCATCATCGCGCTGCTGGATGGCGCTGTGGTGGACTGCGAAGTCGGCGGCATCACGGCTGGCCGCGAGACTGTCGGCCATCGCTTCCACTCGCATGGCGCTATCGCCATCGAGAATGCCGACACCTATGCCGACCAACTGCGCGCCGCCCATGTGCTGGTGGACCATGATGAGCGCCAGGGCATCGTGCGCTCCGGCGCCACCAAGGTCGCTGCCGACGCTGGCCTGACGCTGGTCGAGGACGAAGGTCTGGTCGTGGAGAACGCAGGGCTGACCGAATGGCCGGTGCCGCTGCTGGGCCGCTTCGACGAGGCGTTCCTTGAAGTGCCGCCCGAGACGATCCAGCTCACCGCGCGCGTGAACCAGAAGTATTTCATCTGCCGTGACGCTGACGGCAAGCTGGCCGACGCCTTCGTCTGCACCGCCAACATCGCGGCGAGCGATGGCGGCGTGGGCATCGTCGCGGGCAACCGCAAGGTGCTGGCCGCGCGCCTGTCGGACGCGCGCTTCTTCTGGCAGCAGGACCGCAAGGTTGCCTTGGCGGATCAGGCCAAAAAGCTGGAACGCATCACCTTCCACGAAAAGCTGGGGACCGTGGCTGACAAGGTCGCTCGCGTCGCCAAGCTGGCCGAATGGCTGGCGAGCGAAGGCATTGTGCCGGGCGCCGATCCGGTGCTGGCGCGTCAGGCAGCGGAGCTGTGCAAGGCCGATCTGGTCACCGAAATGGTGGGCGAGTTCCCCGAGCTGCAGGGCCTGATGGGCGGCTATTACGCCCGCGCCGAAGGTCTGGGCGATGTGGTCGCCGATGCCATCCGCGATCACTACAAGCCGGTCGGGCAGGGCGATGATGTGCCCACCGCGCCGGTGACGGTGTGTGTGGCGCTGGCGGATAAGCTGGACAGCATTGCGATGTTCTTTGCCATTGGCGAGAAGCCGACAGGATCGAAAGATCCGTTTGCTTTGCGCCGTGCTGCCTTGGGCGTGCTGCGTCTCATTGAACAAGGCACGCGGTTGAGCATGAGCCAAGCCATTCGCCGTGCTGCGGCGGAGAGGATGGGGCAGCTTTCTGCCATTCAAGATTTCGCGGATGGGCAGTCCTATTTGAAGTATTATCAGGCCTATGATGAAGCGCCTGATCAGGAAGCCTATCTGCGTGAGCGCGAAGCTGCCGGACATCCGTTGATTATCGAGCAGTTTCGTCCTGCTGATGGCTGGGATGTCGTCGATTTCTTCGCCGACCGCCTCAAGGTCCAGCAGAAGGAAGCAGGCGTCCGCCACGATCTGATCGATGCCGTCTTCGCCCTTGGCGGAGAGGACGATCTGGTCCGCCTGCTCGCTCGCGTGCATGCGCTGCAGGCCTTTGTCGCCAGCGAGGATGGCATCAACTTGCTCGCCGGTTACAAGCGCGCGGCCAACATCCTCAAGGCCGAGGAGAAGAAGGGCTGGGACAAGGACGCCACCAACCCCGCCCCCGACGCCGATGAAAAGGCCCTGATCGAGGCCCTCGCCGCCGCCGGACCCAAGGCGCAAGCCGCCGTCGAGGCCGAGGACTTCACCGGCGCCATGGCCGCTCTGGCCACGCTGCGCGCGCCGATCGACGCTTTCTTCGATACGGTGACGGTCAACGATGCCGACCCGGCCAAACGGTCGGCGCGGCTTGCCTTGCTTGACGCCTTCCGGGGCGCGGTCCACAAGGTTGCCGATTTCTCGCGGATCGAAGGCTGACCCTCGGCGCGAGCCTCTTTCCCATGCCAACCCTCAACGGGGACGGCATGGGGCAGGGGATGGCCGGGCAGGGAGGTATGGCCTGAGTGGGTGAGTTCGTCTTCCATTTCGGCGGCGGCGCGCAGTCGACGGATGTGCGCGCGCAGGACAAGGCTGTGGTCGGCGGCAAGGGCGCCAATCTGGCGCAGATGGCCGCCATCGGCTTGCCGGTGCCGCCGGGCTTCACCATCTCCACCGAAATCTGCGCCCATTATGCCGGTGGCGACCGCGTGATCGATGATGATTTGCGCGCACAGGTCGCGCAGGGCATCGCCCATCTGGAAAGCGCCACTGGGCGCCGCTTTGGCGATGCCGAGCATCCGCTGCTGGTCTCGGTGCGTTCCGGCGCCTCGGTCTCCATGCCCGGCATGATGGACACGGTGCTCGATCTGGGCCTCAACGATGTGACGGTGGAGGCGCTGGCCAAGGCTTCTGGAGACGCCCGTTTCGCCTGGGATTCCTACCGCCGCTTTATCCAGATTTATGGCGATGTAGCGCTGGGCGTCGATCATTACCTCTTCGAGGACGCGCTAGAGATCGCCAAGGAAGACAATGGCTTCTTCACCGATGTTGAGATGGAAGCTCAACACTGGAAGGCGCTGGTCTCCGAATACAAAAGCATTGTCGAAAGCGAAACCGGCGCACCGTTCCCGCAGGATGTCGACGCGCAACTCTGGGGCGCCATCGCCGCCGTTTTCGACAGTTGGGAAAGCGAGCGCGCCCGCACCTACCGCCGTCTGAACGGCATCTCCGCCAGCCTCGGCACGGCGGTGACGGTGCAGGCCATGGTCTTCGGCAACCGCGACGAGCAGAGCGCCACCGGCGTCGCCTTCACCCGCGACCCGACCACCGGCGAGCGCCAATGCTTCGGCGAATGGCTGATCAACGCTCAGGGTGAGGATGTGGTCGCGGGCCTGCGCACCCCGCAATACCTCACCCGCGCCGCGCGGGAAGCCGCAGGCGCCAAGCCGCTCAGCATGGAAGAGGCCATGCCCGAGGCTTTCACCCAGCTTACTGGCCTGTTTACCACGCTGGAAAAGCATTTCCGCGATATGCTCGACATCGAATTCACCGTCGAACAAGGCCGCCTCTGGGTGCTTCAGGCGCGCAGCGGCAAACGCACAGCCGCCGCCGCCCTGCGCATGGCCAGCGATATGGTCAGCGAGGGCCTGATCACGCAGGAAGAAGCCCTGCTGCGCATCGAACCCATGGCGCTGGCACAACTGCTTCACCCCACGCTCGACCCCGATGCGCCGCGCGATCTGCTGGCCAAGGGCCTGCCCGCCTCACCGGGCGCGGCCTCGGGCGCCATCGTGCTGGACGCGGAAACCGCCGAAAGACGCGCCGAACGCGGCGAGGCCGTCATTCTGGTCCGCGTCGAAACCAGCCCCGAGGACATCCACGGCATGCATGCCGCCGTCGGCATCCTGACGGCGCGCGGCGGCATGACCAGCCACGCCGCTGTGGTGGCCCGCAGCATGGGCCGCCCCTGCGTCACAGGCACGGCGGCGATCTCGATTGATACCGCCAAGCGTAGCCTCTCCATCGGCGGACGGCAGATGCGCGAAGGCGACACCATCACCATCGACGGCACCACCGGCGAGGTGATGGCTGGCAGCGTGCCGCTCACCCGCTCCGAACTGGTCGGCGATTTCGCCATACTGATGGGTTGGGCCGATCAGGTCATGGCGCAAACCGGGCGGCATCTGGGCGTGCGCGCCAATGCCGATACGCCTGCCGAATGCCGCGTCGCCCTTCAGTTCGGCGCGCAAGGCATCGGCCTGTGCCGCACCGAACCGATGTTCTTTCAGGCCGAACGCATCGAGGCGATGCGCCGCTTCATCCTCTCGCCGGAGGAAGCCGCCCGGCAGGAGGCTCTGGATCGGCTGCTTGACTGGCAGCGTGAGGATTTCCGCGCGATCTTCGAGGGTATGGCCGGATTGCCCATTGCGATCCGCCTGCTGGATCTGCCGCTGCACGGGTTTTTGCCCGAAAGCGATGCGGATATGGCGTCTCTGGCCGAAAGCATCGGGCTCAGTCTCGACAAATTGCGCCGCGTGGTGGGCGGGATGCTTGAGTTCAATCCGCTGCTCGGGCTGCGTGGATGCCGTCTGGGGCTGGCCTATCCCGAACTCTACGCCATGCAGGCCCGCGCCCTGTTCGAGGCGGCTTGCGAAACCACAGGCGCCGATGATCCGGTGCAGCTCGAAGTGATGGTGCCGCTGGTGACGACAGCGGCGGAGCTGGAGCAAGTGCGGAGCCAATTGCAAGAAACGGCACAGGCGGTTTTCGCTGAAAAGGGCATCACGCTGTCATGGCGGATGGGCGCCATGATCGAGGTCCCCCGCGCTGCGTTGATGGCAGGCGAGCTGGCGGGCGAGGCTGAGTTTTTCTCCTTCGGCAGCAATGACCTCACCCAGACCACGCTGGGCATGGGGCGTGATGATGCCGCGCGCTATATGGGCCGCTATGTGGATCGCGGCATCTATGGGGCAGACCCCTTTATCACGCTGGATGAAGCGGGCGTCGGCGCGCTGATCACTCTGGCGCGGGACAGGGGACGCCAGGCCAACCCTTCGCTGGACTTGGGGCTGTGCGGCGAACATGGCGCCGATCCGGCCTCCATCGCTTTCTGCCTGGCGCAGAGGCTCGATTACGTTTCGGCCTCGCCCTACCGCGTGCCGGTGGCGAGGCTGGCGGCGGCTCAGGCCGCGCTAAAGGCTTAGGGCCGCCAGCCCGCCCACGCGCTAGGCGCGCCAGCCCGAAAGCGTCAAAATCTCGAAATGCTCGGTGACGCGGCCTGCCTCATCGGCAGCCTCGGCAAAGGCTGCCTGAGCGCGGGCATAGGCCTGCTTGCCCAGAACTGGCGCCGTGTCGTTGAGCACCGCGCCCAGCCCCTGAGCCCGCAGATCGCCAACCAAAGCGCCCAGCGAGCCGAACCGCACATCCAGCCCGCGCGCATCGGCGACGGGATTGGCCAGCCCCACCCTTTGCAGCAATTGCGCGCCGCTGCGCACATCGACAGCGGGATGCATCCGCGCGGCAGGCCGATCCCCATCGGCAGCCAGCATGATCGACCGCAGCACCGGCAGGCTACCCGCCGCCATCATGCTGATCAGCGCCAGCCCGCCCGGGGCCAGCGCATGGCGCATATGGATCAGGGCCCCCGGCAAATCGTTCACCGTATCGAGCGTGCCAAGGCTCACGACCAGATCGAAACCGTTCACCGGCCAGGGGGCTTCCTCGTCAAGCCCCAGCACACCCTCGCGTGCCGACACATCGGCCTGTGTGACATCCACACCCTGTGCGATAAGAGCCGGGGCCAGCGCGCCGCCATCATCCCCCATCACCAGAGCCCGCCCGGGCTGGTGGCGCAGGAAAGCGAGGCGATCCAGCACATCCTCCACCCGATCGTCGGCCAGCCAGCGGGCGGCATCAGCGCGGCTTTGCAAAGCCTGCATGCGCTGGCGCACGGCGGCGCGACGGCGCGCGGAAAAGATCTTGGGCGGGGCGGGGGGCTGGCTGGCGGAACTCATGCTCGCCTCCCTGCCGCGCGCAGCGCGTCAGCGCAAGGCTTGCGCATGCGGAGCGGCGCGTTAGCATCACGCCATGGCTTCCTTGGCACCGAGACAGGCGCTGGCGCCGCTGATCGATGCGGTCTTCCCGCCGCGCTGTCCGCTCTGCGGGGGGATGCTGGCGGGGCATGATGGCTTGTGCGGCGCTTGCTGGGGGCAACTCAGCTTTCCGGGCGATCCTTCTTGCGATCTGTGTTCTACGCCGATCTCGCCGGAAGGGCCGCCACGCTGCGAAAGCTGCGTCACCGCGCCGCCACGCCATGGCGGGATCGTGGCCGCCACCTGTTACGATGCGGTCTCGCGGCAACTGGTGCTGCGGCTGAAGCATGGCCGCCAGATCGCGCTCGCCGCGATGATGGCGCGCATGATCGCCACCCGCCTGCCGGAACGCAATCTCGCGCATTGGGCGCTGGTGCCGGTGCCGCTGCATCGCTGGCGGCTCTGGCGGCGCGGCTACAATCAGTCTGCCTTGCTGGCGCGCGAATTGGCGCGGCTGACGGGGGGAAGGCTGATGGTCGATGCGCTGATCCGCCGCCGCCGCACCCCCTCGCTGGGCGGGCTGGACCGGGCCGAGCGGGCTCAGGCGCTGCAGGGGGCGATCACAGCGCATCCCCGCCGCTTGCTGCAGGATCGCTCCGTGTTGCTGGTGGATGATGTGCTGACCAGCGGCGCCACCAGCGATGCCTGTGTCGACGCGCTGCTGGCCGCTGGCGCGCGCGCGGTGCGAATCGCCTGTTTTGCCCGCGTCATTTAGCCTGAAAACACGAAAGCGCCCGAGGTTGATCCTCGGGCGCTCACGTGACGAAACATGAGGCGGCGACTGGCGGATCAGCAAACCGGCCCCTTGCCACCGGTTCAACACAATCCTTGCGCTGATAACGACAATGGCCCCTGTTCCACGTCGTTACGCCTGATCTGTCTTCTGTCTCCCGGCGACGGAGATGATCGGCTGCCTGGCAGTCTCGATCATCCGCCGCAAAGCGACACTCATGCGACCGCTATGCGATCATTTTCCCTGAACCGTGGCGCTTGACGTCATCTGCGTGGAATTCCCTCAAATTCCTCAGCGGATGATGGCACCTGTCGGTGTTCGGCCTCCCTCAAGGCCGTGAGAGTGTGATCGGCCCAAATCGGACAAAGATAAAGAGGCGCGTCCGCTTCGTGTGGATTTTGGCCCCCATATGTGGTTATCCTGCAACAAAGGACTGGCATGCGCTGCCGCAGAACAAGGAAGATACAAAGATGACAGGCGCCGATGCCGAGCAACGCGAAAAGGGTAGCACGTTTTTACCACGGTTTGATGACAAGGGTCTGATCACCGCCATTGCGGTTGATTCGCTCAGCCGTGAGATCCTGATGGTCGCCTTCATGAACCAGGAAGCGATCGATCAGACGCGTGAGACCGGTCTGGCCCATTTCTACTCCCGCTCACGCGGACGTCAGTGGATGAAGGGCGAGACATCGGGCCATGTGTTGCGGGTGCAGGAAATCCGCGTCGATTGCGATCAGGACGCTTTGGTGATGATCGTGACGCCTGCCGGGCCGGCCTGCCATACCGGCGCTGTCAGCTGCTTCTATCGCAAGCTGGATGGCGACGGGCTGGTGCCCGTCGCCGAATAACTCACTTCTTGAAGATCGAGTCGAACAGATCGGTGGTGGCCGCCCAGCTGGCGCGGTCCGCCGCCGCATCGTAACCCAGCACGGCCGGATTGCCGCGATTGTCGCTGTCCGGGTCGGTGAAGCCGTGCTTGACCTTGCCGTAAGCGTGGAAGTGCCAATCGGCTCCGGCCTGGTCCATTTCCTCCCAGAAAGCAGAGACCTGCTCGCGGGTGGCCAGCGGGTCGGCATCGCCGTGGCAGACCAGGATCTTGGCCTTGATGGCGCCAGCCTCGGCCGGGCGGTCGGTGGTGAGCAGGCCGTGATAGCTGACGGCAGCGGCGATCTCACCGCCCTCGCGCGCCAGTTCCAGAACGGCCTGGCCCCCCATGCAATAGCCGATCACGGCGGCGGTCAGGCCTTCGGCACCATCCAGCGCGCGCCCGGCAGCCAGAGCAGCGCGCACGCGGGCGCGATAGACATCGACATCGGCGCGCAGCGCATTGCCCATCGGATGGGATGAGGCGAAATCCTTCACCGGCTCGCCATAGAAATCGGCAACCAGTACCAGATAGCCGTCAGCTGCCAGCTGGCTGGCGCGCGCGGCGACAGCGGCATTCATATTGGCGATGTTGGGATAGACGATGATGAGCCCGCGCGGCGTGCCCTCGGGCTTGCCGAGGTGGCCGGTCAGTTCCTTGTCGCCATCGTGATAGGTGTGAGGGATCAGGGGGATGCTCATACGGGTCAACCTTGTTCAAGGTGGGGGGAAAAGGTCCGCGCGCGGCGGATTTGCGGGAAGAACACCGCCCAGAGCACGGTGATCGCCATGGCGCCGATGCCCCCCATCACCACCGCGCCTGTTGCCCCCAACAGCGCGGCGGCGAGCCCCGACTCCATCTCGCCAAGTTCATTCGATGCGGAAATGGCGAGGCCTGAAATGGCGCTCAGCCGTCCGCGCATTTCATCGGGCGTATGCAGCTGCACCAGCGTGCTGCGCACAAAGACCGAGATCATATCCGCCGCGCCCAGCACTGCCAGAAGCCCAAGCGACAGAAAGTAATTGGTGGAAAGCCCGAAGGCCACGGTGATGGCGCCGAACACGCCGACGGCCACCAGCATCTTCACCCCGACATTCTGCGAGATCGGGCGCGCCGTCAGCACGATGCCCATCAGCGAGGCGCCCACGGCGGTCGCCGCGCGCATCTGGCCCAGTCCCTCGGGCCCGGCGTGGAGGATATCGCGGGCAAAGACCGGCAGCAGGGCGGTGGCGCCGCCGAACAGCACAGCGAACAGGTCCAGCGTGATGCAGCCGAGCAGAAAGCGGTTGTTCCAGACGAAGGTGAAGCCCTCGGCGATCTGGCGGATGGGATGCTGGTCGCGGCTGCCTGCATGCGGCGGCAGGCGGCGCAGACCGGCCATGCTCAGAAAGCCGATGGCCAGCAGGATCACGGCGCCCATGTAAGGAGCCGTGGGATGCACGGCGAAAAGCAGGCCTGCGCCTGCCGGGCCAATGATCGTCGCCAGTTGCATCGCCATGGAGTTCATGGCCACCGCGCGCGGCAGCAGGGCGGGTGGCACCAGCAAAGGCGCCATCGAGCCGATCGACGGCCCGATGAACACGCGGGCCAGTCCATGCAATGCGCCCAGCCCGAACAGCAGGGGCAGGCTCAGCGCATGAAGGCCCGTTGCGGCCCAGAGCGATGCGGCCACCACCAGATCCACCGCGATCGACATCAGCCCGACATTGCGCTTGTCGAATCGGTCGGCGATCACTCCCGCCACGGGCGAGAGCAGAAACATCGGCACGAACTGGCAAAAGCCCATGATGCCCAGCTGGAACGAGGCCTTGGCGATGGACATATGATAGTCCTGCCGGGCCACATCATACAGCTGATAGCCGATGATCACCGCCATACCGCCACCGGCCAGCCAACTGCAGAAGCGCGTCAGCCAGAAGCGGCGATAATCAGGAATATGGGCGGGCGAGCGGGGCTGATCAGTCACAAGCCAACCGCATGGCAGGCCAAAGCCGCTTTGCCAAGGGCTTGCTAAAGCGCCCAAGGCTTTGGTCTTGCTTTGGTCCTGCCTTGATCCTCGGATGGTTAACGCAGAGGCGGCGGCGGCAAAGGCGTGCCGCGACGGCCGCGCGGGCTGGGCGAGATCGCATCGATCAGCGCCGTGAAATCGTCGAGGCGGATGATGCGCTCGAACTGGAAGCCGGCGCGGTCCTCGGTGGCCCAGATCAGATGGGCCTCGATGCGGCCCACCTTGGGCAGACGGATCACCACGCGCTCGCCGCGCGTTAGGGGAACTTCCCCCGTCGCCATGAAGCCATGGGCCGAGATGTTCGCGATATGCAGCGAAAGATCGCCAAGGCTGCGATGTTCGCCCATCACCCGATGGCTGACCGGGTGGCGCGCCGAACGCCGCAATTCTGTGACCGATAGCTGCGCTCCGCCAACCATTTTCCGTTTTTCCTTATCCTGGAGATGATGTGGGGGCATTATCCCCCACAAGCCCCAAGATTTGGTAAAACCGGCACCGGTTTGCCGCATAGGCGGCACGTTTACGCCGGTTTCAGAATCCCGTGCTTCTTCTTGCCCGCGGAAATCCGCACTTCCCCAGAAGACAGGTTAACAAGCTGTGTCTCGTCTGAAACCGATTCGCCGTCGAGTCGCGCGCCGCCACCGGCGATGAGTCGCTTGGCTTCGCCACGGCTTGCGGCGAAACCGATGCCGACCAGCGCGTCGGTGATGGTGATGCCCTCGGCGGGCACAGTGAAGGTCGGCAGGTCGGCGCCAAGGCCGCCACCGGCGAAGGTGGCTGCAGCGGTCGCCTGAGCAGCGGCAGCGGCTTCGGGGCCGCGTGCCAGCGCCGTGACCTCATTGGCGAGGATCACCTTGGCATCGTTGATCTGGTTGCCGGGCAGGGCTTCCAGACGGGCGATCTCGTCCAGCGGCAGATCGGTGAAGAGGCGCAGGAAACGGCCCACGTCACGGTCATCGACATTGCGCCAGTATTGCCAGAAATCATAAGCGGGCAGGGCGTCTTCGTTCAGCCACACCGCGCCGTTCAGGCTCTTGCCCATCTTCTGGCCATCGGCGGTGGTCAGCAGCGGGGTGGTGACGCCGAAGACTTCCTTGCCGTCCATGCGGCGGGCCAGCTCGATGCCGTTGACGATGTTGCCCCACTGGTCCGAGCCGCCCATCTGCAGGCGGCAATCGAAACGCTTGGCCAGCTCGCGGAAATCGTAGCCCTGCAGGATCATATAGTTGAATTCGAGGAAGCTGAGCGACTGTTCACGGTCCAGGCGCAGCTTCACCGAATCGAAGCTGAGCATGCGGTTGACGCTGAAATGCTGGCCCACCTCGCGAAGGAAGGAGATATAGCCAAGCTGATCCAGCCATTCGGCATTGTCGACCATGATGGCGTCGGTCGGGCCATCGCCGAAGGTCAGGAATTTCTCGAAGATGCGGCGGATCGAGGCGACATTGTTCGCGATGATCTCGTCGGTCATCAGCTTGCGCGCTTCATCCTTGAAGCTGGGGTCGCCGATCTTGCCGGTGCCGCCGCCCATCAGCACGATGGGCTTGTGACCGGCCTGCTGCATGCGGCGCAGCAGCATGATCTGCACCAGCGACCCCACATGCAGCGATGCCGCCGTGGGATCGAAGCCGATATAGCCCGTCACGATCTGCTTTTGCGCCAGCGCGTCGAGCGCGTGCGCGTCGGTCATCTGGTGGACATAGCCTCGCTCGGAGAGCAGGCGCAGCAGGTCGGACTTGTATTCGGTCATGATACCCTCTTGAGTAAGGGGCTGCGCCTAGCATGGAGAAACGCGCTTGGGAACGTATAGCCTGATCTGTCATCCCGATACGCCCGCGCTGGGGGTGAGGGCGGTGCATGTGACATGGGCGGAGGGCGAGGGCGCCCTGATCCTGAGCTGGCATGTGGAGGGGGCTGGGCGTTTGGTGATCCCGGCGCTGGTGGATCAGCCCGCCCATACCGACGGCCTGTGGAAGACCAGCTGTTTCGAGCTGTTTCTGGATGACACCCATGGTTATCGCGAGTTCAATTTCTCGCCCTCGGGCCATTGGGCGTCCTACGGTTTTGATGGTTACCGCAGCGGGATGAAGGCTTTGCCTCTGGAGGCGCCGCAGATGGATGTTGCGGTGGCCGAGGATTTCGCTTTGACGGTCACTTTGCCCGGCAATCTTTTGCAGGGCGCTTCCCACGCCAGCCTGACCGCCGTGATCGAGGAAGAAGGCGGCCATAAAAGCTATTGGGCGCTGGCCCATGCCTCGGGCCAGCCCGATTTCCATGCGCCCTCTTGCTTCATCCTGCCGCTTGGGGCAGCGCAGCAGCCATGACGGATGTTCTCTTCGGTATCGACCGGCTGCTGGCCGACCCTGCCCTGCGCGCGCCCTTGCAGGGCAAGCGTGTGTCTCTGGTGGCGCATCCCGCCTCGGTGACGGCGGATTTGCGCCATTCACTGGACGCGCTGGCGGCTTGCGCGGATATCACCCTGACCTCCGCCTTCGGCCCGCAGCACGGGCTGAAGGGCGACAAGCAGGACAATATGGTCGAGACGCTGGATGAGATCGATCCGGCGCTCGGCATCCCGGTGTTCAGCCTTTATGGCGAGGTGCGCCGCCCGACGCCCGCGATGATGGACACGGCCGATGTGTTCCTCTTCGATCTTCAGGATCTGGGCTGCCGCATCTACACCTTTGTGACCACCTTGCTCTATCTGCTGGAGGCCGCATCGGAAAGCGGCAAGAGCGTGTGGGTGCTGGACCGCCCCAACCCCGCCGGTCGCCCGGTGGAGGGCACCACGCTGATCCCGGGGCAGGAAAGCTTTGTCGGCGCCGGGCCGATGCCGATGCGCCATGGGCTTACCTTGGGCGAGATGGGCCACTGGTTTATCCGCCACTATGGGCTGAAGGTGGATTATCGCGTGATCGAGATGCAGGGCTGGCAGCCTGAAGGCCCCGGCTTTGGCTGGCCGGAAAGCCGCATCTGGATCAACCCCAGCCCGAATGCCGCCAGCGTCAATATGGGCCGCGCCTATGCGGGAACGGTGATGATCGAGGGCGCAACGCTTTCCGAAGGGCGCGGCACCACGCGCCCGCTGGAGGTGCTGTTCGGGGCGCCTGATATCGATGCGAAAGCCGTGCTGGCCGAAATGCAGGCCTTCGCGCCGCAATGGCTGGCGGGCTGCGCGATCCGCGAATGCTGGTTCACGCCCACCTTCCACAAGCATGCGGGCGAGCTGTGCAGCGCACTGATGATCCATGCCGAGGGCAGCTTCTACGATCACCATGCTTTCCACCCGTGGCGCTTGCAGGCACTGGCCTTCAAGGCGATCCGCCGACTTTACCCGGATTACCCGATCTGGCGCGACTTCCCCTATGAGTATGAGTTCACCCGCCTCGCCATCGATGTGATCAATGGCGGCCCGGCTCTGCGCGAATGGGTGGACAACCCGGCCAGCACGCCCGCCGATCTGGAAGAGGTGGCAGGCCGTGACGAAACGGCATGGCGCGAGGAGATCGCCGATCTGCTGCTTTATTGACCTGTTGAGCGCTCAGTCCTGCGGCATGGAAGGTGCCGGGGGCTGAGCGGCCCATTGCTCTAGAGCGGGATCGATATGGGCCCACGCTGGCGCGCTGTCAGTCCAGATCGCTGCCGAGGGCTTCAACCCATGGCCATCCGCCAGAAATCCAAGGCGGAAGGTCTGCAAATGCATCCGTGCCGAGCTGGTGGCGTAGACCGGCGTGCCGCAGTGGACGCAAAAGTGCTTGGTCAGCGTGTTGCCGCTGGCGGCAGGATGGCCATGATTGCCCAATTCCCCCTTCAGCACCACCGCCTCGACCGGGAAGATGGCGTTATGGGTTGGGCCGCCACCGGAAATCCGCTGGCAATCGCGGCACCAGCACTGGCGCACGGTGACAGGCTCCGCCGAGATGGTCGCCGTTACCGCGCCGCATGCGCATTGCCCTTGATATGCCATGGTAAAACCTGCCGTCTCGAATGATCCGGCAGGCAGTCTGATGGTCTTGAACCCTCAGGTCAACGCTTCATCGCAGGCTGGTTTATCTTACCCTGCCGCGCCTCAGCAGATTGACGCCGCCCAGCAGGATTACCGCGCCAATCAACGAAACGCTGAAGCTGGAGACCGTCAGCCCGGAATTGTTGATGTTCCCGCGCGAGAAGATCAGGCCGCCGATAAAGGCGCCCGCGATGCCGACCACGAAATTGACCAGCAGCCCGCCATCATCGCCCATGATCAAACCGGCCAGCCAGCCGACCACAATGCCGATGAAAATCCACATCAGAATGCTCATGGAACGCGCCCTCCGTCTTGCGTTGCACCTGATGGTGAATGCTTGGGTAAGGGGCTTGTTCCATGGAAGGTTTGAAAGGATGAAAGCAGGGGGTGTTACACCCCCTGCACCCCCGGGTTTGTCTTGACCTGCTCGTGATCTCGTCGTTATTTATGCCTGCGGCGCTGCGATATTGCTCTGAGGCCGAATTGGTTCACAACTTAGACATTCATGGGAGCGCGAGGGTGTAACACCCTCGCATTTGCCTTTTCTTCTAAACGAAAATCCCGATCAGGCGTCGATCAGATCCGGATCAAGCTCACCCGCCCGGTTCTGGATAAACATGAAGCGATGCTCCGGGTTACGGCCCATCAGCCGGTCCACCAGATCCTTGACCTGAGCGCGCGCCTCATACTCGGGCGGCAGGGTGATGCGCACCAGACTACGCTTGGCCGGGTCCATCGTGGTTTCGCGCAGCTGCTGGGGATTCATCTCGCCCAGACCTTTGAAGCGCCCGACCTCGACCTTCTTGCCCTTGAACTTGGTCTTTTCCAGTTCGGCGCGATGAGCATCATCGCGAGCATAGGCGCTCTCCTTGCCCGCGGTCAGGCGGTAGAGCGGAGGCTGAGCCAGATAGAGATGCCCCTGCTTCACCACTTCGGGCATTTCCTGGAAGAAGAAGGTCATCAGCAGCGTGGCGATATGCGCGCCGTCGACATCGGCGTCGGTCATGATGACGATGCGGTCATAGCGCAGATTATCGGGGTTGCAGTCCTTGCGCAGGCCGCAGCCGAGCGCCAACGAGAGGTCGGCGATTTCCTGATTGGCGCGGATCTTGTCCAGCGTGGCGCTGGCGACGTTCAGGATTTTACCACGGATCGGCAGGATGGCCTGTGTCTTGCGATCGCGTGCCTGCTTGGCGCTGCCGCCTGCCGAATCGCCCTCCACGATGAAGAGTTCGGTTTCGCCGCTGCCTTCGCCGCTGCAATCTGTCAGCTTGCCGGGCAGGCGCAGCTTGCGGGCGTTGGTGGCGGTCTTGCGCTTGACCTCGCGCTCGGCCTTGCGGCGCAGGCGCTCATCCATCTTCTCCATCACGTAACCGAGCAGCGCCTTGCCGCGCTCCATATTGTCAGTGAGGTAATGGTCGAAGTGGTCGCGGATGGCGTTTTCCACCATGCGCGCGGCCTCTGGGCTGGTGAGGCGGTCCTTGGTCTGGCTCTGGAACTGCGGGTCGCGGATAAAGACCGAGAGCATGGCCTCGCAGCCCGTGACGATGTCCTCGGGCGCGATGTCTTTGGCCTTCTTCACGCCCGTCAGCTCGCCAAAGGCGCGGATGCCCTTGGTCAGCGCGGCGCGCAGGCCCTGCTCATGCGTACCGCCATCCGGCGTGGGAATGGTGTTGCAGTAATAGGAATAGGCGCCTTCCGACCACACCGGCCAGGCGATCGCCCATTCCACGCGCCCGTTCATCTCACCCGGGAAATCTTGCGATCCGGCAAAGGGCTGGGTGGTGACGCATTCGCGCCCCGCCGTCTGCTCGGCCAGATGGTCGGCCAGACCGCCGGGGAACTGGAAGGTGGCCTCGGCAGGCACATCCTCGCTGGCGAGCGACGGCGCGCATTTCCAGCGAATTTCCACACCGGCAAACAGATAGGCCTTCGACCGCACCAGCTTGAACAGCCGCGCGGGCTTGAACCGCGCATCGGCCCCGAAAATTTCCGGGTCGGGCGTGAAGGACACGCTGGTGCCGCGCCGGTTGGGCGCCGCGCCGATCTTCTGCAAAGGCCCTTGCGTGATGCCCCGCGAAAATTCCTGAGCGAACAGCTCCTTGTTGCGCGCCACCTCCACGCGGGTGAGCGTCGACAAAGCGTTCACCACGCTGATACCCACGCCATGCAGGCCGCCGCTGGTGGCATAGGCCTTGCCCGAGAATTTGCCGCCCGAGTGCAGCGTGGAAAGGATCACCTCCAGCGCCGATTTGCCCGGAAATTTGGGATGATCATCCACCGGGATGCCGCGTCCATTGTCCACGATGGTCAGGCGGCCCGGCGTGCCCGGCGCTTCCTCCAGCACGAATTCGATGCGGTTGGCATAGCCTGCCACCGCCTCGTCCATGGCGTTGTCCAGCACCTCGGCGGCGAGGTGATGCAGGGCGCGTTCGTCCGTGCCGCCGATGTACATGCCGGGGCGGCGGCGGACGGGCTCAAGCCCCTCCAGCACCTCGATGGCGCTGCCGTCATAGGTCTCGCCGCTGGGGCCGATGGGAGCTTCGAAGAGATCGTCGGGCGTGCTGTCAGACATGGATGCGAACATAACGCGCACGAAGCCGCGCGCGCAAGTCGCGAAATGCCTTTTTCCTCAGTCGTCGAAACGGGCCGGGGCCGGGCTGACAACCGGCACGGTGTTGCTGGTGGTGCTGCCGGGAACCGCCTTGATCTCCCGCACTTCCAGCGAGCGTTCGATGACATTGTTCGCGTTGAAACGGAAAATGCCATCGGTCCCCGCAAAACCGCCCTTGTCATAGAGGCGCTGGGTGGGGAAGGGGCGACCCGGCTGCCACTCGCGGGCGATGCGCAGGGTCAGCAGCACGCTGTCATAACCCATGGTGGCGATGCGATAGGGTGCCTCGCCATAGCGGGTGCGGTAGCGGTCCGAGAACTGGCGGAAATGCGTGTCCGACAGGGCGGCATAGAGCGAACCGCGCAGCGCGGGGGTGCGGGCCAGCAGGGCCTCGCCGCTCCACAATTCGGTGCCGAGGATGCGCATCGTCGGCTTGCCCGCCTTCAGCAAAGGCGCGGCCTGAGCCGCCGCGCGGGCCGTATCGCCGACCAGCACGGCATCGAAAGCGCCATGGGCCTTCAGCTTGCGCACCGCTGCCGTGATGGAGGCTGGATCGCGGCCATAGGTCTCGATCCCCACCAACTGGCCGCCGCTGTTGCGCACGGCGTTCACCATGGCGGTAGAGGCGCGCTCGCCATAAAGGCCCAGCGGCACCAGAGCGGCAAAACGCGTCACCCCTAGCCCCTTGGCATGGCGCACCACGCGGGTGATCGACTGGGCGGGGATGGTGCCCATGATGAAGGTGTCGCCGCCTGCCACGGTGTAGTCGTTGGAGAAAGACACCACCGGCACATGCGAGGCGCGCGTGACCTGAGCCACCGCAGCCGCATCCTCGCCCAGCAGTGGCCCGAGGATCAGGCGGTTGCCATCGGCCAGCGCTTTCGACGCCGCAGCAGCAGCGCCCGTCGAGGTGTCATAGGTGGTGATGCGAAGGTTGCTGGCATTCATATCCAGCAGCGCCATGGTCGAGGCATTGGCCAGCGCCTGACCTGCCGCGGCATTGGGCCCGCTCTGCGGCACCAGCAGGGCGACGCGATGACGATCGGTGTCGGTCGGCAGATAGGCGGGCGGCGGGGCCTGCGTCTGAGCAGGCGGGGGCGGCGGAGCCTTGGGGCCCTTGGGAATGACGGTACAGGCAGCCAGCGTGGCGGAAAGGCCGAGGGCCATCGCGCGGCGGGTCCAGCTTGCGGGGGTGGTACGATTGGAATTCTGCGTCATCTGCGCCCCAATGTTGAACATCGCTTGTCCTTCCCCATGCCCTTGGTCCATGGGGGGCGCCATGGATCAGCGCCTTACCCCCGGCCTCTATATTGTGGCCACGCCCATTGGCAATCTTGGCGATATCACCATGCGCGGCGTGGAGATATTGCGTGGCGTGTCAGCGGTGGCCTGTGAGGATACTCGGATAACCGGGCGGCTGATGCAACATCTTGGTTTGAAACAGCGGTTGATCCGTTACGATGACCATGCCGATGAAAACGCTCGCGAAAAGCTGCTGGCGCTGATGAGCGCCGAGCCGGTGGCGCTGGTCTCTGACGCGGGAACGCCGCTGGTGTCGGACCCGGGCTATCGTCTGGTCCGCGAGGCGCGGGAGCGGGGGATTGCCGTCACCAGCCTGCCGGGTCCTTGCGCGGCGGTGATGGGGATCACGCTGTCGGGACTGCCTTCGGACCGGTTCCTGTTTGCCGGATTTTTGCCATCCAAGGACAAGGCGCGGGGTGATGCTCTGGCCGAACTGGCGGCCGTGCCTGCCACGCTGATCTTCTACGAAACGTCGCCACGCCTGATCGATTCGCTGACGGCCATCGCGCAGGTGCTGCCGGGCCGAGAGGTGGCGGTGGCCCGCGAACTGACCAAGATGTTCGAGGAATGCCGCAGTGGCCAGCCCGAAGACTTGATCGCCCATTACACCGCCCATCCTCCCAAGGGCGAGATCGTGCTGCTGATCGGCCCTCCCGTGGCCAAGCAGGCTACCATGGAGGATGCCGAAGCCATGCTGCGCGCCGAATTGCAGCATGCCAAGGCCAGTCAGGCCGCCGCCGCCGTTGCCAAGGCGACCGGGCTGGATCGCAAGGAACTCTATGCGCTGGCGATGCGCCTGAAATGACCGACTGGTGCGGCCAGGCCAACCGCATCGCCGCCGAGGCACGCGGTCGCAAGGGCGAGGATGAGGCCGCGCTGTTTCTGGAAGGCCAAGGTTTCGAGATCGTCGCCCGCCGCGTGAAAACCCCGCGCGGGGAAGTTGATCTGATCGCCCGGCGCGAAGGGCTGACTGTTTTTGCCGAAGTGAAATGGCGCGCCAAGGCCGAAACGCATGTCGATGCCATCGACCAGAAGCGCCTTACCCGCGTCGCCATGGCCGCCGAAGTGCTGGCCTCGCGCTTCGTGCCGGAAGGGCAGGATATGCGGATCGACGTCATCCTCCTTGCGCCGGGGCATGATCCATACCACATCCCCAATGCGTGGATGCCGTAAGCGCATCTGTCTGATTTTCAGGAGTACCTCATGAGTTTGCGCGTCGCTGTCCAGATGGACCCGCTCTCCGGCATCAACATCGCGGGCGATTCCACCTTTGCCCTGATGCTCTCGGCGCAGGCGCGCGGGATCAGCATGTGGTACTATGATGTCGGCTCGCTGGCGTGGGACTCGCTGGGCGATGGCCCGGCCAAGGTGACGGCATGGGCCGCCCCCGTGACCGTGCAGCGCCCCGCCGACAAGGGAGAACGCCACTACACGCTGGGCGAGTTCCAGACGCTGGATCTGGCCGAAGATGTCGATGTGGTGCTGATGCGTCAGGACCCGCCCTTCGATCTGGGCTATATCACCGGTGCGCATATCCTTGAAAAGCTCAAGGGCCGCACGCTGGTCGTCAACGATCCCGAGCAGGTGCGCAACGCGCCCGAAAAGGTCTTCGTTCTCGATTTTGCGCAGTTTATGCCGCCCACGCTGGTCGCCCGCCGCATCGAGGATGTGCGCAGTTTCCAGCAACGCCTCGTCGCCAAGGGCTATTCGGGCGATCTGGTCATCAAGCCTCTCCACGGCAACGGCGGCAAAGCGGTGTTCCGCGTGCCTGCCACCGGCGACAACCTCGGCGCGCTGGTCGAGGTGTTCAGCCAGATGTGGCCCGAGCCCTATATGGTCCAGCCCTTCCTCCCCGACGTGGCCAAGGGCGACAAGCGTATCGTGCTGGTGGACGGTGTGGTGGCCGGTGCCATCAACCGCCGCCCGGGCGCCGGCGAGTTCCGCAGCAATCTGGCCGTGGGCGGAAGCGCGGAAGCGACGCAGCTGACCGAGCGTGAGCAGGAAATTTGCCGCGTCCTTGGACCGGAGTTGAAAAAGCGCGGCCTCACCTTCGTGGGCATCGATGTGATCGGCGGCGAATGGCTGACGGAGATCAACGTGACCTCGCCCACGGGCATCGTGGCGATCGAGCGTTTCGATGGCGTGGATGTGGCCGGGCTGATCTGGGATGCGATCGAGGTTCGCGTTGCGGAGATGAAGAAGGGTTAAGGATGAAAGCAGGGGGCCATCGCCCCCTGCACCCCCGTTACTGTCTTGACCTGAGCACCATCTCCGCGTTGCGCCAAAGCGGCGAAGCCGCAATATTTATGCCTGCGGCGCTGCGACGTTGCTCCATGGCCGAACTGGCGCGCAACGCAGACATTAAAGGGAGCGCGAGGGTTATGACCCTCGCATTTTCCTTTTCTTCTTACCCTTGTTCCCTTGGGTGTGCCGCCCGATAGGCATCCAACAGCACAGCCGCATCCACTTTGGTGTAAATCTGGGTGGAGGACAGGCTGGCATGCCCCAGCAACTCTTGAAGAGACCGCAGATCGGCTCCTGCGCCCAACAGATGCGTCGCAAAGGAATGGCGCAACGCGTGAGGCGTGGCCGTATCTGGCAAACCCAACGCCCCCCGCGCCCGGCGGACAGCTTTTTGCACCAGAGCTTGCTGCAGCGCGCCGCCACGAGCCCCGAAGAACAGTGCACCGTCGCGCGTGATCGGCCAAGGGCAGGCCTTGGCGTAATCGGCGACCGCTTGCGCCACGATGGGCAGGATCGGCACAAGGCGTTGCTTGCTGCCTTTGCCCGTGACCAGCAGCGCCTCGCCGATGGGGAGAACACCGCCCGTCAGTGAGAGTGCTTCGGCGATACGCAGCCCGGCGCCGTAGAGCAGCATCAGCACCGCGCGGTCGCGAGCGCCGATCCATGGGGCGGTGGCGTCTTCTTCGACGAGATCGGCGAGGTTGATGGCTTCGTCAGGGGTAACGGGGCGAGGGAGGCCTTTTTTGATCCGGGGGCCGCGCAGGCGGGGCGGGGCGGGGGTCGGGTCTCCGGCCTGCTGGCGCGCGAAGGTGATGAAGGCACGCAAGGCAGAGAGTTCGCGCGCCGCTGAGGCATTGCCCAGCCCGTCGGCGCGGCGGCCGGCCAGATGGGCGCGCAGGTTGGAGGCTTCAATCTCGGCCAGAGTGGCCCAATCCTCCGCGCCGGTGGCGTGGACCAGTCGGGCGGCGGTGGCGGTGTAGGCGCGCACGGTGTGCGGGCTGCGGCGGCGGTTCTGGGCGAGGTGAGCGGTCCATGCCGCCAGCAGGTCGGCGCGGCGGGCGAGGGACGGCGCTGGCTCGTCGCTCACACCACCAGTTCCGTGGGGACGAGTTCGCCGATCAGCGCGTTCAGCACCAGCATGCCGGGCTCGGTGACGCCGATGCGTGGGCCGTCGCTCCACACCAGCCCTTGCCGTTCGTACAAGGCAAGGCGGGCGGGGGCGGCCAGTTCGTCGGATGTGAGGCCAAAGCGCGTGGAGAGCGCCGCCAGATCGACACCCTCGGCCAGACGCAGGCCCATCAGCATGGCCTCGGCGGCCTGTTCGCGGATGGAGAGCTGGCGGGCTTCCTGAATGCCGTCGCCTTGGGCCTCGATGGCGGAGAGCCAGTTTTCCGGCTTCTTGTGGCGCGTGGTGGCGGTGGCGTGGCGGCGGCCATGCGCTCCGGGGCCGATCCCGGCGTAATCCTGATAGCGCCAATAGGCGAGGTTGTGGCGGCTTTGCTGGCCGGGGCGGGCGTGGTTGCTCACCTCATAGGCGGGCAGGCCGTGGGCCGCCGTGATCTGGCGGGTGAGGGTGAAGAGGTCCGCTGCCGGATCGTCCTCCAGCGGGGCGAAAGCGCCATCGCGCACGAGGCGCTCGAAGCGCGTGCCGGGCTCGATGGTCAGTTGGTAGAGCGAGAGGTGATCGGTGCCGAAGGACAGGGCGCGGGTCAGTTCGGCTTCCCAGTCGACCATGCTCTGGTTGGGGCGGGCATAGATCAGATCGAAGCTGGTGCGTGCGAAATGGCGCTGCGCCACATCCAGCGCGGCCAAGGCCTCATCCACACCATGCAGGCGGCCGAGGAATTTTAGTGCCTTGTCATCCAGCGCCTGCACGCCCAGCGACACGCGGTTGACGCCTGCACTGGCGAGAGCTGCAAACTTCGCCGCCTCGACGCTGGAGGGATTGGCTTCCAGCGTGATCTCGATGCCGGAGTCGAAGCCCCAAAGCTGTTCTGCACGTTCCAGCAGGGCGGCCACCAAGGCAGGCGGCATCAAGGAAGGCGTGCCGCCGCCGAAGAAAATGCTGGTCAGCGTTTCCCCGCCAGCGATCCCGGCCTCGCGCTCCATATCGGCCAGCAGGGAGCGCTGCCATAGTTCATGATCCACCCCATCGCGGACGTGGCTGTTGAAGTCACAATAGGGGCATTTCTTCAGGCAGAAGGGCCAGTGGATGTAGAGTGCGCGCGCCATAGACCTCTAAATATCACCCGAACTGGTCGGCCACCAGCTTGGCGAAAGCGTCGGAGCGGTGGCTGATGCGGTTCTTCTCGGTGGGATCGAGTTCCGCGAAGGTCTGCTCATGGCCCAGCGGCACGAAGACGGGGTCGAAGCCGAAGCCCAGCTTGCCGCGCGGCGGCCATGTCAGCTTGCCATCGGCGCGGCCCTCATAGACGGCATGGACGCCATCGGGCCAGGTGATCGCCAGCACGCAGGCGAAATGGGCGGCGCGGCCCACATCGGGGCCTTGCTCGCACAGCAGGCCTTCGACCTTGCCCATGGCCATAAACCAGTCGCGGCCTTCGGGGCCCTCGTACCAGTGACGCTCGGCCCAGTCGGCGGTGTAGACGCCGGGGCGACCGCCCAGAGCTTCCACGCAGAGGCCCGAATCATCGGCCAGCGCGGGCAGGCCCGATTTCTCGGTGGCGTAGCGGGCCTTGAGCAGCGCGTTTTCGATAAAATTGTCGTGGATTTCCTCGGGCTCATCCAGCCCGAGGTCTCCGGCAGAGA
This sequence comes from Novosphingobium terrae, assembly GCF_017163935.1. Classification (NCBI taxonomy): domain Bacteria; kingdom Pseudomonadati; phylum Pseudomonadota; class Alphaproteobacteria; order Sphingomonadales; family Sphingomonadaceae; genus Novosphingobium; species Novosphingobium terrae. The sequence continues at coordinate 2,091,712 of NZ_JABVZR010000001.1, read as the reverse complement.
CGCATTCCACGCCGTAAGGGGCCAGCAGCGCGGAAATCTCGCGCAGCTTGCCCGGATTATGCGTGGCGATCACCAGCTGACCGTGCAATCTCGACATGCATCTCTCCCGGAAGTCTTATTCTGTAAGAACGGCGGGATCACACCCGCCGTTCAGAGCCAATTTGTCAGGCGACCGCTTCGGCCTGAGCGGCGAAAATGCGGTCGCAGCCGATGCGGGCCAGACGCAGCAGGCGCAGCAGGCCTTCCTCATCATAGGTCGCGCCCTCGGCGGTGGCCTGCACCTCGGCGATATGGCCGCCCTCGATCAGCACGAAATTGGCGTCAGCGTCGGCGCTGCTGTCCTCGATGTAGTCGAGATCCAGCACCGGCGTGCCCTTGGTGATGCCGCAGGAGACAGCGGCGACCTTGCGGGTCAGCGGGTCTTCGGTGATCAGGCCCTTGGCGATCAACCCGTTGACGGCCAGACGCAGCGCGACCCATGCGCCGCTGATGGCGGCGGTGCGGGTGCCGCCATCGGCCTGGATCACGTCGCAGTCGAGGGTGATCTGGCGCTCGCCCAGCTTCTTCAGATCCGTGACAGCGCGCAGCGAGCGGCCGATCAGGCGCTGGATTTCCTGCGTGCGGCCGCTCTGCTTGCCCTTGGCGGCTTCACGCTGGCCGCGCGTGTGGGTGGCGCGGGGCAGCATCGAATATTCCGCCGTCACCCAGCCTTCGCCCTTGCCGCGCAGGAACGGCGGCACGCGCTCTTCCACGCTGGCGGTGACCAGCACCTTGGTGTCGCCAAAGCTGACCAGCACGCTGCCTTCGGCATGCTTGGTGAAGTTGGTGACGATCTCGATGCTGCGCATTTCGTCTGCGGCGCGGCCGGATGGGCGCATAGGGTTTGGTCCTTATGAAGCGGTTTGGCGCGGCTCTAATACTCGCGCCCGGAAATGGCCAGCCCCGGTGTTATTAAATGACCGTGCATCACGGATGCCCGGCGTTGCAAATGGGGCCCCTCTGCCCCATGAAAGATGCACTATGCACAGCCTGCCCGTCACCGAACTGACCACCCGCGCCCGCGAGATCTTTCGCCGGGTGGTCGAAGGCTATCTGACGACCGGCCAGCCCGTGGGTTCTCGCACGCTGGCGGGTGGGGGAGAGCTGAACCTCTCGCCCGCCTCGATCCGCAGCGTGCTGGCCGATCTTGAAGGGCAGGGGCTGCTGAGCCAACCGCATACCAGCGCGGGCCGCATGCCGACAGAAGTGGGCCTGCGCCTGTTCGTCGATGGCATGATGCAGATGTCCCAGCCCACGCGGGAAGAGCGCGAGGCCATCGAACGCAGCCTGACCGAGCCCGGCCCGATTGAAGCTGCTTTGGCGGCTACTAGCGCCGCGCTCTCCGATCTTTCGGCCTGCGCAGGCGTGGTGATGGTGCCTGCGCATGAGCCTTTGCTGGCGCAGGTGACGCTGGTGCCGCTTTCGCCGGGGCGTGCTCTGGCGGTGCTGGTCGGGCAGGATGGCGGGATCGAGAACCGCATCGTTGAACTGCCCGCAGGCCTGCCGCCCGGCGCTCTGGAAGAGGCTTCCAACTATATCACCGCCCATCTGGCGGGACGCACGCTTGGGGAGGCGGCGCGGCTGATGCAGACGCAGATCGCCTCGGGCCAGAGCGCTCTGGATGCCGCCAGCGCCGATCTGGTCAACCGAGGCCTTGCCGTCTGGAGTCAGGACGCCCAGCGCCGCCCGGTGCTGATCGTGCGGGGGCAGGCCAATCTGCTGGACGACAATGCGCTGGGTGATCTGGAGCGCGTGCGATCCCTGATCGATGATCTGGAAAGCAAGCAGTCCGTCGCCCAGATGCTGGACCTTGCCCGTGAAGCCGAATCGACCCGCATTTTCATCGGCGCCGAGAACCGGCTTTTCGCCCTTTCCGGCTCATCCGTGATCGCTTCTCCCTACCGTGATCGCGAAGGCCGGGTGGTCGGCGTGGTCGGTGTGATCGGGCCGACACGGTTGAATTATGCGCGAGTCGTCCCCATGGTGGATTTCACCGCCCAGAGTCTGGGCCGACTGATCCGATAAATGAAGGCAATGATATGAATGAGGACATCTTCCAGGCCGCCAGCGAATCCTCGAAGGACGCAGGCGTGGAGGGCGCTGCCCCCGGCGTGAATGCCGAGCAGGACAGCCGAATCGCGACGCTGGAAAACGATCTGGAAGCGGCCAAGCAGGAGGTGCTCTACGCCCGCGCCGAGACGCAGAACGTGCGCCGCCGTCTGGAAAAGGACATCGCCGACGCCCGCGCCTATGCCAGCACCAGCTTCGCCCGCGACATTCTGAGCGTGGCCGACAATCTGTCGCGCGCCCTCGATTCGATCTCGCAGGAGCTACGCGACGACGAGAAGCTCAAGCCGCTGGTGGCGGGCATCGAGGCCACCACGCGCGAGCTGGACAAGGTGTTCAACCAGAACGCCATCCAGAAGGTTGCGGCTCAGGGCCTGCCCCTCGACCCCAATCAGCATCAGGCGATGATCGAAATCCCCCATGCCGAGGCCGAGCCCGGCACGATCATTCAGGTGCTGCAGCACGGCTACACCATCAAGGACCGACTGCTGCGCCCGGCCATGGTCGCCGTGGCCAAGAAGCCCGACTAAAAGGCCCATAGCGAGCCCCGGCGCGGGTGGAACATCCCGCGCCGTAGGTCATATCTCCATCATAGGATGGAGGATATCATGACCAGAACGTTGATTTTATCGATGATCGCTGGCGGGGCGCTTGCCCTTGGCGGTTGTGCCCATAACTATGGCGGCGAAGGCGCTCTGGGCGGCGCGGGCGCGGGCGCGGTGATCTCGGGCGTGGCGGGCGGCAATGTCGTTACCGGCGCGGCGATCGGCGCGGCTGCGGGCGCTCTGATCGGCTCGACCGTGCATAAGAACGATGGCTATTGCTATCGTCATGATCGCGACGGCAATGAGCATCGCGTGGATTGCTAAAGGTTTGAAGGGGTAGAAGCAGGGGGCGTTACGCCCCCTGCACCCCCGTTACGTCTCCCGACGAAAGGGCAGTTGCGCCGAAGCGGAGCGCCCCGCCTCTCCACCTGCGCAGCGGAAAGCGCCGCAGGCCTTCAATCATCAATGATTGATCTGTGCTGGCAATTTCTGCCTGCGGCGCAGCGATGTTGCTCTATGTCCGAACCCTGCACGCCACGCAGACAATAATGGGAGCGCGAGGGTGTAACACCCTCGCACTTTCCCTTTTCTTCAAACCTTACATCTTCATCCCGGCCATATCGTCATGCGCGGCTTCAGGCGTCGCCCCGGCAGCCTCGACCTTGAGCGAGCCGACCAGCCTGCGGCCATCTTCCAGCACCAGCTTGAAACCGATGGAATCGCCCGCCTTCACTGTCTTGCGCAGGCCGAAGACCATCACATGCCGCCCGCCGGGCGCGAAATTCGTGCTGTCACCGGGATCAAGCTTCAGGCGGGGCAGGGGCGCCATTTCGGTGCCCTTGGTCTCGTGCATCTCGGCGGTCTTGGCGGAGGAGATCACCACGCCGGTGATGGTCACAGGCGCCGGGCCGGTGTTGCACCAAGTCACATAGGCGGCGGCAGGGCGGCCCGGGATCACGGGCAGCACAAGGCGGCCCGATGGCGCGGTATTTTCCGCTGTCGGCGTGGGGGCGGCCGCGCTTTCGCTGACTGCGGCGGAGGTGGGGGCCTCTTCGCCCTTGTGGCAGGCGGCAAGGCTCGCCAGCGCGAGCAGGGGGAGGGTAAAGCGCGCGATAAACATCTTCTGCAAATCTCCTGACGGGCCCTCTGCTAGACTGTGACAGGCCCCGCGCCAAGCGCTGGTAACCAAATCATGGACCAAATAGCTGGCAGTCATCACCGATTAGCTGCCCAAAAGCCCTTGTCGGGTGGCAAACCACTCCTATATGCCCCTTCGTCAAAGAGCCGCCAAACCGGTCTGCCGCGCATGCGGGGGCCTTTGGACAGGCGGTGTCACACAGCGACATGAGGACGGAAGAACTATGGGTAAAGTGATCGGTATCGACCTTGGCACCACCAACAGCTGCGTTGCTGTGATGGATGGCGGCAAGCCCAAGGTCATCGAAAATTCGGAAGGGGCGCGCACCACGCCTTCGATCGTCGCCTTCACCAAGGATGGTGAGCGCCTGATCGGCCAGCCTGCCAAGCGTCAGGCGGTGACCAACCCCGACAACACCATCTTCGCTGTGAAGCGTCTGATCGGCCGTCGTTACGACGATCCGATGACGCAGAAGGACATGGCGCTGGTTCCCTACAAGATCGCCAAGGGGAAGAATGGCGATGCGTGGGTCGAAGCCGGCGGCACCGACTATTCGCCCTCGCAGGTCAGCGCCTTCACCTTGCAGAAGATGAAGGAAACCGCCGAGAGCTATCTGGGCGAGACCGTGACGCAGGCCGTCATCACCGTGCCGGCCTACTTCAACGACGCTCAGCGTCAGGCCACCAAGGACGCCGGCCAGATCGCCGGTCTTGAGGTGCTGCGCATCATCAACGAGCCGACGGCGGCTGCTCTGGCCTATGGTCTGGACAAGAACGATGGCAAGACCATCGCTGTCTATGACCTTGGCGGCGGCACCTTCGACGTTTCCATTCTGGAAATCGGCGATGGCGTGTTCGAGGTGAAGTCGACCAACGGCGACACCTTCCTGGGCGGTGAAGATTTCGACAGCAAGCTGGTCGAATATCTGGCCGACAAGTTCAAGGCCAAGGAAGGCCTGGACCTCAAGACCGACCGTCTGGCCCTGCAGCGCCTGAAGGAAGCCGCTGAAAAGGCCAAGATCGAGCTGTCGTCCGCGCAGACCACCGAGATCAACCTGCCCTTCATCACCGCCCGTATGGAAGGTGGCGCCACCACCCCGCTCCATCTGGTGGAGACGATCACGCGTTCGGACCTGGAGCGTCTGGTCGGTGACCTGATCCAGCGCACGCTGGAGCCCTGCCGCAAGGCCATGGCGGATGCCGGCATCTCGGCCAGCCAGATCGACGATGTCGTGCTGGTGGGCGGTATGACCCGCATGCCCAAGGTGCGCGACGCCGTGAAGGACTTCTTCGGCAAGGAACCCCACACGGGCGTCAACCCTGACGAAGTCGTGGCCATGGGCGCCGCCATTCAGGCCGGTGTGCTTCAGGGCGACGTGAAGGACGTTCTGCTGCTCGACGTGACCCCGCTGTCGCTGGGCATCGAGACGCTGGGCGGCGTGTTCACCCGCATGATCGACCGCAACACCACGATCCCCACCAAGAAGAGCCAGGTCTATTCGACCGCTGACGACAATCAGCAGGCCGTGACCATCCGCGTCTTCCAGGGCGAGCGTGAAATGGCGGCGGACAACAAGATCCTGGGCCAGTTCGATCTGGTCGGCATTCCCCCGGCTCGCCGCGGTGTGCCGCAGATCGAGGTGACCTTCGACATCGACGCCAACGGTCTGGTGAACGTGTCGGCCAAGGACAAGGGCACCGGCAAGGAGCAGCAGATCCGCATCCAGGCTTCGGGCGGTCTGTCGGATTCCGACATCGACCAGATGGTCAAGGATGCCGAGAAGTTCGCCGAAGAGGACAAGAAGCGTCGTGAGGCCGCCGAGGCCAAGAACAACGCCGAAAGCCTCGTCCATGCCACCGAGCAGCAGATCGCTGAAAATGGTGACAAGGTCGATCCCGCGCTGAAGGCCGAGATCGAGGCTGCCATCGCCGAGGCCAAGACGGCCATCGAAGGTGGTGAGCCCGCCGAGATGACCGCCAAGACCCAGGCCCTGACCGAAAAGGCCATGAAGCTGGGGCAGGCGATCTATGAGAAGGAGCAGGCTTCGGCTGCTGCCCCGGGCGGCGCTGGTGGTCAGGCTCATGACGATGGCGTGGTTGACGCCGAGTTCTCGGAAGTTGACGAGAACAAGGGCTGATCCGCAGGCCTTAACGTGAAAAGTGGGCCCGCCACGCCGGTCAAGTGGCGTGGCGGGCCTGTTTGTATGCATTTCCGGTGAGGCAACTGAAGTTGCCGACATCCGCGCTGAACTGATCCCGAAGGAAAGCCCATGTCGACGCAGGTCGATTATTACGAATTGCTGGAAGTCACCCGCGAAGCCGATGATGCGACGCTCAAGACGTCATATCGCAAGCTGGCGATGAAGTTCCACCCGGACCGCAACCCGGGCTGCAAGGACTCCGAGGCGAAGTTCAAGGAGATCAGCGAGGCTTACGACTGCCTGAAAGACCCCCAGAAGCGCGCCGCCTATGACCGCTTCGGCCATGCCGCTTTCCAGAATGGCGGCCCCGGTGGTGGTGGCTTTGGCGGTCAGGGCGCCGAATTTGGCGACATTGGCGATATTTTCGAGACGATCTTCGGCAGCGCCTTCGGCGGCGGCGGCGGACGCCAGCAGGCGCGTCGCGGTGCCGATCTGCGCTATGATCTGGAAATCGGCCTCGACGAAGCCTTCCATGGCAAGGACGTCGAGATCGAGATCGAAGTTTCCACCACCTGCGAGCCTTGCCACGGCAAGGGCGCCGAGCCCGGCACCGGCGCGCGCCGCTGCAACCTGTGCGGCGGCCACGGCAAGGTCCGCGCCAATCAGGGCTTCTTCATGGTGGAGCGCACCTGCCCCACCTGTCACGGTCGCGGTGAAGTGATCGAGAAGCCCTGCCGTGCCTGCGGTGGCGAAGGTCGCGTCGATCAGAAGCAGAAGCTGGAGGTCTCAATCCCGGCGGGCGTCGACACCGGCACGCGCATCCGCCTGACCGGCAAGGGTGAGGCCGGGCCTTTCGGTTCGCCTCCGGGCGATCTCTACATCTTCCTCCATGTGAAGCGCCACAAGGTGTTCGAGCGCGATGGCACCACGCTGCTGACGCGCGCGCCGATCAGCTTCACCACCGCCGCGCTGGGCGGCTCGATCGAGATTCCTGGCCTCGACGGCAAGGTGCATGAGATCGAGATCCCGGCGGGCATCCAGTCTGGCAAGCAACTGCGCAAGCGCGGGGCGGGCATGCCGGTGCTCAACGGTCGCGGGATCGGCGATCTGGTGGTGGAAGTGGCGGTGGAAACGCCGACACGCCTTTCGGCTCGCCAGAAGGAATTGCTGCGCGAATTTCAGGGCACTGAGACCGGCGATGAATGCCCCGAGGTGAAGGGCTTCTTCAACCGCATCAAGGACGCCTGGAACGATATGCGCGAATAAATCCGCGCTTGCGTTCTCAATTCGTTCTCATTACGCAGGCCTTATGGCCAAACCCAAACGTCGCTTCGTCTGTTCTTCCTGTGGCAGTGTCACCAACCGCTGGCAGGGGCAATGCGTCGATTGCGGCGAGTGGAACACGCTGACCGAGGAGGCCCCGGCAACGGTCTTCTCGGCCAAGCATGACCTCTCCAGCGGCGGCAGGGCGATCAGCTTCGAGCCGCTGGATATGCCGGGCAAGGCGCTGGTCCGGCGCTCGACGGGCATCGATGAATTCGACCGCGCGCTGGGCGGCGGTCTTGTGCCGGGCAGCGCGATCCTGATGGGCGGCGATCCGGGCATCGGCAAATCGACCCTGCTGCTTCAGGCCAGCGCCAAGGTGGCGCAAGCGGGCGGCCTTGCCGTCTACATCAGCGGCGAGGAGGCCACCGGCCAGATCCGCCTGCGCGCCGAAAGGCTGGGCGTGGCCGCCGCGCCGATCAAGCTGGCCGCCAGCACATCGGTACGCGATATTCTCACCACGCTGGGCGATATGGATGCGCCGGCGCTGCTGGTGATCGATTCGATCCAGTGCATGCATTCCGACCAGATCGAGGGCGCTCCGGGCACGGTTTCCCAAGTGCGCGGCTGTGCCTTCGAACTGATCCGCTATGCCAAGGAGAATGGCACGGCGCTGGTGCTGGTGGGCCATGTCACCAAGGATGGCAGCATCGCGGGGCCGCGCGTGCTTGAGCATATGGTCGATGTGGTCATGGCCTTCGAGGGTGAGCGCAGCCACCAATACCGCATCCTGCGCAATCTGAAGAACCGCTTCGGCCCCGTCGATGAAATCGGTGTGTTCGCCATGGAAGGCCATGGTCTGGCCGAAGTCGGCAATCCTTCGCTGCTGTTCCTGTCGGGCCGGGAAAACACCATTGCGGGCAGCGCGGTCTTCCCGGCGATGGAGGGCACGCGCCCGGTGCTGGTGGAAATTCAGGCGCTGATCGTGAGGCTGCAATCGGGCGCCACGCCCCGCCGCGCGGTGGTGGGTTGGGATAATGGGCGCCTCGCCATGCTGCTGGCGGTGCTGGAGGCACGCTGCGGGCTGAATTTCTCCAGCGCGGAAGTCTATCTCAATGTGGCGGGCGGCTACAGGCTGGCGGACCCCGCCGCCGATCTGGCGGTGGCCGCCGCGCTGGTTTCGGCGCTGGCGGAAAAGCCTTTGCCGCGTGAGGCGGTGTGGTTCGGCGAAGTCTCGCTGGCGGGCGAAATCCGGCCTGTCGCCCATGCGGGTTTGCGGCTGCGCGAATCGGCCAAACTGGGCTTTGCCCATGCCTTCGGGCCGGAGGATAAAGCGCTCTCCGGCAAGAACGGCGCGGTCAAGGAAGCAGGGGGGCGTCATACAAGCGTGCAACTGCTGCCAAATCTCGTTGACCGTATCCTTGGGGGCGAATAGTCCGGTCCTCTATGACCGGTTTTGATGTAACTGTTTTCGTGGTGGTGGGCGCCGCTGCCTCGCTCGGCTTTCTGCGCGGTTTCGTGCAGGAGGCTATTTCGCTGTCCGCCTTTATCGTGGCGATGGCCGCAGTGCATCTGCTGCAAGCCCCGCTGGCCGCAGCGCTGGTGTCGCATATCGGATCGGAATCCGGCGCCGATGTCGCCGCTTTCCTGTTCCTGCTGCTGGTGCCCTATTTCCTTGTGCGCTTTCTGGCCCGCTATCTGGGCGGCGCCGCGCGTAACTCGATCCTTGGCCCTGTTGACCGCGTGCTGGGCTTCGGCTTTGGCGCGGTGAAAGGCACGCTGATCGTGGTAGCGGGTTTCTCGCTTATCGTGCTGTTCTATGACACGGTCTGGGGCGTGGGCGGCAGGCCCGAATGGATCACCAAGAGCCGCACCTATCCCTTCGTCAACGCCAGCAGCAGCGCACTGCTCAAGATCGTCTCGGAGCGCCGCAAGGCTGCCGCCGATGCTGCGGATGCCGACAGTTCGGCCAGCAATGATGATGACGCGCCCAAGCCCCGCGTCGCGCCGCATCATCGCCCCCATCACAAGGCCGGTTGAGCCTTGGCTTCAGGCTCGGTTCTCTATTCGCCCGATGTGCTGGCGATGGCGCTGGATCT